>NZ_JASHBJ010000002.1:0-301327 GCF_047464715.1 Streptococcus infantis
GCATAGCACCGCTTGCGTTCAGGTAATAACGGGAACCATCAATCTCTTGAAACCCTGTTAACATGACTCCTTCTTTGTCTAGATAGTACCAGAGTTCCTTGTCTTTGAGCCAACCTGTCTTCATAGCGCCGTTGCTTGCGAAGTAATAATAATGGTTATCAAGCCATTTCCAACCAGTTTGCATAGCACCGCTTGCGTTCAGGTAATAACGGGAACCATCAATCTCTTGAAGCCCTGTTAACATGACTCCTTCTTTGTCTAGATAGTACCAGAGTTCCTTGTCTTTGAGCCAACCTGTCTTCATAGCACCACTGCTTGCGAAGTAGTAATAATGGTTATTGAGCCATTTCCAACCAGTTTGCATAGCGCCACTTGCATTGAGATAATAGCGAGAACCATTAATCTCTTGAAGGCCTGTTAACATGACACCTTCTTTATCTAGATAATACCAGATGTCCTTATCCTTGAGCCAACCTGTTTTCATCGCACCACTGCTTACGAAGTAGTAATAATGGTTATTGAGCCATTTCCAACCTGTCTGCATAGCGCCACTTGCATTGAGATAATAGCGAGAACCATTAATCTCTTGAAGGCCTGTTAGCATGACACCTTCTTTATCTAAGTAGTACCAAGTATCTTTATCCTTGACCCAGCCAGTTTTCATAGCTCCGGAACTAGCAAAATAGTTCCAATGACCCTCAATTAAGCCCCAACCAGTTTGCATGATACCATTTTGATTAAAGTAATAGGTAGTGCCGTTGATATTCTTTTTACCAACTGTTCGAATACCATCTTCATCATAATAATACCAGCTTGAACCTTGCTTTTGCCAACTAGACGCGCCACCTTCTGTTTGAAGAGCGCCACTACTTGCAAAGAGCATCTTCTTGCCATTAAAGACTTGTAAGCCAGTCAGCATTTTACCATCTTTATCAAAGAGATATTTTTGACCACCAATTTCAGCTAGTTCATTGTAGCGTCTTGCACCCGACCACGTGATATAGTACCAAGAGCCATCATGCATAAACCAACCGGTCCTCTGCATACTTCCATCTTTGTTTAGATAGTACCAGTTTCCATCTATTTTTTCTTTAGAGTCTTTCAGATGAAGCCATCTATCAGCCTGCATTTGCCCTTGCCCATTAAAGAAATAGTAGACGCCATCTATTTTTTTCCACCCAATTGCCATTTCATCATCAGATAGACGATATTTCCAGTAGCCATCTTCCTTATACCACTTTTCTGATACCGTAGGAATATCAGGGAAAGATTCTGATACATTTGAAAAACCACTATCGCTGATATCAAAAACCGTCGAATCTTTGGTTTCACTATAAGCTTTGATTATTTGTATATTTTTTTCTCGGAGCAAATTAGTCGTTGATTGACGATTGATGTCTGATCCACTTGTTTGGACAACTATACTAGGTGACAAATTTTCAATAAAGTTAACTGTGTTTGAAATTGTGGCATCATAATGATGATTCCATTTCATCATATCTACTTTACCGATTACAGGACCTAATCTATCTTCAGCTCCTTCAGCATTATCTAGATCTCCACCTAGATAGATTTTCTTACCAGCTACTTTCACCACAGCAACAATTGAATTAGAATTATCATCAAAGACTCTTTTTAATTTTCCATCAGGACCGTACTCATTTTTATAATTGTAGAGTTGGATATCCATATCACCCAATTTAAAACGACTATCCTGATCAGAAATATCTTGGACAAGAGTTACGCCACGTTCTAGAGCTGTTCTAACCGCGTTATCATAATTATAGAGGTTATCCCACAATCTCCACTGTGTTGTAATACGTTCGTCTGAATATTTTTTGAGATAAAATCTGTCAACAGGGTAGCGTTTTATAACTTCATCTGCAGTGCCAATATGATCACTATGAACATGAGTTCCTAAAACAAAATCTAATTTTTTAACACCAACCTGTTTTAAATGACGGAAAAGTCTGTCCTCTATTGTATCTTCATTTGCCCTACTAATTCCCCAACGATCTGGATAAAGTGGATTACTTCCATCTGGAAAATCATAGTCTTCACCCATATCAATTAAACCAAAATGTCCATTGCTTTCTAAGAGAATAGCATCACTTCCCGACTTTGATTTCAGATTTATAAAATGAATCCTATTACCCCCACCAGTAGAAATAGTATCAGCAAAAACAGGTTTCGATAAAGATAGTATCACTAAGGTATATAGAAGACAACTGTATAATATTAGATTTTTTATCTTTAAATTTTTCATATAAATTATACTTCCCTTTATTTAATTGAGTATTCTGTTTATTTTTCTATTTTTAAAAGTTTTGACGATTATTTTCTATAAGCCTTTATACTATGGCTATACCACTCTTGCATTTCTGTTGAGGGCGGTGTCATATAATCACCATACATCTGTGTTAAAAAGGCATCATAGTTTTTCGGAATCGGCAACATTCTTCCTTCAAACTCTGTCAAAATCAGTTCCTCAAAGGTTCCTGCCGGAAAGACTTCTTTCATTTTTTCTTTTCCAACTCCAACGGCCCCTTCATAAGCAGGATTTTCTATCACACTATTTTTTACTAATTGATCTATTTTCTTATAGAAGTATCTCGGATTAACAAGTCTAAGAGGATACCAAGTACACAAGCGAAGGAAATCTTTTAATTTGCTATCTCCGTGAACCGCACGTTCTTTCTTGATATAGGCAAGCTGACGCAAAGCAACATATTTATAACTCTTATCAACAATACTTAAATCTGAAAATTGATCGATTGGAAAGACATCAATGAACAAACTAGTGTCATGGCGCTTATATTTTACGTTATCTTCAATTACAGTTGATGTATCTAAAATAGCTGCAAAATTATGGAAATACCATGAAGAAGTATTGTAAGAAAGAACACGATAAACAGGATGATTATCCTCCTCAATCGCTTTTAATAGACGCTCATAGTCTTTTCTATACAGTGAGATATCGATATCATCATCCCAGGGAATCATTCCCTTATGGCGAACAGCTCCCAGCATGGTTCCATAGCTGAGGAAATAAGAAATATCATTTTTCTTACAAATTTCATCAACATAGTCCAAAATACCTAGTTGAATTTCTTTAATCTCATTTTTTTCTAAGTACTGCATTTAATCCTCCAATTTATAGGCTTCAAATTCGTGGATATAAACCTGTTTTTCTTTTGGTGGCAGAGTCATATAATCACCATAATACTGCTTCAAAATAGAATCGTATTGTTTCGGTGCTGAAAGCATCAGATGTTCAAAAGGGACTTCAATTAAATCTTCAAATACTTCTTTGGCAAAGACTTCTTTTTCCTTAAACTTGGAAGGAATAAAAGCGATATATTTACCATCTTTCACCCTATACTTTTGAATTTGCTGTTCAATTTGACTCGCGAAATAACGGGGAGAAATCGGACGAAGGAGAAACCAGAAGAAGGAACGAATCAAGTCTTTTAACTTACTATCTCCATAAACAATATTCTTATGCTTACTAAAGGACAATAATTTAAAGCTTTCCAATTTATAACAAACATCGATAACTTTAGCATCATTGAAAGAATCCATTGGAAAAATATCAATAAAAATCCCGGAATCATAGGTTTTTGTATTTCGTGTATCCACTATCTTTGTTGTAGAATCCACAACTTTAATAAAATTATTATAGTATCGCTCATCAGTTTCCAAAGCTAAAATCTTATACTTAGACTGCTCTTGATTAAATAACTGGATAAAGCGTTCGTAGTTATCTCGTGTCATAGAGAGGTCTATATCATCATCCCAAGGAATAAAACCTTTGTGACGGATAGCTCCAATCAAGGTGCCATAATTGATAAAATAGGCAATATCATGTTTCTTACAAAAAGAGTCAATATAGGCTAAAATGTCAAGCTCGATCTGCTTAGCTTCTTCAATGCTTAATTTTCTCATCTAATCCTCCTAAGATTTTTTTATACGTCTTTTAAGCGAGACAAAATGTCCTAAAAACTCATAAAAGATACTATCTTTTGTCCAAACAAGTAAACCAATATAACTAAGAGCTGATAAGACCATGATAATCAGCATATTAATCAAAAAAGGTAGGTTGATAACCATCTTGACTGGATAAATAGCATTGACCAAGAAATAGATAGGAACAAATGTCAATGCGAAAAGTGAATAACGTACAGTATATTTGAAGATATGTCTTAAACTAATTAGTTTTTTCTTATGAATAAAGATAGCATAAAGTATTAGGAGAAAACTTTCCGATAACATGGTAGTAATTAGATAATACTCTGGTGTAATAATATTATTAAAGTAGAGAAGACTATCAAGCACTAGGTTCAGTCCACCAGCAAATAAGGTATAAACTGTGATTCTTTTTTCAAATCCATTTGTAAAGAGAATTTGAGATCCTAAAATCGTATCTAGGGCAAGAATAATGGTGCGAAAAGCAAAGAGGGATGTTAAGATACCACCACCAATATATTTTTCACTCCCATATAAAAGTATTGCTTGAGGTCCTAAAATCATCAAACCAAAACTAAGTGGAATGATGAAGAAGTTGAAAATGCGACTTCCGCGATTTACCAAATTTACATACTCTTCTTTTTTTCCAATACCTAGATAGTAGCTCAAGCGAGGAACACTGACTCCAATCGCACCCGTAACAACACCTGCAATAACCGTTACAATCCGTTGTGCCATCGTATAGTAACTGACGTTCACATCAACACCCGTCTTTACCAAGAATAGACGATCAAGGAAGGTAAATAACATATTGGCATTGGCAAAAATCAACATGGCTGTCAAAGGTAGGAAAAGTGGTTTAAACTCTTCTAACGAAACCTTAACAAACTGAATATCTCTCTTAATCCAAAAATAACTAATGAGATAATTGATAAGAGTTGAAAGACTCATAATCAGTGTATACACAACAATGTCATGCTCATTTTTTACAAACATGAAGATGGATACCAACATGAGAACACGTATGAAAGCTGTTTTATAAAATAAAAAGCTATAATTTTCAAGTGCCTCATTGACCCATTCGATGGAGAAGATTTGAGCAATTAGTTGAACACCCATTACCAAAAAGATCTTTTTGATGACAGGATTACTATTAAAGAATAAGGGATAGGAGAACAGATAGACAACACTTGTCAAAATCGTACAAGCTACACACAAATAAAAAAGGCTTGAAAAAACTTTATTTAATTCTTTTTTATTATCTTTTACATTACTAATAGCACGAAGCCCGTAATTATAGACTCCATAGGTCGCAAAAGGCAAGAAAAAAGACAGAATAGTATCGACAGAGTTAAAATAACCATAATCTGTACGATCTAAAACACGCGCTACATAAGTACCCGTCAAAATTGGGAAAATGATATTTAAAACACGAATACCCATATAAGCTAGGGCATTTAATTTAATACTTTTCATTCAATTTACCTCGTCGATTTATTATATCATAAAGTTAGTTAAAAAGCCTATTCAGCTAAGAATTCTATTTATTCCCTCAATGGTGAATAAAAAGAAGACCTTTCAGTCCTCTTTTTATTTTTATGTAAAACGATTTTAGAGCGCAAAAGCGATAACACCTAAAACTGAACGATTGAGATTTCTCACTTCTTGCATACTTTCTTCAAATTTCTTATAGCGAGTGACACCATATTCTTCTACGAAAAGTACATTCTCAAATGCTAAAAGTTCTTTGATATTCTGCAAATTAACAAATTGAACTCCTTCAAGATTCAACTTGTATTCTGACTTCAATTTATTCAAGATATGCTTATCTGAACTTACAATTGCTAATGGTTGGCCTTGGCACACATAACTTAGGAGTTCAGAAAGATTTTCAAGAGTTGTGATAGTTGAAACGAAATCTACTTGATAAGCAGAAAAATCACCTGCACGATTGATAGTTGGATTAAAGAGATATACTAGGATATTTGCTAAAATAACTAAGACTACACAGAGGACACCAATAATCACTAAGCGTAAAATAAGATTTTTCAAGTTAAATCCAAGAGCAACTTCTCCATTCGGAGTCAATTCTGTAGAGTTGACCGTTTCAAGTTTCTCAATCTTAACATCTGTAAAAGTAGACTTAAACTTATCAATCAAAGAGTCAAATTTACTCTCAAGGAAATCATTTACTTCCTTACTTGGAGTTAAAATTTTAACAGTTACACCTGCATCATCAATTAATGGATTGATCGTTAATTTTTTTGTCCAATAGTCACTTGCAGAATTCTTCAATGCTGTTTCTGTAGTATCTAAATCTTTTGCGATTTCTTTCATCTTATCAGAATCAACATCATTAAACAGAAAGGCACCATTGAGATTACCATCAATTAGTTTTGCATAGAAGTCACTATAGCCACCAACTTGATGATTTAAAATTGTCTTTGATGATTCTTCTGGAGCAGTTATCTTATAGGTAATATAAGTTGAATAGCTAGTAGAATCTTTGACTGTATTTTTACTTTTAACAGCTTTTAAAGTAAATGGTACAGCTATGAGAGCAAATAAGGCTAGTAAAGCTAGCAAATTCACTTTACGTTTTTTATAAAGATTTGCGAACAAATCAGCTACAGAATAATGTTCAAACATGTATTTCCCCTTTTTTGATTAAGTGATGATTTTCTTTTGTAAGCATTTTTGCCACGAAAATGATAATAAGAACAATTCCCCAGAATTGCATTGTAAAAAGATTAAAGAAACTTTCTGAGAAGCTACTTCTAGGCATAAAGAATAAATTATTCAAGATTAGCAAAGATAATGCAAATAAGATTGTTCTTGAGCGATATGCCACTTGCAACATAGCTATAAAGAGCATACCAAGTAAGATACTTAGTAGAAATAGTCCCAACATACCATAATCAGTATACAATTCCATGATATAACTACTTCCAATACCATGGCCTCTTAAATATTCTTTATTTAGAACAAGATAAGATAAATTGTGGGCATAACTATTACTGTCAATCGCTAGTTCAATACTATTTGTCGTATGTTCAAATGGTTTGGCACCAAATATGATTCCGATACTACCTCTCGCAAAATAGTCAACAACCGGACCAAAAGTGAAATTTCGGAAGTCTCTATAAGGAAGACTACTATTGTACAGGAATCCTCTAGCTAAAACTCCAAAACTAGTTCCTTGTTTATAAATGAAATCGAGTAATAAATCAAAAACTCCACTATGGGACACTTGAGCATTATCACGAACATAGTTTAATGCTCCCATCGCAAGCATGAGAACAGGTGTTCCAAGATAAATAGCCATTTTTTCTTTGAAACCGATCCATTTACCTTTCTCCGTTTGTTCACGCATAAAGTAGTAAACAAAGGCAAAAATCAAACTTAGAATAAAGGGATTTCTGGTACCAATTACTAAGTGAATCAAGTTAGCCGCGATATAGGCAACTAAAACCATTGTCGCATGTGACTTTTTAGGTTTGGTTGCTAAGTAAACACACATGGCATAAACCGTGAAAGTCGATAAGATATAGGTAAAGTAGGGCAATTGACTTTCAAAATTTGCATAATAATTGTAATAAGAAGTTTGCAAACGGTATAGCAAGCGCTCAAATAGTCTAAGAAAATAAAATGGATAAGTGAGTAGAAATACACTCAATGAAACAAAACGTAATTTTTTTATATAATTGATATTTACTGTTTTTTCTACTTTTACAGGAGTCTTGCTTTTTCGAGCAAGATAATAATTCGCTATAAAGCCACCTATAGTCAATCCTAAGATAGAAACAATGACAACTAGGAAAGCAAATCGATAAGCAATTGGTTGATAGGTATCTAGCGCTCCATCTCTAAAATAATCAATGGTGGGTCTGGATACCAAAAATATAAAAATTGTGATAAAGAATATAAAGTGAATCAAATAGTATTTAATATTATTCCAGCAAAGTAGCAGACTGCTAATTAAGAGCAAAAGCAAAGTTGTCAGAAGTCCTACGTTGTTACTGGTAAACAAATAAGTGATTCCACTTATTATGGTTACGATATAGCTTAGAATCGTAACCGTTAGCAACATTCGTTTGCCATCAACCATCTCAGCCCTCCTTTTCTAATTAATTTTTTTCGACTGCTCAATATTTTTGAACAATAATATTCTATACAATCTTACATTTACAAATAATGCTAAAGCACTAATACGTCTTCCTTTTCTAAAAATGGTATTTTTGAAAATAGCAAAGGCATGTTTTTTCAAATAACGATAAATTCTTGGATAGTCTTTAAACTCTTTGAAATTATCATCTAAGAGCATCTTATCTAAAATAAAGAAATGCGCATATGCAAGTCTAAAGAAAGCTACTTCTGTTAAGCTTGGATAGTTTTTAACCACTTCATTATAAAATTTTTGATAAATATCAATGTAGGCTAAATCTTTTTCCGCATATGGTTTGGTAGTAATACTGTCTCCTCGGTGGAAATAGTAATAGTATGGTTTGGTATTAACTACATACTTTTTAGCTACTTTAATGAGATCAAAATGATAGTAGGCATCTTCATAAATCAAGCCTTTTGGAAAAGTTAACTGTGCTGCAATTTCCTTTTTGATGAGTTTGTTACAAATAGTACCAGGTATTTTCTCACCAATTAAATATTCTCTAAGGAATGTTTCGGTATCACATACAAAATAATCATCCTGATTTTCAGTTTGCGGACTCTCACTATTGGCATAGACATTCATAACCCCACAGCTGGAAACATCCGCATCTTCTTTGATTAATTGTTGATATAAGCTAGCAATCATTTCAGGATGAATATAATCGTCCGAATCTATAAAAATAACATAGTCCCCGTGGGCTTGCTTCAATCCATCATTTCGAGCTTGAGATAGTCCTTCATTTTCTTTGTGATAGACCAAAACTCTTTCATCTTGCTCAGCAATTTGTTCACACAAGCGACCACTTTCATCTATCGCCCCATCATTAACAAGAATAATTTCGAGATTTTTATAGGTTTGTTGCTGAATGGATGCTATTGATTTTTCAAGGTATTGCGCCACATTATAGACTGGAACAATGACACTAATTAATGCAGTTTCCATGCTACTCCTCTATTAGTTTTTCTACTTGTTCAATTTGTTTAGCAATTGTAAACTGTTGAATAAATTGGCTAGCCTCATTAACATCAAAGCTTGATACACCTGTCATGTAGTTATCAATCGCTTGAGCTGCCTCTTGATTACTATCAATGACTTTACCAAATCGACCTTCCTGAGATAATTCTTCTGCTCCGCCAACCTCGGTAGATACAAAGGGAACCCCTAGACTCAAGGCCTCAACATAGACCCCAGGAAAACCTTCCTGTTTGGACATGGATAATAGGACTTTCATATGAGAGAGATACTGATAAGGGTTCTTTTGATAGCCTAAAAAATGAATGTAGTCTTCAAGTTGGTATTCTAGCACTCTTTTTTTCAATTCACTTTCCATCTCTCCAGCACCTATAAAGTAGAGGTGATATTTCTTACCTTGTTGGTGCAAAAGTCGTATAACTTCTACTACTCGGTCAGAACCTTTATTTTCCTCAATACGTCCAATGGTACAGATACTTTGAGGAGCTATGTCTATTGCTACTTTCTCTTTTGATTTTTCTAAAATACTTTCAAAATCATAACCATTATAGACTGTAGTCAATTTCTGTGAGTATTCCGTATAAACTTCTCTGATAGAATTGCTGGTTTTCTTTGAAATCCCCACAATCGTATCAGCAGCATCCAATTGTCGTCTATGAGATTCACGCTTTGATCTATCTGTTAAGAATTCTTCAATACTTCCATGAATCCAAGAAATCTTCTTCACTTCTTTTCGTTTAGAAAATAAAAGAGGAGGATTCATGATTGTAAAGGAAACCTCTACATCATATTGATATTTTACAAGTAAACGTCTTGTAAGTCTCGGAAAATAAATTCTCAATCTCCATAAAAGCGCTCTTAACCATCTTGGTTGGCGATAATCTTGAAAAGCTTTTAAAATTTTTACATTTTCAGGAACAGATTCGTATCCTTTATCAAAATGTTCCATTTCAAGAATGTCAATATCATACTTTTCCGGATCTAAGTTTGAAACAATCGTTGAAAGGATTTTTTCTGCACCTCCACCTAGAGAGAAGGACCACATAAAAAATAGAATTTTCTTCTTATCCACCATATTCTCCCTTATATTCTGTGTAGCTCTTATCCATATCAGCGATTACAGCATCGTGGTGAGGTACTTGCTTGTCTGCCGGCGGTGGTGTCATATAATCACCAAAAGCCGTACTGAGATAGGCATCATAACCAACTGGAATAGGCATCTCTGTTCCTTCAAAAGGTAAGAAAATATTATCTTCAAAGGCCTGAATTGGATATTTCTTCTTCATGTAGCCTGGACCTGAACATAATTCTGTGATACCATCACTTTCAGCTAATCCATACTTGGTCATTTCTTTCTCAGCCTTTTTCCAGATACGATAGCGAAGCGATTTAGGAGTCAACCCTAGTAAAATGGTACTACCCCACTTCATGAGAGCTCCATGCTTTTCTGGAATGGTTTGTGCACAAAATAGAGAATAAATCAAAGCCCAGCGGACTTGTTTCTTGCGCTCTACTGGATTTTTAGGGTAGTAGTCCAAGGGAAGAACATCCAAAGCCAAGCCGTGGGGAAGATCCAAATCTTGTTGATAAGGCTTTATACAAGTCGTCTCCTTATCGCGAATGGTGATAAAGAGGTTACGGTCTACATAGTCTTTAGAACTCTTTGATAGGAAGTAACGCTCATCCGCATATTGAGGCCATAACTCTGCTAGTTTTTCATAGTCCTTTCGTGGCATAAAGAAGTCCAAATCATCATCCCAAGGTATGAAACCTTTATGTCGTAAAGTTCCAATAGCTCCTCCGCCACACAAATAACAGAGCAAGCCATGTTCTTTACAAAAAGCGACAAAATATTCAGCCATTTCTAAGCTACGGGCTTGAATTTCCTTTAAATCACTCATCTCATTCTTTTCCTCTTCTATAGAATTACATCATTTTATTATACCAAAAAATGGTCAAAAAATCCATCTGGTTATGTAAAAAATCAAAGCCTGAGACATCTATTTTATTAGATGTTTCAAGCTTTGATTTAGTTTTTATTATCATCTAAATCCCATTTGAGCTAATTTTTTCTGATAGGCTTCTTGGTCAATACGAAGTGACTGACCTCCGTAGACATCATAGTCATCTACCCAGTCTCCAAGTTCCGGTACTGTTAGTCTTTCAATACCGTTCTGACCTCCCTCAAGAACTGATAAACCATTGGTCAATAGGAAGGTATATGGAATATTTGTAGATGTCATAGCGAATACTTTTCCAAGGGCTTCTGAACCTGTGAAAAGTTTTGTAGGATCCTTAATTTGCTGTAAAACAGCTGTCATGACTTGTTGCTGTCTACGAGTGCGTCCATAGTCCCCTTCATCGTCATCACGGAAACGTGCATAGTTGAGAAGAGTTGAACCATTCATTTGTTGCGTCCCAACTTTAATAGTTTGTGTTGGCGATTCAGATTCTGTGGCATGCAAGTCATCACCAACTGTAGCTTCTGTAACCGGAACTCCGTTTAGGGTTGAAAATTGAGCATCAATGGTCACACCGTCAGGGAAAAGCGTGTCAATGGCAGTCGCAAAGGCTTGGAAATCGACAAGTGCATAGTATTTGATATCTAGGTCAAAATTATCTTTAAGGACCTTACGCACCATTTCAGCCCCTTGTTTTCCTTCTTGTTCCCCCAATTCGTAGGCCAAGTTCAACTTGTGATCAGCCTGTTTTTGTCCGTTAATAACTTGGCTATAACCATCAATATAAACTAGGTTGTCTCGCATAAAGCTTACAAGCTTAAGCTTTTTATCCTTACCACTTACATTTAAAACCATAATGGAATCTGTCCGTGTTTCTGCACTATTCTGTCCAATACGGCCGTCTGTTCCTAAAATAAGAATATTGACACCATCTCTTGTATCCTGTCCATTGAAGACTTCAACTTGAGCAGCCTTGGCATCTTTTGACCCACTTGAGCCATTCGGATTGGCTGATTGGAAACCTTTCAGGAACATGAAAATCATTCCTACTGCAGCACAAAGCAACAGCATTCCTAACCAAGCAAGTATGCGTTTAAATCGAAAGACTCTTTTTTTCTTTGGTTTCTTCTGCTTAGGAATCTTGGCTTTTGGTTGAGGTGGACTACTACGTCGACTAGCTCGGCTACGATTTGTATAACTCGGTAGACCTGTATTAGATTCCGTATAGTCCTGATAGTCTTGATTTTCTGCTTCTTCTACGACAACTGAACGAGCTTCTTGTTGACCATCCAGCTTAGCTTGTAAAAAAGCAAACTCTCTCTTTTCTTTCTCATTCAAATAATGAATATTTTTCAAGAGATAGTCATAGCGTAATTTTTCATGGTGTGTCAGAGGATTTTCTCTAGTCATTCCTTCTCCTTCCCTTTATCCTGTATGGTATAGATAGGGTAAGCTCCAAGTATTTTATACTGGATACCAATCGTTTCTAGTTCTTTTTGAGCAAAATGGACCAGTTCTTTATCAGTATAAGCGACATCAATGATAAAAAAGTATTCCCCCAAGGCAGTTTTTAGGGGACGACTCTCAATCTTCGTCAGATCAATTCCGCGCCAAGCAAAGGTAGAAAGCGCTTTGTATAATGCACCTGGAAGATTATCCGGCAAGGTCAAAGCTAGACTCATCTTTTCAGAACCTGGACTCAAAGGGATTTGTGGTAAGTTAAGCCCCAAAACCCAAAAGCGAGTGAAGTTGGCTTCCATTTCCTGAATATCTTGAGCAATCAGTTCTAAACCATATTCTTCAGCAGAGCTTTTTGGAGCAATAGCTGCAAATGGTTGATCTGGATGTTCGGAAACGTACCGAGCAGCATAGGCTGTACTTGCCGTTACTTCTAATTGAGCGTCTGGAAAATGTTCATCGATAAATTTCTTCCCTTGGGCTAATGCCTGCGGATGAGAAAAGATTTTCTCTATTTTAAACTGTCCTGGTACTGCCATCAGCTGTTGATGGATTGGCTGAACAATCTCTGCCACAGCTTGAATGCGAGCCTGATGGAAAAGATAGTCTAGGGTCTCATGAACACTACCTTCAATAGAATTTTCAACTGGCACTACTGAATAGTCTACCAAACCTTGTTCATAGGCCTTGATAACGTCCGTAATATTTGAAAAAGGCTCTAGTTCCTCATGTGGAAAAGCCGTCTGCACAACATGGTGCGAAAAAGATCCTTTGGGACCTAGATAGGCAATTTTCATTTCAGTTCCTCTATAATTTCCTCTGGGCTTAATCTTGATACATCAACAATCTGACTAGCCACTTCCTCATACCAGATTTGTCTTTCATTAAAAATCGCTGCCAAATCTTCCTTACTATTGTTTAGAAATAGGGGGCGTTGATTGTCCTTATCGGCTGAAATACGCTGATAGAGAGTCTCAAAATCTGCTTTTAGATAGATATTCTCTGGATTTTGCTTGAGTAAGTCTCGATTACGTGGCGAAATAACAATCCCTCCACCAGTAGAAATAACTTTATCTGTCTTTAGCAGGTCAACTAGGACTTCTTCTTCTACCTGACGAAAGGCTACTTCCCCTTTTTCTTCAAAGAAACGAGCAATCGACATCCCCAGGCGTTCTTCAAGCAGAGAGTCCATATCGACGAAGTCAGATGCTAAATTTCTAGCAATGGTAGATTTTCCTGCCCCCATAAATCCTAGTAAAACCTTAGCCATGAATCAAGGTCTCCAAATCATCAAAGAAGCTTGGGTAGCTAGTATTGATAGCTTCGGCACGATCCAATTCGACCTCTCCATCTGCAACTAAAAGAGCTGCAATGGCTGTCATCATGCCGATACGGTGGTCCCCAAAGGTATTGACTCTGGCTCCATGGAGAGCAGTTTTCCCTTTGATAATCATGCCGTCTGCTGTAGGAGTAATAGCTGCTCCCATGCTATTTAAAGCATCAGCAACAACTTGAATGCGGTCAGTTTCTTTAACCTTAAGTTCTTCTGCATCTTTGATAACCGTTTGCCCTTGAGCTTGGGTAGCTAGGAGCGCAATAATCGGCAATTCATCAATTAAGCGCGGAATCAAAGCTCCACCAATCTCGGTTCCTTTGAGGTCTGAAGTTTCGACAGTTAAGGTTGCTGACTTAGCAATTGGATCAATATCAGTAAGTTCTAGTTTCCCACCCATAGCACGAATAACATCGATGATACCTGTACGTGTTTCATTAATACCGACATTCTTAAGCACCACACGAGAATTTGGAACAATCAAACCTGCGACTAACCAAAAGGCTGCACTAGAAATATCTCCAGATACGACAACAGTTTGCCCACTTAGTTTCTGTGGTCCTTGGACTGTGATTTTCTTACCATCGACACTCAAGTCTCCGCCAAATTGACGCAGCATATCTTCTGTGTGGTTACGAGTGCACTCCTTCTCGATAATGACTGACTGTCCTTGAGCCTGCAAGGCTGCAAAAATCAAGGCAGACTTGACTTGAGCAGAGGCGATTGGCAATTCATAATGAATAGGTGTTAAATTTTTTGTACCTTTTAAGTGCAACGGTGGCAGGTCTCGCTCTGTCTGACCAGAAATGCTAACTCCCATTTTTTTCAAAGGAAGAGTTACACGGTCCATAGGGCGTTTGGAAAGACTATCATCTCCAAACATCTCCACTTCAAAGTCTGCACCTGCAAGGACGCCTGAAATTAAACGAATAGAGGTCCCAGAATTACCCATATCTAGAGCATTTTGAGGAACTTTCAAACCATCCATACCGACACCTTGAATGGTAACGACACCATCCTTGTCCTCAATCTCAACGCCGAGGTCGCGAAAAACTTGCATAGTTGACAAGACATCCTCACCACGTAAGATATCATAAACCTTGGTCTCTCCATCAGCTAAGCTCCCAAAAATGATAGAGCGATGACTGATGGACTTATCCCCTGGTACTCGAATGCTACCATTCAAATGCTTAACGTTTGTTTTTAACTTCATACTAGACCTCATACTGACAATACTTTTTCTTATTTTATCATAAAAAGTCAGAAATTTCTTAAAAATTCCTGACTTTATGAGGTAAATTCTTATTTTAAAAGTTCTGAAATTGGTTCAAAGACAATTTTTTCAATATCAGAAAGGTAGATAGAAAGTTGTTGCTGTTTGGCAAAGAATTCTGACAAGAGAGAGTTGCCTTGAATCTGTTTACCAAAGCTTTCCATTTTTTCTTGGAAAGAAGCGTCTGGAATTTGACCAGTTTGTGCCATAATTTGGATTTCATGCTGAAAAGCAATATAATCCGCAAAAATTTTGCTTGCTTCTGCATCTGCTTGGATGGCATCTCTAGCTTCCTTAACCGCCTTGTATTCAGGCAATTCGCGTAGTCCACGACTAAGTGCATTTGCACTATCATAAACATTTGACATAATTGTCCTCCTTATTTAATTACGACTGTGTAGTCAGTATTTTCTGTAATGACTTGCTCAGCACGTTTTAAATCCTGAGCATTCTTAAATGAAATTTGTAGAATCCCGTGAACATCCTCACGGTTTTCCTCATTGATATGGATATT
Organism: Streptococcus infantis; assembly: GCF_047464715.1. Classification (GTDB taxonomy): domain Bacteria; phylum Bacillota; class Bacilli; order Lactobacillales; family Streptococcaceae; genus Streptococcus; species Streptococcus infantis_S. The sequence continues at coordinate 15,646 of NZ_JASHBJ010000002.1, forward strand.
GACCAAAGAAGTTCCTCTTAGCAATTCCAAGATGCGCAAAATCACATCTTCCTCATCGGGAACATCTACATAAAGGTCATAAGAGCTATCTACGCCTCCACGTTTGTGGATTTCCATAGCTTGACGTTGCTCACGCGCTTGATTGAAAAAGTTCCAGATTTGGTTTTCATCACCTGCACTGATAGCTTGTTCAATCTCGCCCAAACGGCCCTTGAAGTCCTCGATGCGTTCAATAATGGTCTCTCGATTGGATAAGAGGATAGAAGCCCACATGCCTGGCTCGCTTTCAGCAATCCGAGTCATATCACGAAAACCACCTGCCGCAAACCGTCGCGCCATTTCGTGCTCTTCAGCATAAGTGGCAGTTTGTTCCATCAAGCCTGATGCTAAGATATGCGGAAAATGGCTAATCTGAGAAGTCACTCGGTCATGCTCTTCAGCATCGATTTCAATGAAACGAGCATGAAGACCTGACAGCAAGTCTTTCATTTCTTCGAGCGTATCCGGAGTTGTCAGACTAGATGGCGTGAAAATATAATAGGCATTTTCAAAGAGGTTGACATCGGCAGAGGCCGCTCCTGTCTTATGACTACCTGCCATAGGATGAGCGCCAACAAAGCGAACAGACTTATCAGCAAAACACTTCTCAGCTGTAGATACGATAGCTGACTTGGTCGATCCAGCATCAGAAATAATGACACCTTCTTTTAGTTCCAAAGTTGCCAATTCTTGTAAAAAAGCAATGGTTTGCTTGATTGGCAAGGTAAGAATGATGATATCTGCAAGGGGAGCGAAACTGGCAAAGTCATCCGTCGCTCGGTCAATCATTCCTCTCTCCAAGGCAATATCTCTAGACGCTTGACTACGATTGTATCCTAAAATCTCATAATCAGGATGGTCCCGCTTGATTCCCAGTGCCATCGAAGCACCAATCAAACCCAGTCCTGCGATATAGATGGTTTTTGCCATAAGAACTCCTTAATAATTCTTTGTATACTCCCGATGTTTTGCAACAGCTTCTTTTAATTCTTCCAGATTATCTGAAGAGAATTTCTCAAGGATTTCTTGAGCCAAGACCGTTGCTACGATTGCCTCCATAACGACGCCTGCTGCTGGAAGAGCAGTCGGATCACTTCTCTCTACTGTTGCTTTATAAGGCTCATGGGTTTCAATATCAACGCTCATCAATGGTTTATAGAGAGTTGGAATTGGTTTCATAACCCCACGGATAATAATCGGTTGACCATTGGTCATACCACCTTCGAAACCTCCAAGATTATTAGTACGACGAGTATAGCCATCTTCTTTAGACCATAGGATTTCATCCATGACTTGGCTACCCTTGAGATAACCTGCTTTAAAGCCTAGTCCAAATTCCACACCCTTAAAAGCATTGATCGAAACAACTGCTTGAGCTAATCTTGCATCTAGTTTTCTATCCCATTGGACGTATGAACCCAGACCAACCGGAACACCACCGATAACCGTTTCAACAACACCACCGATGGTATCTCCATCACGTTTGATTTGGTCAATATAGTCCTTGATTTCCTGCTCACGTTCTTGGTTAACGATAGAAACTTCTGACTGGGCAGCTAGTTTTTTGATCTCTGCGACTGTTAAGTTTTCTGGAACATTGATTTCCTTACCACCAAAGACAACAACATGGTTAGCAATTTCGATATCAAGCTCAGCTAAAAGCCGCTTGGCTACTGCTCCAACTGCCACTCGCATGGTCGTTTCACGGGCAGATGAACGTTCCAAAGAATTTCGCAAATCATCAAAGCGGTATTTGATGCCCCCAACCAAGTCTGCGTGACCTGGGCGAGGATGAGTGATTTTTCGTTTACTTTTGAGTTTGTCTTCAATATCCTCGGCAGACATGATATCTAGCCATTTTTGATGATCCTTGTTAATGACATCCATGGTGATTGGAGCCCCTGTCGTCTTCCCGTGGCGAACACCAGAAGTAAAGACAACTTGGTCACTTTCAATCTTCATACGTCCACCACGACCGTAACCGCCTTGGCGACGTTTGAGATCCTCATTGATATCTTCTGCAGTCAAAGACAGTCCTGCAGGAATTCCTTCAATAATTGCTGTCAGACGAGGACCATGTGATTCTCCTGCTGTTAAATATCTCATACATTCTCCTTATTTTACTAAGTAATCTTTCATTTCTTCGAGAGAAACTGGGTGAATCATCGCTGAACCAAGTTCTGGCACCAAGACTAACTTCATGGTATTCCCACGCGCTTTTTTGTCATGAGTCAAAGCCTGATAAAGCTTATCAATGTCCCAGTTTTCATAATCAACAGGAAGACCAAACTTCTGACACATCTCTCGGATGGACCGGGTTATTCCAGCTGGCATGAGTCCTTTTTCTTCTGCCACCTTAGAGACCTGAACCATTCCCATAGCTACTGCCTCACCGTGCATGACTTTTCCGTAACCAGCAGTTGCTTCAATGGCATGGCCAATTGTGTGACCAAAGTTGAGATATAAACGAATGCCATTATCCAACTCATCTTCAACTACCATCTTGCGCTTGACCTGGCAAGAATGCTCAATCAAACTCTCGGAATGTTCCAAAATACTTTCCACAGAACCATCCATTTCAGATAATAAGTCCCAGAGTTCTGGATCTTCAATTAAGCCATACTTGATGACTTCACCCATTCCTTCAATCAATTCTCTCTTCCCTAAGGTTTCAAGAACGGTTGGATCAATCAAAACACCATCCGGCTGAGCAAAAGTTCCCACCATATTCTTGGCAAAAGAGGTGTTAACTCCAGTTTTTCCACCGATAGAGGAATCAACCTGGGCAGTCAAACTAGTTGGAATTTGAACGAAATGAACTCCTCGCATATAGGTAGAAGCTACAAAGCCAGCTAAGTCCCCTACCACTCCGCCACCAAGTGCAACGATTCCATCACTACGAGTCATATCCTGTTTGACTAAAAATTCATAGACTTTTTGAACTGTAGTCAGATTTTTTCGTTCTTCGCCCTCTAAAAAGTCAAAAACTGCCACTTGAAAGCCAGCATCCTCCAAACTCAATTTAACCTTTTCTGCATAGAGTGAAGCCACACGGTTATCCGTTATGATAACAACTTTTTGCGGTTGCCAAAGTTCCCGCAACCATTTCCCTGCTTGAGACAAGCATCCTTTTTCAATCTGAATATCATAAGGATGGTGGGGAAGGTCTATTTTGATTTTCATAGCAGTTCTCCTTTTTTCATTATTGATACTTTTGTTTTAATAATTCCCAGATTTGATCTGTTGGCATTTCCTTGCCGGTCCATAACTGAAAAGCTTCAGCTGCTTGGTAAAGCAACATGCCTAGACCATTAATAGCTTCATTTCCCTGGTTTCTTGCCCACTTTAGAAATGGAGTTTCAAAGGGTTGATAAATCACATCTGCTACCAATAGATTTTCTGGTAAAACAATACTTGTTGGGATTGGCTGAGATGCTCCATCCATACCCACACTGGTCGCATTGACTAAGAGATCAGCATGAGTGATGCTGCCTTGAAGGTCTTGACGATCTTCTAAAGCAAATAACTCTACTCTAAATCCTGTTTCATGCTGTAGCTTCTCTAAGTAAGGTTTTGTTTTTCCCATCGAAGCCGAGCGTACAAAGACAGAAATCTGGTCTACTCCATCCAAGATTGCCTGTGACAAAATTGCCTTGGCTGCGCCACCTGCTCCTAACAAGACCATTCTTTTCCCTGATATTTTAAAAGAAGGCAAGCTCTTAAAGAATCCCTTGCCATCTGTGTTATATCCGATTAAAGTTCCTTCTCGATTCACCACTGTATTGACAGCACCAATCAAACGAGCTTCTTCGCTCAACTGGTCCAGATAAGGAATCACTTGCTCCTTATAGGGCATAGAAAGATTGATTCCATACATCTGATAGCGACGAATATTGGCAACTGTTTCAGCCAAGTCCTTAGCTTCTACTTCCCAAGCTAGATAAACCCCATTGGTATTGGTTGCTTCAAAAGCGCTATTGTGAATAAAGGGAGAAATGGAATGTTTGATGGGATTTGCGACTACAGCTGCTAAACGTGTGTAGCCATCAATCTTCATTGAGAATCTCCCGAATTTTTTTCATGCTAGATAGAGAAATCTGTCCTGGCGCACTAGCTTCATCTAGACTTGCAAAAGACCAGCTAGAACCCGTTACATCTGATGTGATACGAGAAACCTTGCCCACTTTCCCCATAGAAATCGTTACATATTCCTGTTCGGGATTTAGTGTTTTAAAGCCACGTGTAAAGTTCATCAAATCCAACACATCTTGTTCTGTGTGAGCCATAACTGCGATTTTCACAACTTTAGGGTTTAAACTTGTTAACTCGGACAAGATTTCCATTAGATTTTCCGGTGTTTCTTGGAAATTATGATAGCTTAAGACCAGGTTTGGAAATTCTAACATTTCCTCAAAAACATCCCTATAGCTAAAATACTCAAAATCAATATAATCTGGTTGATAAAGCTGGGCTACTTCCTTGATAATTTGAACATATTCTTCTGAAGAGAGTTCAATTTGACCACCCTCAGCACGAGTACGCAAGGTAAAAACAAGCTCACGTCCTGCAAATTTTTCGAAAATAGCTGGTGCTACCTGCAAAATAGCTTCCTTTGGTAAGAAGTCAGCTCGCCATTCGATGATATCGGCATCATGGTAGCGCATCGCATCAATAGCCTGAGCCTCCTCTAAACTTCTTGGCATTACGGAAACAATTAATTTCATTTACTAACCTTCATGGTAATCACTTTGAGGTAATTACTACTTTCATCTTTTTCATTGTAGACAAAGTCTGCTGGAAGTCCATACTTTTGAAGGACCTGATATTTTCTACCTGCAAATCCTTTGTCGATTTGTTCTGTGAATTTTTGACGGGAAACATTAGCAGCATTAGTACTAGCAATAATGATTCCACCTGGATTTAAAATCTCTAGGCTTTGGGAAATCAATTTATGATAATCCTTAGCTACAGAGAAGGTTTGTTTTTTATTTCGGGCAAAACTAGGCGGATCCAGAACAATCACATCGTAGCTCAAACCCTTCCTCTTAGCATATTTAAAGTATTCAAAGACATCCATGACAAGCAATCGATGATTGTCTAGACTCAAACCATTAGCATGAAAATGAGCTTCTGATAGTTCTCTCGAACGCTTGGCTAGATCCACAGAGGTTGTTTCACTAGCTCCTCCCATAGCTGCAGCGACTGAGAAGGCTGCTGTATAGGAAAACATATTGAGCAAGGATTTCCCCATTGCTAAACCATCAACTAAGCTCCCACGAACTTCATGCTGATCCAAGAAGATCCCTGTCATAAGACCGTCATTCATAAAGACTTGGTACAAGACTCCATTCTCAAGAACAGTGAAATATTCAGCTGCTTCTTGACCATAGATATGGGCAGACTCATAATCTAGACCTTTGAAGCGAATCTTTTCATAGGCACCCAAGACTTCTGGAAATACCTGAGCGAAGGCTGCCATAATCTCTTGGCGAAGACCATAGATATAGGAGTTATACCAAGAGAAAACAACATAATCTCCGTAGAGATCCAGCGTCATTCCACCAAAACCATCGCCTTCTTGATTAAACAAACGAAAGGCAGTTGTCAACTCATCCTGATAGTAGGAAGAACGTTTGTGTTTGGCTTTTTCAAACAAGCTTTCAAAGAACTTTTGATTAAAAGAAACTTTCTGGTTGGTTACAAACCAACCAATCCCCTTGTTTTGACTGGATAAATAAGCCTTCCCTAAAAATTTTTTGCTTTGGCTGAAAAGCTCAACTTCTTGATTAGTTTCAGATAGCTCTGGAAAATCAATCTCTTCTAAAACCATCTGACCCTTATTCAGCTTTTTTTCGACACGCCGGCTGACGAATACTTTTTTCATAGATACAATTATATCAAATTTGTTGAAAATTCACAAAATAGAAAGTGATTTCTCCATTGATTCCATAGGAATTGAAGCTATTTTTCACGCTTTTTCATCAGATAATAACTCTCTTCCGCATTTTAAAAAGTTTTTTGTAAAAAATGGACATAAAATGGCTAGAGTATATTTTCTAGCGCAAACGTTTGCGTATTCCTTGGCTTTGTGGTAAAATGATTGTCAAATTGTTAAGTATGAGGACTTTCTATGAAAAATCAAACCCTAATGCAATATTTTGAGTGGTACCTTCCCCACGATGGACAACACTGGACGCGACTTACCGATGATGCTGAGCATCTTGCAAATCTAGGAATTAGCCACGTCTGGATGCCACCTGCCTTTAAAGCTACCAACGAAAAAGATGTCGGTTATGGTGTCTATGACCTTTTTGATCTCGGAGAATTCGACCAAAAAGGCACTATCCGTACCAAATACGGCTTTAAAGAAGACTATCTTCAAGCCATTCAAACACTTAAATCACATGGGATTCAACCTATGGCCGACGTCGTCTTAAACCACAAGGCAGCTGCAGATCGTTTAGAATCCTTCCAGGTTATTGAAGTCGACCCAGAAGATCGCACAATTGAACTTGGAGAACCTTTTACTATCAATGGTTGGACAAACTTTACTTTTGATGGAAGACAAAACACCTACAATGATTTCCACTGGCACTGGTACCATTTCACTGGAACTGACTATGATGCCAAAAGACGGAAGTCTGGCATCTATTTGATTCAAGGTGATAATAAAGGCTGGGCTAACGAGGAATTAGTTGATAACGAAAATGGTAACTATGACTATCTCATGTATGCAGACCTAGATTTCAAGCATCCAGAAGTCATACAAAATATCTACGATTGGGCTGATTGGTTTATCGAAACGACTGGTGTAACAGGTTTCCGCTTAGATGCTGTAAAGCATATTGACTCTTTCTTTATGCGTAATTTCATTCGTGACATCAAAGAGAAATATGGACAAGACTTCTATGTCTTTGGAGAATTCTGGAATCCAGACAAGGAAACCAACTTGGACTACCTCGAAAAGATTGAAGAGCGCTTTGACCTTGTCGATGTCCGACTCCATATGAATCTCTTTGAAGCAAGCCAGGCTGGTGCAGACTACGACTTGCGTACCATCTTTAATGATAGTCTGGCTCAAATCAAACCAGATAAAGCTGTAACCTTTGTCGAAAACCATGATACTCAACGAGGACAAGCTTTAGAATCTACTGTAGAAAAATGGTTCAAACCAGCAGCCTATGCTCTTATTCTTTTGCGTGAGCAGGGTCTCCCTTGTGTCTTTTATGGAGACTACTACGGTATCTCTGGTCAATATGCTCAGCAAGATTTTAAAGAAGTTCTTGACCATCTGCTAGCTATCCGAAAAGATTTGGCTTATGGAGAGCAGACGGACTACTTTGATGACCCTAATTGTATCGGTTGGGTCCGTTCAGGAGCTGACAATCAAGCACCTTTAGCTGTTCTTATCTCAAATGCTCAAGACAATTACAAAACTATGTTTGTAGGTCAAGAATGGGCTGATCATTCTTTTGTTGATTTACTTGGCAACCATTCAGACCAAGTAACTATTAATGCTGAAGGATATGGTGATTTCCCAGTTGCTGAACGTTCTGTAAGTGTTTGGGGACTTACTTTTTAAGAACACAAAAAAACTTGCCCATGGCAAGTTTTTTTATTGCTAAATATTAGTCTTTCCAAAGGTCCATGGCATTTTTAAAATCAGATGAAACTTGTACATTTTGAGGGTTTGTTGCCTCTCTCTCCTGACGTTTCGCTTCTACCTGGGCTACATTCCTAATCCCTTCGTGACGCCAGTTTCGAAGGATAGCTTGGATATATTTCCAATTTGGTTTTCCATTTAGAACAGCTTCACGTAAGGCTTCTTTTATCAAATCCGCACTAGTTCCGTCTTCTTTCAAACTCTTTTCCAAATCTTCGATTTCAAAGGGGCTCAATAGACGACCTAGCTCCTGTTGGAAAGTATCTACCAAGCTCTTTAAATCATTTGAGGCAGATTGCACCTGGTTTGGAGCCTGTTTTTCAAAAAGTTGGTCTAGGCGCTCCAAGGCAAGAGTTGCATCGAAGATAACTTCTATTTCGCCATTAAGTTCAATCGTACGATATTGAAGCAGGCCTTTTTCTGTCAAGCGTGAAATAGCCTGATTGACTTCAGTGACATTTTTGCCGATTTTTTCAGCAATCTGACTTGGAGACAATTCTCCTAAAGCCGTTGTATTCTGTAGGTAAAAGAATTGCCAAACCAAGAAATCATCACTTGATGAGAACAATTGATTGTAATGTAAAAGCAGGTCACTCGGTAACACTAAGTTTCCTGATTTGAAAGCATCTAAATATGTCATAATTCCTCTTATAAATATCCAAAATGAGACACATCTTCTTCCGCACTCTTCCACTCAAACGGCGTTTCTTGGTAAACCGCATAATTTACCCAGTTACTAAAGAAGAGAGCTGCAGATGAACTCCAACGCATACAAGGAAGCTCATGAATGTCATCATTTTTGAAATAATTTTCTGGTATATGGGGATCTAAACCAGCATCTAGATCTCTAAAATATTCCTTTGCAAGCGTGTCGCGATCATACTCTAAATGCCCAAAGCTATAAACTTCTCTCAAATCTCGACTCGCAAGGATAGAGATTCCCACCTCTTTTCCTGATGCTAAAATCTCTAGATTTGTTTTATTCAGAATATCTTCTTTGTGGACTTCTGTATGGCGAGAATGAGGGGATACATATAAATCATCAAAACCTCTCAAAAGAAGGTGACCTTCTTTTAAAATATCCTGAGGATAAATCCCCGAAAGCTTCTGCTCCATCTGGTATTTATCTACGCCATAGCGATAGTATAGACCTGCCTGTGCCCCCCAACAAATATGCAAGGTTGAAAAGACATGAGTCTTAGACCAATCGATAACTTGGGTAAACTCCTGCCAATAGTCAACCTCCTCAAATGGAAGGTGCTCAACTGGAGCTCCTGTGATAATCAAGCCATCGAAATAATCGTCTTTGACCTCCGAGAAGGTCTTATAAAAGGTCTCCATATGCTCTGATCGAGTTGTTTTTGATTGGTGACTCTCCATATATAAAAAGTCAATATCTAACTGTAAAGGAGTATTGGCCAAATGCCTTAAGAGTTGAGTCTCTGTTACAATTTTTTGCGGCATTAGATTTAAAATAAGAATTTTCAAGGGCCGGATATCCTGATGAGCCGCCCGTTGATCATCCATGACGAAAATATTTTCTGTTTGTAAAATCTCAACTGCTGGTAATTTTTTATCAATTCGAATCGGCATGGAAATCTCCTAACTGTATCATACTGGACTCAAGTAACCTGACTGTCATCAAATGGAATAATCCAGCTGACGACACTTCTTCCCTTTATTATACTGTAAGAAGATATAGTTTTCAATTATAGTTTTTCTCTAACTAGATATAGCCTATTTTTATATCAGATGAAGAGAAAACAGCCCTAGGGACTGTTTTTCATTAATAATGCATCAAAACTTTATAATCGTAATCTCCGATAGCTTCACGACCTTTAAGCTCATCAAGCTCAATCAAGAAGGCACAACCAGCTACGATACCACCAAGTTTTTCAATCATTTCGATGGTTGCTTTCACAGTACCACCTGTTGCTAAAAGGTCATCTACGATCAGAACACGTTGACCTGGTTTGATAGCATCTGCGTGCATAGTCAAAGTATCAACTCCATATTCTTTTTCGTAGTCAGCTGAAATAACTTCGCGTGGCAATTTTCCTGGTTTACGCACAGGTGCAAAACCAATTCCCAACTCAAAAGCGACTGGACATCCAACGATAAATCCACGAGCTTCTGGTCCTACGATCATATCAATCTGTTTGTTAGTAGCATATTGAACAATTTCACGAACAGCGTAGCTGTAGGCATTTCCATCTGCCATCAATGGGCTAATATCACGGAAAGTAATTCCTTCTTGTGGATAATTTTCAATACTTGCAATGTAGTCTTTTAAGTTCATAGCGTTTCTTTCTTTTAAAGTTTTTACTCCCTATTATACCATAATTCCTAGAAAAGCAAAATAGAAAGAAGCCTTGGAATATCCTTCCAAAGCCTCTCAGCCCTTCATAAAATTCGGAGATTCGCTCGCTCAATGAAATCTTTACTTCTTTTTGCTTTTAGAAGTTTGATTCCGTTGACGATTCTGTTGGATGCGCCACTCTCTCTCAAAGTAGGACATGGTTTCAAATACTCTCTTTGGCAAACCGACATCCAACAAGTGGATTGGAATTTTTAAAACGTTCGAATGTTTTGAACTTGTAAATCTACTTCGTAGACGATTCCAGAAAGAGTTGGATTTTAAAAGTTCCTTGTCATAAAACTGAACCTCAATAGTATAAAAATCCCTTGAATTTCTACTGCCCTTAATTCTCATAAGAGCAAATTTTTCTATATCTCCCCAAGAATAAAACTGCCAGTCTTTTTTCGGATGTGGCTTATAGGAAAAACCTTGAGCCGTACATTTTAAATACTCTTTATCTGATAGAAGAATCTGTATCCGTTCATACAAGAGCCATCCAACAATGATGATTAAGAATAAGACAAAGAGTCTTAATACCACCAATCCCACAGGTGCCTCCTTGGGATAGGTCATCATAAAAGATAGGATCCAAAGAAGAAAAGCTAACTCAACTAAGCAGAGAACAATAGTCCAAATGATTTTCTTACTACTCCATTTGATGATTTTCTCTTCCATTAAACCAACTCACTTAAATATTCATAGCGTTCATATTTTTCAAGTAAGGCTTCATTCTTTTCATCCAGCTCCTTTTGAAGGGTGGCTAGTTTCCCAAAGTCAGAACCATTTGCCTGCATCTCTTCTTCAATCTCTACAATGCGGTTTTCCAAGGCTTCGATGTCACCTTCAATACATGCCCACTCCTGCTTTTCTTGGTAAGTCATCCGTTTCTTTTCTTCACGAACTTTGACGACTTTTTCCTTGTCAGCTTTTTGGTTTTGAGTTACCGTTTCTGCTTCAAAAGCTTTTTCATCTAGGTAGTCTGTGTAATGTCCAAAGAAAGGACGGATGGTTCCATCTTCAAAAGCGAGAATTTTAGTTGCTACCTTATCAAGGAAATAGCGGTCGTGACTAACTGTCAAGACTGGTCCTGCAAAACCTTGTAAGAAATTTTCTAAAACCGTTAAGGTTGCAATATCTAAATCATTTGTTGGCTCGTCTAAGAGGAGGACATTAGGCTTTTCAAGAAGTAATTTGAGGAGATAAAGACGTTTCTTCTCTCCACCAGATAACTTCTCAATCAAGGTACCATGCGTTGATCGTGGGAAAAGGAACTGCTCTAGCAACTCAGCGATAGATGTCGTAGAACCACCACTGGTCTTGACTTCTTCTGCCACTTCCTGCAGGTAGTTAATAACCCGCTTGCTTTCATCCAAACCTTCGATTTGTTGAGAGAAATAAGCGATGCGAACCGTTTCTCCGATAATAACTTGACCTTTAGTTGGCTCGAGACTTCCTGCAATGAGATTGAGAAGAGTTGACTTCCCAACACCATTATCCCCAACGATTCCGATACGGTCTTTGGCTTGGACCAAAAGGTTAAAATCTTGCAAAATCGGTTTGTCATCATAGGCAAAGGAAACATCCTTAAACTCGATGACCTTTTTACCGATACGGCTAGTTTCAAAATTCATGGCCAAGTCTGTCTCAACACTAGTATCTGAAACTTCCTTCTTCAAGTCATGGAAACGATTGATACGCGCCTGTTGCTTGGTTGCACGAGCTTGTGGTTGTCTTCTCATCCAGGCTAATTCCTGTTTATAGAGTTGTTCTTTTTTGTGAAGAAGAGCTGCATCGCGCTCATCCTGTTCAGCTTTGAGGCGAACATAGTCCTGGTAATTCCCCTGATATTCTGTCAAACCAGCTCGGTCCAACTCAAAGATTCGCGTAGAAAGAGCATCTAGGAAATAGCGATCATGGGTGATAAATAATACTGTTTTCTTGGAATTCTTCAAGAAGAGGGTTAACCACTCAATGGTCGCAATATCCAAGTGGTTGGTAGGCTCATCAAGAAGCATGAGATCATGGTTTCCAAGAAGGACTTGCGCCAACTGAACCCGTCTACGTAATCCACCTGACAAAGCTCCAACAGGGGTTGATAAGTCTTGAATGCCTAGTTTACTGAGAACCGTCTTGACCTGACTGTCGATTTCCCAAGCTTGGAGGGAATCCATCTCAGCCATAACCCGTTCCAAACGAGTCTGTTTGTCTTCACTATAGTTAAGCATGAGCAGTTCATACTCACGAATCAGCTGGATTTCTTTCAAATCACTTGATAGGACCGTATCCAAAACGGTCTTGCTATCATCAAAATCCGGATTCTGGGTCAAGTAGCCTATCTTGTAATCATTCTTTGATGAAAATGGGCTAACATCACCATCAAAACCTGAAACTCCCGAAAGAACATCTAGAAGGGTAGTTTTACCGGTTCCGTTGACACCGATAAGACCAATTCTGTCCAAGTCATGGATGATAAAGGAAATATCCTTAAAGACTGTCTTATCTCCAACGGATTTACTTAGTTTTTCAACGATAAAGTCACTCATTTTCTCTCCCTTAGGTAGTCATGGATGGCTTGACGGTCATTTTCCAATTCTCCATCAACAATAGCATACTCAATTTCTTCTAAAACATCCCCTAATTCAGGACCTGGCTGATAGCCGTATTCTTTGATGAGAATGCCACCATTGATTTGCATCTCTTTCTTATCATGAATGGTCAAGCTCTCATAAGTTTCTGTGATTGTTTGTGGATTATAGTCTTTACCTTGAGCTCTGCGGAGATTTTCAGCTTGTAAAAGTAAATCCAAATCAAAGCGGTAGCAATCACGCTTGCTTAGTTCTCCCTCATCTCGAAGAGCCAAAATTGTCAATAAATCCTGAACCTGTTTGGCAAACTGACGCGAAGTTTTCCAATGCTTTAAAAACTTTTGCGCATCTTCCACTTTTAAAGCACATAAAAGTGCTGCCCAGGCTTGTTCAGAAGTTTCAAAAGTGAAATTACCCTCTAAATCAAACAAAGACTGGAGTTTCTCCTGACTGCCTGCCATATCTGGAAGATAATCATAAGCTTTGCTTGCAATCATAGAAGATAAACCTACTCGCCAATAGGGAGCCAGTAAAAGTTTATCAAACTCGACAAAGGTGCGTTCCACAGAGATTTTATCTAAGAGTGGCGTTAAGGCCTTCATCGCTTCAAATGTTTCTTGCTCTAGTTCAAAACCAAGACTAGCTTGGAAACGAAAGCCACGCATGATGCGTAGCGCGTCTTCATTGAAACGTTCACTAGCTATACCAACAGCTCGTAAGACCTGATTTTCTAAATCTTTGAGACCGTCAAATAAATCAACGATTTCCCCTGTCTCATCCAAGGCAAAGGCATTGACTGTGAAATCACGTCGTTTGAGGTCCTCTTCTAACGAACGAACAAAAGAAACTGAACTTGGTCTACGGTAGTCTACATAGACATCTTCCGTTCTGAATGTGGTTACTTCGTACTCTTCATCTCCGTCTAAAACCAAGACAGTCCCATGCTCAATTCCAATATCAGCTGTGCGTGGAAAGATCTGCTTGGTTTCTTCTGGATAAGAAGAAGTCGCGATATCCACATCATGGATGGGACGATTGAGTAGGGCATCCCTAACAGAGCCACCCACAAAATAAGCCTCAAATCCTGCTTCTTTAATTTTTTCTAATACTGGTAAAGCCTTCTGAAATTCAGAAGGCATTTTTGTTAATTTCATAGTAAGTGTTCTAATCCATAGACAAGCTCATGACGCTTGACAACTTCTTTGATTCCCAAATTCACCCCTGTCATGAAGGAGCTACGATCATAGGAGTCATGACGCAGAGTCAATCCTTCTCCCTGATTTCCAAAAATGACCTCTTGATGAGCTACCAGACCTGGTAAACGAACCGAATGGATTCGCATACCATCAAAATTAGCTCCTCGTGCTCCCGCAATGAGTTCTTCCTCATCACAAGCACCTTGTTGAATAGACTCACGAACTTGAGCCATCAACTCAGCTGTTTTAATAGCTGTCCCGCTCGGCGCATCTTTTTTCTTATCATGGTGAAGTTCAATAATCTCCACATTTGGGAAGTATTTAGCTGCCTGTGCTGCAAATTGCATGAGTAAGACAGCACCCAAAGCAAAGTTAGGAGCAATCAAGCCACCCAAGTCTTTGGAACGAGACAATTCTTTTAATTCTTCGATTTCTTGACTGGTGAAACCTGTCGTTCCTACTACTGGAGCAAAGCCATTTTCAAGAGCAAAACGTGTATTCTCATAGGCGACAGCTGGTGTGGTAAAGTCTACCCAAACATCTGCTTCAAAACCTGCCAAGTCATTCTTATCATTGAAAACAGGAATTTCTTGCCACTCAGATGCAGACTCAAAAGGATCCAAAACGGCTACTAGTTCAAGTTCAGGATCAGACAAAACCATCTGACAAGCAGCTTGGCCCATTCTTCCCTTAAAACCTGCAATAATCACTCGAATACTCATCTTTACTCCTATCTAAGATACAAAGCCTGTAAGAACACAAAGTGAAAATAGGAGTTCTGATCAAGGAGTTTCTTCTCCTTGGAAGAACTATCTTTTTCACACAGGGTTCCAGGCGTGTTCAATTCTAAGATACAAAGGACCTTTGCTGCCCATGAAAAATAGGGGATGGCGCTGACTTCCCACGAAAGGCAAGACAGGTATCTTTTTTCAAGAGGCAGATAGTCCGTGTTCAATTTTAAGATACAAAGCCTGTAAGACAAATCTAGACGATTGGTGTGTATGCCAAAGCGATGCTTCCTTCTCCCAGGTGGGTTCCAATGACACTACCAAAGGTTGCAATCTCAACATCTGTAGCTACTCCACTATCTAGCAAAAGCTGACGTAAATCGGCTGCTTTTTGAGTAGCATTCCCATGAATTACAGTAATCTGATAATTTCCATTACTTGTTACTTCTTTGACAATTTCAACCAAACGTTTTGTTGCTTTCTTCTCTGTACGAACCTTCTCATAAACTTCGATAACACCTTGGTCATTAAAATATAGAATTGGTTTAATGCTAAGAAGATTTCCTAAAATGGCTGCGCCGTTTGATAAACGACCACCTTTAACCAAATGATCAAGATCATCTACCATGATAAAGGCAGAAGTATTTTCAATCTGTTCTGTTAACTTGTCTAGTATAGACTGGAAATCATTTCCCTGCTCAGACCATTGAAACACACTTTCCACCATGAATCCTAGTGGTGCACTTGTAATTCGAGTATCAGGAAAAGCAATGGTCAGACCTTCGAACTCATCCGTCATATATTGGATATTCTGATGAAATCCTGAGATTCCAGAAGAAAGGAAGAGACCCAGAACATGAGTATAACCTTTTTCTTTCAATGATGATAAAATTTCATCCAACTTTGCGATACTTGGTTGACTTGTTTTAGGTAGTTCAGATGAACGAGCCATTTTTTCATAAAATTCTTGAGCGGTTAGATTTACACCTTCAACATACTCCTGTCCGTCGATATTCACAGGAATGTCTAGCACAAATAAATCTTCTTTCCGCAAGGTTTCCGCTTGTAGAAAAGCAGATGAGTCTGTTATGACCGCTAATTTCATTTTTTAAAACTCCAAATTTATTCCTGGTAAATCTAGTGCAATTTCCGTTACTTCATAAGTTAAACGGTTTAGCATATCCAAAGAAGGACGAGCAAGTGTCTCAACTTCTTCTTGACTAAAGTCACTTGGTTGGTCTACAATACGACCTTCAACATGGTTGACTTGAGAAATAGTACCACTGATAACAAATTTATCAAAGACAATCATAAAGCTCAAAACAACTACGAGAGAAGTCACCTGATTTTCTTGGTCATGTTGAAGTAGTTGGAAGTTCACATCAACCTTTGTTTCAGGAATTCCGTTCTCATTTTCCCATTCAAAGTTACGAGCATCAAAGTGATACTGACTAACAAATTCTTGTTCACGTTTTAAATTCATCATATTCTCCATGGTTACAATTTACTTTGACATTGTAACATATTTTCTTATTTTCTGCTAACTTTCCTAAATTCCGATTTCTGCTTTCACAACTTCAGCAATGGTATCCACATAGTAATCTACTTCTTCAGTTGTTGGTGCTTCAGCCATGACTCGCAAGAGTGGCTCGGTTCCACTTGGGCGAACGAGAATACGTCCGTTACCTGCCATCTCTTCTTCCATCTTATCGATAATAGCCTTGATAGCTGTTACTTCCATGGCTTTGTCTTTCATGGTGTTTTCCACACGGATGTTAACCAATTTTTGTGGGTAAATTGTTACTTCTGAAGCCAATTGAGACAAGCTCATCCCTGTTTCTTGCATGATCTTAGTCAATTGAACTGCTGAGAGTTGACCATCACCAGTTGTATTGTAGTCCATCAAGATAACGTGACCTGACTGCTCTCCACCGAGATTGTAGCCTGATTTTCTCATTTCTTCAACTACATAGCGGTCTCCAACAGCAGTGACAGCTTTATTAATGCCTTCACGGTCCAAGGCTTTATGGAAACCAAGGTTGGACATAACTGTCGTTACAATTGTGTTTTGTGCCAATTGACCTTTTTCAGAAAGGTATTTCCCGATGATATACATAATCTTATCACCATCGACAATTTCACCATTTTCATCGACTGCAATCAAACGGTCGCTGTCCCCATCAAAGGCTAAACCAATTGCAGATTGACTTTCTTTTACAAGTTCTTGCAAGGCTTCTGGATGAGTCGAACCAACATTCAAGTTAATGTTCAAACCATCTGGAGTTTCTCCAATGACAGTGATTTGAGCACCCAAATCTGCAAAAATTTGACGAGCACTTGTAGAAGCTGCTCCATTTGCAGTATCCAAGGCTACCTTCATCCCTTCAAGAGCTGTTCCAGTTGAAACCAGGTAGGCTTCATACTTGCGTAATCCCTCTGGGTAATCAACAACAGTACCTAGTCCTTCGGCACTTGGACGTGGAAGAGTATCTTCGCTAGCATCTAGTAAGGCCTCGATTTCTGCTTCTTTGTCATCATCTAGCTTAAAGCCATCGCCACCAAAGAATTTAATCCCGTTATCAAGGGCTGGGTTGTGGCTAGCTGAAATCATGACACCTGCGCTCGCTCCTTCAGTTTTTACCAAATATGCTACTGCAGGCGTAGCAAGTACACCAAGTTTATAAACGTGAATTCCCACAGAAAGAAGACCAGCAATCAAGGCTGCTTCTAACATTTCCCCTGAAATACGTGTATCGCGTCCAACAAAAACCTTAGGCGCTTCTGTCGCATGTTGACTGAGGACATATCCTCCAAAGCGACCCAATTTAAAGGCCAATTCTGGCGTTAATTCTATGTTTGCTTCTCCACGGACTCCGTCCGTTCCAAAATATTTACCCATTTTAAGATTCCTTTTCTAGTATAATGTTTATTTTAAGATTCTGACTTCGTCTCTGCTGCTGTCGTTGAAGAGTTTTCGGTAGACGAACCATTACTTGTTGAGGTTGTACTACTTGTTGTTCTGACAGTTTTGGTTGTTACTTTCATAGTAGTTTCAAAAGGTGTAATCACTGTTGGTAAGACAGCTCCATTTTTATCAACAGCTTGCAAAGGAACTGATCCAGAATAGTTCCCTGTAATCTGTTCACTCGTTGGTAAAACTGCAACAATCCGATCAATCTTAGATAGTGTATCCGCATCACTAGTTACTGAAACTTTTTCATCAGAAACAGTAACACGTTCGATTATAATCTTCTCATCAATTTGACTAGAATCAATTTGAGGTACAACAGGTACATTATCTCGAGTAACTTTCTTACCAATCTTGACTGTGATTTTTTGTGGTGTTGCTACAGCTGTCAAACCACTTGGAAGATTTTCAATGGTTAAGGGAACTTCAATCGTTCCTTCTGTAGCCTGCGTCAAATCAGCAGTCACTTTAAATTTACGAGTGCTTTCCTGCATCTCACTAGCCAAGGCCACCCGATTTGAACCCGTTAGAAACACTGTCACTTCTGAGCTAAAACCACTGATAAAATACTGCTCACTATCATACTGAATATCAATCGGTACATTGACTACTGTATTGGTATAGGTTTCAGTTTTAGTTTGTCTTGCGTTGGTATTGTTTTGATAATTGATTGATGTTGCATAGATAAACAGGACACACGCGAACAGGAGCGAGGAGATGATATAAAGACTATTTCTTCTCATTATTCCAGCCTCCTAATAGACGTTCTTTTAAGCTTGGTTCTTGTGAATCCTTAGGGATCAGAATACGACGTAGTTCTTCCTCGAATTCTTCTAAACTTAGATCATGTTTGAAGACACCATTGTAGGTGATGGATATACCTCCAGTTTCTTCTGATACAACAAAAGTAAGGGCATCTGAAACTTCTGATAAACCAATGGCTGCACGGTGACGAGTTCCGAACTCTTTGGAAATACCTGTGTTTTCTGTTAGTGGTAAATAGGCAGAAGTTACTGCAATCCGATCTCCACTGATAATAACTGCACCGTCATGGAGAGGCGTATTAGGGATAAAGATGTTAATTAATAACTCAGCAGAAATCTTAGCATCCAAAGGAATTCCTGTAACGATGTACTCCTGCAAGGTTCTCACACGTTGAACAGCTACCAAAGCTCCAATTTTCCGTGGGCTCATATACTCAACCGATTTTACAAAAGCCTGAACCATCTTCTCTTCTGAACTCATAGGAGTATTTGAAAAGAAGTCCGTAGCTCGACCTAATCGTTCCAAACCTGTCCGAATTTCTGGAGAAAAGATAACAACCGCTGCGATAACTCCATAGGTAATCAATTGGTTAATCAACCAGGAAATAGTCGTCAAGCCCAAAAAATTAGCCGCAATCTGAGCTAAGATAAAAACTAAAACGCCTCGAACCAGAATCATAATCTTGGTTCCTGCAATTGATTTTGTAAATTGATATAAGATATAAGCAACGATTAGAATATCAATCACATTTATCGCAATACTCCAAGGACTGGAAAACAAACTAGACCAGTATTGAAGATTAGATAATTGCTGAAAATTCATCCTGTGTCCCCTCTCCAAAAAAGCTTCTCTTCATTATACCATTTTTAATGGAAATTTTCTCCCCCTACCTCATTTTAAATTAGTAGAAAATATGATAGAATAAAATGATAAAAATGAAATAAGGAGAAACCATGTCTGAATTATATGATATTACCATCATAGGGGGTGGCCCAGTTGGTCTTTTCGCAGCCTTTTATGCAAATTTACGTCAAGCTAAAGTACAAATCATTGACTCTCTTCCTCAATTAGGTGGCCAACCTGCCATTCTTTATCCTGAAAAACAAATTCTTGATGTCCCAGGTTTCCCAAATCTCACTGGTGAAGAACTAACTAATCGCCTCTTAGAACAACTAAAAGGTTTTGATACACCAGCACATCTCAATGAAACTGTTCTTGACATTGAAAAAGAGAATGATGTATTTAAGATAACAACTACTAAAGGTATTCATAGTAGTAAAGCTGTCATTATCGCTATGGGTGGAGGTGCCTTTAAACCGCGTCCACTTGAATTGGATGGTGTTGATAGTTATGAAAATATCCATTACCACGTTTCTAATATTCAACAATATGCTGGCAAGAAAGTAACCATCCTCGGTGGAGGAGACTCTGCTGTGGACTGGGCCTTAGCTTTTGAAAAGATTGCTCCAACTACACTTGTTCACCGTCGAGACAACTTCCGGGCCCTCGAACATAGTGTCCAAACCCTTCAAGAATCATCTGTTAGCATCAAAACACCATTTGTGCCAAGTCAACTTCTTGGAGATGGAAAAACTCTTGACAAGCTTGAAATCACAAAAGTCAAATCCGATGAGACCGAAACTATTGAACTCGACCATCTCTTTGTTAACTATGGATTTAAATCTTCTGTCGGTAACCTTAAAAATTGGGGATTAGAACTGAATCGTCATAAAATTATCGTCAATAGTAAGCAAGAATCTAGCCAGCCTGGAATTTACGCAATCGGTGACTGCTGCTACTATGAAGGTAAGATTGACTTGATTGCCACAGGTCTTGGTGAAGCACCAACTGCTGTCAACAACGCCATTAACTACATTTACCCAGAACAAAAAGTGCAACCAAAACACTCTACAAGTTTATAAGAAAAAAACCACGAATCATACGATTCGTGGTTTTATAGTTTTTGAGCGCTTTAATGCAATCTTTCTGCTCTTATATATCGTATTTATCTTTAGTAATGGTCAGCTTGATTATGTTCTCAGTTGCTTTCTGATTGCCTTCTACAGCTTGCTGAAAGATTGCAAAGTCCAGTAACGCCTCATTGTTGCCAGCCATACCTATTTCTTCAAGTTGTTTCTTGATTTTACTATCCGTCACATCCGAAGATAAGAGGGTTTCAAATGCTTTTTTAGATCAGCTTTTTCTCTTCTAGCTATGCTAGACGCTTTGCCTCCTTTTGAGCTAATAGCTCTTATTTAATCTTTGCTTCGTTCTGTAACTGGTTTTAAATTTTTAATCCCATCTCTAGATAATTTTCACCCTCCTTTCAAACAAAAAAATCACAAGCATTTTATACTTATGATTTCATTGTATATGGTAAAAAGAGGGTATTTTTACGCTATTCCTAACAACTTTTCAATTTTATTGAGCAAATCTCTATATTTTGGGTTGTCACTTTCATTATTGACAAGATATTCGTTTGCGACAATATTTAATGATTGATATAACCCGCCCATAATTCCGGATTGTTTCTCAGTCAGTTCAATCTTCTTAGCGTATTCATCATAATACATCTTGCAATTCTCATATATACGCTCATTCAACTTATTATAAAGATTAGTCATTTTCTATTGTACCTATCTATAGTTCATCAGCAATTTTATTTATCTTTCGCAATCTATGATTGACACCGCTTTTGGTGAGTGGATTTGTCAAACTGTCTGCCAATTGCTGGATAGAGTAGTCCGGATGTTGGATACGTAAATGCGCTACTTCCTGCAAATCTACTGGCAAGCTATCTAGACCAACAGTATCCATGATTTTACTGATATTATTGATGATTTTCATACTCGCTGAAACCGTACGAGCGATATTTGCTGTCTCCGCATTATTAGCACGATTGAGATCATTCCGAGTTTCTCGAAGAATCTTGACACCTTCAAAAGTATCTCGTGCCTCCATGGCTCCCACTAAAATTAGGAAATCCATAATATCCTCTGCTCGCTGAAGATAGGTCACTGCCCCCTTTTTTCGTTCGATAACCTTGGCATCTAACAAGAACTGCTGCAAGAGCGAAGCAATCCCTTGGGCATGGTCCACATAGACGGAACTTATTTCTAACTGATACTTGCCTGACTCAGGATCCCGAATACTCCCATTTGCCAAAAAGGCTCCACAAAGATAAGCACGTCCAGCTTCCTCATCTCCTAAAATATCTGGATCAATCCCTGTTTCCAAGCCAAAGAAAGAATCTGCTAAGCGTAAATCCGCTAACAGTTCTTGAACCCGCTCATCAGTAAACACGGTATAAACACGATTTTTTCGAAGATTACTTCTCTGGTGGTGACGAATCTCAGACTTGATGCCATAAAAGTGCAAGAAAGATTCATAGAGATGACGAGCCAACTTAGCATTTTCCGTAATGACGGACAAGGTCAAACCAGAACTAGATAAGCCAATACTACCAGACATCTTGATAATAGCTGATAATTCATGACGACTCAAGTGATGCTGACTTAAAATTTCTTCTTTTACTGCTACTGTAAAACTCATTTTCTCACCTGTATGATCCGCATGAGCTCATCTACGATTAAATCACCATCGTGGAAGGCACCCCCATTTTCCAAGCGTAGAAAGTTGGATGAAATGACACGTGGGACTTGCTGGCGCAAACCTTCAAAATCATGCTCAACCTGCACCAAATATTCATCAAAACGGTTGGTATCCATATAGTCCCTCGGAACCTTTTCGATATTAACAAGGACAGTATCGATAAATGGACGGCCCAAATGACGATGCAAGACTGCTACGTGATCACTATCTGAGAAATGTTCTGTCTCTCCACGTTGAGTCATGATGTTGCAGACATAGGCAATTTCAGCCTTGGTTTCCAGAAGAGCCTGGCCAATCTCCTCAATGACGATATTAGGCAAAATCGAAGTAAAGAGGGAGCCTGGTCCCAAGACAATCATATCACTCTCAAGAATGGTATTGACAACTCGACGGCTAGCCTGCGGTTTTTCATCATCTAGAGTGTTTGTCACATAGACATGGTCAATCATACCTGTATGATCTGCAATGTGACTTTCCCCAGCAACTTCTGATCCATCTTTAAAGACAGCATGGAGCGTCAAAGGATGGTCACTAGAGGGATAAATCTTTCCTGTAGTATGGAAGAATTTACTCAGCAATTGCATGGCATTATAGGTCGAACCCTGCATTTCAGATAATCCAGCTATGATAATGTTTCCTAATGGATGACCAGCAAAAGCACCTGCATCCTCTGAAAAACGGTATTGAAAGACCTTTTCATAGAATTTTGGCATATCTGACAAGGCCACAAGGACATTACGTAAATCCCCCGGAGGTGTCAACTGTTGAATATTTTTACGCAATTCGCCTGAAGAACCGCCATCATCCGCAACGGTTACAATAGCTGCAATTTCCACATCCTTTTCCCGTAAACTATTTAAAATAACAGGGATTCCGGTTCCTCCACCGATCACCGTAATTTTGGGTTTTCTCATGAACGGTTTACCGTTTCCTTTCTTCGGTCTTTATCACGATGACTTTCATTTACAGGCCAACTTTTAGATAGGTCATTTGCTAAACGCTTGGCAAAAGCAACACTTCTATGTTGTCCACCAGTACAACCAATCGCAATCGTTAAGACTGATTTGCCTTCTTTTTTATAGCCTGGTAGGATTGGTTCAACCAAGGCTAACAAATGACGGTAGAAATCTTCAGATTCCTCATGGTTCATCACATAGTCATAAACTGCCTGGTCTTGACCTGTCTGATTACGAAGTTCTGGCAAATAGTAAGGGTTTGGCAAAAAGCGAACATCAAATACCAAATCAGCATCAATTGGAATGCCGTATTTAAACCCGAAAGACATCACCTCGATTCGGAAAGACTGCGTTTGTTCTTGGTCTGAAAATTGTTCTGCAATAGTCTTGCGGAGTTCACGTGGAGTTAACTCTGTCGTGTCTACCACGTTTTGACTCATATTTTTCAAAGGTGCCAAGAGTTCGCGTTCCAACTTGATTCCATCCAAGATACGACCATCTGCTGCAAGAGGGTGACTTCTTCTAGTTTCCTTATAACGTGCCACTAATTCCTTATCAGCCGCATCCAAAAAGAGGATTTTAAAGTCTAAATCATCTTGATTTTCCAATTCATCCAAGACAGCTTGAATCTCTGAGAAGAAAGAGCGGCTTCGCATATCCACCACTAGGGCTAACTTGTGGTCGTCATCCTTGGTCTCTACCAACTGCAAAAACTTTGGCAAGAGAGCAGGCGGCATATTATCAATGGTAAAATATCCTAAATCTTCAAAGGACTGAATGGCTACAGTTTTCCCTGCACCACTCATCCCTGTCACAATCACCAGGTGAAGTTGTTTCTTTGTCATCATAGTCTCCTTATATCAAAAGAAGTTTGGAAGAACCAAACTTCTACTAGCTTATCCAATCTCTGCGATGACTTCAATTTCGACTTTTACATCGCGAGGAAGACGAGCTACTTCCACAGCTGAACGAGCTGGAAATTCCTTGTTAAAGGCTGTTTGGTATACCTCATTAAAAGGTACAAAGTCGTTCATATCACTCAAGAAACAAGTTGTTTTAACAACATGGTCAAAATCTGTTCCTGCTTCTGCTAAAATAGCTCCAATATTTTTCAAGACTTGTTCAGTCTGTTCTTGGATTGTTTCTCCTACGATTTCTCCAGTTTCAGGAGATAGTGGAACTTGACCGCTAGCGAACAAAAGGTTGCCAACGATTTTTCCTTGAACGTAAGGTCCGATTGCCTTTGGAGCTTTATCTGTATGAATTGTTTTTGCCATATGTATTCCTCACAATTTCTCTAAAATAGCATCCCAAGCCTGGTCCATTCCTGCTTTTGTCACAGATGAAAAGAGGATAAAATCATCACTTGGATCAAAATTTAATTTCTTTTTAATAGCTGATTCGTGCTTGTTCCATTTCCCACGCGGAATCTTGTCTGCCTTGGTCGCCACAATGATGACAGGAATTTCGTAATATTTAAGAAATTCATACATCTGTACATCATCAGCCGATGGATCATGGCGAAGGTCAACGAGACTGACAACCGCTCGAAGATTTTCTCGAGTAGTCAAGTACTCCTCAATCATACGACCCCATTTTTCGCGTTCCTTTTTGGAAACACGGGCATAACCATAACCAGGCACATCCACAAAACGCATCTTGTCATCAATATTAAAGAAATTGAGTAGTTGTGTTTTTCCTGGTTTTCCAGAAGTACGAGCTAGATTCTTACGATTAAGCATGGTATTGATAAAGCTTGATTTTCCAACATTTGAGCGACCTGCAAGAGCAATCTCAGGAAGTTCATCCTGCGGATAGTGGGACTTGTTGGCTGCACTCAGCAAAATCTCAGCATTGTGTGTATTGATTTCCATAGTCACCTCTAGGCTGTCTCTAGAATCGGCTTAGCCGTTCCGTCAACCGCTTCTTTTGTGATACGAACAGTTTTCACATTTTCTTGACTTGGAACTTCAAACATAACGTCTAGCATAGTTTCTTCGATGATTGAGCGAAGACCACGCGCACCAGTTTTACGTTCGATGGCTTTGTTTGCAATTTCTTGGAGAGCTTCGTCATCAAATTCAAGCTCTACATCATCATAAGAAAGCAAGGTCTGGTATTGTTTAACCAAGGCATTTCTTGGTTCCTTCAAGATGCGAACCAAGTCATCCACAGTCAACTGCTCCAAGGCTGCAAAGACAGGCAAGCGTCCAATTAATTCAGGAATAATCCCGAATTTTTGAATATCCTCTGCGATGATTTCTTGCATGTAAGAACTATTTTCATCAATGGCCTTGTTGTTTTGTCCGAAACCAATCACTTTTTCACCTAGACGCTGTTTGACAATCTCTTCGATGCCATCGAAGGCACCACCCACGATGAAGAGGATATTTTTTGTATCCACTTGAATCATTTCTTGTTGTGGATGTTTGCGTCCACCTTGAGGTGGTACGCTGGCTACAGTTCCTTCGATAATTTTGAGGAGGGCTTGTTGTACCCCTTCACCAGATACATCACGTGTGATAGACACATTTTCGCTCTTCTTAGCAATCTTGTCAATCTCATCTACATAGATAATTCCACGTTCTGCATGTTCGATGTTGAAGTCAGCAGCTTGCAAGAGTTTGAGGAGGATATTTTCCACGTCCTCACCTACATAACCAGCCTCAGTAAGAGCTGTTGCATCTGCAATGGCAAAAGGTACATTCAAACTTCTAGCAAGTGTTTGAGCAAGGAAAGTCTTCCCTGAACCAGTTGGGCCAATCATCAAAATGTTTGATTTTTGCAAATCCACATCTTCTGACTCTTCACGAGTGTCATGGAAATTGATGCGTTTGTAGTGGTTATATACAGCCACTGCCAAGGCACGTTTGGCACGATCTTGACCAATCACATAGTGGTTCAAGATGTTTAAGAGTTCGATTGGTTTTGGTACTTCAGACAAGTCTGCTAAGACTTCTTCTGCCAACTCCTCACGAATGATTTCCTGGGCCAACTCCACACATTCATTACAGATAAAGGCGTTGTTCCCAGCGATTATTTTTTTAACTTCTTCTTGGCTTTTGCCACAAAATGAGCAATAAACCATCATATCATTTTTCCTA
The DNA here is from genome assembly GCF_047464715.1 of Streptococcus infantis. Taxonomy (GTDB): domain Bacteria; phylum Bacillota; class Bacilli; order Lactobacillales; family Streptococcaceae; genus Streptococcus; species Streptococcus infantis_S. The sequence continues at coordinate 41,621 of NZ_JASHBJ010000002.1, forward strand.
TTTGTAGGCATGATTCCCTTCCGTTCTAATTATTCATTCTCTCTAAAATAAGGTCATATAAAAAGCATGAATGCTATTCACCAAGTTTGTAAAGGCATTAAGCCAAAGTAGAGTAGCAAGTCCAAAGCGCTTTTTACGAAAAGCGTGTGTTCCAGCTACAAAACAGACAGCACACAAAAGAGCTGTAAAAAATCCAAAAATACTGCGCTCCATTAGACTTCCTTTCTCTTTCTATATTCGATGGTAAAATCATAAATATTTTTCTCATCTTTGCTATAAGATTTGCTTGCAACAATCTCAAAAACAGTCAAGTCAAAATCTTCTGGGAAATAGGTATCCCCTTCAACTTGAGCATGAATTTGTGTCACAATAATCTCATCGAGATAAGGTTCAAAAAGCTGAAAAATCTGTTTGCCACCAAGGATATAGAGATTTTTATCCTGGTTTTGATACCAGTCTAAAACCTGCTCAACATTTTGGAAAACCAGAGCCCCCTCGATTGACTCTTCGGGATTGCGCGTCAAAATCAAGGTTTCACGTCCTGGAAGCAATCGTCGACCCATCCCATCAAAGGTTACACGTCCCATCAAGATGGCATGATTCAAGGTTGTTTCTTTAAAATGTTTTAACTCTGCTGGCAAATGCCATGGTAAGCGATCCTCTTTTCCGATTACACCCTTTTCATCTTGTGCCCAGATGGCTACGATTTTCTTTGTCATGCTTTCATCCTTTTTATTGATAGTTCTATTTTATCAAAAATCTTCAAAAAAGACTGTTTTGGAATGCCCTCCTGAATAGAAAAAATCCGTAGAAAACTTCTACGGATTTTTAGAAAAATTCAGTATCTTACAAACCAGGTGCTTGTCCTAATTCTGCCGCAAGCATCCAGACTGTTTTTTCAAGGTCAGCCTTAGCACCAACGAAGATATCATTAGTAACATCATCACCTTCCTCATCAGTTACATCCAATGCTTTTTGGAAGAGTGTGATGAGGTAACGATAAATAGATAGAACACGCTCTAAACTTTCTTCTACGTTACGGAATTCTCCAACTTCTTCTTCGATTTCACTGTGTTGAAGGAATTCTGTCAAAGTAGAGTAAGGTTTGCCACCAAGAGTGATCAAGCGTTCGCTGATTTCATCAAGGTAACCATCAAGGCTATTCATATATTCATCCATCTTAGGATGCCATACCATAAAACCACGTCCACGCATGTACCAGTGTACTTGATGAAGAGCGATATGCGCTACATACAAGTCTGCTACAGCTTGATTCAAAACTTCCTTTGTATTTACTAGCGCTTCTGCCGCTGGTTTAGATAATGTTGCTACGTCTTTTAATGCATCTTTTTTCAATTCTACCATTTTTCTCACCTCATAATATTATTTTTGCAACCATATTTATTGATTACTATCTCAGTATACTACACCTAGTAGACAAAAGCAAGAAAATTAACCCATATTAAAAAAGTTGTAATAGACTGATAATTTAAGAAAATGAGCAGATATCTTTTTAGTTATTTTCAGTATCTTTCCGAGAGAATTGGCTTTGATAAAGGTCATAATAAAATCCTTTTGCAGCCAAGAGGCTTACATGATTTCCCTGTTCAATTATCTGTCCATCTTTAAGTACCAAAATCTTATCAGCTTCCTGAATTGTCGAAAGACGGTGAGCAATGACAAAGCTTGTTCTTCCCTTCATCAAACGCTTCATAGCTTTTTGAATCAAGAGTTCTAAACGGGTGTCAACTGATGATGTCGCTTCATCAAGGATTAGAATTTTTGGATTGGCTAAGAGGGCACGCGCAATGGTTAAAAGCTGTTTCTGACCAAGAGAAATATTACTTGACTCTTGGTTCATCTCCATGTTATAGCCCCCAGGAAGAGTGCGGATAAAGTGGTCTACATTAGCAGCCTTAGCTGCTTCAACGATTTCCTCATCTGTTGCTTCAAGGTTCCCAAATCGAAGATTTTCCTTGATACTGCCTTCATAGAGCCAGGCATCCTGTAAGACCATACCAAACTGGCGACGATAGTCCTGACGAGACAGGTCACGAATATCTTGACCGTCGACTAAAATAGCACCCGCTGTTACATCATAAAAACGCATGAGCAGGTTGATTAAGGTAGTTTTACCGGCTCCAGTTGGCCCTACGATGGCTACCATCTCTCCAGGTTCAACATCTAGGTTGAAATTGCGAATCAATGGTTTATTTTCCACGTATTGGAAATCAACATTCTTGAAGCTAACCTGTCCTGTTAATGGTGGCAGTTCTTTTACTTTAGCAGTTTGAACTTCTTCCTGTTCATCCAAAACTTCAAAGACACGGTCAAGCGAAGATTTAGCACTTTGCATTTGTCCTGCTAACTGGGTGATGTTTTGGATAGGCTGGCTAACTTGCCAGACGTATTGGACAAAGGCCTGCATATTACCAATGGTTAAGCGTCCTGCAATAACCTGCAATCCTCCTAGGACAGCGACTATCAAATAAGTTAAGTCAGATACAATGTGTAAGGCAGGCATCATCAAACCTGAAATGAAGCTAGCCTTGAATCCAATTTGTTGCAATTCATCCGTAATCTTTTCAAATCTCTCTTGAGATTTCTCTTCACGTCCGAAAAGTTTAAGAACATTGAAACCAGTCAAGCTTTCCTGTACAAACCCATTCATTTGTCCCAGAATAGCTGCCTGCTGTTTAAAGTATGGCTGCGAACGATTCAGAATGGTTTTGGCACCAAAGTAAGTCACTGGAATCGATAAAATGACGACGATGGCCAACTGAAGATTTAGATAGAGGACCATTCCCATAACAAAAAGAATGGTAAAGACTGCATTGACGATCTGTAAGAAAGATTGTTGTAGAGCGTTTGAAACAGTTTCAACATCACTGGTAAAACGACCTAACAAATCTCCAAACTGGTGCTTGTCAAAGTAGGACACAGGGATGCGATTGATTTTTACGCTCATTTCATTTCGCAAATCCTGTATCATGGACTGCACCGCATTGGTCATAAAGTAGTTTGAATAATATGACCCCAACTCATAGAGAAGACCACGCAAGAGATAGATAACCAGAATCATTGCGATATAAGGGGTATTAATACCTGCTCCTGCAACACCATTTGCCATGGCAAGGAGGTTGCTGGTTAACTCAGTGATAGCAAGCCCCAATACGAATGGCTCGATAACACTCATAATGACGCTGACTATTTTCAAGAAAACTGCAAAGAAAACAGAGAATCGGTAGGCTTTTAAATAGCTCCATAGACGAGCTAGACTAGATTGTTGTTTCATCCTTTACCTCCTATTCTTCTGTCAGAGACGCATTTTTCAGCTGCGACTCAGCAATTTCTCGGTAAATGTCATTGGTTTCCATCAATTCTTCATGACGCCCACGACCAACAATTTCACCCTTATCAAGGACGATAATCTGGTCAGCATCCATGATAGTTCCAACACGTTGAGCAACAATCAATACCGTAGCATCTTGTGTCACTTCCTTGAGACGACGGCGCAAAATAGCATCTGTACGGTAGTCCAAGGCTGAGAAAGAATCATCAAAGATATAGATATCTGGACCCTTGATGACTGCTCGTGCAATCGACAAACGTTGTTTCTGACCACCTGATAGGTTGCTTCCGCCTTCTGCCAGATGCGTCGCAAAACCTTCTTCTCGACTTTCGATAAAGTCTTTGGCTTGGGCCACATCTGCTGCTTGGTGCAAGTCCTCATGACTGGCATCCTCTTTACCGTAACGGAGATTGTCTGCGATAGTCCCAGTAAAAAGCAAGGCCTTTTGTGGAATAAATCCAATCTTCTGACGGAGTGATTTGAGACGGTAATCCCGGACATCAACACCATCGACCTTGATTTTCCCTAGCGTAACATCGTAGAAACGAGGAATCAATTGAACTAGAGTAGACTTACCTGACCCAGTTGAACCGATAAATGCAATGGTTTCTCCCGGTTTAGCAGTGAAGGAAATATTATGCAAAACAGGGCTTTCTGTTCCCCCAGGATAGGCAAAGGTCACATTATCAAATTCTAAATAACCATGAGTTTCTGTTTCTTGAATTCCACCCTCGTTTGGATCAATGGAAATTGGCATATCCATGATTTCTTTCAAACGCTCGCTAGATACAGCTGTTCTAGGATACATGGTGAAGAGGTTTGATAAGAATAGGAAGGACAAGAGAGCATGGAAACTATACTCGATGAAGGCTACCAAATCACCAATCTGCAAACTGCCGTGCTTGAGGGGATCAAGGGCAAACCAAACGATAGCCACAATCATAGCGATAATGATTTGCACAAATAGCGGTTCTGTCAAACCTGTCAATTTGAATAAACGATTCGAATTGTCCGCATAGATAGCATTTTTCTCTTCAAAACGTTTTTCTTGGAAGTCTTCACGAGCAAAGGCACGTATGACACGCAAGCCCATCAAATTCTCACGGACATACTGGTTAATCTTATCCAGTGTTTTCTGTTGCTTTTCAGATAAGGGGCGAGTTTTGACCGCCACATAAATGACTACTACAGCCAGAAAAGGTACGGAAAAAGCGACGATCCAGGCTAGTGAAGGACTCGTCAAGAAAATCATGAGAATACTCGACAGCATCATCATGGGAGTGATAACACCCAACTTAAGCGTTTGTTCCGCAAACTGCATGAGGACAAAGGCATCACTGGTGATACGAGTAACTAGTGAAGACACACCAATTTGTTCATATTCGTGATGAGAATACTCCTGTAACTTAGCATAGACATCATTTCGCATATCCTTAACCATATTGGTAGTCAGTTTACTAGCAGCATAGGCTAGAACAATCCGCCCACATGTTCCCAAGACGATTATGACCAACATGACAATAGCCCAAAAATAAAGCTTATCCTTGTCTCCTTGGTTGATTCCCTGGTCAATCATGCGGGCCAGAACAGTCGGTAGTCCAAGATTGACAATAACAAAGAAAATAGCTCCAAGGAAGTCTAAAACTAGCCATTTGGGATAACGTTTGAGATAAGACCAAATATAAAGCATAATTCTCCTTTCTTTTTCATTCAAAATGCAGAAAAGAGCGTGCTTACGCACGCCTTTTTACTAAAAAGAAGACAGGCAGTCTTAACCTCGAGAGAGGGAACTGTCTGTCTCAGATATTTGAGGCTTATTTTACAAAGTCAAGCAATGCCAAGAAGCTTTCTGGATCAAGTGATGCACCACCAACTAGAGCTCCATCAACGTCTGGACAAGCCATGTATTCAGCAACGTTTTCAGGTTTTACTGAACCACCGTATTGAACACGTACTTTATCAGCAACTTCTTGACCAAAGTCAGCTGCTACAACGTCACGAACAACTTTACACATTTTTTGTGCGTCGTCTTGTGAAGCTGATTTACCAGTACCGATAGCCCAGATTGGCTCATAAGCGATAACTGTTGAAGCGACTTGTTCTGCAGTCAATCCAGCAAGAGCAGCTGAAACTTGAGCACCTACGAATTCTGCTGCTTTACCAGCTTCGTAAGTTTCAAGTGACTCACCACAACAGATGATTGGAAGCATACCGTTCGCAAAGATTGCTTTTGCTTTTTTGTTGATGTCTTCGTCTGTTTCGTGGAAGTAGTCACGACGTTCTGAGTGACCGATCACAACGTAGTCAGTACCGATTTCTTTCAAAACTTGTGGGCTAGTCTCACCTGTGAAAGCACCTGCATTTTCAAAGTAGCAGTTTTGAGCAGCAACTTTAAGGTTTGAACCTTTAGCAGCAGCAAGAACAGTTGTCAAGTCAACTGCAGGAGCTGCGATACCTGCTTCAACAAGGTCTGATGAAGGAAGTTTTGATGCTACAGCTTCAACGAATGCTTTTGCTTCTTCTGGGTTTTTGTTCATTTTCCAGTTACCAGCGATAAATGGTTTACGTGACATTTCACATACCTCTTTTTTCATTTTATTTTCTACTTATTTTATCATAAATATAGGGAGCTTGCAAATCTTACTCTGTAACTAGAAGTCTTCTTTTCAAAAACTTTCCAGTTATTCTTTCTATTTGGAAGCTGACTTACGCCTCGTTAATTTGACCACGGCTTCTGTTCTAGCCGTGTGTGGAAACATGTCAACGGACTGGATATAGTGTAGGTCATAGACATCAACCAAACGGACTAAATCACGCGCCAAGGTAGACACATTACAGGATACATAAACCATCTTTTCAGGAGCGTATGTGACAATGGTATCCAAGAGCTTATCATCTAAACCTGTACGTGGCGGGTCTACTATCAAAGCATCGGCACAATAGCCTTCCTTGTACCAACGAGGGATAATTTCTTCTGCAGTTCCTGCTTCATAGTGGGTATTGGTATACCCCATACGCTTAGCATTTTCTTTGGCATCCTCAATGGCTTCTGGAATAATATCCATCCCTCTCAAACTTTTAACCTTTTTAGCAAAGGCAAAACCTATGGTCCCAACACCACAATAAGCATCAATCAGATGGTCATCCTCAGTCACGTCTAAAGCTTTAACGGCTTCACTGTAGAGAATCTCCGTCTGTTCAGGATTGAGCTGATAAAAAGCTCTTGGTGAAAGAGAAAACTCATAGTCTAGAACACCCTCGCGTATACTATCCCACCCCCAAATAATCTCTGTCTTGTCCCCATAAATCTCACTAGTTTTAGCAGTATTGGTATTGACTGCGACAGTCACTACTTCAGGATAATCCTTGACTAGGTCTTTCACAAATTGAGTCAGGTTCAATTGGCGATTGGTCACAATGATAATCTGAACTTGCCCAGTTTTCCGGGCTCGACGAACCATGATGGTTCGAACTCCAAGGATTTTCCGTTCATCCGTAATCGGAATTTGATGGTAGGTTAGGAGCTCAGCAATGCGATTGGCAATCGCTTGTGTTTCCTTGTCTTGGACTAGGCAGTCTTTTAACTCGACCAAATAATGGGAATTTTGAGCATATAATCCTGCCTTGACTTGACCCTTAAACTTTCGTGTTTGAAATTGCAGTTTAGCCCTATAATACTTTGGTTTCTGCATGCCAATAGTTGGTCTAATCTCAAAGTTTTCATAGCCAGCAGGGGCAAATTTCTTCAGAGCTTGATGGAGAAGATCTGTCTTGAATTCCAACTGCTTGTCATAGTGTAGGTGCATAATTTGACAGCCTCCACACTCATTATAAATAGTACAGTCTGGAACTACTCGAAATTTAGATTTTTTATTGACCTCAAGCAGTTTAGCCTCAACGTAGTTACGCTTGACAGAAGTCACCTGACAATAGATATCTTCACCCTTGAGGGCGCCTGGGACAAAAACGAGTGTTTTCTGGTAAAATCCGATACCTTCCCCGTTAATCCCCATGCGCTTGATTTTTAATGGAATTTTTTGTTTGACTTTAAGACTCATAAGTCTATTATACCACGTAGTTTCTCAATGGTTAAGAATATGTTACAATAAAACCATGAATACAAAGACATCTCATTTTTCCCCATTGGATTTTCCTGAGCAATTACGAACTTATATAGAGGGAGCAACCCTTTCTGACAGCTCTTCTCATTCAGGAGCAAGGGTCCTCTATCTTGACTCAGGTTACTACTTGAAAATAGATCGAAAGGGAAGTTTAGAGCGAGAAGCTAGCATTGCAAGTTGGTTTGAACAAGAGGGAATAGGAACTCCAGTCATCCACTATCTATCTACAGATAAAGACTACCTCCTGACTAAAGAGGCTATTGGTCATGATGCTCTCGCTTTTTTAGACCAGCCAGAAAAAATCTGCCGAACAATGGCAGAGGCTCTTAAAAAGCTTCACAACTTAAACCCACAAAATTTTCCATCAAAAAATCATTTAAAAGCCTATAAAGAAAGAGCCTTTAAAAACTATGAAAAAGGTGAGTTCTATGCCAAGGCGCTCCTACCCCAATTCCAAATCAACAGTCGCGAAGAGGCCTTCCAACTCATCCAAGAACAAGGGCACCTTTTAAGGACAGATGCCTTTATTCACGGGGATGCCTGTCTACCAAACTTTATTCTTAAAGATACCAGCCATTTCTCTTGTTTTATTGACCTTGGTTTGGCTGATTTTAGTGACCGACATATCGATCTCTTTTGGGCAGTTTGGTCCCTAAACTATAACCTAAAGGACCCTAAATACGCTGAACTATTTCTTGACTATTACGGGAGAGAACAGGTCGATATAAATAAACTTCGACTCGTTGCCGCCTTTGAAGCATTCGGATAAAAGAAAACTATGAAAATCACAAAACTTGAAAAGAAAAAAAGACTCTATCTGCTAGAGCTTGATAGCGACAAAACTTGCTACATTACCGAGGATACCATTGTTCGCTTTATGTTGACCAAAGATAAGGACATTAGTCCCGAAGAGTTTGTAGAAATCCAGACCTTTGCACAATTTTCCTACGGAAAGAATCTAGCACTCTACCACTTATCCTTCAAGGCTCGTACTGAAAAAGAAGTCCGAGATTATCTAAGTAAACATGAAATCGATGAGAACATCATACCCAAAGTCATCCAATCTCTAAAAGATGACAACTGGATAAATGACAGACAATATGCCTATGCTATTATCAACTCTAATCAGCTATCTGGTGACAAGGGAAGCTATATGCTGATGCAGAAGATTTCTCAAAAGGGAGTTGCCAAATCCATCATCCAAGAAGTCTTACAAGAATTTGATATGGCGGAAGTCGCAGAGCGCACAGCCGAAAAACTACTGAAAAAATATCAGGGTAAATTACCTGCCCGCGCTCTACAAGATAAGATTATCCAGGGTCTAACCAATAAAGGATTTTCCTACACAGAAGCCAAAACAGCCTTTGACCAACTAGATAGCCAAGTCGAAGAAGAAACTGTTCAGGAACTAATTTTTAAAGAGTTGGACAAGCAATATCGGAAATATTCACGAAAGTATGAAGGATACGAACTGAAACAACGTTTGACACAAGTTTTAGCAAGAAAAGGCTACGATTTTTCGGATATAGCCAGCGCTCTCAGAGAATATCTTTAATTTTTTCATGGAAAAACTAAGAACTTTAAACAAAAATATGATACAATAGTAAACGATAAACTTATAAATTGTAGAAAGTTGGTTAGTTATGAAACTTCCAAAAGAAGGCGACTTTATTACAATTCAAAGTTATAAGCATGATGGGAGTCTCCACCGTACTTGGAGAGACACCATGGTACTAAAAACAACAGAGAACGCTATTATCGGCGTCAACGACCACACACTTGTTACCGAAAGTGACGGTCGTCGTTGGGTGACTCGAGAACCGGCTATTGTTTACTTTCACAAAAAATATTGGTTTAATATCATCGCCATGATCCGTGATAATGGGATTTCCTACTACTGCAACATGGCTAGCCCTTATTATCTAGACGAAGAAGCTTTAAAATACATCGATTATGATTTAGATGTTAAAGTTTTTACAGATGGTGAGAAACGCCTCTTGGACGTCGAAGAGTATGAGCGTCATAAGCGTAAGATGAATTATCCTGATGATTTAGACTATATTTTGAAAGAGCATGTTAAGATTCTTGTTGACTGGATCAACAATGAACGAGGCCCCTTCTCAGAAGCCTATGTCAACATTTGGTACAAACGCTACGTAGAACTAAAGAATCGGTAAAGTTGTCAGAGGTCAGGATTTTAATCCTGACCTCGTTTTTTTATAAGCAAAAAACCTGCCTTGAGGCAGGTTTTCCTTTAAATATCTAACTTTGTAACAGTAAATTTGATATGCGAATAGTCTTTTTCGATATCCTTATCAACCATGAAGGCGGTTGCATCCTTCTTGACCTGTACCAAATCAATATTTTGAGCTTGAGCTGCATAGACACAGCCACAGTAACATTGGCGATAAATGTCGTACTCTTCACACATTTCTACAGAGCGTTTATAACCTTGATTTTTCTTAAAATCACTCGGAAGATAGTGAGTGGTGTAGATTTTCTGCACATCAATTCCAATACTATTAATCGTTTGCGAATTTTTGTGAGGACTGATGGTTAGGGCTGAGCCAAAGTAGTCAAAGCCTAAGTCCATAGCCACTTGCGCTGTCTTGTCCAAACGATAGTCAAAGCAAACCTTGCAACGGTCCCCACCTTCAGGTTCTTCTTCCAAACCTCGAACCAGTTTACGGTATTCGTTGGGTTCATAGGGAGCTTCTAGGTATTGGACCTTATTTCCAGTTCGCTCATTGAAATCACTGACAAATTTTTTGGTTACATAGGCACGCTTATGATACTCAGCTTTGGGATGGATATTTGAATTTGCAAAATAAATGGTCACATCCGCATACTTGGTCAAGTACTCTAGAGTGTAGGTGCTACAGGGAGCACAACAGACATGCATGAGAATAGTTGGTCTTTCTTCATTTTTTTCCCAAACTTGGACCATCTTTTGCATGACACGGTCATAGTTGATCTTTTGATTGGGATTCATCTTGCTTAGAATTTCTTCTACATCAATCATGCTCTTCTCCTTTTCTTCTTGTTATTTTATCACAAGAAGGCTCTTTGGGCAAATAAGGTTTCATGCTTTATCCAGTTTTTAAGTTCTGATTTAATACCTTGCCCATTCTTGTCAGACCGATTATTAGGATAGGGCAGATTAAAAGCAAGATAAGACCTAGAACTAAAAAGACAGCTACAAGACCCCAACGATCAATCAACCAACCTGTCAGTGGGAAAATGACAATCATAGATAAACTAAAGAGCATAGAATTGATACTAAGCATAGTTGCTCTTACACTAGACGGTAAATAGCCTTGTAAGTCATTGAAATAGATAGGCTGATAAACTGCATAGAGTGTATCGGTTAAAAGATATACGAGAAGAAAAGCAAAGGGAGTTCCAAAAAACACCAACAACAAGGCTAAACCCGTTAGTGCAACAAGAGTCGGAAAAACTCGATTGCTATTCCATTTTTTACCAATTTGACTAGCTACATAAACTGCTATAAGATTTAAGCCACTACCAATCAGCATGACCAGCGATACCTGCCATCCTGCTAAGTCACTTATTTTCTGCTGATAGTAAAAGTAAAACATGCACATGAGTGTTCCGACTAGCTGATAAGTCAGCATCCAATAAAAGAGTACTGGTTTTTCATGCCATTCTTTTCGAACTTGCAGGACAATCTTTTTAAAGGTTAAGATTTCATTTATTTCTCTCTTAGCCATTGGTTCTTTCATCAAATAAATCAAGATTATAGAAAGAAATGATAAGCCAATAGCGATTAGATAGGTCCAAGCCAAGGCTCCGTGAATAAAGAATCCTGCCACAACTGTACCTAGGGTTCGAGTCACTTCTGCCACACCAGACAAAAAGCTAGAAATCTGAAGGTAACGGTCTTTTTGACCCGCTTCTACCGCAGAATCATATAAGAAAGCGGTGCTGGTTCCCGAGTCAAAATTATAGGACCAAGCACTGACCATCATGGCAAGAGCATAGATCCAAAAATTCCCCTGACCAAACAAAATCAAGATAGAGGATACAATACTGGCCAAGCGAGCCAAATAGAGATTGGTCTTGTAGCTAAATCGATCGGCCAACATACCAGATGGGATTTCACATAAGAGACTTGTCCCATGAAAGATACTTTCTAATAGACCAATTTGAAGTAAGGAAAGACCATTTTGGATAAAAAACAAAATCCAAAAACTGGTAATCCCAAAATAAGATGTGAATTCCAGTCCTGCCAGGAGTGGAATATTGCGTTTGTAAGTTCTTTTAAACATCGTTTTCTCTCTTTCAATATATAATATGAGTTTTTCTAAAAGACTTACTGAGAGTTGCCTACATTTTCTCCAACTCTTTCATTTAAAGTAATACTCAATGAAAATCAAAGAGCAAACTAGGAAGCTAGCCGCAGGCTGCTCAAAACACTGTTTTGAGGTTGTGGATAGAACTGACGAAGTCAGTAACATAGATACGGCAAGGTGAAGCTGACGTAGTTTGAATTTGATTTTCGAAGAGTATAAAAACGCCAGACGGCGTTTTTATAGCTATTAAGGTTTGATACGGTGCAACATACGTGGGAACGGAATGGCTTCACGGATGTGTTTTGTCCCAGCTGCAAAAGTTACCATACGCTCGATACCGATACCAAATCCACCGTGTGGTACTGTACCATATTTACGAAGGTCAAGGTAGAATTCATATTCTGTACGATCCATACCAAGTGATTCCATCTTCGCAACAAGGGCATCGTAGTCTTCCTCACGCATTGAACCACCGATGATTTCTCCGTACCCTTCTGGTGCGAGCAAGTCCGCACAAAGAACGCGGTCTGGATTACCAGGAACTGGTTTCATGTAGAAGGCCTTGATGTCTGCTGGGTAGTTCATGACAAAGGTTGGTACACCAAAGTGATTTGAAATCCAAGTTTCGTGTGGTGAACCAAAGTCATCGCCATGCTCGAGATGTTCGTAGTCAGCATCTGCATCATTTTCATGCTCTTGCAAGAGGTCAATGGCTTGATCGTAAGTGATGCGTTTGAATGGTTCAGCAATATAGCGTTTCAAGAGCTCAGTATCACGCTCTAATGTTTCTAAGGCTTGAGGAGCACGGTCCAAAACGCCTTGAAGAAGAGCTTTGACATAAGCTTCTTGCAAGTCAAGTGATTCATCATGTGTCAAGTATGAGTACTCTGCATCCATCATCCAGAACTCTGTCAAGTGACGACGAGTTTTTGATTTTTCAGCACGGAATACTGGACCAAAGTCGAAGACGCGACCAAGTGCCATAGCACCCGCTTCAAGATAAAGCTGACCAGATTGGCTCAAGTAGGCTGGTGTTCCAAAGTAGTCTGTTTCAAAGAGTTCTGTAGAATCTTCTGCAGCATTTCCTGAAAGAATTGGGCTATCAAACTTCATGAAACCATTCTTATCAAAGAACTCATAAGTTGCATAGATGATAGCATTACGGATTTGCATGACAGCTACTTGTTTGCGTGAACGAAGCCACAAGTGGCGGTTGTCCATCAAGAAATCTGTACCGTGTTCTTTTGGAGTGATTGGGTAATCTTGAGATTCACCGATCACTTCGATGTCTGTAATATCGAGCTCGTAACCAAATTTAGAACGCTCGTCTTCTTTGACAATCCCTGTCACGAAAACAGATGTTTCTTGGCTTAGACGTTTGATGGTGTCAAATTTTTCAAGACCTACTTCTTCGCCGAATTTTTCGATAAAGTTTGGTTTAAAAGCCACACCTTGGAAAAAGGCTGTTCCATCACGCAATTGCAAGAAAGCAATTTTCCCTTTTCCTGATTTGTTGGCAACCCAAGCACCGATAGTGACTTCTTGACCAACGTAATCTTTTACTTCGATAATTGTTACACGTTTTGTCATCATTTATCTTCCTTTTTTCGTTTAACTTGTCCAAAGACATTATTACTCATTATTGTACCACAAATAATGGCTGATAGCTAGCTAGTTTGACAGAAATTCATAAGTTTTTAAACACAAAAAACCTCCGCCAAAAGGACGGAGATTTAGATTATTATTTTTCCATAAATTGGTGCAAACGACGAATGGCTTCTTTTAGAGTTTCCAAGTCTGTTGCGTAGCTGAGACGAACATTTTCTGGTGCTCCAAATCCGGCTCCTGTAATCAAGGCCAGACCAACTTCCTCAAGGATAGCCGTTGTAAATGCTGTTACATCGCTATAACCTTTCATCTCCATAGCTTTTTTGACATTTGGAAAGAGATAGAAAGCTCCTTGTGGTTTGACAACCTCAAAGCCAGGAACTTCACACAAGAGTGGATAGATAGTATTCAAACGCTCTTCAAAGGCTTGGCGCATGATTTCTACAGAATCTTGAGGTCCAGTTAGCGCTTCAATCGTTGCATATTGAGACACTGCTGTCAGATTTGAAGTTGTTTGACCTGTTAGTTTACTCATGGCAGCAATGATTTCTGGATCACCAACTGCATAACCTACCCGCCATCCTGTCATAGCGTAGGCCTTAGACACTCCATTGATGACAATAGTTTGTTTGCGAATAGCTTCTGAAAGACTAGAGATTGGAACGAACTCATTCCCGTTATAGACCAAACGACCATAAATATCATCGGCCAGGATGAGAATATCATGTTCAACCGCCCAATTTCCAATGGCTAATAATTCCTCACGAGAGTATATCATACCGGTAGGATTAGAGGGTGAGTTAAGAACCAAGACTTTGGTCTTATCTGTGCGAGCTGCTTCTAATTGCTCTACAGTTACTTTAAAGTGATTGTCTTCCTTGGCTTGAACAAAGACTGGAACACCACCAGCCATTTTAACCTGATCCCCATAGCTGACCCAATATGGTGTTGGGATAATGATCTCATCGCCTGGATTGACCACAGCCATAAAGAAAGTATAAAGGGAAAACTTGGCACCTGTAGCAAACGTGACTTCATTTGCCGCCACAGAATAACCATAATAACGTTCAAAATAAGTATTAACCGCTGCTTTCAATTCAGGCAAACCCGAAGCTACCGTATAGAAAGACGCGCGACCATCTCGAATGGCTGCAACCGCAGCGTCCTGAATATTTTCAGGAGTATGAAAATCAGGCTGACCTAAAGTCAAGAAAAGAACGTCTTTTCCTTCAGCCTTTAACTTCTTTGCTCTTGCATCACTAGCCAGAGTGACACTTTCTTCCATTTCTAATACACGCTTGGATAGTTTCATTGTTTCTCCTTTTCGACTAAGGCACCAGATTCAAAATCAACCAGATAATAAACTCCTCCAGACTTGATTTCCCAGACAGGCTTATCAGCGTAGCGTCCAAAAGTAATCTTGTCAATCTCAGTTGCTCCTTTTTCTTTGACAACTGCTTCTGCTTTTTCTTGAGAAGTACCATTTTCTAGTTGGTAAACATAAATATTGTTGTTGCTTTTTTCTATTAAAACAGCAACTGGTTTCTGATTCTTATCTTGACCAAGAACACTATAATAGCTTTCTAAACCATTGAAGATATCAACCTGGCTAACCTCTTCTAGATTCGCATACTGTTTGGCGATTCTTTCCCCTTCTACCTTTGCTGTGTGATAAGGTTTCATGCTAAGCCATACCAAATAGAGAAAGGAAGAAGTCACAACTAGAGCTAGCAGGGTCAAGCCAATGCTGTACTGAAATAATAAGGAATTTTTTTCTTTTTTCTGTCTCTTTTTCACTCGTCTATTTTACCATCTATCCAAGTGAATTACAAGTGAATTAAGGGGGAGATTCTTGAACTCTAACCTACTTTCAGGCATTCAAATATAAGCTCCAACTATTGAGCTATAGGCTTTTCTTTATCTACAATCTCATGATTGATAGCTTCAAATTTAATACTTTTTATATTTTGAGCAAATTTCTTGCAAATGATTTCGTATTGTTGTAACATATATTGTAACAACAGAGTGATTCTGATTAAAAGATTAAAATTAAAAGGAGACATCCTATGTCTAAAAAAGTATTATTTATCGTCGGTTCATTACGAGAAGGTTCATTCAACCACCAAATGGCACTAGAAGCCGAAAAAGCTCTTGCTGGAAAAGCTGAAGTGAGTTACCTTGATTACTCAGCTATTCCTCTCTTTAGCCAAGATTTTGAAGTTCCTACACTTCCGACTGTTGCAGCAGCTCGCGAAGCTGTTCTAGCTGCTGATGCTATCTGGATTTTCTCTCCAGTCTACAACTTCTCAATTCCAGGGACTGTAAAAAACTTACTAGATTGGCTTTCACGCGCAATTGACTTATCTGACACTCGTGGAGCATCTGCTCTTCAAGATAAGATTGTTACGGTATCTTCTGTAGCTAATGCAGGTCATGATCAACTCTTTGCAATTTACAAAGACCTCTTGCCATTTATCCGTACACAAGTTGTTGGTGAATTTACAGCAGCCCGTGTTAATGATTCTGCCTGGGCAGATGGTCAATTAGTCCTTGAAGATAGCGTCGCTGCTTCACTAAAACAACAAGCAGAAGACTTGCTTCAAGCTATTCAATAATTGCAACAAAAAGAAAAAGATAGTAGAAAATGTCATTTCTACTATCTTTTTTGTTAATCAACAAGTTCTGCAATCATACTATGTTTGAGTGGTAGACTACACATTACTAGAAGGAAGATAAATGATGATTGAATCCAGAAAAGAGCCAAGTCAAAGATTCCATGTACAGCAACCACTGTTAAAAATGAAAGATAAAGGCCAAGGATAGGTCGTTTACTTGGTACTTGACTCATATCAATTAATTTTCGGATTGGGTCAGAAGAAGCAATTCCTAGTAATACAGTCCCCACTACACCGTAACTCAATATCGTATCGATATAGATACTATGCGCATGTTCATGATAAGGTGCAAAAATACGAGGATAAGCATGCATGTATGTTAGTGGACCTTCTCCCCAGAATGGATTTTGTTTGAATAAGGTCATCCCCGCATTCCAGATAGATACTCGTTCTTCCATAGATGAATCAAGGGTTCCCATTCGAACTCCTAAATCACTCGAGAAGAGAAAGGCCAAGCCGATACCAAAGACTCCAATACTTAACCAGAAAGCTCGCCAGTTCTTAATGGTTGTGAACAGATAAATAATCGCACCAAAGATAATGGCTGGAAAAGCTGTTCTATTTTGAGTAAAGTTGAGTCCAAATAAATTAGCAAAGATTGCAATTACTGAGAAAATTCTCAACCATCTCAATTTAGTTGTACTAATTAGGTAAAATCCAATCATAATACAGAAGCAACAGATAATCCCATAATAATTAGGATTAAAGAAGGCTACTTCTGCTCGGTTCTGGTGCCAAACCTGCATCTTTGGTGATAAGAAGGTATAATCAAATTTCTTAACGATTTGAAAATGCTCCAGAGCTGCGAAAACTGAAGCTAGCACACTAAGCGATAAAATTCCTTGTAATACTAATCTAAAAAATTTAGGGGTTAAATGCGCCTGGTAATAGTAAAAGAAAATCGCAAAGAGGAACATTCCTAAAGTAGCAACCATCCCCATGACATTTTGTGCTAAAAGAGAGATAACACCACTATAGCCAATAAATATAAGCAAGATAGAATGGTGGCATAATCGTTTTAATATCCCCTTCATCTCTCCTGTAAATATAAGACCTATTAAGTAGGCGATAAAAATAATAACGAAAATATAAAAAGGCAAGAAAATACTTAGAATAACTGCTAGCAAGACTAACTCTTGCTTGGATAAGCCTTTCAATTTTTCAATGATACCTATTGATTTCACAACAGATCCTTTCTCTCTGCGCTATAAAGCTCAGATAAATAAACTATTAAAACATTTTACCATTTTTCAAATGATTTGAAAACCACTTTGTCCATGGCACCCTAACTAAAACTAGGTAAAATTTTATAGTGGGTGAAGATATCTCTTAAACCACGCATCCTTTTTTAAAAATATGGTACAATAAATCTAGTTGTTTCAGAAAGGACCTAGTATGAAATCCTACCAAGAAGTTTACAAAATCTTAGCTCATGAAACAGATTATTTAAGCGGAGAGAAAATCGCTGAACTATTAAACCTCTCTCGCACCTCTGTTTGGAAGGCTATCCAACGCCTCCAACAAGAAGGTTTAGAAATTGACAGTATCAAAAACCGTGGTTACAAACTTCTTCATGGTGACCTAATCTTACCTCAAGAAATAGAAGCTAACAGCCCAATCTCAGTTCAATTTAAACCTATCACCAAATCAACCCAGAGTGATGCCAAGGAGGCTATGGAAGCTGGTGCCAAAGGAGATACACTCTACCTCTCGACTAGCCAAACGATGGGCCGTGGTCGATTTCAACGTCCCTACTACTCTCCAGACAAGGGGGGAATCTATATGTCTCTCCACCTCAAACCCAATCTTTCTTATCTAGATTTACCAGCTTATACACTCTTAACTGCTGCTGCTATTTATAAGGCTGTTAAAAATTTGAGCTTGATTGATTTAGACATTAAATGGGTAAATGATCTGTATCTAAATCAGAAAAAAATAGCTGGTATTCTAACTGAAGCTATCACTTCTGTCGAAACCGGACTTGTTACAGATGTTATTATTGGTGTTGGAATTAACTTTTCTATCGCAGATTTTCCAAAAAATCTGCAAGGGAAAGCTGGAAGTCTCTTTTCTAAAAGCAGCCCCATCACTCGCAATGAACTGATTGCTGAAATTTGGAAATGTTTCTACGAAACAGATGCCGATGAGCTACTTTATCTCTATAAAAAACGCTCCATCGTTTTAGGAAAAGAAATTTCCTTCAAGAAGGATCAGGAAATCATCTCAGGAAAAGCCTGTGACATTTCGGATCAGGGCCAACTACAGATAGAATTAGCAACTGGTGCAAAAATCTGGCTCAATAGCGGTGAAGTTTCGCTTACCAAATGGTAAATACTCGTCAACAACATAAAAATCGACCTCTCTATTGAGAAGGTCGATTTTCTTATCGTTTATTTTTTCAAACGTTCAACATCACGCGCAATAACAAGTTCTTCATCCGTTGGAATGACAAGGACACGAATTTTTGCAGCATCTGTAGAGATGTCTCCAGTTACACCAAAAACATTTTTCTCTGGATCTACATCACAACCAAACCAAGAAATGCCTGAGATGACTTTCTCACGAACAAGTGTTGCATTTTCACCAACACCAGCAGTAAAGATGATAGCATCTGCTCCGTTTAGGACTGCCAAGTATTGGCCAATATGTTTTTGGATACGGTCAACATACATTTCAAAGGCCAAAGTAGCATCATGATTCCCTGCTTCCATTGCAGCAATCACATCACGCATATCACTAGACTTCCCTGAAACACCCAGCAATCCTGACTCACGATTAAGAATACGACTGATATCCTCAGGCTTGTTAAAGTCCTCTGTATATTGCATTAAATAAGGAATGATAGCTGGATCAATATCCCCTGTACGAGTTCCCATCATAACACCACCAAGTGGAGTGAATCCCATTGATGTATCGATTGATTGACCACCTTTAACAGCTGTGATAGAAGCACCATTACCAATATGGCAAGTGATTAATTTCAATTCTTCTAGTGGGCGACCCAATAGTTTTGCTGCTTCTTGAGCAACATATTGGTGACTTGTACCGTGAGCACCGTATTTACGAACCTTGTTCTCTGTATAGTACTTAGTTGGTAATGGATAACGGTATGCTTTTTCTGGCATTGTTGTGTGGAATGATGTATCAAAGACAGCTACGCTTGTGATATCTGGCAACAATTCTTTGAAGGCACGAATACCAGCAGCATTTGCAGGGTTGTGCAATGGAGCAAGAAGTCCTAGTTCTTCAATTTTTTCCAAGACATCGCCTTCAACAACTGTAGACTCTTTGAAGTACTCACCACCTGCAACGACACGGTGTCCAACACCAGTAATCTCATCATAAGATTTAATAATATTAAAACGAATCAAGTCATCAAGCAAAATCTTAACAGCTAAGGTATGGTTTTCAATATCAAGAACTTGTTCTTCAGAACGACCATCAAATTTAACTGTAGAAACAGAATCCTTCAATCCGATTCGCTCAATCAAACCTTTTGCAAGTACCTTTTCTTCTGGCATTTGGTAGAGTTGCCATTTCAAGCTTGAGCTTCCAGCGTTAATTGCAATGGTTTTTGTCATAATGTTTCCCCTTTTTTAAGCGTTTTCAACTATTATATCAAAATTTACATTAGATTTCATGTTCTTGACACCAATTTTGAAAATTTTCCTTAAATTCCATCAAAATTTCAGGGTCACGAAGACTCGTAAGTGGATAAACAAATGGTTCAATCCCTTCTCCCGTCTTCTTCTGTAGAACAAAGATTGTTTTAGACTGAGCTCCGTGTGCAAAGAGATCCTCTGGTAAAGCTATGATTGCCACTAGTTGAGCCTGGTCAGTGAGCCATGATTTCAAAAGTTCACTCTGAGGACTTGTCAGGAGATCTATTGGAGCTAGAAAAATCGCATAGCCTCCTGTTCTGAGATACTTGAGTGATTGTTCCATTAACAAATGATGAGCATAAGTATGTTCATTCTTAGCTGCTACTTGATAACGTGAGGCTGTCTGATCATCTGGATAGTAACCGACAGGCAGGTCGCTCACAATGATATCACTTTCTTTTAATACTTGTGGACGTACTGCATCTCCTTGGACAAATCCCATTTGAAGATCCATTACTTCCGCCATGCTTGCCGCTAAGTCAATCAAGAGGTCATCAAGTTCTATTCCCAGGTAATCTACCTTTTTGTTCATGGACGTTAAGAAGCTAGCTCCCAGAATTCCCATCCCAGAACCCAACTCTAATAGACTCATATTTTCAGCAGGGAAAAGTTGTTCTATGATAAAAATCATCAAGTGACCAATCGCATCCGGTGTGAACTGGTGATTTGCTTGGAGAGGTTCTGTTTGCGCTGCCTTCATTAACAAAAATTGATAGGTCCGTAACCACTCCTCTTTTCGAAGTGCCAAACGTTTTAAGGCCTGGTTATTTTTTTTGACTTGCTCCAGAGCGGTTTGACCATCGAGATAGATCCCATTTTGTTCAATCAAGGCATCATAAAAACTTGTCGCCAAATCGTTTTGAATGATTTGGACATTTTCTAATAAATAAGTATATGCTTGTTCAATTTTTTCAAAATCCATAATCTTATCTTACCAAATTCAGAGCTGATTTTCCAGATTTTCATAATACTGAAAACAAATTAAAAACCTCTGAGATAACTCTCAAAGGTTTATTCTACTATTTACTATTTTCAACAGCTGCTGTTACAAAGGCAGTGTAGAGTTCTTCTGGGCGGTTTGGACGACTTGAAAGCTCTGGATGGTACTGACAAGCCACAAAGAATTTATTTTCTGGGATTTCCACAATTTCGACCAAGCGGTTGTCTGGTGAAACACCTGAGAAGACAAATCCTGCTCCTTCAAACTGTTCACGGAAGGCATTGTTAAACTCATAACGGTGGCGGTGGCGACGTTGGACCACTTCTTTGTTATGATAAGCTGCAGCTGCCTTGGAACCACGTTTCAACTTAGAAGGATAAAGTCCCAAACGAAGGGTTCCACCCATGTCCTCAACATCAATCTGATTACGCATGATATCGATGATAGGATAGTTTGTATCAGGATCAAGCTCTGCTGAATTAGCCCCTTCAAGACCTAAAACATTTCGTGCAAACTCAATACAAGTCAACTGCATACCCAAGCAGACTCCAAGCATTGGTACATCATTTTCACGCGCATATCGAATCGCTTGAATCTTACCCTCAGTACCACGTTGACCAAAACCACCTGGAACGATGATTCCATCAGCATTAGCTAGGAGTTCTGCTACATTGTCAGCTGTCACGTCATTAGCATTAATCCAATCAATCTTGACTTCTGTATCATTGGCATAACCAGAGTGTTTCAAGGCCTCTACGACAGAAATGTAGGCATCTTGCAACTCGACATACTTACCAACAAGAGCAATTTTGACTTGTTTTTTGAGATTCATGACCTTGTCGACCATAGCTGACCACTCTGTCATATCTGCTGCCGGTACATCAATCTTCAAATGGTCACAGACGATTTGATCCATGCCTTGTGCTTGCAGATTAAGTGGGATTTGGTAAAGATGATCCACGTCCAATGACTCGATAACTGCTTCTGGTGCCACATCACAGAACTGGGCTAGTTTGTTTTTAATCCCTTGTCCTGCAGGTTTTTCTGTACGAATGACCAACATATTTGGCTGGATTCCCAAACCACGTAATTCTTTGACAGAGTGTTGAGTCGGCTTGGTCTTCATTTCTCCAGCTGCCTTGAGGTAAGGAAGCAAGGTGGTATGGATATACATGACATTTTCTGCGCCGACATCAGACTTCATTTGACGAAGCGCCTCTAAGAATGGAAGTGACTCGATATCTCCGACTGTTCCACCAACCTCTGTAATAATGACATCAGAGTCAGTCGTTAGGGCAGCACGCTTGATTTTTTCTTTCAAGGCATCTGTAATATGTGGAATGACTTGGACAGTTGCTCCAAGGTATTCTCCACGACGTTCCTTGCGAAGGACTTCACTGTAGATTTTACCAGTTGTCACGTTTGAGAATTTATTGAGGTTGATATCTATAAAACGTTCATAGTGACCCAAGTCCAAATCTGTCTCAGCCCCATCATCTGTAACAAAAACTTCCCCGTGCTGATAAGGGCTCATGGTCCCTGGGTCAATATTGATATAAGGGTCAAATTTTTGAATAGTTACCTTCAAACCACGATTCTTCAAAAGACGCCCAAGGCTCGCTGCAACGATACCTTTCCCAATAGACGACACCACTCCACCAGTTACAAAAATATATTTCGTAGACATAGATTCCTCTTTCTAAAATGCTCAAGGTCCTATTCGCTAGTAGGGGAGATAGTAAACAAGACCTTCATCAATAACCACAATCCAGGATAAAAGTTCCCGGAAAAACAAAAATAGCTCCCTAATAACTAGGGAGCTCCGACCTCTAAAAGAGGTGCCCGAACAATATCTTACCTCAATTTGACTCATTTGTCAAATATCACTCTTTGCTAGATTTATAATTCTACTGCAGAAAAGAAAACAACAAGGAGATTTCCTTGTTGTTTGATATTATTCTTCTTCTTCCTCAGAATCTTCGTCATCTTCTTCAACGAGATCCACATCTTCCCCAAGATCATCTGGTGCGATTTCGTTGATTTCAGCGTCGTATGCTTCTACTTCGTTCTTCTCATCATCTGGATTTTCATCATCATAAGAAAGAGCTGGATCTTCTTCGTAGGCATCTTCATCTTCTGGATCATCTGCGCCATAATCAATGGCATCAGCATCTCCGTCCATAAAGGCATTAACGCGTTTTTTCTTAGCTTTAGGAGCTACTTCCTCATCATCACTTTCCTCAAGCGCAATGATTTCTTCGTCAATTTCATCTACTCCATACCATGAACGAAGTCCCCATTTGTTATCTCCAAGAGAGATAAAGCTACCATCGAAGTTCAATTCTGTATAGAACAAAGGTAGTGCTTCACGAATATCGCTATTAGAGGTACCAAGATAGTTTTGGATTTCATTGACCAAATCGCTAAAATGCATTTCGTGATCGCGACCACGGAGTTCCAAGATGGCACGAGCCACCTCAATCATAGATAGTTCACTTTTTTCTTGCCCAGCAAATACTTCTAATTCCAAAGCGTTTCTCCTCATTTTTTACTACTAACGCCAAAGCATACAAACTCTGGTCTCATTTTATCATGTACTCTTTATTGTACGATAATTTTCTTTATTAGTCAAAGGTTTAGAAGAAATTAATGTGAAATATTTCAGCTAATTGATACTCAATGAAAATCAAAGAGCAAACTAGGAAGTTAGCCACAGGCTGCTCAAAACACTGTTTTGAGGTTGCAGATGGAAGCTGACGTGGTTTGAAGAGATTTTCGAAGAGTATAAAAGACCTGGGAGATAGGCTCTCAGGTCCAATACATTATTTATAGTTCATAGCTCGTTTAAAGGTTTTCCAGATGCCTAAATCATCCGTCTGGAGGACCAAACTAGCATACATACGTCCAATAAAGGCTGTTGCAGTCACGGCAAATACAACTGTTATAGCAAGCGAAATCCATGCTTCTAAACTACTTGCATAGCCATTAATAGCCCTGAAAGGCATAAAGAAGGTTGAGATGAACGGGATATAAGAACCAATCTTCAAAATCAAATTATCCCCAGAAGTTCCTAGGGCAGTTACCCCAATAAAACCTACCATAATCAAAAGCATCAAAGGGGACAAGGCCTTACCAGAGTCTTCGGGTCTAGAAACCATAGAACCTAGAAAGGCTGCCAAGACCACATACATAAAGAGACTGACCAAGACAAACAACAGGGTATTGACTGAAAAGGCTTCTCCCAAATGGTTTAGAATACCTGAATTAGCCAAGAAAGGCATATCTTTAAAGAATAAAAGAGCTCCAAATCCTCCAATGACATAAATGCCAATATGAGTCAAAATGACAAGAAGTAAGGCAATCATGCGCGCGTAAAAGTAGTGGCTAGCACGAATACTTGAAAAGACCACTTCCATGATTTTAGTTCCTTTTTCACTGGCTACTTCTTGAGCGGTGACACTAGCATAAGTAATCAAAATCATATAGAGGAAGAAGCCTAGTCCTGCAGCCGCAAAGGTTTGGACCATCTTTTTATTTTCCTTGGCTTCATCAATCTGCTCTGAGAATTGAATCGTTTGCGCCAAGTGTTGTTCCTGTTCCTGAGATAAATGTGCTTTTGAACGGTTTAGTTGGTATTGGAGTTCATTCAACTTAGTGGTCACAGCTAATTTAATACCACTCTCTAGTGAAGTCTCTCCATGATAGACCGCCTTTAACACACTATCTTCTTGATTAATAGTCAGATAACCTTTTATTTTCTCATCCTTGATGGCTTCTTGGGCACTTGCTTCATCCTTATAGTCAAAGTTAATGCCATTGGTCGACTTGAGCCCCTCTGTTACAGCAGGTATCGAACTAACCACTGCTACCTTATTATTTTGAGCTAGAGAAGAACCTTGGAGATACCCAATTCCTCCAGATAACCCGATAAAGAGAAATGGCGAGATTACCATAAAGAAGAAACTCCAGGATTTGACATGACGTAGATAGGTTTCTTTGATTACAACCAACATATTTCTCATACTTCCACCCCTGATTCTAGTTTAAAGATTTCATCAATTGTCGGAGCTTGCTGATCAAAGGTCGCGATATAGTGTCCTTGAGTCAAGATAGCAAAGAGCTCCTGTCCAGCATTTTCATCATCTAGGATGAGCTTCCAAATTCCCTGCTTGGTCAAGCTAGCATGAATGACATGTGGGAGTTTTTCCAAGTCTTCCTGACTCTTTTCACTTGCGACAAAGAGTCGCGTTTTGCCGTATTGATTACGAACATCTTGGACTGGTCCATGCAAGACGACACGCCCATCACGAATCATAAGAATATCATCACATAGCTCTTCGACATTGGTCATGACGTGGTCTGAAAAGATAATGGTTGCACCACGTTCTTTTTCTTTGAGGATAACCTGCTTGAGCAATTCGGTATTGACTGGATCCAGACCACTAAAAGGTTCATCTAGGATAATCAAATCTGGTTCATGCATTAAAGTAATGATTAGCTGAATCTTTTGTTGATTCCCTTTTGAGAGACTCTTAATCTTGTCTGTCAGTTTCCCCTTGACTTCCAGTTTTTCCATCCATTGAGGGAGTTTTTCTTTGACTTCTTTGGCATCCATGCCTTTTAAGGTTGCAAGATAGCGTACTTGTTCAAGAACTGTCAATTTAGGCATGAGACTACGTTCTTCGGGTAGATAGCCAATCCGAGCATAGGTTTCCTGACGAATTTCCTGACCATCAAACTGAATCTCGCCCTGATATTCTAAAAATTTCAAAATACTATGAAAAATGGTTGTTTTCCCAGCTCCATTTTTCCCAACTAGACCTAAAATTCTTCCAGGCTGAGCTTGAAAGTCAACTCCAAACAAGACTTGTTTGGGACCAAAATTTTTTTCAAGATTGCGGACTTCTAACATAATCCACCTCCTACTAATCTTATCCTCATTATACTCCTTTTTTGGGGCATTACAAGGATTTATGTACATTTTTATTCGTAGAATTTGCTTGGGTTTTTTCATACCAAAAATAATAAAATTTACATTTATTTATCTTTCCAATATTCGGCATTTGCAAAGATAAAAAATCCACCCCTAGGGATGGATTTTAGACTTTTAACGCACTTCTGCATGCACTTTTTCTTCGAGTGATGCTTGGATTTTTTCCATATAGCGTGCGACTTCTTCGTCGGTCAAGCTATCTTCTGGATTTTGGAAGGTCAAGCTGTAGGCCATTGACTTCATACCAAGTCCTAGTTTTTCACCTGAGAATACGTCAAAGAGTTTGATGTCTGTCAAACGTTTCACGCCCGCAGATTTGATAGCATCAACTACATCTTGGTGAGTCACTTCTGCTTTGAGAAGAAGAGCAATATCACGGCTAACTGCTGGGAATTTAGTGATTTCCACAAATGGAGCGGCTGGTTTAAGAGCTGTCTCAATAGCTGAAAGGTTGAGCTCTGCTACATACGTTTCTGGAATATCGTAAGCCTTAGCTGTAACAGGATGTACTTGACCGAGGAAACCAAGGACTTGGTCACCGAGTGAGATCAAGGCTGTACGTCCTGGATGAAGACTAGCAATTTCAGAGGTTGCTGTATAAGTCACTTCAAGACCCAAGCGAGCAAAGAGGGCTTCCAAAATTCCCTTAGCATAGAAGAAGTCAACAGGAACTGCTGCTGTTTGGAAGTCTTTTTCAGCAACTAAGCCAGTCAAGGCAAAGGCAAAGCTATTGATTTCGTTTGGCAATTCTTCTTTTGGATTACCAGTTTGCTCGAAGACTTTTCCAATCTCATAAAGAGCCAAGTTTTTGTTCTTACGCGCTACGTTGTAGGCAACTGTATCAAGGATACCAGAAACCATATTTTGACGGAGGACCGAACGATCCACGGTCATTGGCCACATGAGCTCTGTTAAATTGCTTGGCGATGTAGCAAATTCAACGGCTTTTTCAGGGGTTGTCAGAGCGTAGGTAATGATTTCTGTTAATCCTGCTCCTTCAGCAATGGTACGAACTTGACGACGGAGTTTTTGTGTCGCAGTCAATTCACCAGCTGTCCCATCGTCTTTTGGAAGACTGGTTGGCAAGCGGTCATAACCATAGATACGTGCGATTTCTTCAAAAAGATCAGCTTCAATAGTGATGTCCCAACGGCGACGTGGAACACTCACAGTAAAGGAATCAGCATTTCCAGAAAGGCCGAAACCAAGGCGACGGAAGACATCTTCAATATCTGCGTAGGAAAGCTCTGTACCGAGGACACGGTTGACGTCAGCAAGAGTTGAAGAAACTTCTACATCTGAAGTGTCGAGCTCACCCGCTGAAACGATGCCCTTACGCACGGTTGCACCTGCAAGCTCTGCAATCATGCTCGCTGCCGCATCAAGGGCTTCATTGACAGTTGCCACGTTGATGCCTTTTTCAAAGCGAGAAGATGATTCAGAGCGAAGGTTGAGACGACCACTAGTCTTACGGATCGATTTGCCATTGAAGACAGCAGCTTCAAGGACAACACGAGTAGAGCTTTCAGAGATTTCTGTAGCCTGACCACCCATAACACCTGCAAGGGCTACTGGTTTATCAGCAACAGTGATCACTAAGTCATTTGTTTCCAACTCACGCTCTTCACCATCCAAGGTTACCAATTTTTCACCAGCACGTGCTTCACGCACACGGATCTCGCTTCCTTCAAAGGTATCTAAGTCAAAGGCATGCATCGGCTGACCAAAGTAAAGAAGGATATAGTTGGTCACGTCCACCACGTTGTTGATTGGACGGATGCCTTCATTCATGAGGAGGTTTTGCAACCATTGTGGACTTGGTGCGATGGTCACATTGTCCAAGATACGGGCTGCATAGTATGGAGACTTGTCTGTGTCAATGCTGACAGAAAGAGCATCGGCTATAGCTTGGTCTGTTTCTGAAAGAGCAAATTCTTTAAAGTTAACTGCCTTGTCATAAATCGCTGCTACTTCGTACGCTACCCCACGCATAGAAAGAGCGTCTGCACGGTTTGGAGTGATAGAAAGCTCGATGATTTCATCATCCAAGTCTAGGTAAGAGAAGACTTCATCTCCTGGAACAGCATCTTGAGGCAAGATTTGGATCCCATCTGCGAATTCTTTCGGTACAACAGAATCAGAAATGCCCAACTCACCAAGTGAACAGATCATCCCGAGTGACTCTAAGCCACGGATTTTTCCTTTTTTGATCTTGTAGTTATCAGCAATGCGTGCACCTGGAAGAGCTACCATGACCTTGATGCCAGCACGCACATTTGGTGCTCCACAGACGATTTGACGAGCTTCTTCTTCACCCACATTGACTTGGCAGACATGGAGGTGTGTTTCTGGTACATCTTCACAAGACAAGACTTCTCCGACGACAATTTTTGAGAGACCAGTAGCTGGTGATTCCACACCTTCCACCTCGATCCCTGTAGTTGACATTTTCTCAGCCAACTCTTGTGATGGCACATCAATGTCCACCAATTCTTTTAACCATTTGTATGATACTAACATAATTCTGAGTATAAGATCTCAAGGAGCGAGACCTTTTCGATTCCTTTCTTTTTCTTTGAGGCAGTCCTCACCATTTCTCATTGAGAGAAAATGATTAGTACAGTATAGGACTGTGTTTCAGGTTTCAATCTTATTTAAACTGTTCTGAGAAGCGGACATCGCCTTGGTAGAATCCACGGATATCGTTGATTCCGTAACGAAGCATAGCGACACGTTCTTGACCAAGACCAAAGGCAAAACCAGAGTAAACACTTGCATCAATCCCACTCATTTCAAGGACACGTGGGTGAACCATTCCGGCACCCATAATCTCGATCCAACCTGTTTTCTTACATACATTACATCCGTCTCCGCCGCACTTGAAGCATGAAACGTCAACCTCAACAGATGGCTCTGTGAATGGGAAGTAAGATGGACGCAGACGGATCTGGCGCTCTTCACCAAACATTTTTTGTACAATCAACTGAAGAGTTCCTTGAAGATCGGCCATAGAGATGTTTTTCCCAACAACCAAACCTTCGATTTGGTGGAATTGGTGACTGTGGGTCGCATCGTCTGTATCACGACGGAATACACGTCCTGGTGAGATCATCTTCAAAGGACCTTTAGAAAAATCATGGGCGTCCATAGCACGCGCCTGAACTGGAGACGTGTGGGTACGGAGCAAGATTTCTTCTGTGATGTAGAAAGTATCCTGCATATCACGAGCTGGGTGATCTTTTGGAAGGTTCATACGTTCAAAGTTGTAGTAGTCTTGCTCTACTTCAAATCCATCCACAACTTGATAACCCATACCAATGAAGATATCTTCGATTTCTTCACTGGTTTGTGTAAGGACGTGACGGTGACCTGTCGCAACTGGACGACCTGGGAGAGTCACATCAATACTCTCACTTGCTAGTTGAGCTGCGACTTTCTTTTCTTCCAAAAGCTTAGCTGTTTCTTCAAAAGCGGCTGTTAAGACATCACGAGCTTCATTGACGTGTTTTCCGATAACAGGACGCATTTCAGCAGAGACATCTTTCATCCCTTTGAGAATTTCAGTAAGCGATCCCTTTTTCCCAAGGACTGAGACACGCAAGTCTTGCATCTCTTTTTTATTTTCAGCAGTAATCTGCTTCAAGCTAGCCAGCGTTTCTTCACGAAGCGCTTTTAATTGTTCTTCAATAGTTGACATAATTCCTCCATCAGTCGCTCGTAGATAAAAAGAAAACCACATGCCAAAAACTCCACTCGGAGCGTTGACACGCGGTACCATCCGTTTTCATCTGACAAGTCAGACCTTCATTTCTAAATCCATGCGCAAGTGAATTCACTCAACTTTCATATAGAGAGCTTGCAGTCACGGCTCTCCTCCCTGATATACTTCCCTTGAGTTACTAGTCTTGCAGATTCCTATTTAATTACTAAATATTTTATCAAATTTCAAGCATTCTTGCAAGATGTTTTGCGACTAATCAACATAGTCTCCACCTTCAAAGCCATAATACTCTTCCAGACTGAGGCCACTTGCAGCGATTTCTTTGGCTTCTTTACCAACATAGCGAAGGTGCCATTCCTCAGCCATATAACCAGTTTCTTTTTCCTTACCTTTGAGGTAACGAACGACAAAACCATAGTCTGCCGCATGGTCTAGTAGCCATTGGGCAGCCTTTTCTTCAGTCACTAAATCTCCATTTGTATCAATAAGATCAAAAGCTAAGCCAGTTTGGTGTTCACTATATCCAGGCCGAGCCGATTCACGATCAGCAGTTTCTTGTCCATCTTCAACAATATATTTTTGATAAAGTTTTTCTTGTGATTCGTAGCTTCTAAAACCGCTGTAATCATCGCTAATTGCAAATCCCTCTTCTTGCATGGCAACAATCAACTTCAACAACTCTGCTTTAGCTGTGGGATTTTCCCCTGGATTGTAATCTTTTGACATAGGATAGTGCTTATTTGCAACTACAATCTCATCGTACTTACCTTGAATGCTGTAGTGATCTCCTTTGTTGACTACTTCCGCTTTCTTTTGCTTACTTTCCTCGCTACTAGTTGTAACTTCTTGCTCCCTTATGCTTTCAGTTTTTTCTTGAACAGTTGATTGCTCTGAAGAAGTTTTTGCGTCAGGAGTAGCTGATTTTTCTTGTGAACAAGCTGCCAATGTCAAGGCTAATAATCCTGATAATACAAGATATCTTTTCTTCATCTTTAATCCTTTCATTTTACTATCTGGTTTAAAGTTTCTGATAATGTCGCAATCAAGTTTTCCAGTCTCCGATCCTTAACTTGATATTCTTCAGCGACCATTTCTTCCCAAGGAACCCACCAGACTGGACCACGCCCATTAAGTCCGTGTCCCTTCATATCACCCTCTCGTCTTGGAAAAATATGCCAGTGGGCATGTGCATCTCCATTTCCTAACAACTCTACATTCATCTTTTCAGCAGAAAAGGCCTTATAGACAGCTTCCTGAACCAGACTCATTTCCTCTAAAAAGCGGAGTTTGAGACTTGGACCTAGATGATGTAATTCTGTAACATGTTCTTTTGACAGGAATAAAGTATAGCCTTCAAAATACTGGTGGTCTCCAATGACAACATAGCCTGTTTCTAATTCCTTCACAAAGTAGGGATTGTCACCAGTCTTGATGAGTTCAATTCTTTGGCAAATCAAGCACATCTTAGTCCACCAAGTCACTCTTGAGATAAGCATCTACCATACGCTCAGTAGCCACTACAGAATCAATATGAGTACGCTCATAAGAATGGCTTGACTCAATTCCTGCTCCTAGAAGAGCGTGCTTAACCTCTGCTCCAGCTGACATGGCTGCAGAAGCATCCGAACCGTAAAATGGATAGATATCTAGTTTAAATGGAATGTCTTGCTCTTTAGCTAAAGCAACTAAATGTTGACGGAATTCATAGTGGTAAGGACCCGAAGCATCTTTGACACAGATAGAGACTGTGTACTCGTCCGTCTGCTGGTCATCTCCCATCGCTCCCATATCTACTGCCATATATTCGACAACTTGACTAGGGATACTTGAGTTAGCACCATGCCCCACTTCTTCAAAGACTGAAAAGGCAAAATGCGTAGTAACTGGAAGTTCAATTCCTTCTTCTTTATAGACTTTAAGGAGATTGAGGAGAATAGCTGCGCTGACCTTATCATCCAAATGACGCGATTTGATAAAGCCTGAATCAGTCACCACAGTTCGTGGGTCAAAACTGATAAAGTCTCCAACTTCGATACCGAGTTCGCGTGTTTCTTTTTCGTTTGTTACTTTTTCATCCAAACGTACTTCCATATTGTCCTGCGTACGTTCCGCAGTTCCAGCATCCTTATAGACGTGACAAGAAGTTTGGTGGATTAAAATGGTACCTGAAATAGCCTTACCTGTACTAGCCACATGAACAGTACAGTTTTCCCCCTCAATCATGTTCCAAGGGTATCCACCGATACGATCCATTTTGAGACGACCATCTGGTTTAACAGCGCGAACGATAGCTCCCAGGGTATCCACATGGGCAGTTACATAACGTTGTTTTTCATCATTTTTACCTTTAACAGTAACGTTGACACCACCTTTGGCAGTACGGACAGGTTGATAGCCTAACTTTTCAAGTGTCTCAACTAAATAATCAGTAATCTCACGTGTAAAACCTGTTGGCGATGCGATAGCAGTTAGTTCTTTAATATATTCTACAGTTTGATTCATTTCTTCACCTCTTCTTACCATTATATCACTTTTCCCATTTTAGTATGTGTAAAAAGGAAAAACTGACATACTTTGATAATGAAAGTATGTTATGGTATAATAAAAGTAGTTCTTATGATGAAAGGAAAAAATATGAACAGATATTTCAAAATGACGCTTCTCTTAGCCTTACCGTTGGCATTCTTGTTGGGATGTTCTAAACAATCAACAACTTCTAACTCTTTAAAAGCAGAAACAAGTGAAGTAAAATCTACCGAAACTGAAACTACTGAGGCTGAAACTACAGAAAAGAAAGCTGAATCAAAAACTGTAGCCTTTGTTCATGACAGTAATCCAGGAAGACATTCTACCTTGACATACACTGTTGAAGGCGATGATGTTATGAAACAAGAAGTTTATAATGTTTTTGAACCTGAAGTACTCAATAAGAGCGCCGATGAGATTAAAGAACTTATCGTGAAAACTTATAAAGGGTATGAAGGAATTAAGGGCGTTACACAAAATATCGAATTCAAAGATGGAAAAGTCGTCCATACCATGGTCATTGACATGACTGTAGTCAATCTTGATGAGATGAAAAAAGCAATGCCAAATGAATATTCAGGAGCTGGAAAACGTGTA
Organism: Streptococcus infantis; assembly: GCF_047464715.1. Classification (GTDB taxonomy): domain Bacteria; phylum Bacillota; class Bacilli; order Lactobacillales; family Streptococcaceae; genus Streptococcus; species Streptococcus infantis_S. The sequence continues at coordinate 74,129 of NZ_JASHBJ010000002.1, forward strand.
AGTTTTGCAAAAACTAAAAAAATGCTTGAGGATCTTGGGTATACTGAAAAAACGAACTAAGAGTAATAAAAAAACCTTGGCAGATGCCAAGGTTTTTTATTACATCTCAAAAGCTTCACTTTCTTGTTTGTTAGGAAGAACAAGAGAAAGTAAAATTCCGATAAAAGCTGGTACTAACCATGGCAATGAAGCCTTAGCAAATGGTAGAGCATTCACAATGTTGGCAAGGAAGGTCACTTCAAATGAACTTCCTAAGACGCTAGCTATGGCAATAGCAGTTACAAGTCCCATAGTCAATTGCATCCCTGGTTTTGAAAGTGGTACAAATTTGTTCACAATCACAATCATAACAATCACAATGGTGATTGGATACAAGACAACTAGTACTGGCACTGAGTACTTGATAATGGCACTTAAACCAAGGTTTGCAATAGCAAAACCAATCAAAGTAAAGACAGTCGCATAAACCTTGTAGCTGATTTGTGGGAAACGTCCGTTAAAGAACTCCGCAGTTGACACAATCAACCCTACAGTAGTTGTAAAGCAAGTTACGGTTACCATAGCTGCAAGGAAAAGCTGAGCAGTAGAACCAAAGATTTCTTGAGTCGCTTGAGACAAGATATAAACTCCAGGAGTTCCACCCTTCATCGCTTCTTCTGTAACTGGGAAATGATTCCCAAGGAATCCTAAACCGATATAGAGAGCACTAAATCCTAAAGCTACAACGATTCCAACGACCCAAATAGTTGAAATGTATTCTTTCTTACTTGAAAATCCAAGCTGTTTCAAGGTTTGAACAGCGATAACACTAAAGGCAACAGAAGCAAGCGCATCAAGTGTATTATATCCCTCAAGGAAACCTGCACCAAAGGCTGAAGTTTGATAGGCACCTGATGCTGCTTGCGCTGCGTTCCCACCATATTTAAAGGCCCCAAGGATAACCAAAACAACAATCAAAATCGCAAATACTGGAGTCAAGATTCGTCCGATACGATCCAAAATCTTTGAAGGGTTAAGGGCGATTAAATAGGCTGCAACAAAGTAGAGAATGGTAAAGACAATCAAACCTAACCCCTTATCTGCTTCGGCCAGGAGGGGACTAATACCGACCTCAAACGATGTTGTTGCTGTACGTGGAATGGCAAAGAATGGACCAATCGACAAGTACAAAGCTGCAAGATAAATCGTCGCAAACCATGGAGAAATTTTCTTAGAAATCTCATAGATATAACCCTTAGGATTAAGGGTCCCAATAATCAAAGTTAGGACGGCAATCCCAACACCTGAAAATACAAATCCTGCAATGGCAGGAAGGAAGTTTTCTCCAGACTGTGCGCCTAGAGTTGGAGGGAAAATCAAGTTACCTGCTCCAAAAAATATTCCAAACAGAAGTAATCCTGTTAAAGCACCTTTTTTAGCCATAAACTCTCCTTATAAAATTAAATTACTTTCTTAGTATAACATGTTTAAAGGCATGAAAAGGCTATCTCGAAATAATTCTAAAATGTTTTCAATTTTCTGATTTTTAGAGCAAAAAAAATCCCTTTAAAACCTTTCTTATTTTCGGTCTCAAAGGAAGTTTTTCTTATTCTAAAGCATCCATGCCACCTTGGACATTGATAACTTCGTAGCCCTGCTCTGCAAGGAATTGACAGGCGCGTGCTGAACGCATTCCTGATTTACAAATCACGTAGTAAAGCTGGTTTTTTTCCAGTTGTTTATAAGTATCCGCTAGTTGGCTGAGAGGGAAATTACGAGCACCTTCTAAATGAAGAGCTTCAAATTCCTCTACTTCTCTCACGTCCACTAGAGAAAGTTGCTCATTTTGATAAAGCTGGTAAAATTCATCGAAGGAAATTTCTTTCATTCTTTTTCTCCTAAAATTGTTTTAATTCTTTTTTTCAAATCTGGAACCACTTCTTCCTCAAACCAAGGATTTTTTTTCATCCAAATTTGATTACGTGGTGATGGATGCACCAAAGGAAAATAATCAGGTAAATAATCTTTAAAGCGATGCACACGGTCCGTCACCTTACCACTAACTTTCTCATGCAGATAGTAGGCTTGGGCATACTGACCAATCAAGAGTGTTAATTGAATATCTGGCAATTCCTTCAAAAGTTTTGGATGCCATTTTTCTGCAAAACCTGGACGTGGTGGTAGGTCACCCGATTTTCCATGACCTGGAAAGTAGAAATCCATGGGTATGACTGCAAAGTAACCTGAGTTATAAAACGTGTCTTCATCTACACCCAACCATTCTCGCAAGCGGTCACCACTTTTATCCTTCCAGTAAAGTCCTGCTTCTTGAGTTTTGAGTCCAGGAGCTTGCCCAATGATATTGATACGAGCTGTTTTTGGTGCTGCAAATAGTGGCTCGATACCCTGCTCAGTATAACTGGCATTCTGTGGATCTGCCATAATGGCTTGCTTGATTCTTTCGATTTGAGACATTTGCTTTCCCTCCAAAAAGAAGTCCAAGCATAAAATCTCGGACTTCTAGAGCATTATTTGATCAATTCGTAGATAGCTTCAGCGTAGATGGCTGCTGCACGGAAAAGATCGTCCAAGGCGATAAATTCGTTGGCTTGGTGCATAGTATCGATAGAGTCTGGGAACATAGCACCGTAGGCTACACCACGCTCTAACAATCGTCCAAATGTTCCACCACCGATGACTTGTTCGTGACCTTGAAGTCCAGTTTGTTTTTCATAAACATTCAACAAGGTTTGAACAAGCGGATCTTCCATTGGCACATAGTGAGGAGTGTGACCATGTTCAGAAAGGCTGACTGAAGCAACTGGCAAGCTTTCAAGAACTGACTTGATTTGCTCTGGGCTTGTTCCTTTTGGATAACGGAAGTTGAGGGCAATAGTATTGTCAGCACTTGTTTCGTCAAAGCGGAAGACACCCGCATTCATAGAAAGGGCTCCCATCTTTTCATCCACATGAGCAACCTTCAAATTCTTGCCTTCGTGGTCATTCAAGAGAATCTTTCCAGCAATGTCAAGGTAGTCTTTTGCAGGTCCTTCAAAAGCAAATTGGCTGAGGAAGAGAGCAAGGTAAGTCGCACCATTGACACCTGAAGCAGGCATAGCTCCATGAGCTGATTTACCAATTACAGTAACCCTGTACTGACCGTTTTCTTCTTGAATTTCTCCTCTGAGTTTGTGCTCTGCAACGAAGGCATCTAGTTTAGCTTGCAAGTCAGCCAAGTCCCCTGAAACGACTGCAGTTGCTGATTCTGGCACCATGTTTTCACGCAAACCACCTGTAAAGCTGTGAAGACGTGTTGCACCAGTATTTTCACCAGCAAAGTGAAGGTATTCTGTGATATTTCCTTTTTCACCATTGATGATAGGGAATTCAGCATCTGGAGAGAAGCCAAAGTCTGGTTTTGCAAGCCCTACATGCTCAAAGTAGTAGTCCATATCTGCCCAACCTGACTCTTCGTCAGTTCCGACGATGAAACGAACTTTCTTAGAAGTTGGAAGTCCCAATTCTTTGATGATTTTCAAACCATAGTAACATGCTGTAGTTGGCCCCTTGTCATCAGAAGCACCACGCGCATAAAGACGACCATCTTTGATAGTTGGAGTGTAAGGATCAGTATCCCATCCACTACCTGCTGGCACTACGTCCATGTGGGCAAAGATTCCGAGAACTTCTTCTCCTTGACCAAACTCGAAATGTCCGGCATAGTTGTCGACATTTTTTGTTGGGTATCCGTCACGGTCTGCGATTTCAAGGAATTTCTCCAAGGCTTTTACTGGACCAGGTCCAAATGGATGCTGCGCATCTGCCTTGCTGTCATCACGTTCTGAGTTGATTTCCAAAAGGCTAAACAAGTCAGCCAAGAGGTCTTCTTTGCGTTTTTCTACTTCTGCTGTAAAATCAATAACTGTCATTTTTTCTTCTTTCTATCTTTTCTCGATAATTTCATCTACTGGCAAGCGGTAGCTTGGTTCTAACTTCTCATCTGTGTAACCAACTGTGATCAAAAGTTCTGGACGGAAACGTTCTTCGATTTCCAAGACTTCATTGGCTTTTGATTTGTCAAAACCAAGGATAATGTTTGAACCAATTCCCTGGTCAGTCAGTGCAAGGACCAAGTTCATAGCTACTAGTCCTGCATTAAGAGCCAAGTAGTCACTAACTTGTTGATCGCTGTAACGCGCAAACTCAGCTGGAAGATTTTTCAAAAAGTACTGAAGTTGCTCTTCTGAGAAATTGTTGGCACCACCAGTACGGGCAATCTTGCGAGCACGTTTAGCTAAGTCTGTATCTGTAAACAAGGCAATGGTTACAGGTGCAGATGCTACTTGCTCAAAGTTTGAACCGTAAGCCAATTTTGCTAATTCAGAATTTTTCTCACGAACCACGACAAATTTCCAAGGCTGGCTATTATGAGCACTTGGTGCCAAGGTTGCGATTTCAATAGCTGTACGAACATCCTTCGGATCGACAGGTTTATCAATAAAATGCTTAGTCGCATGACGTTTTTTATTTAACTCAAGAAATTTCATAAGCAAGTTCCTTTTCTATTTCTATTGCTTCCATTTTACCACATTCTGAAAGAGCTTGCAGAGATTTTTCATATGTAGAGATCTTTATCCCATCTCTTAACCAGGAATTACAAGCTTTTCGATTTAGTTGTAAGCCATAATAAAAACTTTCTGCACAAGAAAAAGTAGACGATTAGTCGCCTACTTTACTCATATTATTGCGCTGATACAATTTTACTTGCAGATTCAATCGCTTGTTTCATAGCATCACGTGCAGTCTTCAATTGTTGAAGGAAAACAGTACGTGCTTCTTCTGGCATTTCTGTATCATCAGAACCAGCGCTTGACAAGCCATCATTAAATGCCTTTCTTGAAGTTTCTAGTGAGTTAAGAGCAGGTTCCACTTGTTGTTTATAAGCATCTTTTTGAGCCTCAGGAACTTTGTCACCGATTTCTTCAACATATTTCTTATAGCCGTCAATCAACTTACCAAAAAGAGTTTTCATATCTCCAATTGTTTTAGCGTTGTCAATTTCTTCATCTGTTAGAAGAGTAACTTCAGATGTGTTTGTCTTTGAGTTATCTGTTTTTGATGAAGCTGATGTTTGTTCAGTCGTGCTTGAAACTTTACTTGCAGAATCAGAAGATTTATTTCCACAAGCTGCTAAAGTTGCAACTGATAAGAGCACAAGGCCCGCAGTAAGAAGTTTTTTCATGACTATCTCCTTTAAATAGTTTTATGATACCTATATTTTAAAATAAAATAGTTTTATTGTCAAACATTTACCGAATTATTGAAGCTAAAAAGCTCATTGAGTTCACTATTTTTAAAATCTATATTAAATTTATCGAAAATGTTCAAAAGATTATCCAAGACCGAGGTTTAGACTTGAACGTAGTCGACTTGGAAAGCAATGATAATCCAAATAACTACATTATCTTCTCAAGCGATGGAAAAAAATTAAAGAACAATTTTACAAGGTCCTCAAAGAACTCTACCAAGACGGAACCCTTGAAAAACTCAGCAAAACCTATCTCGGTGGTTCCTACCTACCAGATCAATCTCAATTACAATAAGATATATTAAAAACGATTGGCTAGTCCAATCGTTTATTTAGTATCTGTTAATCAAAGCAACTCTTACAAAAAATCAAAATAATTCTTCACATCCTCCACATAGCCATGCTTTTCAATTAAACTAGCTAACAAATCTCTATTATGGCCTTGATAGTTGTCCTCTCGCCGCAATTCTTCATACATTTCGATAAAGGGAAGGCCCTTGGTCTTGGCTGATTCTAGCTCTGCTTCATAGTCATAAACAACCTTACGAAATTGGATATTGACTAATTCACCATTTTCAACCTCAAGTAAGGCATACTGGGCACGGTGATTTTTCAGCCCTACCCAGTCAAAATAAGGCATACCAATCGAACCTGGATTGATGATTTGTTGACCTTGGCTACCATAACGAAGCAATTGCTTGTGAACATGACCATAGACGGCTACATCAGTAGTTTCATCAAGTAGCTGGTCAAATTTTTCGGTATCATTTTCAACCAGCAAATCACCACCATAATTTTTCTCAGGTAAATTATGTGAAAGAGAAAAGCGCAAGCCTTCTACTTCTTTCTTGGCTACCATAGGTAGATTTCTCAACCAATCAATATGCTCTGGGTTTAGACGCTCCATCAGATACTGGGTCAATCGCATAAGCTGAATTTCTTGGGGATCCTCTAAACCATATTGCCCATCTAAAGCCTCTAACACACAATCATCCCAGTTACCTCGAACAGATGCTGTAATGGGAAGGTCTTTCAAAAGAGCCACTAAGTCATTTGCTCCCGGCCCAGGAAGAAAAATATCTCCCAGAAGCCAATATTCAGTCGCTCCCAAATTTTTAGCGTCCTCAAGCACTCCAGCTAAGGCTGTCGTGTTGCCATGAATGTCTGATAAAATTGCAATCTTATGGTTCATTTTCTGCTCTTTCTGTATTGGATAGCATTCAGGGTATCCAAATCACTCTTATTTTTCTTCATTATAGCATAAAATCGCTAGAAGATTTTCACATAGAAATATTATCACCAAGATTCTTTTAAAAATATGTCAAAAATAGTTGACATTTTATTTTTTAAAAGATATACTATAGTCAAATATATGTGACATAATCAAATAAGGAGGAAGCATGAATCGTGTGAAAGAATTCCGCAAGGAATTGGGCATATCCCAGCTCGAACTTGCCAAAGATATCGGTGTCTCTAGACAAACCATCAACATGATTGAGAATGACAAGTACAATCCTACTCTGGAACTCTGTCTCAATCTCGCTCATAGCCTCCAAACAGACCTCAACAGTCTCTTTTGGGAGGACGAATTTTAATAAGGAGAAGAAAAATGAAAAAAGAAACTCTCACTGAAAAACTCATCAAACGCACTTACGGCATTTCTGGACCAATTGATGAACACAAACAACGTGAGGCTGACCGCATCGGAAATAAAATCTTTATGGTTCTCTTCTACCTCATGGTTTTTGGCAATCTCATTCCCTTTGTCCTTGCTTACAAATATCCCCAAATGGTCGCTTTCGGATATCCAATCATTATTTTTCTGGTTTCTATGGCTTGTGCTATCTATGTTTCCACTCAAACTAAAAAAACAGGTATTACTGCTATTGATCCTGAAATGTTGACTTGTAAAGAAAAGAAACAATTGCACTACCCTGGACTTAAGGCTGGTCTAGTCTATGGAGTTTTTATGTTCTTTGGCATGCCACTTCTCAATGTCTTAACGAATGATGACAAGAACTATTTCACCTCTCTTTTCAATTTAGGTCATTTCACATCAATTCTATTCGCAGCCTTCTTTTTCGGATTAATGATGCAACTTGTCGTCTGGCTTCGCATTCGAAAAGCCAAAAAAGATCAAGACGACTATTAGGAGGAATCATATGAAATCATTACAAACTTTAATTCTCAGTCATATTTTGGTCAGTATCTTTATGACCTTTTTCCTAGTTTATGGCTATCTTACACGCCCTTTTCTGATCATCTTCCTGCTAGCCCTTCCTGTCTTGAACAAAGGACAAAGATTTCAGAAAATCACATCAAAAAAAATACGCCTCCTAAACGCATCTCTCTGCTTTATCCTCGTATCTCTCCCACAACTAATTACGAATTCTATGGATTGGAGATATCTCCTATTTCTAACCATCTGTATAATTTTTAGTTTGGTCTACTTCTATACTCTCTATCAACTCTTTAAAGAAGTTAAGCAAAAAGAATGTTATTAATCGCTCTAAAAAACACCCCCCCTAACACTTCTCCGTGCTAGGGGGTCTTTTAGTTTCTTAAATATCTCACATATTCTACTAATACGTAGACAAGGATTGTTAAACAAATGATCGTTTCTAACCAAACGAGGAGGTTAAGAGCTGGAAACTGTAGGATACCCTGGGCCATTTTCAAGGAAGTTGCCGTGATGATGGTTGGGAAAGTTAGAGCTGAAAAGGATGGTTGAAATCCCTGTTTTAGAATTCTCGGCAAGCGACCAAGGACAAAGAAAAAGAAAGTCTGTGATGCAAGAATCATGACCAGTAAAACCCAGCTAGGAAGACCTGGGCCTCCTATCCGAACCAGTGCTGCCAACAGTAGAGAAAATGGAGCACAATAGATTCCTTCTTGACCCATTAAAGCTAGTGGCAATGGATTCTTTTTCAAATCTTGATAAATGAGAGGATACAGGATGAGGGTTAAGATAAAACCAAAAATCCAAGCTCCATAGGCAATACCAACTATCCCCACCACGGGGTAGGTCAAGCTTGCTACTGCTATTCCTACATAAAGAACAGTCCAAGTCGGTGTAGCACTAGCCCTTGGCTTAGTCTGAACGTAATTGATAGTAAAGTAGATGATTAAGCCTACATCTAGTAGAAAGGCAAACCACCAGAGAACCTGCGCAATGAAGTTCAAGCTAACTGGTAGAATTCGCAACAAATAGGTCGATAAAATCATCCCTGCCATGGGAAAGGTCGCCATTCCCGATAATAGAGGAGCTTTCTTAAGTTCTTGCTGGCTTTCTTGCCAATCACTAAGATGACTGTATAAAAAATAAAACCATAAAATCAAGCCTGACAAACTAAAGACGTGGGATAATAGTGGAAAAATATCCAGGATGAGATTGCCTGCTCCAGCCAATCCCAATAAGCACCCTGAAAAGGCTAAGGGGAGTTTCTTCATGTTAACCTCCGAAAATAACGTTACTATCAGTATAGCATAATTAAAGCTCAGCTAGACAAGCCTTCATCAATTTTTTTTGGCTATAAAACGATTGTCCCCTTTTAAAATACTCACTAACAATAATGATTAAAATAAATTCATCAAAAGAGTACCTATCACTTGATAGGTACTCTTTTAACATTTCATTCTATAGCTTGGTTAGCCTTTAAAGGTAACGATAGTCGCTCCAGAACCACCTGCATTTTGTGGCGCATAGCCAAAGCTCTTGACTTGCTTGTTTCTTTGGAGATATTTAGTTACTCCTTCACGGATGACTCCTGTACCGATACCATGGATGATGTCTACTTGAGCCATGTTGTTGAGCAGGGCTTGGTCGATAAAGGCATCCAAGGCTTCCATAGCCTCCTCATAGCGTTTGCCACGAAGATCAAGTCTAGCTTGCGGTGCTTTACCAACAGCACGCTTGACCACGTTGACTTGTTTCTTCTTGACTGGTGCTTCTTGCTGAGCTTGTACCAAGTCAAACTCTTTTTCTTCAAGCGTCATCTTAATCAAGCCAACCTGAGCCTCCCAACGACCATCCTTGAGTTGATTGGTCAAGGTACCTCGTTGACCATAGCTTAAAACGATGATATCATCCCCAACTTTTGGAGCTCGTTTCTTCTTGGCCTTTTGAAGAACCTTGTTTTTAGAAAGATCAACTTTTTCAGGTGCTAATTTTTTGAGCTTAGCCTTGGCTTCAATAATTTCATGTGGTTTTAGTTGAGATTTGCTGTGAAGATTTTTAAGAATATCATCACTTTCAGCCAGAGCCAATTCAACGATTTCGGCAGCTTGCTCACGTGCCTTATTGAGTTCTGTTTCCTTCTCACGATTGAGTTCATTGTAGAGTTTTTTAAGCGCACGGTTCATCTTGAGGTTTTCCTGCTCAACTTGGCGAATATTCTCAAGACGTTTACGGCTTTCAAGTGTCTGCTCTTCTAATTGCTCAATGATGCGATTAACATCATTGTCTTGATTAATCTGCTTGCTAGCGTCACCTACGATAACATCTGACAAGCCGAGACGTTTAGCAATCTCAAAGGCATTGCTTCGACCTGGTACGCCTTGCATAAAGCGATAGGTTGGGCGCAAGCTAGCTGTATCAAATTCCATACTGGCATTTTGAACATAGGCCGTTTCAATACCATAGGCCTTGAGTTCAGGATAGTGAGTGGTTGCCATGGTCTTGACCTGACGCAAGCGTAAGTCTTCTAGGATTGACATGGCAAGAGCAGCCCCTTCTTGGGGATCTGTACCTGCTCCAAGCTCATCAAGTAGCAAGAGCGAGTTTTGATTGACCTTGCCAAGAATATCAACAATATTAGTCATATGACTAGAGAAGGTTGACAGACTTTGTTCAATGGATTGTTCATCTCCGATATCCGCAAAGACCTCCTCGAAAATCCCCACACGACTTCCCTTATCGGCCAAAATCGGCAAACCTGACTGGGCCATCAATTGCGTCAAACCTAAGGTTTTTAGCATGATGGTCTTACCACCCGTATTGGGACCAGTGATAACGATGGCTGTTAGATCCTTACCAAAGTGCACATCATTAGCAACAGCATTTTTCACAAGAGGATGACGAACATGAAGGAGTTGAATCTCCTGTCCTTCAGAGACTTGTGGAACCACTGCTCCTGTCTCCTGGATAAAGCGGACCTTAGCCCGAATCAAGTCTAAATGCCCAATAATCCATGCATCATTAGCAATTTCAGCCGCATGAGGTCGCACTCGCTCAGAGAGTTCTTGAAGGATACGCATCATCTCATAGCGTTCGTCTGCACGAAGACTGGCGATTTCTTCACTCAGCTTGACTACTTCACGCGGTTCGATATAGACAGTGTTCCCGCTGGCAGAAATATCATGTACTACACCGGCAATCTTATTACGATAGGTATTCTTAACTGGAAGAACTTGGCGACCATTTCGACTAGCGATGATACCTTCAGTCAACATCTGTAACTTTTGCTTGAGAAGATCTTGCAGGACATCACGGACTTGACTTTCACTATCATGGATTTTACGACGGATTCGTGCTAGTTCTTCACTAGCAAAATTCTCAATAAATCCAGCCTCGTTGATGGCTTGGAGATTGCCCTGTAGATGTGGGAAGTCATGAAGTTTCTCAAACCAATTTGCCAAGTGGTCCAAGCGTACATTTTCAAGATTATCATAGAAATTTTTCAGTTCACGGCTGGCAAAGATGACACGTTTGAGAAGGAGAAATTCCTCTATGTTGAGATCAGCACCCATCTCCAAACGTTTGCAGGTAGCCGCAATATCTTTTGTTGCCGAAATGCTGAAATGAGGATGCTCAACAAAGAGTTCTTGCATCTCCTTCATCTCTGCAAAGGCTTGTCTAATTTTATCAGCTTTATCTGTTGGGACTAGCTCTTTTAACTGCTCTAGTCCTTGTTCCGTCAAAAGATGAGGCTCAAATAGAGCCTTGACCTTGTTAAATTCTAACGTTTCTAGTATTTTTGTATTCATCTAATTTCCTTAGTAAAAAAGTAATGACTTTTCTTATTTTCAACTTTTTTAATTCAATCTCTTACTTTTCGAAATTGTAAACAAAAGGCTAGGAATAGTTCCCGCCCTTTTTATCCGATTATTTTTGTAACCCAAAGCTGTTTAATAAAATTAGTTGTGAATGGAATGCTTTGGATGATATGTCTAGCTACAAAGCTATTTTCAAGTGAATTTTGAACAATTTGTAATGGCACAGTCGCGAGAATCGTTAGCATCATCTGGAGGACAAACAAGGTCACACCGACTGATAGCACACCCGCACCGATACGGTAGTATTTCCCATCAAGTATCTTACTTGGCACCAGGTTTACAAAAAGACCAAGCAAACGGCCGATGCAGTAAAAAATCGTAAAGGCTAAGAGGAAGCCGACACCTGCATAAAAAACCTTATCTAGTTGGAAAAGTTGATTGGATGGGAAAAAGAATGTTCCCTGTCCTTCCTGCGGATTAGCATAAGGGATTAATAAATTGAACTTCTGCCCTAAAGATTGGTAATATTTGCTTGCAAAATAAGCAGAGACAATCGTTGCTACAAGATAATATGCTTGCAAAATAATTCCTCGGCGGTAGCCTATATAAAAGCTCCAAGCAAGGATTAATAAGAGTAGAATGGAAATCATAGGGAATCCTCAATCTTACTCTGCTCTTGTTTAGCCGCAACCACCTTATAACGGAGCGATTCTAACTCTTGCTCCTTATCATCAAATTCAATCTCACGGCTGAGCTGTGTTGACAAGCAGTTAACTGCTAAAAGGATAGCTACTGTCTCATCATCAGCTCCAGGCATTTGTTCTTTGATTGCTTCATACTTTTCTGTCGCAACTTTAGCAATCTCCTCCATGAAAAGATTATCATGCTCAGTTGTCAGCGTTAATGTTTTTTTCCCAAATGTAAACTTGAATCGATTTAAATTTGCCATAAAATTCACCTCACGATATTATACCAAATTTCACTAAGTTTGTCAGTTTTTACCAATTCTAGCGCTTTTATGGTACAATAGAGACTATGGCAAGTATCACATTAACTCCGAGTGAAAAGGAAATTCAGGCTTTTGTTCAAAAGCATGAGCATGCCCTCACTCCTAGTAAAAATCCTTATATTCGCTACTTTTTAAAACTTCCTCAAGCCAGTGTTTCTGTCTATACATCTGGGAAAGTCCTCTTGCAAGGAGAAGCTGCTGAAAGCTATGCTAGCTTTTTTGGTTATCAGGTAGCACAAGTAGTTAGCGGGCAAAATTTCCCCTTAATTGGAACAGATGAAGTCGGAAATGGTTCCTACTTCGGTGGTCTGGCTATAGTGGCGTCATTTGTAACTCCTGATCAGCATGACTTTTTACGAAAACTTGGGGTTGGAGATTCTAAAACACTAACTGACCGAAAGATTCGTCAGATTGCTCCCCTTCTTAAGGAGAGGATTCAGCATCAAGCACTCCTTCTTTCGCCAAGTAAGTATAACGAAGTCATTGGGGAACGTTATAATGCTGTTTCGGTCAAGGTAGCTCTTCACAATCAAGCAATCTATCTCCTCCTTCAAAAGGGAGTTGAACCTGAAAAAATTGTTATTGACGCCTTTACTAGCTCACAAAATTATGAAAAGTATCTAAAAAATGAAGCCAATCATTTTCCTAATCCAATCACGCTAGAGGAAAAAGCTGAGGGCAAGTACTTGGCTGTTGCAGTTAGCTCCATTATTGCGCGTGATCTCTTCCTAGAAAATCTTGAAAACTTAGGGCGAGAGTTAGGCTATCAACTTCCAAGTGGTGCTGGAGCTGCTTCTGATAAGGTAGCTAGCCAAATCCTTCAAGCATATGGAATGAAAGGCCTCAACTTCTGCGCCAAACTTCATTTTAAAAATACTGAAAAGGCCAAAAAACTTCTATAGAGGTGAACCATGAAATATTTAAAATCATTTATAAGAGAATGGGGAATTTTCTTCCTGATTATTGCATTAGTAGGTCTCAGCCGTCTCTTTCTCTGGAGCAATGTTCGTGTAGAAGGACACTCCATGGACCCTACTCTAGCTGATGGAGAAATTCTCTTCGTTGTCAAACATCTCCCAATCGATCGCTTTGATATAGTTGTCGCTCATGAAGATGAGGGAAATAAAGATATCGTGAAGCGAGTCATCGGATTGCCAGGTGATACCATCCGTTACGAAAATGATAAGCTCTACATCAATGGACAAGAAACCGATGAGCCTTACCTAGCTGATTATCTCAAACGCTTTAAAGAGGATAAACTTCAAAGCACTTATACTGGGGATAGTTGGGATGGAAAAAAAGGTGAGTACTTCAGAAGTCTTGCTGAAAAAGCTGATGCCTTTACCTTAGATGTTAATTTCAATACTAGCTTTACCTTTACTGTTCCAAAGGGAGAATACCTCCTACTTGGTGATGACCGTCTGGTATCAAGTGACAGTCGACATGTTGGTACTTTTAAAGAAAAAGATATCATTGGAGAGGCTAAATTCCGTTTCTGGCCACTCAAACGTATCGGAACATTCTAATAACACTAAGAGGCCGAGAACACGAATCTCAGCCTCTTCTCATTCTATTCTGAATGATCTTTTCTCATTCATGAATGTAAAGGAATTATATGGAAGTCTATTTTACAGGTACGATTGAACGTATTATTTTTGAAAATGTCAGCAATTTTTACCGTATTCTCCTCTTAGATATAGAGGATACCAATGCTGAGGACTTTGATGATTTCGAGATCATTGTTACAGGGACCATGGCTGATGTCATCGAGGGAGAAGAATACACTTTTTGGGGGCAGATTGTTCAACACTCCAAATATGGAGAACAACTGCAAATTACCCGTTACGAAAGAGCAAAACCAACTAGTAAGGGATTGGTCAAGTATTTCTCTAGTAGTCATTTCAAGGGAATTGGTCTTAAAACCGCTCAAAAGATAGTAGAACTCTATGGAGAAAATACTATCGATGAAATCCTTGAACATCCTGAAAAACTTGAAACTATCTCAGGGCTGTCTTCTAAAAGTCGTGAGGCCTTCGTTTCCACACTTCGCCTCAACTACGGGACTGAAATGGTCTTGGCCAAACTTGCCAACTACGGTATTCCTAATAAATTAGCTATTCAAATCCAGGATACCTATAAAGAGGAAACCATCGATATCGTTGAAAATTATCCCTACCAACTGGTCGAAGATATCAAGGGCTTGGGCTTTACTATCGCTGACCAATTAGCACAGGAATTGGGGATTGAGAGTCAGGCACCTGAACGCTTTCGAGCAGGTCTTGTTCATAGCCTTTTAAATGCTTGTATGGAAAGCGGGGATACTTATGTTGAAGCAAGAGATCTATTAGAAAAAACTCTAACCCTACTTGAATCCTCACGACCTGTTGAACTGGAGCCCAGTCAGCTTGCACAAGAATTATCCAATCTCATTGAGGAAGAAAAAGTTCAACAGGTTGACACCAAAATCTTTGATAACAGTCTCTTTTTCGCTGAAGAAGGGATTCACAATCACCTCATTCGCATTCTTGAAAAAGAAGAACCCAATAAACATGAAACAGAAATCATCCAAGAGCATATTGCTACGGTTGAAGAAGAATTAGGCATCCAATACGATACTATTCAAAAGCAGGCAATCTGCGACGCTATCCAAAACAAGGTCTTTATCCTGACAGGTGGACCTGGTACGGGTAAAACCACTGTTATCAATGGGATTATTGGTGTTTATGCTCTAATGGAAGGACTTGATCTCAAGAAAAAGAGCAATCTACCGATTCTCCTAGCTGCTCCAACTGGTCGCGCGACTCGTCGTATGAATGAGTTGACAGGCTTGCCAAGTGCAACGATTCACCGCCATTTGGGGATGACTGGAGACGACGATACCAGTCATTTGGAAGATTATCTAGATGCTGATTTTATCATTGTGGATGAGTTCTCAATGGTGGATACCTGGCTAGCCAACCAACTCTTCTCCAATATCTCCTCTAATAGTAAAATTCTCATCGTAGGCGATAGTGACCAGTTGCCATCGGTTAGTCCTGGTCAAGTCTTAGCTGACTTACTCCAGATTTCGAGTATTCCTCAAACACGCTTGGAAAGAATCTACCGTCAGAGCGAAGAATCAACCATCGTCACCCTTGCTAGTCAGATTCGTCAGGGAATTTTACCTGCAGATTTCACTCAGAAAAAAGCAGACCGTTCCTACTTTGAAATCGCTAGTAGCCATATCCCTGCGACCATTGAAAAAATCCTAGATGCTGCTATTAGAAGTGGCATTCCTGCTCGTGATATCCAAGTTCTAGCTCCTATGTATCGTGGTACAGCAGGAATTGACGCGATCAATCAACTCATGCAAGAACTGCTCAATCCTCTTCAAAAGGGACAGATCAGTTTTGAAGCAAGTCAGTTTCATTATCGCACAGGCGATAAGGTCATTCATCTGGTCAACGATGCAGAAGTCAATGTCTTTAATGGAGATTTAGGCTATATTACAGACCTGATTCCTGGAAAATACACTGAATCCAAACAAGATGAAATTATCATCGATTTTGATGGCAACGAGGTTTCCTATCCTCGAAATGAATGGTACAAAATTCGCCTGGCCTATGCCATGAGTATCCATAAGTCACAGGGGAGTGAGTTTCCAGTTGTGATTCTGCCAATTACCAGTGCTAGCAAGCGCATGCTGGAGCGAAATCTCATCTACACTGCTATCACTCGCGCCAAAAGCAAACTCATCCTACTTGGTGAACTACAGGCCTTTGACTATGCGACCAAGCACATCGGAACAGCTCGCAAGACCTATTTAATTGAACGTTTCAGCAACTTAACTAAAAGCTCTGAAGAAGTAAATGAGCCTATTCTTGAAACCACAAATCAATCTACCCCTCATCAATCCTACATCCTGACCGAAGAAAACTGGTCTAGTATCCCAGCTATGATTGGAATTAGCCAGGATGACCTTCAGGAGTTTTTCGGAAAATAAAGCATAAGAAAACCCACCGAATCCGGTGGGCTTTTTATCTTTTCAGATTATTTTACTGTTGCAGTGCTTGTAATCAATTCAACAGCTTTTTTGATTGTGATATCGTGTTTCAACATATCTGCTGAAAGCAAGCTTTGTACTTGGGCAACTTCCATGTTGTAATCTGCAGCCAATTGCTCGATTTCTTTTTGGATTTCTTCTTCAGTAGCGTCAAATCCTTCAGCTTTCGCAACCGCTTCGATAACAAGGTTAGTCTTCGTACGTGACTCAGCTTCTGCTTCGTATTGTTTGTGAAGGTCTTCTTGAGTAGTTCCAGTGATTTGGAAGTACATGTCAGGGTTGATACCTTGACGTTGCAAGTTGCCAAGGAATTCATTTACTGAACGGTGAACTTCTTCGTGGATCATTTCTTCTGGAAGATCAACGATTTCAGCATTTTCTACAGCTTTATCGATTGCTGCACCTTCAACGGCATCTTTGTATGCTTCTTCTTTAGCAGCAGCCAATTCTTTGCGGTATTTTTCTTTCAATTCGTCAAGAGTTTCAACTTCTTCGTCGATATCTTTTGCAAGTTCATCATCAAGTGCTGGAACTTCTTTAGCTTTAACTTCGTGGATAGTTGTTACGAATTTAGCTTCTTTACCTGCAAGGTCTTCTGCTTGGTAGTCTTCTGGGAATGTTACGATAACATCAACAGTTTCACCAGCTGAGTGACCTACCAATTGGTCTTCAAATCCAGGAATGAATTGTCCTGAACCAAGTCCAAGTGAGAAGTTTTCACCTTTTCCGCCGTCAAATTCAACACCGTCGATAGAACCAACGAAGTCGATAACAACAGTGTCACCTTCTTCAGCAGCACCATCTTTGATAACCAACTCAGCCAAGTTGTTGCGTTCGCGTTCGATACGAGCATCTACATCAGCGTCAGTCACTTCTTTGTCTACATCAACTGAAACTTCAAGGTTTTTGTATTCACCCAATTTAACTTCAGGTTTTGTAACAACTTCTGCAGTAATAACCCAGTCTTGACCTTTTTCCATAGAAGTTACGTCAATTTTTGGTTGAGCAACTACTTCAAGACCAGCTTCTTTAACAGCTGCTTCATAAGCATCTGGCAAAAGAGCATTCATTGCATCTTGGTAAAGGGCTTCTTCACCAAATTTTTGGTCGAAGATAGGACGTGGAAGGTGACCTTTACGGAAACCAGGAACGTTAAGAGTTTTCTTTACTGAGTTAAATACACGGTCCAATTCTGGTTTGATTTGGTCTTGAGAGATAGTGAAAGTCAAGACACCACGGTTTGTTTCTTTGTTTTCAAATGATACAGACATTCTGTCATTTCTCCTTAAAATTTTTAATACAGTCCATTATACCATATAGTAGCGAATTTTTTCAAGTAATGGATGCGCTTTTCCTCCATGCTTAAGTTGCTTTCAAACTTCTCTAAAATTCGTCAGGGCCTACCAAGTGGTGCTGAAAGGCATAAACAGCCACCTGGGTACGATCACTAACCTGAAGTTTAGCAAGGATGTTTGAAACATGAGTTTTAACAGTCTTTAGAGAGATAAAAAGCTCATCTGCGATGCGCTGATTTTCATAGCCTTTAGCGATTAGTTGAAGGACATCTCGTTCACGAGCTGTCAAGTCTTCATGTAATTCGACGTGATTACGGTTGTATTCTACCTTCTTGCTCACCTCTTGTTCAATAGCAAATTCACCTGCTGCTACCTTACGAACTGCGTGTAGCAACTCATCTGCGCTCGAAGTCTTGAGCATATAACCCCTAGCTCCAGCATTCAGAACTGGCATGATTTTTTCATTGTCTAGGTAAGAAGTCACAATCAAGATTTTAGCCTCTGGCCATTCTTTGAGAATAGCAAGTGTAGCATCAATCCCATTGACTTCAGGCATAACAATATCCATGACAATCACATCAGGACGCAGTTCCAAGGCCATAGAAATCCCTTCTGCGCCATTGGTTGCTTCTCCTACAACCTCAACATCTTCCTGTAATTCGAAATAACTTTTTAATCCCAGACGCACCATTTGGTGGTCATCTACCAATAATAGTTTCATCATTACTTCCTCTTATTTATCTAAATCAAGCAAGGGAATGCGGATATCAACAGCTAACCCTTGCTTGGGTGCCGTTAATAGTTGTATGGTTCCTGCCATATCTTCCACTCGTTCTTTGATATTCCGTAAACCATAACTCAGTTCGTCGCCATCATCTAGCTGAAAACCACGACCATTGTCCGCCACCTTCAACTGCAATTCAGTTTCCGTTTGATAAAGGTAAACATCTAGACAGGAAGCTTGAGCATGGCGAAGGGTATTACTGATCAATTCTTGGACAATCCGGAAAATATGTTCTTCAATCTTTTTAGGTAGTGCAGTTACCTGATATTTAAAGCTTACCTTCAGCTCACTTTTTTCTTCTAGTTCTTTAAGGAGTATCTGAATCCCCTCCACCAAACTCTTTTGTTCCAGTTCAATTGGTCGTAAATGCAAAAGAAGAATACGCAAGTCTCTTTGAGCTGTCTCTAAAATGGCAGTCACACTCTGAAGCTGAGTTTGCATCTTTTCTCTATCTAATTTCGAAGCTTGTTGGCTGAGCCCAGATAAAATCATATGGGCAGCAAAAATTTCTTGGCTGACCGTATCATGCAAGTCACGTGCGATTCGTTTGCGCTCCTTTTCAATAATCACTTCTTCTTTGACCAAGGCTTGATTGTCTGCTTTTTGAATAGCTTCTGTCAACAAACCAAGCTTTCCTGACAAGTTTCTAAAACTTGCGTCTAAATCAGCATCTCCCAGACTTTCAATATCTTTACCAGCTAGCAGACGTTTGAGATTTGCTTGGATTCTTCTTTTTGAAATTTCATCAACCAATGTCCAGAATAGGACTAATAAAAAGGCTAGGGCAAAACTAAACATCAGGGCTAGAAAAAGGACTTTTTCTGTTTTTTCTAAATCTTGGAAGAGAGAAGTCCACTCTAAATCCAGAACCTTAAAAATGCTTCGAAATAGAAAGGCAACAAAGAGAAATGAGGTGAGTCCAATTAAAATATAGGGCTGTTTTTTCATCCGCGCACCACCTCAACATCTCCAACCATAGTTGTCAAAAGAATCTTAACACTCTTTGGACTCTTGAGATAATCTCTGGTTTCTTGGTGGAATTGTTCATTGCGTAAAGCACGTTTAGGTTGATCAAAGAAGGTTAAATCTCCATACAGAGAATTGACACTAAGGCTGACTTCCACATCCACTGGTACGATAATTCTAGTTGTACCGACTAGTTTTCTCAAGATGATGACATTATCGTGATTGCTTAAAATTACGTGCTCTAGATGAATGGTATCCTTCCCCATAAGACGAAAAAGGTTGATATCATCAAAGCGGCAAGTCTGGTAACTTGAAAAATGATGGAGGTTCCCAAACCAGCGATTTTTCTCTCTCTTCACCGTCACTACTTCTTCAAAAATCAGATTGGTGTCTTCTCTTTCCTGATTCATCATAGGATAAAGCAAGAACAGGCTGTAAATCAAGGCTACAAAAATCGCTAAAATGACAAAGGGATTGAGCATGATGATAAATAAAAATAGGATACTCACCGCCACTAAAATGAAGTTATTACCCTGTCTTCCAGTATAGTATCGAATCAGCAGTAAAAACAAAAGCAATATCAGCAGAAAACGGGAAAAATGCTCTGATACCATCATAATCAGAGCTCCTGTCAATAAACAAGCTTCAATAAATAGAAAAATTTGAAATTTTCGCATGTATCCGTCCTCTCTATTTTATTGTATCACAAAACCAAAATGTCACATCAGTCTGAGGAATGATAAAAAGACCGGGACCAAAATCCCGACCTCCTTATAGTTGATCTTTTGCTTCTTTTAATTTCCCATAAAGGAGATAGTCGACCTTTTGCAAATCCTCAATCCTTGCACAATTAAGGGCACACATAATCAAGCGTAGGTCTTCCTTCCAACCTTCAACAATGGAAATAACGACATCAACTGAGTAATTCTCAACCAGCTCTAACATGGTGCGTGAGAGTCCAACCGCCTTGGCTCCAAAGACCAAGCATTTGATGATGTCTAGTGGATTGCGAACTCCTCCGCTTACCAGAAGCTCCATCTTATCTTTCCAGTCTTGGGCATTGATAAGAGCCTGCATGGTTGATTGCCCCCAATCATTGAGGTAGTCCCGTTGACCGCTACGACGATTTTCGATATAGGCAAAACTAGTTCCCCCACGGCCAGACAAATCAACCGTACGTATGCCTATCTCGTATGCCTTAGCAATGGTCTTCACATCCATGCCAAAGCCGACCTCTTTTAAAACAAGGGGAACAGAGATTTGATCAGCATAATCTTTCAGATTGTTTTGCCACAATCTAAATTGACGCTCACCTTCTGGCATGAGCAATTCCTGCATAACATTCACATGAACTTGTAAGAGAAGGGGATTCATATCTGTTACAGTTTGTAAGCCTAGTTCTACAGGTTTATCCAAGCCAATGTTGGTCCCAAGAAGGAGGTCAGGACGATTCGACTTGACAGAGAAAGAATTGTCCGATGGATCCTTAAGAGCAGCACTGTAAGAACCTGTTACAAATAAAATCCCACAGGCTTCAGCCACCTGAGCCAATTTTTGATTGATTTCTCTGCCCCGATCACTCCCACCCGTCATGGCGTTAATATAAAAAGGAAAATCCCATTTCCGCCCTGCAAATTCTGTCGAAAGATCAATCTCATCTAAGTCATATAAGGGTAGTGAGGAGTGGATTAACTCCACCTCATCAAAACTATTATAAGAACTTTTTTGTTCAAGGGCATAGCGGATGTGCTCATCCTTCCGATTCGTCGTCATGTCCTATCCTTTCTTGATACAAGAGCTCAATCCCTAGATTAGCCCAGCGTTTTTTCAGTAATATGGTCGAATCTTGGTCAAAACTGAGAGCAATCCCACAGTCTCCACCACCAGCACCACTACTTTTTGCAACAGCTTTTAAGTCTCGGCTAGCATCTTTTAATTGTCTGAGCGAAGGTGTATAAATATCTGAACTCAAGCCTTCTAAAAGTTGGCTAGCTTGTTCTAGCAAGTCAATAATGGTTTCTTCTTGACCTGCCTCCAAAGCTTTTACCAAGTTAGCTACCGTTTCTTTTGAAGCCTGCAAGAAGCTAGCGTTCATATTATCCTTGATTTGCTTGACCATTTGACTTGATACAGCCACTTCCTTGGTCCAACCCACCAGAAAGTCAAATGTTAAGACCGGTTCAACGCTCGCGATTGAAAATCCCCAATCACGTACTAATACAGTTGGCAAGTCTTCTTTTTCTAGCCATTCTGCCACTTTCTCACGGTCAAATGACTGATAGAGGACCAGGTCTTCTGATACGATACAGGCAATGTCCCCCATGGAGCCATTGTCCCCACGTTTAAGAAGTACAGCACTAGCCAGTTTAAACAAAAGGTCTCTTTCGCCTGGTCTTTCATAGAAAGCAAGCATGCCCTTGATGACCAAGACAACAACACTACCACTAGAACCCAGGCCAAACTTCTTGCCCTCACGCTCCATTTTCCCACGAATGTCTATGGAAAAAGGTTGCAAGTCAACTCCTTGGGCAGTTAGATACTCCTCCACCAAGGCAACTGTTTCTTGAATCAAGGCATAAGAAGAATCCGGTCGCATGTCTACACTATAGGAAAACATATCTGAGTAGAGTCGATAGGCATCAGACGCTTTAATCTCAGCCGTCATATAGATGGGAATAGCCTTTATTAGCGCCAACTGTCCTGGTTCTAAAATGGCATACTCACCAGCCCAGTAGAGCTTCCCACAAGTTTTAACAATCGTCATCTTGGCTCAAATCCTTTGTTTTTGAAACGATTAAGCGATAGCGTTGACCTAAGAGTTCTGATAGATGTTCCAAGTCTTTTTCTAAACAAAGAACCTTGACATTAGGACCCGCATCCATGGTGAAGTAACAAGATTCTCCTTGTTCCCTAAGCTGACGAACAAAATCCATAGCCTCATAACTTGCATCTGTCAGATAAGAGAACGGTGGATTGGCTGTCTTTGTCGTAGCATGCATGGCAAGAGCGTTCTTTTCTGTTAATACTCCAACTTTCTCAAAGTCATTTTCCTTGAGATGGACTAACATATCCTTGTAGTCTTGTTCAGACTGACGAATCCACTCATCAAAAGTTGTCGAAGTCTCCACACAGAGCTTCATCCCATCTCGACTGGAAATTGGTTTTTTCTGGTCTTCCAAGACCAACATAATCATAGCTAATTTCAAGTCAGTTTCGACAGGATAGATTTCTCCACTATCCTTGTCCCAGGCTGCCAAGGGGCCATAAAAACTACGAGATGAGGAACCCGATGCAAACTTAGCTTCCAAGGCCAATTCTATGCGGTTCAGCCCAAGTTGGAAATAGGCATTACAAGCTTTGACTAGAGCAGACAAACCACTGGAACTTGAAGAAAGGCCTGCTGCTGTTGGCATATTGTTCTTGGTATCGATACGAACAAAACCTGCTCCTTCAGGACGGTAGCGGTCAATGATTTTACTCATCTTTTTATGTTCAGCTTCATTTTGCAACTGACCATTGATGTAAAATTCATCTGCCCTAGCATCTGCTGGCAAAGGTGAAAGTGTCGTCTCCGTATACATATTTTCTAAAGTCAGAGAGATACTGCTAGTTGCAGGAACCATCTCTTTTTCTGCTTTCTTACCCCAATATTTGATAATAGCAATATTGGCATAGGAACGTACTGTTACAGGCTTTCGATCCATGTCTGAACAGCTCCTTTCTCTTCTAATCTTTCTGCGAGTTCTTGCGCTTGGCTCAAATTAGCTACTAAAGTTATGATGCAGCCTCCTAGACCACCACCACTCATCTTGGCACCTAGAGCTCCATGTGCAAGAGCAGTTTCAACCAAGGCATCCGCTTCAAGGCTACTAACTCCGATTTCTTTTAGATTCCCATGAGCTTTGGTAAGAATCTCTCCCAGCTTCACGGCATCTTTTGTTTTAATTGCTTCTTCAGCTTCTTGGGTCAACTCTCCAAGTGCATACAAGAAAGGTAAAGCTTCCTTACCCTTGCTCTCTACAACTTGAATAGCTTCACGAGTGTGTCCATAGACTCCTGTATCTGCAATGACCAGATAAGCTGATAAATCCATGGTTAATTCTTCAAAACCAACATTCTTGATAAAACGGATAGGCTGGTCACTAAGACAGGTCTTGGCATCCAATCCACTAGGATTCATATGTGCAATCATCTCAGCGCGATTGACCAAAATCTCTAACACTTCATGTGGAAGTTCTGCTTGGTAATAATCAAATACCGCACGAATGGCCGCAATGCTAATGGCTGCTGAGGACCCCATCCCCCGTTTTTCAGGAATAGCCGAGTCAATTTGACAACGAATGCAAGCATCCTGGATATTTAGGTACTCAAGGGAAGCATAAACAGCCATGGACAAGGTGTCTTCTTCAAACAGACGCCATGGTGTCGCTGCTGGAACCACCCGACAAGTCACTTCAACCTCTAAAAGAGGCAAGGAAATGGCTGGGTAGCCATAAACCACTGCATGCTCTCCTATTAAAATAATTTTACTATGTGCCTGACCGACACCAACTTCTTTTGTCATTTAATCCTACTATCAGATGAAAATCATCTGTCTCTAGAAAAAATTTTAGAACTTTATTCCTTTCTATTTTATTATATTTTCACAAAAAAAGCGATTGTTTCCTTTCACAATCGCTTGTTTTCATTACTGTATCCACTCGCCATTAAAATTTACGTAGTAGCCACCTACTGTGGTATTTACAGCTAAGGCACCTGAACTATAAGCATAGTACCATTTACCATTAACTTGGAACCAGCCTGTCACCATAGCTCCTGACGAACGGAGGTAATACCAAGTATTATCGACATAAATCCAGCCAGTTTTCATATCACCGTTTTGAGCATCTAGGTAATACCAAGTTGAACCATCTAGATACCAACCGGTCGCCATAGCACCTGATGAACGGAGATAGTACCACTTATTACCTAAGTACTGCCAACCAGTTTGCATAATACCAGTTGTTGGATCGAGATAGTACCAAGTTGAGTTATCATTGGCCCAACCACGTACTAGCTCCCCAACTGTTAAACTGTTGACACGAGCATCGAAGCCACTATCCTTCTGTAAATAATACCAGTGCCCCTCATCATGAACCCAATCGGTTTTTAAGGTGTGATAACTTCTTTGGTCTTCAAAATAGTAGACTCGTTTCTCTGCTGGACTATCATATTGTTCCCCATGATGTTTGTTGGTATTTGTAGCAGTTTTTGCTTCCAAAACTTGCTTGCCAACAAATTCTTGTAGTACCCCATCTTGACCAAAGTAATACCATTTTGACATTGGCATGAATTCCAACCTCGTACCATTTGGATAAGGACCAATGGTACTTCCTTGATATGGAAACGGAATGTATTGCCAACCAACAACCATTTCACCATTATAATCAAAATAATAGGTTTTTCCATCAATCACTCGCCAGGCCGTTTCTTTGATGTCACCCTTCTTGTAGTAGGTTCTACCATTTTCTTGGACAAATTGCCAGCCTTCTGAATCAGCATCATCCGCAAATACCGTATTTGTTGCTAACAGACCAAAAAAGAATACTGCTAAGCCGACTTGCATCATTTTTTTCAAAAATTTCATTCTTGTTTCCTCCAAAATGATTGTAGCAAAGACAAAACTATATGTCAATATATAAAAAACTTCAAAAAAGCAGTTACCAAACTGTAACTGCTTTTCTATTCTTGCATGGTGTAACCAACACCACGCACGGTTTTAATGTAGCTCTTTTGACCTTTTACATCAAGTTTGCTACGTAAATAACGGATATAAACATCCACAATATTGGTTTCGGTCGCACTTTCATACTTCCAAACACTTTCCAGCAACTGCTCACGAGTTAAGACCTTCTTGCTTCCCATAAGGGTTGCTAAAAGGTCATATTCACGACGTGTGAGAGCAATCATCTCATCTCCACGATAGACAGTGTGGTTTGCTAAATCCATACGCAGATTTCGATAGGATGTAGGAACCTTCATTTGACTACAGTGTTGGTCTATAAAATCCCGACCTCGGAAAATTGCTGCAATACGAGCCACTAGATCATCGATAATGACTGGCTTGTAGATATATGAAACAGCAAAACGTTGGATTGTTTCAACTTGGTCTTGCAATTCTTCTCGATGGTCCAAGACCATGATAACCGAAGCTGGCTTAGTCCGACTCAACTGTTCTGCAAAATCCTGGGCTGTCATATCCCCTAGATGAGCATTCAGTAAAATCAAGTCATAGTCTGTCTGAAGAGCCATGGAGAGGGCTTTTTGTCCCTCTTCTACCTGATCAACTCGGTATTGCTCTTTTTGGAGTTCCAGACTTAAAAAATGAGCTAGATTTCTTTCTTTCTCAAGTAATAAAATCCGTTTCCCCATGGCTGACCTACTTATTTTTCGTCATACCAAGAGTAGTGGAATGTTCCTTCTTTGTCTTTACGTTGGTATGTGTGGGCACCAAAGTAATCACGTTGTGCTTGGATCAAGTTCGCTGGAAGGTCAGCTGAACGGTAGCTATCAAAGTAAGTAATAGCTGCAGAGAATGTTGGTACTGGTACACCTGCTTGAACAGCAAGAGCAACAATATCACGAACAGATTGTTGGTACTTAGCTGTTACATCCAAGAAGTACTCATCCAAAAGAAGGTTGGCAAGATCTGCATCACGGCTATAAGCATCTGTAATCTTTTGCAAGAAACGAGAACGGATGATACATCCAGCGCGCCAGATAGATGCGATATCTGCAAATGGCAAGTTCCAGTTATTTTCTTTAGAAGCTACACGCAATTGCGCAAAACCTTGTGCGTAAGAAATGATTTTTGAGAAGTAAAGGGCTTGACGGATCTTTTCAATCAACTCAGCCTTGTCTCCTTCAAATTTGAAAGCAGCTGGTTTTGGAAGCACCTTGCTAGCGTGTACACGTTCTTCTTTGTAAGTTGAGATATAACGGGCAAATACTGACTCAGTAATGAGTGACAATGGCACACCAAGGTCAAGAGCTGATTGACTAGTCCATTTACCAGTTCCTTTGTTTCCTGCAGCATCCAAGATATAGTCTACGATTGGTCCGTCTTGACCTTCGTCATCTTTACGGCCCAAAATATCAGCTGTGATTTCAATCAAGTAGCTGTCCAACTCACCCTTGTTCCACTCAGTAAAGATTTCAGCCATGTCTTCAGCAGAGAGGCCAAGCAAGTGTTGCATAAGATCGTAGCTTTCTGCGATCAATTGCATATCACCGTACTCGATCCCATTGTGGACCATTTTTACATAGTGACCAGCTCCATCAGGACCGATGTAAGTTACACATGGTTTACCATCTTCTGGAGCTTTTGCAGAGATTTCTTCAAGAACATCTGCTACCAAGTCATAAGCTTCTTTTTGTCCCCCAGGCATGATAGAAGGACCTTCAAGGGCACCTTTTTCACCACCAGAAACACCTGTACCGATAAAGTTGATACCTGAGTTCGCCAATTCTTCATTACGACGAATAGTATCTTTATAGAAAGTATTCCCTCCATCGATCAAGATATCACCTTTATCCAAGTGTGGAAGAAGGGCTTGAATGGTCGCATCTGTACCAGGTCCTGCTTGAACCATAAGCATGATACGACGTGGTTTTTCAATTGAGTTTACGAAGCTTTCGATATCATAGCTTGGCACGAAGTTTTTATCAGGGTGGCAAGCAATCACATCTTCAGTTTTTTCTTTACTACGGTTATAAATAGCAACTGTATAACCACGGGATTCAATATTAAGGGCAAGGTTACGACCCATTACGGCCATACCAACAACACCAAAGTTAGCTTTTGTCATGTGACACTCCTCTTGTTTAATATGTTTTATTTTATCATGTTTATCTGTGAAAAGAAAGAATTTTATAACAATTTGACTAGTAGTCTAAATCATCCGCATGGCCAGAACCATTCCCAACAAAGTATCCTGTCTTACAGTTTAGAGTGAAGAGATAAGTTCCATCTGGTTTATAAAGGTTGTAATAACCATTGCCATTAACAATATTTACAGGTTCCAAGATATATTGGTTTCCAGTGATATATCCACGTGCACGGGATGTCTCAAGTATTCGTTCAAGGACACCATCTGCAAAAGTCCAGGCAGGATTACTAGTATCATTAACTACGGATTGATTATACGGCACTCGGCTAACACTTCTTTGCAAATTAACACCTTCGCTCGACAATCCACCATTAGTAGATGACGCAGTCTCGTTTGTTGAAGTAGATGGACTACTTTCTGTAGTTGGACTTGAAGCTTCTTGGCTAGCAGCAGTCGTTGAAGCTGTACTTGTTGTTGTACTTGCTAATTGACTCTTACCAAGACTGATTGCTTTATCTAGAAGTTTGTCAATTTCTGTATTACCAGTCTTGATATCTGTAAATTTAGCATCCGCTTTGATTTTTGCATTTGTATCCAAAACACCATCTGTAATAGCTGGAGTTTCAAATTGAGAATTTACTTCTTGAATTGCTTTTATCTGTGTTTCTAAGCTATCATATTTTGATTTGGCTAGAGTATGTTCTCTCGCTCCTTCAAGTTTATCTAGAAGTTCCTTCAATTGATTCAGTTGACTAAACTGGCTATTTTTAAGAGCTGTTTTGTTTTCATCGGTATAGAATGTATCGTAGAGAGTATTAAATTGTTCCAAAACTGACTGATTACTTACCAGACCTGAATCTGCCGCTTTCGTTTGAATTTCTTGAGAAGAACGAGAAATTTGGCGATAAACGTAATATGAACCTCCCAAAATTAAGAGGAAGACTAAAATAATGACTGACAGGATTGCCAATTTTTTCTTACTTTTTGGCTTCTCAATAGGCTGATCAGAACGAGACAAGGGTTGCAGTTGTTCGTCAGTTTCTTCATCAACTACTGCAGCTTGCGAATTAGCAACTTCAGCCATTTCAACAGCATCCAATTCGTCTTTAAAAGGTTGCTCGAGAACTTTTGTTTCTTCAGCATCAACTTCTTGAGCTACAATCTCCGTGGTCTCTGCAGCTACTGCAAGAGCAATTGCTTCCTCTTCTGAACTTAATGCACTTTCTTGTTCAGTTGTTTCTCTCACTTCCTGAATCATATCGTCCAAGCTTTGAGTGGATTCCTCTTTTTTCGTTTGTAAATTTTCAAATTTGTCTGCTTCGATTTCTTCACGGTGTTGCTTGATATATTTGTCTAAGATGGTATCATCTGGAGTCACACCTGCTTCAACCTCTTCGTTCTTACGAATAGCCTGACCAACCGTTAAATCTTTAGCCTCTTCAAATTCAAATTTAGATTCTTGCTCACCTTTATGATGACGATCGCGTCTTTTCTTACTCATCTGCATTCCTTTCTTTTTTAACATCTTGCCTTTTCACACGTTGACCAAAATATTGATATAAATCAACTTTCAAAGTACCGTTATAGAGTTTCCGTTTTTTATCTGCCTGACTACCATATTTACTTTCAAAAGCTTCATCACTAGTCAGGATAAATTTACTCCATGTTTTAAGGGGGGCAAATACTTCTCCCATCTCAGCATAGAGCTTGGTTACTCCTGCATCATCTGACAAGCGTTCTCCATACGGTGGATTCGAAATAATAACTCCATTGATCTTGTCCGTTCGCAAATCCTGCACGCGCATCTGCTTAAAGTGGATATCCTTAGAAACTCCCGCAGCCTGAGCATTTGCCTTAGCAATTTCCACCATGCGGCCATCGATATCACAGCCCATAATGTCTAGCTCAATTTCACGATTAATCTTCTTGCTAGCTTCCGTACGAATTTGCTGAATTAACCGGTCGCTAACCCAGTTCCAATCCTCGAAAGCAAAGGAACGGCGTAAGCCTGGCGCCATATTACGGGCAATCATAGCAGCTTCAATACAGAAGGTTCCTGAACCACAGGTTGGATCAATCAAAGGTTTATCTGGATACCAATTTGATAATTGCAGGATAGCCGCTGCCATGTTTTCTTTGATTGGAGCTCCACCCTTTTCTGTTCGATAACCACGTTTGAAAAGGCTAGAACCACTTGTATCAATCATAACAGTCGCAACATCTTTCAAAATGGAAACTTCAATCTTGAACTCAGGACCATTCTCCATCAGGGGAACACCTTCTGGTCGTGCATAGTGTTTCTGCAATTTCTTGACAACAGCCTTTTTAGAAATAGCTTGAACACTTGGTTCATTATGAAGTTTTGATTTGACACACTTAGCCTTTGAAATCGGGAAACGCGCTCCAAGTGGCAGATAGTTTTCCCAATCTAAGGCAAAAACACCTTGAAAAAGTTCTTCAAATGTTTTTGCGGGAAAAGTTCCAACAACAATCTTAATCCTATCCGCAGCACGTAGCCACAGATTGCTTTCAATGATTGTCTTCACATCTCCTTCAAAGCGAACGCGACCATTCTCAACTTGGCAGTCATAGCCCAGTGCACGCACTTCTCTACCTACAACAGCCTCCAAGCCTGCCGCAGCAGTCGCGATTAAATTAAATGTTTGTTTCATGTCAGTCTTTAAAGACCTTTCTCTTGTTCACCTTTAAAAAATGAGGTTGAGAAAATTTCTCAGCCCCAACCTATATGCAATTTTCTATAAGCCATGTTTTGTTCCAGAAGTGACTAGGACCACTTCTTTCGATAATCATCTGTCTACCACTAACAGCTGAAAGCTGCAGCAGTCAGAGTACTACGTTCGTTTCCGTGCACTCCATGCCCCGACCAAAATTTGGGTTGCTAGCTTGAGGGGTTTACCGCGTTCCACTCTCTCTGTTTCCAGAAAGACTACGTCACTGTGGCACTTTCAGAGCTACTAAAACATATCCGAAAACTTAGTCTATTCACTCGCCGTAACGATTTCTCGTCCCTAGGCTTATGGTTTCGCCTAGCACAAACACTACAGGCATCACAGCCTGTGCTAGCATGGACTTTCCTCATGAAAAGATAAACTCTCCACGCGATTATCCAAAAATTGCACAACTGTATGATTCTTAGAAATCAGAATTTTCTACGATTTGTTTGCCAAATACTTCTTTTTCAAGACGATTCAAGCGTTTCAGGATATCAAAATTAGTCATAGAAGTCGTACTTCCAAGCTCAGCAGGTTCAGACGTTATAGATACAGGTGCCGCCTGAGGTTTGTTCGCCAATTGCTCTTTCAATTCTGCGACTTCCAAACGTAGTGATTTAACCAACGCTGCATAGGTTTCATAGTCCTTGATAACGTCATCTAAGAATTCATCTACCTCTGCTTTACTGTATCCACGTACTTCTCTTCCGAAATCCTGCTCAAAAATATCCTTTGCTGTAAAAATAATACTTGCCATGTCTCTCTCCATTCTCAGTTACTAGTATTATTATATAAAAAAAGGCAAACAAAAAGCAAGGTCAAAGCCTCAATTTTCGGAAAAATTTTCGGCTATTTCGTTTAATTCCTCAAATGTTAATCTTTTTGTCATATAGTTGTCTTTCTTTTTCATCAGTTCGTAAAAAAATCTCAGTTTTGTTTCATTTTCTTCATCGTAAAAAAGATAGGCTCCATCTGTATTTTCGAGTAAAAAAATCTGATAATCTCTCAATTGGACTTTGTGCTCATAAGTTGGATAGGCATATTTGACAAAATCGACCTGTTTAAAATCACTCAATTTGACCTGGTTAGCCTCATTCCAGTTTGATCCATGTGTCTCAAAATCAAAAATAGTCGCTAGTTGAAATTCATAGGCCTCCTTCATGTCTCTAGCTACTTCTAAGACCCAGTGTTCAAAACCAAGAGTGCCTGTGAAAACTAGCCATTTCAACCCTTCCTCAGCTAATCTTTCCAAATCTCTACGAATGGCTTTTTTGATAATTTTTAACCGAATATCCTTTTCATTTAACAATCCTAAATCAAAAGCTGAGTATCCTAAAACCAAGGCTGTATGCATTTTTTCACCCTTTCTGTTGACCTTTGTGGTATAATAGAGTGATGTTATTGTACCAATAAGGAGGATTATGGTCAACTATCCACATAAACTTTCATCTAAACCAAGTAAAACTTCTCTGCCCCAAACTAAAAATTTCGCGAATAGAGGGATGAGCTTTGAAAAGATGATAAATGCTACGAACGACTACTATCTATCACATGGAGTAGCAGTCATTCACAAAAAGCCAACCCCAGTTCAGATAGTTCGAGTCGACTACCCTCAACGGAGTCGCGCTAAAATTGTCGAAGCCTATTTTAGACAGGCTTCAACTACTGACTACTCGGGTGTTTATGAAGGATTTTATATCGATTTCGAAGCCAAGGAAACCAGACAAAAAAATGCTTTCCCGATGAAGAACTTCCACTCTCATCAGATTCTGCATATGGAACAGGTTCTTGAACAAAAGGGTATATGCTTCGTCTTAATCCACTTTTCTTCTTATCAGGAGACATATTTATTACCGGCGATTGACCTCATCCATTTTTATCATCAGGATATGGGAAAAAAATCAATGCCGCTTGATTATATTCGAGATCATGGTTATGTGATTGAGCAACAAGCCTTTCCTCAAATACCATACCTCGATATCGTCAGACAACATTTACTAGGTGGTAAAACAATATGAATAAACATTTTTTCTGGCGCATTGCTAAATATCTAGGAATTGGATTTTTAGCAGCTTTTATTGCTGCAATATTGATTGGTGGAAGTGTCTTCTTCTACTATGTATCTAAAGCACCAGAACTTTCTGAAAGCAAACTTGTCGCAACAACTTCAAGTAAAATTTACGACAGTAAAAACGAATTGGTTGCTGACTTAGGAGCAGAGCGTCGTGTTAATGCTCAAAGCAGTGACATTCCTATTGAACTTGTAAATGCAATAGTATCAATTGAAGATCATCGCTTCTTTAATCACAGAGGAATCGATAGCATTCGAATAGCTGGAGCTTTCCTGCGAAACTTAACTAGTAGAGGTGGCCTCCAAGGTGGTTCAACCTTGACGCAACAGTTGATAAAATTAACTTACTTTTCAACATCATCATCAGACCAAACAATCGCACGTAAGGCCCAAGAAGCTTGGCTAGCTATTCAGTTAGAAAGAACTGCGACCAAACAGGAAATTTTGACATATTACATCAATAAAGTATACATGTCAAATGGTAACTATGGTATGCAAACTGCAGCTCAAAGTTACTATGGTAAAGATTTAAAAGACCTATCAATTCCACAACTTGCTCTTCTAGCCGGAATGCCACAGGCACCTAACCAATATGATCCTTATTCTCATCCAGAAGAAGCAACAGAACGTCGTAATCTAGTCCTATCAGAGATGCAAAAGCAAGGCTATTTAACAGCTGAACAATATGAAACGGCTATAAATACACCTATCACTGATGGTTTACAAAGTCTTAGAGGAAGCAACTCTTATCCTCCATACTTAGACAATTACCTCAAAGAAGTGATTGAACAAGTTGAAACAGAGACAGGCTACAACCTTTTAACTACTGGAATGGATGTCTACACTAACGTAGACCAAGACGTTCAAAAACGACTTTGGGATGTATACAACACGGATGAATATGTAAACTATCCAGATGATGAAATCCAAGCAGCTTCTACTATTATTGATGTATCAAATGGTAAGGTTATTGCTCAACTCGGCTCTCGCCACCAAGCTAGCAACGTATCTTTTGGTATTAACCAAGCCGTTGAAACCAACCGTGACTGGGGTTCTACCATGAAACCAATCACAGACTATGCCCCTGCATTAGAATATGGCATTTATGACTCTACTGCCTACATGCTAAAGGATGTTCCGTACAACTATCCAGGCACTAACATTCCTGTTTATAACTGGGATAGAGGGTATTATGGTAATATTACCCTTCAAACTGCTATCCAACAATCTCGTAACGTACCAGCCGTTGAAACTCTCGATAGAGTTGGACTCGATAAAGCAAAAGGTTTCCTAAATGGTTTAGGCATTGATTATCCAACCATGGTATACGCAAACGCAATTTCAAGTAATACGACCGAATCAGGTAAACAGTACGGTGCAAGTAGTGAAAAAATGGCTGCTGCCTATGCTGCTTTCGCTAACGGTGGTATCTATTATAAACCAATGTACATCAATAAAATTGTCTTCAGTGACGGTAGTTCAAAAGAGTTCTCTGATCAAGGTACTCGCGCTATGAAAGAAACAACTGCCTATATGATGACAGAAATGATGAAAACAGTATTATACTCTGGTATAGGTCGAGATGCTTATATTTCATGGCTTCCACAAGCAGGTAAGACTGGTACATCAAACTATACTGATGAAGAGATTGAAAATTACATTAAGAGATACGATTATGTCGCACCTGATGAAATGTTTGTAGGATATACCCGCAAATATTCAATGGCTGTTTGGACAGGTTATTCAAACCGCCTCACTCCAATCGAAGGAGATGGATTTAGAGTAGCGGCCAACATCTACCGATCAATGATGGAGTACCTTTCCGAGGATGATCACCCAGGTGATTGGACAATGCCTGAAGGTCTATATCGTAATGGTGAGTATGTCTTCAAAGTTGGCGCTCGTAGTAACTGGATTCCCCAAACAACTCAACAATCCTCAACAACAGCTTCCAGCTCAACAACTGAAAATCAAACTTCAGTAGCTGAAACTACTAGCCCAAATACCGCTCAGAATCCAACTGCTCCAAATACAAATCAAAACCCTCAACAAAATCAAAATTCTCAAGGACAACAATAATCAAAAAAACCTAGGAAACATCTTCCTAGGTTTTTATTTACCAAAAGATGGAGTTAATCACTAACTCCATCTTCTTTTATTTTACATGGTTTGCAAGATCTTCTTGCGCTTTTTTATTAGATTCTTCTTTTTCTTTCTTCCATTTATCTTGAGCTTTTTGATATTCATCAGCAGTTACTGGTTTATCTTGAAGTTCAAGGTACTTGTACAAGAGGGCTTCACTCATACCCTTGTTACCTGAGTATGCAAATGGAAGAGTATATGGCACCATCTTAGACAACATTGGACGTCCAGTTTGAGAAGTTGTTGGAATAATCAAAGCGCTATCTGTCAACCAAGCTTGGGCAGCAGCATATTTATCATAACGTTTTGAAACATCAGTGTTTTCGTTCCCGGCTTCAACAACCATCTTTTCGTAATCTTCCAAACCAACTTGTTTGGCAGCAGCGTTGTTTGTACCAGCATCAAATCCTAGATAAGTCTTCGTATTTTCACCAACAGATGGTTTGATGATATCAAGGTAGGTAGATGGGTCAATATAGTCTGGAGACCATCCAACGTTATCTGAGAGATCCCAATCTTCTCCAGCAGCTGTTTCAGCAAAGTAGGTAACATTTAAGACTTCATCTTTTTGAAGTTGTTGAATATCAACAACGACATTGTCAGTTCCTAATGTTGCTTCAAGTGATTGTTTCAATGACTGAACACGTTGAACTTTTGTAGTATTAGTTTGGTCAACTGGCATATCCAAATGAATTGGGAATTGAACGCCCTCTGCTTGGAGAGCTGTCTTAGCTTTAGCAAATTCTGCTTTCGCTTTTTCAGGATTGTAAAGACCATCTTGAGCATCATCTAGATTCACATCTTTCCACTCGTCACCATAGGTTACCAATTTTTCTTTAACTAAGTCACCAAAGTTTTTACCATCAGCTTGAACAAATGTTGGTGGTACGAACAAGTTACGAAGAAGTTTGCTTGCTCCGCTTTCTCCATTAACTTGAGAAGCATAAGCTGTTCTATCAAAACCAAAGGCGATAGCTTGACGGAAGTCTTTGTTTAGGAGAGCTTTCTTAGTTGATGTCTTTTGCTCATCTGTAGTCTTAGAAGTGTACTTGTAAGACTGACGGTCAATATTTGTTCCAACTAAGAAAGTAGCAGAATCTTGTGGTGTATAAACGATGTTATCCTTAAATTCTTTTTCAAGTTCAGGATATCCTGCACTTGTTGGGAAGAGACGAGCCATTGAGAAGCCGCCATCCTTAAAGGTGTCTGCAAGTTTGCCTGTATCTTGACCATCCCAGAATGATAGTTTTACTTTATCAATATGAACATTGTCCTTATCCCAGTAGTTTGGATTCTTTTCAAATTCTACTGAAGATTTTGCTACCAATGATTTCAACAAGAAAGGACCGTTGTAAAGAATACTGCTTGGATCAGTTGCTTTGGCAAAGTCACTTCCTTTAGAAGTAAGGAATTCTTCATTGACTGGTGCAAGAATACCCATGGTTGTCTTAGAGTTCCAGAAGCTTTCTGGTTTATTCAAAGTGTATTGAACAGTTTGATCATCAATTGCCTTGATTCCAACTTCTGAGAAGTCTTTTACTTCACCTTTGACATAAGCGTCAAGACCTTTAATGGATTCTTGAACAAGATAAAGGGCCTCTGACTTATTATCAGCTGCATATTTAAGACCTGTTACAAAGTCTTGAGCTTTCACAGGTGCATACTCTTCACCTTCAGAAGTGTACCACTTAGCATCTTTACGGATTGTATAAGTGTAAGTCAAACCATCTTGAGATACTGACCAGTCTTCTGCCATAGATGGCACGAAGTTCCCGTAACGGTCATTCTCCATCAAACCGTCAACAACATTACTTGTGATATTCGCAACTGCAGCCTTACCCGTTGTCAGATAGTTGAGGCTGTCTGGATCTGTTTCATAAACGTAAGAAAAAGTTTTCTCACCTTTTGCACTAGAGCCTGAACCTGAACAAGCTGCCAAAACACCTGACGCTAACAGAGTCACTCCTGCTAGGGCCATTACTTTTGAAAATTTCATAATAAACTCCTTTTTGACTTTTTATACATTATAGTCCCTTTTTCGCCAAGTGTCAATACAATTTTCAGAATTTTTCAAATTGATTTGAAAATTTTTTCTTCCTATAGTTTTAATATGAAAATCTTTTTAGGAAAATTTCTATCATTGACATTTATCAACTATAGCTTTATGATATAATGAAAGAAGAAAGTTGAAAGGAAATACCATGTCAAAAGAAGTTATTGTTGAAAGTTTTGAACTAGATCATACGATTGTAAAAGCTCCTTATGTCCGATTGATTGGAGAAGAGACTGGACCGAAAGGAGATATCATTTCTAACTTTGATATCCGCTTGGTTCAACCAAATGAGGACTCTATCCCTACTGCTGGACTTCATACTATTGAGCACCTCTTGGCTAAGCTAATCCGTACTCGCATTGATGGTATGATTGATTGTTCCCCATTTGGTTGTCGTACAGGTTTCCATATGATTATGTGGGGACGTCATACTAGCGCTGAAATTGCTGCTGTCATCAAGGATTCACTAAAGGAAATCGCTGAGACTACAACTTGGGAAGATGTTCCTGGAACAACCAGTGAATCTTGCGGAAACTACAAGGATCACAGCCTCTTTTCTGCTAAGGAGTGGGCAAAATTGATTCTTGAACAAGGAATTTCAGACGATGCTTTTGAGCGTCATGTCATTTAACAAAAAAAGAACCAGCTTTTCAGCTGGTTCCTTTTTTGATTCACAAAACCTTGATTTAGGCTTTTTCACGAATGACCAAGACACCATCTTCCATGTCAGCTTCAAGGTGTTTAGCATCAAGATTATCCAAATGGAAGTCTGTTACTTTGTCACGGATTTGTTGTTCAACCACACGACGGAGTGGACGAACACCCATGACTTCATCGTAGCCTTCTTCAGTCATGTATTCTTTAGCAGCTTCGCTAACTGCCAAGTCAATGTCTTTCTTAGAAAGAGTCTTGTTAACTTCAACCAACATAAGGTCTACAATCTTAGAAAGATCTTCTTTGCTCAAGTGTGAGAATTCGATGACAGCATTGAAACGGTTAAGGAATTCTGGACGGAAGTAAGGTTTCAAACGATCCATAAGTTCTGGTTTATCTGCATCTTCTGTCAAATTCGCTTCATAACCAAAGCCAGCGTTTGAAGTTGCGATAATCACAGTATTCTTGAAGTTTACAGTGTTACCTTGACCATCTGTCAAACGACCATCATCCAAAACTTGGAGGAGAAGTGTAATCACTTGAGGGTCAGCCTTTTCAATTTCGTCAAGAAGGACGATTGAGTAAGGGTTACGGCGAACACGTTCTGTCAAAGTATTGCTATTGTCATCATAACCAACATAACCAGCTGTTGTACCAATCAATTTAGAAACGGCTGTGCGGTCGCTATATTCTGACATGTCCAAACGGATGATAGCATCTTTAGTTCCGAACATATCAAGAGCCAATTGTTTAGCCAACTCAGTTTTACCAACACCAGTAGGTCCTACAAAGAGGAAGCTACCAATTGGACGGTTACCTTCGTCAAATCCTGCACGGTTACGACGGATGGCACGTGCCACTGCTTCAACGGCTTTATCTTGACCGATAACCTTAGTTTGCAAACGGTGACCCATATCTTTCAAACGTTCGATATCAGTTGCACCCATTTGTGACACTGGAATACCAGTCATACGTTCTACAGATTCAGCCACATCATTGACAGTCGCTGTCACCTTGTGATCTTCTGTATGGTTAGCAATTTGCTTTTCAAGTTCTTCGATACGAACTTTTGCATTTAAAGCTGCTTCATAATCTTCTTTAGCAGCCGCAGCCTCTTGTTTAGCTTTTTCTTCTTCAATTTCATGTTCCACTGCATGCACATCTGTCACTGGGTGTTGTGCTGCCAAGTGAGCGGCTGTCACATCGACCAAGTCGATAGCCTTATCAGGCAAGCTACGTTGTGGAATGTATTGAACAGAGTAATCAACAGCTGCTTTCAATACTTCATCTGGCAAAATGACGTTGTGGTGTTGTTGATAAAGATCACGAATACCTTGAAGAATTTTGAAAGTATCTTCAGCAGATGGAGCATTAACTTTTACTTCGTTGAAACGACGAGCAAGGGCAGCGTTTTTCAAGATTGTATTACGGTATTCATCTTGAGTTGTTGCCCCAATCACTGTCAATTCCCCGCGTGAAAGAGCTGGTTTCAAGATATCAGCAAGACCTTTAGATCCTTGACCATCTCCTGTGCTACCTGCACCGAGGATTTGGTGGATTTCGTCGAAGAAAAGGATAATATTTCCAGCTTCTTTGACTTCGTTTACCAAGTTTTGAATATTTTCTTCAAAGCTACCACGGTATTGAGTGCCAGCTTCAAGTCCAGAAATATCAATTGAAATGATTTCTTTGTTCTTGATTGCTGCTGGAACATCACCATTCACAATAGCTTGTGCAAGGCCTTCTACTACAGCAGTCTTACCAACACCAGCATCACCGACAAGAACTGGATTGTTCTTAGTACGGCGTGAAAGAATCTCAGAAGTTTCTTGAATTTCCTTGTTACGTCCAATAACCGGATCTAGCTTCCCTTCACGAGCTTCAGCAGTTAAATTACGTCCAAGTTTAGCAAGAATACCGTCTTGTTTCATACCTTTCCCTTGAACGTACTGAGCTTGATCACTTCCTTCGCTAGGAAGTTGACCTGTTTGACGGTAAATCGCGAATTCTTCAGGTGTTACTTCACGACCGTTAATCAAGTAACGACGATTTTCAGAACTGTATCCACGCATACCACCCATCAATTGGTTAAATAAATCATCCATGTTGTTAAAGTTATTAAAGTTGTTGTTCATATTTCATACCTCGTTTAATTTCAAAATTTGCAAGTCATTTTTTGACTTTCTCTGACCTTTATTTTAAAAATTTTAGACTAGCACTTTGCTACTCTACGTATAATTTCTGGTTTCTCTTTATCCAATACAGATTTTGTAATTGGAATTCTAAAAATACTAATGTTCATCATAGGTTGTACCTCATTTCTAGGTTTTACCCATACTTTGACCTTAAGATAAATTACACAATCACCTTAAAATCAAGGTTTTCTAAGGATTTCCTTATCCTTATGTTCTTAGTATACCACTTTGGTCAGTATTAGTCAATAGATTTGACCAATTTTGACCAACTTTTTTTAAATATTTTTTTATATCAAAAAAACCAGTCACTTTGACTGGTTTTTGATTTATTATTTATGAATCTTAGCTCAATGCATCATCCATTGAAAGAACTTCGTGGAAGACACGTTGTGTCAATTCAGTTTTTTGTTCTGGAGTGAGGTACTTAGTATTTACACAGTATCCTGAGATACGTACGATTACGTCTTCACCTGACATGATCTTTTCGTAAACATCGTTCAAGTCCATAACGTTCAAGTTAACGTGTTGTCCACCGTTTTCGAAGTAACCATCAAGGATTGTTACCAAGTTATCAACTTGTTCGTCACGAGTCTTACCAAGAGCACGTGGTGATACTTGAGTTGTCAATGAGATACCATCAGCTGCGTAACCAAAGTCAAGGCTAGCAAGTGAGTTCAAGTTTTGCAACCATCCACCTTTAGCTTTGTTAGATGGGTTCGCACCTGGTGAGAAGAATTCAAGTTTAGACAAGTTCACAGAACCATCTTCGTTGAGGTATACACCTTTGTGGACTGGTGAGTTACCAGTTTGTTTAGAGTAAGCAACGTTAGATGTGATTGTCAAAAGTGATACAGTAGCTTCTGCGTCTTTGTAAAGTTTGTGACTACGTAGACGAGTTGTGTAAGCTTCGATCAACCATTCTGCCAATTCGTTTGAACGTGGGTCATCTTCACCCCAACGTGGGTATTCACCGATTGTTTCATAATCGTAGATGTAGCCATTTTCGTCACGGATTGGTTTAACTGTAGCGTACTTGATAGCTGACAATGTGTCAACAGTGTTAGCGAATCCACAGATACCGAATCCCATGTTAGCACGTTGTTTAGTTGGCAAGAAGGCCATTTGAACAGCTTCGTAGTTGTACTTGTCAGTCATGTAGTGGATGATGTTCAAAGCATCTACGTAAGTGTCAGTCAACCAGTCAAGAGATTTTTCAAAGTTTGCTTTAACTGATTCGAATTCAAGAACTTCATCGCGGATTGGTTCGATGTCAAATACTTTGTAGTCTTTATGAACATCGTCATAACCACCGTTCAAACCAGTAAGAAGAGCTTTAAGAACGTTAACGCGAGCACCGAAGTACTGGATGTTGTGACGTTGTTCTTCGTTTTCTGGATCAAGTGGAGATACACAACATGAGATACAGCTCATTTCACCGTAACCATCTTTAGCCATTGTTGTTACACCTTCATATTGGATAGAAGAGTGTTTGTGGCTCATGTGCATACAGTAGCGACGGAAGTTGTATGGCAATTTATCAGTCCAAAGAACTGTCAAGTTTGGTTCTGGAGAGTTACCAATGTTGTCAAGAGTGTTCAAGAAGCGGTAGTCCATCTTAGTAACACGGTGACGACCGTCGTTACCCATACCAGCCATAGAAGTTGTGATGAAGGTTGGGTCACCTGAGTACAATTGGTCATAAGCTTTTGTACGAGCAAATTTAACTGTACGAAGTTTCATAACGAAATCATCAACAAATTCTTGGATTTCTGATTCAGTAAATGTACCACGAGCAAGGTCACGTTCTGCAAAGATATCCAATACGATTGGCACACGTCCTAGAGATGTAGCCGCACCGTTGATAACACGGCAGACAGCCATGAAGGCAATGTTTACCCATTGGATAGCTTCTTTAGTGTTCATCGCTGGTTTGCGAACATCTACTCCGTAAAGATCACCCAAGCGTACAACTTGTTGCAATGCTTGATATTGAAGGTTGATTTCTTCACGAAGACGGATTGTTTCTTCATCGATTTCTTCGATTGAGTTCCAGTCGTTAACTTTTTCTTGCATCAAGTAGTCTGCACCGTAAAGAGCAAGACGTGCGTAAACACCGATGATACGTCCACGTGAGTATGCATCTGGAAGACCAGTTACAGTGTGAGCGTGACGAGCACGACGGATGTTTGAAGTGTAAGCACGGAAGATACCATCGTTAACAGTTGTTACGTATTTAGTGAAAATTTCGTGAACAGCTGGATCTGGTTCGTATCCATTTTCTTTCAAAGTAGTTTCAGCCATACGGATACCACCTTTTGGCATGAAGTTCAATTTGAAGAGTTCATCGTTTTGGATACCATAAATCAATTCGTTTTCTTTGTCGATAAATCCAGCAGGAATATCAGCAATAGAAGTTGGACGAGTGTCCATTGGGAAACGAGTTTCTTCGTAGTGTGCTTTAGTTTCTTCTACGATTTTTTTAATGTGAAGTGAACGCTCTGTTGGTCCTGCAAGGAAGCTTTCATCTCCATCATAAGGTGTGTAGTTAGCTTGTACAAAGCGTGATACACTTGCTTTTTCTTTCCAGTCAACACCTTTAAAGCCTTCCCAGGCTTTGTCAAAAATGTCCTGTGCTTCAACAACTGTTTTAACAACCATGTTAATGTCCTCTTTTATCTTTCTAGTAACAGTCATCTGTTACATTCATGTATTCAGTATACCACACAGTAAACGATTTCAACAAGTGAAATCACCTTTTTTTAACACTTTCTTTTATAATACAGTTGTTGTTTTCGCGATAACTGTATTATAGTTTTGAAAAAGATTTACTTATTTTCTATTTTTTCTGAAAAAGGTTATAATATAGCTAGTAATTCTATCAAAGAAAGGTCATTACATGCTCATATTTCCACTGATGAATGATTTATCTCGTAAAATTATCCATATTGACATGGATGCCTTTTTTGCTGCGGTAGAAATTCGAGACAATCCTAAACTAAAAGGGAAACCCGTTGTTATTGGTAGCGACCCAAGAAAAACAGGAGGTCGCGGAGTTGTTTCGACTTGTAGTTATGAAGCGAGAACCTTTGGCATCCACTCAGCTATGACTTCCAAAGAGGCCTATGAACGTTGTCCACAAGCCGTTTTCATTTCCGGAAACTACGAAAAATATACTGCTGTTGGTCAACAGATTCGAGCTATTTTTAAACGTTATACGGATAGGATTGAACCTATGAGTATCGACGAAGCCTATCTAGATGTGACTGAAAATAAGCTCGGTATCAAGTCTGCTGTCAAGATTGCTCGCTTAATTCAGCAGGATATTTGGCAAGAACTCCATCTGACCGCTTCTGCCGGTGTATCATACAATAAATTTTTGGCTAAAATGGCCAGTGACTTTCAAAAGCCTCGTGGTTTGACAGTCATTCTTCCTGATGAAGCTGAAAATTTCCTCAAGCAAATGGATGTCGCTAAATTCCACGGTGTGGGTAAGAAAACAGTTGAAAAACTTCATCAAATGAGTGTATTTACGGGAGCTGATCTCCTAGAAATCTCTGAAATTACTCTTATTGATCGTTTCGGTCGCCTCGGCTTTGACCTATACCGTAAAGCTCGTGGCATCGATAATTCTCCAGTCAAAGTAAATCGTATCCGTAAGTCCATCGGTAAAGAAAAAACCTACAGCAAAATTCTCAATATTGAAGAAGACATCAAAAAAGAGCTAACTCTCCTTTCGGAAAAAGTCGCCCTTAATCTTCAAAAACACGAGAAATCTGGAAAGATTGTCATTTTAAAAATTCGCTACTCTGATTTTTCCACCTTGACGAAACGAAAAACTTTGGAGCAGCAAACGCAAGACCCTCAACAAATTTCTCAAAGCATTATTCAACTCTACGAAGCACTG
The DNA here is from genome assembly GCF_047464715.1 of Streptococcus infantis. GTDB lineage: Bacteria > Bacillota > Bacilli > Lactobacillales > Streptococcaceae > Streptococcus > Streptococcus infantis_S. Next base: position 117,125 of record NZ_JASHBJ010000002.1, read on the forward strand.
AGTGATAAAGACAAGGGGGTTCGCTTATTGGGGGTCATTGTGACTGGATTTTAAAAACCTTGAAGGAATCTCCCCTCAAGGTTTTTTCTTATACAAACAATCGAACGAAGCTATAAAGTAGTAAGACACTACCAAGGACGATACGGTATTTACCAAACACTGTAAAGTCGTGTTTTTTGACATAGCTGGTTAAGAAACGAATAGCAACCATGCTGACTGCAAAAGCTACTACCATGGCTACCAAGAGTAAGAAGAATTGGCCAAAAGTCAAGACTTCTCCAGCCTTGATGAATTTAAAAATCTTCAAAGCGCTGGCTCCAAACATAACTGGAATTCCTAGATAGAAGGTAAATTCTGTTACCACTGAACGACTAGTCCCGTTCAACAAACCACCGACGATAGTTGCCCCGGAACGGCTAGTCCCTGGTAGAAGGGCCAAGACTTGGAAAAGACCGATATACAATGCTGTTTTATAAGGTAATTTATCTAACTCAGTAACTGTTGGCTCAATCGCTTGCGCTTTGTTACGTTTTTCAAGATAGATAAAGGCAACCCCATAAACAATCAGCATAATGGCTACTGAAACCATATTATGGAAGTGAGTATCAAACCAATCATCAAACTTAAAGACTAGTAGAAGAGGTAAGGTCGCAACAAAAACTTTGGACCATAATTGCCATGTTCTACGAACTTGAACTTTATCCTTACCTGGTTTGAAGGGATTAAGCTTGTTAAAGTAGATAACCATTACGGCTAGGATCGCACCCAGTTGAATGACTACGTTAAACATAGACATGAAGGCTTCATTTTGATCTTTATACTGGATAAACTCTTCTGCTAAAATCAAGTGACCAGTACTTGAAATCGGCAACCATTCCGTAATTCCTTCAACAATACCAAAAAAGATTGATTTTAAAATTTCAAAAAAATACATAGATTACTCCTTTTTCTATCCTCCATTATATCATACTTTTAAAAGCTGTGTTGAGTTTTCTTTAGAAAGCCCCAACACTTCCACCACCGCCACCGCCTGAGAAACCACCACCAGAGCTACCGCTTCCGGATGATACAGAAAAGGTACTTGCTGTATTTGCGACTGAGGTGTATAGATTGATTTGAGTAGCAGATGTGTGAAATTGTCTATCCCACCCACAAGATACATAAAGATTCATAGCAACATTTTCAAGTTGAATATTGTGAAGTTTCATGATTTTATTCACCTTTTTAGCGTATCCATAGAGAGTTGCATAGACCAAAAGGCGATTCCAAACAACAATGCTCTCTAGTTCAGCCTTATCTAAATGGGCAATATCCCGAAGCATATTTTCAAAACTTGTCCAGAGATAAACAACTTCTGCCCCTTCTTCATTTAAGACTCCGTCACGAGAAGGCCCTCGAGTTACAAAATGAATCAAAGCACTCGCTAGTAAACCAATTAAACTTAAGGAAAGTAACAGAAGTGAGAAATAACCATGTGTTTGTAAGCTATAGTAGAAGATGAGAAGGCCGAGAATACCCGTTACAGCCGAACAGACTTTCATTTTTTTCACAAGATTATTTTCTTTTTCCGTCAAAGGACGATAATAACTTGGAATTCGTAAAATGTTCACCTTGTCTCGAACACAACTTTGCATACGTTCAAGTCGTCTCTCGAAAGAACGCTTGAGGTGTAAGCCGAATTCTCGAATATGCTTCTCATCAGCTTCCTTAGCTCCATGGAACAAAACTGAAGAAACTTGATACTCAGGGAAAAGATCTGAAAGAGCCAGTTCTTTATTTGTAGAGAGAGTCATCCGTAGGCATTCCTTCTCAAAATTAGACAAACCTTTTTCACTGTTAATTTTGATCCATGGCTCTTCTTCACCTTGAAAAATGGATAAATGTCTGCGATCGACTAAATCTAACAAAGTTGCCTGGATTAGTTGTTCAAAGCTGAACTTACCAAACTTCTGCTTATTTAGAGGGCTAACTTCCTCTAAGGATGTTGAATAGATTGCTTCTGCCAAAACCATTGGAGGCAGGTCCATTGGGGGTTCGTAGAGACGATGATTCTTTGGATATACCTTTTTAAGAGTCGTATGCTGACGAAATTCTCTATAATAGTGGATTGTTACTAGCAACAGAGCCGTAAAGAAGATTGGAAAAATCCATTTTATCATGACATTGGCCTGGACTTTTTCAGCCTTTATTTCTACCTCAACTCTTTTAAAGTTACTTAGATTATCTTCGTCCAGTCCTTGGCTTGGAGCACTTGAGAAAGCTTCTCTCGGCCAATAGGCATGTAGCTCAACTTGATGGTTTCTAGGAAGATTTTTCATCTTCACTCGATAAATATCGTTTACTTTTTCGACACTACCCTCATTGAGGAGTTTACCAGTATGGAAAAAGAGTTTCTCGGCTGGTTTGTCCGATGTTACTCGAAATTCTAAATCTTTAATATCCCCTGAACTATCTGTCAGTGGTTGCCAATTCAGCTCAGCAATATCCTGATATAAGAAAAGAAGATTTTTCAATTGCCAAGTAACAGTTACCCGAACAGTATCTCCTGCATTTCCCGGATTAAAAATGGTGACCTTGTAGCCTTCCTCTTCTTCCTTAGTATATGAGAGGACATCTTGAACAAGTTGGCCATTTTTGGATACTAAGACAGTTGGTTCATCGTCAATTTCAAATCCGTTGGGCATTTTCCCTGCTTTTCCGAGTCCAATCAATTGACCATTAAAGTCATCTTTAAATTTGTAGGTGATTGTTTGTTGGAAAACTGCTGTATTATCTGCATGAATATTCAAATCACCCTTATAGGATAGAATGTCGAAGTCTACTGCAAAAACAAGGCTCGGGATAAATAGTAAAAAAGTAAATACCAGGGCAAGTAACCATCTCTTTTTCATCTTACATTCCCTTTCACGTTTTTTCACTATTATATCATTTTTTAGAACTTAAGGTTTACTTGTATTGAAAATCTCATCATTTTTAGATACAATAGAGGGAGCCATTTTTAGACTAGAAATAGGAGAAAACATGAAAAAATTATGCTTAACTATCCTTGCTAGCCTAGCCCTGACCCTAGGACTAGTTAGCCAGGTCCAAGCCGATGAATATTTACGCATCGGGATGGAAGCAGCTTATGCACCCTTCAACTGGACTCAAGACGACGATAGCAACGGTGCTGTCAAGATTGACGGGACCAACCAGTACGCCAATGGTTATGATGTTCAAATTGCAAAAAAAATCGCTAAAGACCTCGGTAAAGAACCCCTCATTGTTAAGACAAAATGGGAAGGACTTGTTCCAGCTCTGACTTCCGGTAAAATCGATATGATTATCGCTGGTATGAGCCCAACCGCTGAACGCAAGCAAGAAATTGCCTTCTCAAGTAGTTACTACACTAGTGAGCCTGTTCTCGTAGTGAAGAAAGACTCGAGCTACGCTAATGCTACTAGCTTAAATGACTTTGAAGGTGCTAAAATCACTTCTCAACAAGGTGTTTACCTTTATGATTTGATTTCTCAAATTCCAGGCGCTCAGAAGGAAACTGCCATGGGAGATTTCGCTCAAATGCGTCAAGCCCTTGAAGCTGGTGTCATTGATGCCTATGTTTCTGAACGTCCAGAAGCCTTAACTGCTGAATCAGCAAATGCTAAGTTCAAAATGATTCAACCTGAACCTGGTTTTAAAACTGGAGAAGAAGATACATCTATCGCTATCGGTCTACGTAAAGATGACGACCGTATCAGTCAAATCAACGCTAGCATTGAAACCATTTCTAAAGATGAGCAAGTTGCGCTCATGGACCGTATGATAAAGGAGCAACCTGCCGAATCTACAACGACAGAAGAAAACAGTAGTAATTTCTTTAGCCAAGTTGCTAAAATTCTAACTGAAAACTGGCAACAACTCTTGCGTGGTGCTGGTATTACCCTTCTCATTTCAATTATCGGTACCATCGTTGGTCTCGTTATTGGTCTGGCTATCGGTGTCTTCCGTACGGCACCTCTATCTGAAAATCAATTTATTTTCGGTATTCAAAAACTAATCGGTTGGATTCTCAATATCTATATTGAAATTTTCCGTGGAACTCCTATGATTGTACAATCTATGGTAATCTACTATGGAACCGCCCAAGCATTCGGAATCAACCTAGATCGTACTCTCGCTGCTATCTTTATCGTTTCGATCAATACCGGTGCCTACATGACCGAAATCGTTCGTGGTGGTATTTTGGCTGTCGACAAGGGACAATTTGAAGCGGCAACTGCACTTGGTATGACTCACAATCAAACCATGCGTAAGATTGTTTTACCTCAGGTAGTTCGAAACATTTTACCTGCGACTGGTAATGAGTTCGTCATCAACATCAAGGATACTTCTGTATTGAATGTTATCTCTGTTGTAGAACTTTACTTCTCAGGAAATACAGTAGCAACACAAACCTACCAATACTTCCAAACCTTTACTATTATCGCAGTTATCTACTTTGTCCTCACCTTTACAGTAACACGTATCCTACGCTATATCGAAAAACGAATGGATATGGATACCTACACAACAGGAGCTAACCAAATGCAAACGGAGGATTTGAAATAATGAATCAACCCATTCTTGAAATCAAACACCTCAAAAAATCCTATGGACAAAACGAGGTCCTAAAAGACATCTCTCTTACTATCCATAAAGGAGAAGTTATTTCTATCATCGGTAGTTCTGGTAGTGGTAAATCAACCTTCCTACGTTCAATCAACTTACTTGAAACACCCACTGAAGGTAAAATCCTTTATCACGGTGAAAACGTCCTCGAAAAAGGCTATAACCTCACTCACTATCGAGAAAAACTAGGAATGGTCTTCCAGTCCTTCAACCTCTTTGAAAATCTCAACGTTCTTGAAAATACGATTGTTGCACAGACTACTGTCCTCAAACGTGAACGATCAGAAGCAGAGAAAGTTGCTAAAGAGAATCTTGAAAAAGTCGGCATGGGAGAACGTTACTGGCAAGCAAAACCTAAACAACTTTCTGGTGGTCAAAAGCAACGTGTTGCCATTGCTCGTGCACTTTCTATGAATCCTGATGCCATTCTCTTTGATGAGCCTACATCAGCTCTTGACCCTGAAATGGTCGGTGAAGTTCTCAAAATCATGCAAGATTTGGCCCAAGAAGGCTTGACCATGATTGTCGTAACCCATGAAATGGAATTCGCTCGCGATGTATCAAACCGCGTCATCTTTATGGATAAAGGTGTCATTGCAGAAGAAGGCAAACCAGAAGATCTATTTACTAATCCCAAAGAAGAACGTACAAGAGAATTTTTACAACGCTATCTTCGATAAGAAAAAAGACTGCAATGGCAGTCTTTTTTTATTTCCAAAAATGAAAAGGCAGATTCTTTTCGAACCTGCCTATATCCAAAGACTAATCTTCAAATTTTTCATGATTTTTATTGTAGAAATCAATTAAGCCGAGGGCTGTTTCAAAGGAAATGTTTTTAACTTTTGCACGTCCTTGAGCCAAAGCAATGATAGACATCTCACGGGCATTCGTTTCCTTAGAAATACGATACCCTGTGATCTTCTTATCACGAACCCAGCTAACAACTGCTTCTACTTTTTCAAAGTTAGACTTAGCCATGTTATTCTCCTATTTTTTTCTTTACGCAACTTCATTCTATATGTTTTTATAATATTTGTCAATTAAAACACATATATTAACTAGATTATTGCGTTAAGATTGTAATTATTTAGCTTTCAAAGCTGATAATATATGGGTTCGAATATCTTCAACTCCATTAGGATTTGCTGGCAAGAATATTGTATTATTTCCTTGTTTATCTGCAAAATTATTCAATGTATCCAAATACTGATTGGTTAATAGGATTGACATAATTTGTTCTTCAGTTAATTCGACATTAGCTCCTTTTAACTCTTTAATAGAATCAGCAAGTCCATCAACAATTGCTTTCCGCTGCTCTGCGATCCCCACACCATGGAGGCGATCTTTTTCTGCCTCAGCTTCTGCCGCTGTAACGATCTTAATTTTATCTGCTTCAGCCAATTCTTGAGCTGCCACTCTCTTACGTTGGGCAGCATTAATCTCGTTCATTGATTGTTTGACTTCTGCATCCGGCTCAACTTTGGTAATGAGCGTCTTAACGATAATATACCCATACGTTGACATTTCTTCCGCTACTTGCTTTTGAACTTCTAATGCAATTTCATCTTTTTTCTCAAACAATTCATCCAAAGTTAACTTAGGAACAGATGAGCGCAATGCATCTTCAATATAAGATTTGATTTGAGCTTCAGGTCTCATCAATTTATAGTAAGCGTCTGTAACGTTTAACTCATTTACACGATACTGAGTTGCGACATTCATAGTCACAAAAACGTTATCTTGGGTTTTGGTTTCAACCACGATCTCACTTTGTAAAAGGCGTAGCTGCACACGAGCTGCAATTTTGTCAATGCCAAATGGTGCCCGTAGATGAATACCACTATTACTTAACTTTTGATACTTACCAAATCGTTCGATAATTGCAACAGATTGTTGACGAACGACATAAACAGAGCTCACTAACACAGCTCCTACAATAAGCATTAGAATCACTAGAACAAGTAAAACTTGTAAAACCATGGGAATCTCCCCCTTTCTTCACTTACATTATAGCACTCATATATAGGTTAGGCAAATGATATGATAAAAATTTTATAGGATATTAAACAAGCATATTATATAGAGTTTCATTCCCATTCAAGTTAATATAAGACGGATCAAATTTCTCCATTCGGTGAATCAAGCCCGCATAATCATGCTTGTTAGCAAGAGCAATCCCGATTAAGACAGGTCCTGTTCCCTTGCTGGCACGTTTAATATACTCAAAACGAGTGATATCATCATTTGGCCCCAAGATATCATTTACAAATTCTCGAAGAGCCCCTGGACGTTGTGGGAAGTTGACTACAAAGTAATGCTTGATACCATCGTAAATCAAGGCACGCTCTTCCATCTCTGGCATACGGTTGATATCGTTATTTCCTCCAGAGATAATGCAACAAATGGTCTTTCCTTTTATATAGTCTGACAGTACTTCCAGAGCCGCCACACTAGCAGCACCAGCAGGCTCAGCTACAATTCCTTGTTTAGAATAAAGATCAATCAAGGTCTCAGAGATTAAGCCTTCGTCCACTCCGATAAGCGTTTCAACATTTTTACGGGTTGCTTCATAGGTCAATTGTCCAACCTTCTGCACAGCGATCCCGTCTGCAAACTTATCAATTTCTTTGAGTTTAACGGGACCTCCAGCCTCAAATGCCGCCTTCATGGAACGAGCTCCGTTAGCTTCTACACCAAGAACTTCAATAGCAGGATTCGTTTCCTTTATATAAGTAGAAACTCCTGCAATGAGTCCTCCACCTCCTACAGGCACCAAGACAGTATCAAAATCAATGGATTCTTTTCGCGCTTCTTCTAAAATTTCATAGGCTACCGTACCCTGACCAGCTTGAACATAAGGATCATCAAAAGGATCAATAAAGGTACGATTTTCAGCGACTGTAAACTCTTGAGCAGCCTTGGCAGATGCATCAAAGGTATCTCCTACCAATTTGATAGTTACAAAATCTCCACCAAAAAAACGAACCTGACCAATTTTCTGTTGAGGCGTTGTAATTGGCATAAAGATTGTTGCAGGAATCTTCATCTCATTACAAGTGTAGGCAACACCTTGAGCGTGATTTCCCGCTGACGCACAGACAACTCCACGCTCACGTTCTTCCTTAGTCAATTGTGAGATGGCATAATAAGCTCCTCGAATCTTAAACGATCGAACTCGTTGAGCATTTTCTTTTTTGAGATAAATTTTAGCTCCGTATTTTTCTGATAAGTAATGATCATATTCTAGTGGTGTATTGACTACTACACCACTCAGAACCTTGTGGGCCTTCACCACATCTTTTGCACTAAGCATAATCTTCTCCTTGATTCTTTTTCAAGATAAAAAGCGGGTTAGGTACCCCCCAACTCGCCTTCTATTTTTATTCTCAAAAATTAGTTGTAGATTTTGAATGCGTCATCGTCGTTTTTACCAACAAATGGCATTGCTTTACGCAATTCTGCACCAACCTTTTCAATTTCAAGGTTAGCTGCTTGTTCACGGTAAGCAGTCAATTTTGGACGTCCAGCTTTGTAGTCGTTGACAAAGTCGTTAGCAAATGTACCATTTTGGATATCAGCAAGAACTGCTTTCATATTTTCTTTCACTTGTTCAGTAATCACACGTGGACCTGACACGTAGTCACCGTATTCAGCTGTGTTAGAAATTGATTGACGCATTTTCTTGAATCCACCCTCGTAGATCAAGTCAACGATGAGTTTCATTTCGTGAAGCACTTCAAAGTAAGCCAATTCTGGAGCATATCCAGCTTCAGTCAAGACTTCAAAACCAGCTTCAATAAGGGCAGTCAAACCACCACAAAGAACTGCTTGTTCACCAAACAAATCTTCTTCGGTTTCTTCTTTGTAAGTTGTTTCCAAAAGACCAACGCGTGCTGCACCAACACCTTTACACCAGTCCATAGCGATGTTTTTAGCATTTCCTGTTGCATCTTGGTAGACAGCGTAAAGAGCTGGAACACCAAATCCTTCTTCGTAAGTACGACGTACCAAGTGTCCTGGTCCTTTAGGAGCACACATGAAGACATCTACATCTGCAGGAACTTTGATGAATTCGAAGTGGATATTGAAACCATGCGCAAATCCAACTGCATTCCCAGCTTCCAAGTTTGGAGCAATTTCTGCTTCGTACAATTCTTGTTGGATTTCGTCTGGTGCCAAAATCATGATAACATCAGCCAATTTAGTTGCTTCTGCTACTGTATAAGTATCAAAACCATCTTCTTTTGCTTTATCAAAAGATTTACCTGGACGAACACCGATAATCACATCGTGACCTGAATCACGCAAGTTTTGAGCGTGAGCATGACCTTGTGAACCATAACCGATAACAGCGATTTTTTTACCATCAAGTGCTGCTACTTTTACATCTTTTTCGTATTCCATTTGAACTGCCATAGTTTTTCTCTCTTTTCTATATTTATTGCCTTTTAGGCTGGTTTAACAAATTTAAGTTATTTTTTACTCAATGAAAATCAAAGAGCAAATTAGGAAGCTAGGCGCAGGCTGTACTTGAGTACGGCAAGGCAAAGCTGACGTGATTTGAATTTGATTTTCGAAGAGTATTAATCGCGGGTAAAACCAGTTGCACCCGTACGAGCGATATTCTTGATACCGTATGGTCGAATAACCCGAATCAAAGCTTCACTCTTTTCTGCATTCCCAGTCATCTGAACGGTAATAGAGCTCGGAGCCACATCGACCACAGTTGCACGGAAAGGCTGGATAATAGCTAAAATTTCTGCTCGCTTCTCAGCTGGTGCTGCAACCTTTACCAAAATAACTTCGCGCTCGAGGTGCGGTTTATCTGTGATATCACGGACACGAATCACGTCGACCTGACGGTTGAGTTGTTTGATGATTTGCTCCACTTCATCGTGAGATGCAACATCAATGATAATGGTAATCCGTGACACATTAGGATTTTCTGTCGCCCCTACCGAGATACTCTCAATATTGACTTGGCGTCTAGACAAGACACCGGTAAAACGATTGAGAACTCCTGACCGGTTTTGAAGTTTGGCTGTTAACATTCTACGCATTAAACTTCACCCCCAACATCTCATGATTACTCTTACCAGCTGGTACCATCGGTAAAACATGCTCTTTACGAGAAATATCTACCTCGATAAACATTGGTACATCTTCCAAGATGACTTCCAAATCCTTTTCTAAGGTTTCAGGATTATCAAATTTATAATTTTTAATCCCGTAAGCCTGCGCCATTAATTGGAAATCAGGGAGGCTATCGAAGACCGACTCTGATGTTCGTCCTTCATAGAAGGCTTCTTGCCATTGACGAACCATCCCAAGCGAGTGGTTATTGAGCATGATGACCTTGATTGGAATCTTATAGATATTCAGGATTGCCAATTCCTGATTGGTCATTTGGAAACCACCATCACCGACAAAGAGCACGACCTCCTTATCTGGATTGGCAATTTTTGCTCCAATGGCTGCAGGAACTCCGAATCCCATGGTTCCTAGACCACCTGAAGTTACGAGTTGACGCTCGTTTTGGTATGGATAGTATTGAGCTGTCCACATTTGGTGTTGGCCGACGTCAGTTACGACAATAGCATCACCCTTAGTCAATTCGCCTATACGTTCAATAACTGCTTGTGGTTGGACAACACGCTCCTTCTTATCATAAGAACGAACACGATTCTTATCTTTGGTAACTTTTTCAATCCATTTTTCAGTATTGTTACGAACGATTGGCTCAGCTAGCAACTGCTGCAAGGCCTTTTTCGCATCTCCAACAACTGGGATATCAACAGCGATAATCTTACCAATCTCTGCTGGATCGATATCGATATGCGCTACTTTGGCATTCTTCGCAAATGTCTTAGGATTACCAGTCAAACGATCATCAAAACGACAACCAATCGAAATCATAAAATCAGCTTCTGTCATTGCGATATTAGCTGCAAAGGAACCATGCATTCCACCCATTCCCAAAAATAGTGGATGGCTAGTTGCAATTGTACCCTGTCCCAAAAGACTGGTAACAACAGGAATTTGATAGCGCTCTGCAAATTCATTTAACTCCGCAGCAGCTTCAGCATAACTAATACCACCACCAGCTAACAAAACAGGTTTTTTAGCCTTAGAGAGTTGCTTCAAGATCTTCTTGATTTGCATCTCATTAGGCTCAAGAGTTGGTTGATAACTTGGTAAATCTATTTCTGATGAATAGACAAAGTCCGTTTCAAGAGCCGAAACATCTTTTGGCAAGTCAATAACAACTGGACCTGGACGACCCGTAGTCGCAATGTGAACAGCTTCTGTAATTACACGTGGAATATCCGCTGTCTCACGAACCTGATAGTTGTACTTGGTAATCGGCATGGTAATTCCAACAATATCTGCCTCCTGGAAAGCATCCTTACCGATTCCCGCTCTTGCCACCTGACCAGTGAAGACCAAAAGGGGAACACTGTCACTCATAGCATCTGCAATACCAGTAATGGCATTGGTAGCTCCTGGTCCACTTGTGACGACTGCGACACCAAGTTTCCCTGTTGACTTAGCATAACCTTCTGCTTCATGAAGACAACCTTGTTCATGCCGACCTAGAATATGGCGAATGCCTTTAAAATTATAAATAGCATCATATAAAGGCAATACAGCCCCGCCTGGATAACCAAAAATCGTATCGATTCCTAGGTCACGGAGCGTTTCCAAAACAAGTTCTGATCCCGACTTTGGTGAATCTAAAATGATTTTCTCCATTGTTCCCCTTTCTGTTCTCTTAAAATGACTTGTTTCTATAATACCATTTTTTCAAAAATTTTCAAGACAAAAGAAGAAATTTTCTGAATTTTCTATCTAGATACTTTACAATATCAAATTGATTCGAAAAATTATACGTATTTTTAGTTTTTAATAGAAAAAGGTTGAGACATTTTGTCTCAACCTTTCGATTATTTACTGATTAAAGTGAGTTAACGTCAACCTTGATACCAACACCTTGAGTAGTTGTGATTGTCAAGCTTGTTACGTAAGTTCCTTTTGCTGTAGCTGGTTTAGATTTTTGGATTGTTTCGTTGAATGCTTTGAAGTTTTCAACTAACTTGTCAGCTTCAAATGAAACTTTACCGATGATAGCTTGTACGATACCAGCACGGTCAGCACGGTAAGTGATTTTACCACCTTTAGACTCTTCAACTGCTTTAGCAACATCCATTGTTACAGTACCAGTTTTAGGGTTTGGCATCAAGTTACGTGGTCCAAGGACACGTCCAAGACGTCCAACAAGAGCCATCATGTCAGGTGTAGCGATAACTACGTCAAAGTCCAACCAACCGTCGTTGATTTTAGCAACAAGGTCGTCTTCACCAACAAAGTCTGCACCAGCAGCTTTTGCTTCTTCAGCTTTTGCACCACGTGCAAATACAAGAACGCGAGCTGTTTTACCAGTACCGTTTGGCAATACCATTGCTCCACGGATTTGTTGATCAGCTTTTTTCACGTCGATGTTCAAGTTGTATGCAACTTCTACAGTTGCGTCAAATTTTGCAAAGTTAGTTTCTTTTGCAAGAGCTACAGCTTCTTCTACGCTGTATGCTTTTGTGCTGTCGATTTTCTCAAGAGCAGCACGAAGTTGTTTGCTTTTTTTAGCCATTTTCTATTCTCCTTGTAAGTGGTTCAATCGATTTTCATCTCCCACGTCACTTCTCGAAATGATGAAGTCTTGCGGGTTATATAGGGAAGTTATTGATTAGTCAACAACAGTGAATCCCATAGAACGAGCAGTACCTTCGATCATACGCATTGCAGACTCAATGTTTGCAGCGTTCAAATCTGGCATCTTAGTTTCTGCAATTTCTTGTACTTGTGCACGAGTAACTGTAGCAACTTTAGTTTTGTTAGGTGTACCTGATCCTTTTTCAACACCTGCAGCTTTTTTCAAAAGAACAGCAGCTGGTGGTGTTTTAGTAACGAAAGTAAATGATTTATCTTCGTATACTGAGATAACAACTGGAATGATCATACCAGCTTGATCAGCTGTACGAGCGTTGAACTCTTTTGTGAATCCCATGATGTTGATACCAGCTTGACCAAGAGCAGGTCCAACCGGTGGAGCTGGTGTAGCTTTACCAGCAGGGATTTGCAATTTTACAAGTTTTTCGACTTTTTTAGCCATTTTTAAATCCTCCTTTGTGGTTTTGGCGGTAATTTAGAGATTTTTACCTCCCACAAGTATGTTTTACACATACCCTACTATTATACACTAATCTATCTCAAATGCAAGAGAAAAATCCTATTTTTAGAGAAATTTTATTACTGAATTTGGCTATTATTTCTTTCGTGAAAGAGTTCTGAACTACAAACAAAAAACCGCTCTGTTTTGAGCGATTTTTAAAAATAATTCAGCCTAGTTAGCGTCCAGTTTTAAGAGAAAGCCAACCCCACTTTTAGTCCTTCTACTTTCCACAAATCCAAGAGACTCAAAACATCTTCTAGAGATAGGATTAAAAGTATAGATTTCTTGAACTTTCATTTCTGTCCATCCCCTTTGACGAGCTAGATCAATCAAAGCCTTCAAAACTTTGCGTCCAAGTCCTTGATGCTGATAAGTTGGATTGCCAATCACAATAGGAAGATTCTCCTGAGATAAGGTGACATCACCAATTGGAAACCACTCCCCCTTTTCTCGAAACTCAATCCAGAACAAATCCCCGTTACTTTCTAAATAGGAATACATGGTATTTAATTTTTCCAAACTATAGGGTATTCTAATACCGTCTACAAGTTCTACCAAATCCACATCTTGATACCAAGCTAAAGCTGCATCACGATGATCTGCTAAAAAATAGGGAACTAGACGTAAGGAATCATCTATCTGAATAATTTTTGTCATCATTTTCTACTCCTAATACTAGCTCCGCTGCTTGATTAAAACCATCACACCAGTTATACCATTTTGCTTCATACTCATCTTGAGGTAAGATATGATGTTTTAAATCCAGAATAGAGTATATCTTTCTTTCCTCACAAGCTTTTGCATAAAGATGATAGATTTCATCGCCACCATCTTTATCCCACTCAGCAGAAATCGTATCTTGGCCCATTAACAAAGCCTGATAAGCCCTGTGATGCCCATCTGTAATCAACAAGCAATTTCCAAATGCAAGAATACTAATTGGATCAACATTGATTAGTTTTACCGACTGATAAAGCATCTGAATATCTTGCAACTTCTTTTCTGATAAGTATAGTTGAGTCGGATGAAGATCTCTTATATTGACTTTCATTTCTTTCTCCTCAAGAGAATTTGATGCCTACTTCTGCATTCCCTTAAACCGCCATTGGAAACGGAGTTTGTCATAAAATGGAAATTCGATAAATAGAACCCCTAGGCCTACACAAAGACTAGCAAGAACATCTGACGGATAATGAACCCCCAGATAGACTCTGGATATCAATACACTGACTAAGTAAAGCCCGAGTAAGATTTGGACGATTCTTTTCCAAAGTTGATCTTTAATCCTTTGGCTGAAAATCACAATCAAAGTTCCAACCATAATCGTTACTGCCAGAGAATGTCCGCTTGGAAAAGAAAAACCTTTTTCTTCTACCAAGTGTAGAATTTCTGGCCGTGGTCTTTGGTAGATATTCTTAAAAGTTACGATTAAGATTCCAGCTAAAGTCAGATTCCCCAACATGAGATAGCTTTCCAGTTTCCATTGCTTACGGTAAAAAATAAATGCTACAATGAGAACCCAGGTGATAATAACTGGGATATCAATCAAATGCGTGATTGTTCTAAAAAGTATCGTTAAGAAGTCTGGTAAGTCACCTCGAATAGCAGTCTGGATTGGTTGATCAAATCCAATGAGCATATTAGGGTAAAACTTGACAATATAACCTAAAATCACAAAAAGCAAAAGGGCAAAAGAGCCCTTTGTTAAATATGTTTGTTTATCTTTCATAACGTTTTAAAGTTACCTTTAGGAAGACATAAATCAACCAAAATGCTAGTGCAAAGATAATACCTTCAATTAAGTTAAAAGGTAAAACCATTGTCAACAGATAGTTGCTTAGTCCTAGAATTTTCTCAATATCAAAATTAGCAAATTTAGAATATAATGGAACTGCATACACATAGTTAAGAACTAGCATAGCCAAGGTCAAACCAATTGTACCAGCTAGGGAAGCTAAAGCGAAACGAATTGGTGTTCGATCTTTTTTCCAAATCAAACCAAATGCAAGAACAAAAACTCCTAAAGCCACAATATTCATCGGCAAACCGATATAGGTGCTGACTCCTTGATTATTTAAAATCAACTTAAGCAAGGAACGAAGTAAAATTATCACAAAAGCTGCGGGTAAATCAAGCACAATCAAACCTACTAAAACTGGTAAGATACTGAACTCAACTCTTAAAAAGGACGCCGCAGGCAAGAGTGGAAAGTCAAAGTACATCAACACAAATGAAAGTGCTGATAAAATTGCAATGGTCGAAAGTCGACGTGTGTTTGTCATAACAGGTTCCTCCAATTTTCTATAAAATCAGAAGAAGTTGGAAAGTCCCACTCTATCTATCAACTCAACTATATCAAAAACAATCTATTGGTCAAAAACACCAAAAGAACTTCCTATATATTTAAGTGGAATAGATAAAATTATTCTTTCGTCTTCTCCCATCCAGACTATACTGTCGGTTGTGGAATCTCACCACATCAGCTTGCGCTCGCGGACTTCTTTTAGAGTATGGAAATGAAGATTTTTCTTTTAGACGAAACGACAAGCTGTAGGCATAACTTCTAGTTAGGCAAAGCTTGGCAACAAAGTATAAAAGGAAAAGAACATTTCCTAGTAAAAGTCACCGCCGGTCGGGAATTTCACCCAGCCCTGAAGACCCCTTAATGATAACAAAAAAAGCTTGCAAGCGCAAGCCTCAAGTATTCGTTTTCATGTTTATTTCAACTTATCCGTTTCGTAAGTATGAACCAAATCGAGACCCGCAAAGTTTTGTTGTCGGAGAGCCTCATAGACAATCATACAGACTGTATTGGATACATTTAGACTACGGACGTGTTCGTCATTCATGGGGATGCGAAGAGCTTTTTCAGGATGTTTACGCATAAATTCCTCAGGCAAGCCCTTATCTTCGCGACCAAAAAGAAAATAATGATTTCCTTCTATAGTAAAATCAGCATCTGAATAGACCTTTTCTGCAAATTTGGAAATCAAGTAGAGTTGGCCATTCATTTTGCCCATAAATTCATCTAGACTATCATAGAAATAAATATCAAGTTTGTCCCAATAGTCAAGCCCAGCTCGCTTCATTTTACGGTCGTCAATAGGAAAGCCCATAGGCTTGATAATATGAAGGGGCGCATTCGTCGCTGCACAGGTACGTGCAATATTTCCCGTATTTTGTGGAATTTGTGGTTCAAACAGTACAATATGATTAGCCATGCCTTGCTTCCTCTCACTAGTGCAAAAAAATAGCCACACTGCCCGGAGTCAAGCTCAGCAAACAGCGTGGTTAAGGCGTCGTTAACTTACCTCACAACAGGTTTGAAGTAAATCAGCGAAACTACTTTTTTAGTATATCACTTTCAGCCTGATTGTCAATAGAAATGACTTGATTTTTTCATTTTTTTTACAAACATATTTACAAAAGTTCTACAAGCTCCACTGAGCCACTTTTATCCTGGATTTAGCTTGTGTTAAAAATTTAGTCAATATGTACTCTTCCCTAATAGAATATTGATTTAACTTTGGATGTTAATCCGATTCCTCATAAGAGGAAAGTAATCGTTTGTTTAGTGCAATTTTTACAAAAAAAAGGTATGATAGATACATAATGAAAAAGTAGGTTAACTAACTATGAAGATTATTCTTGTCGGAGGGGGAAAAGTCGGTTCTGCTCTCTGTCGCTCGCTAGTTGCTGACAACCATGATGTTGTCTTAATTGAACAGAACGAAACTGTTCTAAAATACTTGACCAGCCGTTTTGATATTATGGGAATCGCAGGTAATGGAGCTGACTTTGCTATGTTAGAAGCAGCCAATGTCCAAGATTGTGATATTTTCATTGCCATGACTCAATACGACGAAGTCAACATGGTTTCGGCTGTTCTTGCTAAAAAAATGGGTGCCAAGGAGACCATTGTTCGTGTCCGTAATCCTGAGTATTCCAACCCTTACTTTAAAGAAAAAAATATTCTCGGATTTTCACTCATTGTCAATCCAGAACTTCTAGCTGCTCGTGCTATCGCCAACATTATAGATTTCCCTAATGCTCTTTCTGTTGAGCGTTTTGCAGGTGGATTAGTCAGCTTAATGGAATTCAAGGTACGAAATGACAGTAATATTTGTCTGATGTCTATTGCTGATTTCCGTAAAAAGTTTGGCAATGTAATCGTCTGTGCCATCGAACGCGATCACAAACTCATGATTCCTAGCGGAGATATGATTTTAGAGGATAAAGACCGCATCTTTGTAACAGGACATCGTGTCGATATGATGCTCTTCCACAATTATCTCAAATCTAGAGTCGTTAAGAGCTTGCTCATCATTGGAGCTGGTAAGATTGCATACTACCTACTAGGTATTTTAAAAGACAGTCGAATTGATACAAAAGTGATTGAAGTCAACCCAGAACGCGCTGCCTTTTTCAGCGAAAAATTCCCTAAACTCTATATAGTCCAAGGTGATGGAACAACTAAGGACACCCTCTTAGAAGAAAGTGCCCAAAACTACGATGCTGTTGCCACTTTGACAGGAGTCGACGAAGAAAATATCATTACCTCTATGTTCTTGGATAATGTAGGCGTTCAAAAGAATATTACTAAGGTAAACCGAACAAGCCTATTAGAAATCATTCATGCGACAGATTTCTCAAGTATTATCACGCCTAAGACAATCGCTGTTGATACCATCATGCACTTTATCCACGGTCGTGTAAATGCCCAATATTCCGACCTTCAAGCTATGCACCACCTTGCAAACGGACAGGTAGAAACTCTTCAGTTCTTAATTAAGGAAGCCAATAAAATGACTGGCAAACCTTTGTCTCAACTGAAGCTCAAAAAGGATGTCTTGATCGCTGCTATTATCCGCAATGGAAAAACAATCTTCCCAACTGGAGAAGACATACTCCAAGTCGGTGATAAGCTTGTGGTTATCACTTTGCTATCAAACATCACCAAGATTTATGATTTGTTAGAGAGGTAAGCTATGAATAGAAGTATGGTACGCTTTCTTCTTGCAAAGCTACTCTTGATTGAAGCTGTTCTACTCTTGGTACCAGTTAGTGTCGCTTTTTACTATCAAGAATCCAATCAAGTATTTACAGCTCTTTTCTCTACCATTGGAATCCTTGTTGTTCTAGGTCTTCTCGGAATCATCAAAAAGCCTAAAAAACAACGTATCTACGCAAAAGAAGGGGTCTTGATTGTTGCTCTTTGTTGGATTCTCTGGTCTTTCTTTGGCTCCCTTCCCTTTGTCTTTTCAGGTCAAATCCCCAATTTTATCGATGCCTTCTTCGAAACTAGTTCCGGCTTTACTACTACGGGAGCAACTATCTTAAATGACGTTTCTGTACTAAGTCGTTCGCTTCTATTTTGGCGG
The DNA here is from genome assembly GCF_047464715.1 of Streptococcus infantis. GTDB lineage: Bacteria > Bacillota > Bacilli > Lactobacillales > Streptococcaceae > Streptococcus > Streptococcus infantis_S. The sequence continues at coordinate 135,380 of NZ_JASHBJ010000002.1, forward strand.
AGCTTTACCCACCTCATTGGAGGGATGGGGGTGCTAGTTTTTGCCCTAGCTATTATGGACAATGCAAAAAACAGCCACTTAGAGGTTATGAAGGCCGAGGTCCCTGGACCAGTATTTGGTAAGGTTGTGTCTAAGCTAAAACATACAGCACAAATCCTCTACATCCTGTATCTGGCAATGTTCGCCCTCTTTGTAGTTATTTATTACATTGCAGGGATGCCACTCTACGATAGCTTTGTTATCGCAATGGGAACTGCTGGTACTGGGGGATTCACTGTTTATAATGATGGTATTGCCCACTATCATAGTTCTCTCATCACTTATTTGACAAGTATTGGGGTTTTGATGTTCGGTGTCAATTTCAACCTCTACTACTATCTCATGCTTCGTCGAGTTAAGGAATTCTTTTTCGATGAGGAACTTCGAGCTTATCTCTTAATCGTGGCTATATCTACTGGCTTAATCACACTCAACACACTGCACCTTTATAGTGGTGTTTCACAAAGCTTTGAGATGGCCTTCTTCCAAGTTTCTAATATCATTACCACTACTGGTTTTGGTTATGGTGACATCACGAACTGGCCTTTGTTTTCTCAATACATCTTACTGATGTTAATGGCAATTGGTGGTTCTGCTGGTTCTACTGCTGGTGGTCTCAAAGTGATGCGTGGAGTTATTCTAGCTAAAATTGCTAAAAATCAATTTTTGTCTACCATATCCCCTCACCGTGTTTTAACTCTCCATGTTAACCAAACGGTAATTGATAAGGACACCCAACACAAGATTCTCAAGTACTTTGTAGTTTACATTATGATTCTACTCAGTTTAATCTTCATTATCACTTTAGATGCTAACAATTTAATGATTGTTACGAGTGCCGTTTTCAGTTGCTTTAACAATATCGGTCCAATTTTAGGAACGACTTCAAGTTTCTCAATTTTTAGTCCATTTTCAAAACTCCTCCTATCCTTTGCAATGATTGCAGGACGTCTAGAAATTTATCCAATCATATTACTCTTTATGAAACGAACCTGGTCTAAACGTTAGAATTTTATGATCAAATAGCACATCCTTCAAAAATCGAGGGATGTGTTTTTTTGCTGGCTCAGATTAAAAAAAGACAGTTGAGAGACAAAAACCAACACTTGGGAAAAAGTAGTTTTTTTGTGAAGCCTTTTCGTTATAATGTTAAAAAAACGTAGGGGTTTATTTATGAAAAAAATTAGAAAATCAATCCAGCTTCTCTTATTAATTTCCTTGGTCTACTTAGGGTTCTGTAGTTGCTTATTTTGGACCGATATCACTTTAACTCTCAAGCAATCCTACTTTTACTTTTTATTCCTTCTACTGATATTATCTAGTATTTGTACATTTATCCACTATATTTCAGTTCATAATCATGTGAGTAGTCATTTGCGCAATACTAGCCGCTCTTTCTTTTTATTGTATAGTAGTATGGTTATCATTAACCTTACCGGAGTAAGTCTTATCTTATTTGAAAACATAAGCACTGACACTCTACTACAAAAGGAAATCGTTGACTTGTTACTCATCTCTTTCTTTTTCCTTTTCGGACTTGATATTGCTACCTTTCTGCCGTTAAACAAATGGAGAAAATTACCAACTCATAAAAAGACAGGCAGGCTAACAACCCTTATCTTTCTTAGTTTATTTTTTCTGCACAATCCTTTAACAATACTTTCTGTCGGCTTTTATATCCTCTTGGGAGCTAGCCTTCTCAATTTTTTATTTCCTAAAACCTTAAGACAAGATTTATCCTTCTATAGTCATTTAATTCGAAACATCTTACTTATTTTATCTACACTTCTGTTCTGGTAATTAATAGAATTCCTATCCAAAGTGTGCTATAATGAGATAAATTTTTTAGGAGATATATGAATGAATTTTTTTAAAGATTATCGTAAACGATTGATTTGGCTAGGAATCTTTCTTGTCGCTATGTGCCTATCGCAAGTTCCTATCGTAACTTTAATGTTACTTCAAAAAACTCAACTTGGATCTATCTGGTCATCTCTAATAGTGGGGCTTGTATCTACTGCTATTGTTACACTCTTTTTATATGGTGCTCACAAAAGTAAGTTATTAAACCTAAAATCGAAACTCTTTACTATTAATGACGCCCCTCGAATCGCTCTTAGTTATGTAGCCGTTGTCGCTGGAAATATGATTGGTGCGATTTGGTTGCAACTTCTGAAGCAAACAACTACTTCGAATCAAGAGGTTATCAATAGCATCATGTCAGAAAGCTCTCTAATTTCCAGCATTTTCGTGGTTGCAATAGTGGCACCTATTTGTGAGGAAGTTATCTGTCGAGGTATCATCCCAACTAAACTCTTCGAAGGATACGAGAAAATTGGATATATTTTCGGTTGGTTTCTCTTCACTATAGCCCATATACCAAATAATCTTCCTTCTTTCTTGATCTATGGCTGGATGTCTGCTGTCCTAACTTGGACTGCTTATCGCACCAAACGACTAGAGATGTCTATCTTCCTCCATTTAGTAATTAATGGAGTCAGCATTCTATTGCTTATCCTCCTTACATTCCTTATCAAGGTTGTTGGTATAGATGCTTTTCAATAAATAGAAGTTCCACTACTAATAAAAAGACTAGAAATCTATTTAATTTCTAGTCTTTTTTGTCTATTTAAGAACGAAACACGAATTAGGTGCGAGAAGTTACAATACGGAGATAGTGACAGTAAGCTAATCCACTCCTAAATGTTACGATGGCAAAACCCACGAATCAATACTATTCGTGGGTTTTGCCTAGTGAATCGTTTAGGTAAACTGCCATAGTGGTTGCCGTTTATTAGATTACGACACTGAGTTTTATAAATCGATTCCATTTGTAAAACTCAGTTAGTGAGGCAGTTAGGCCACTTTTTTACCCATCACGACGTAAAGTTTTACGAATCGATAATATTCGTAAAACTTTACTAGTGGAGCGCCTAGCCAAGTTCCATAGAAACTTGGCGTTAGTCACTTAGATTGTCACACAATCAAGTAACTTTGGCGATCTACATTTTTTCTTCCAACTCCACATCTGGATACTTGTCCGCAAACCAACGGAGGGCAAAGTCATTTTCGAAAAGAAATACTGGTTGATCAAAACGGTCTTTGGCCAGGATGTTTCGACTTGAAGACATACGTTCATCTAAATCTTCTGGTTTAATCCAACGAACTGTCTTTTTACCCATTGGAGTCATGACAACTTCAGCGTTATACTCGCCTTCCATACGGTGTTTAAAGACTTCGAACTGGAGTTGTCCAACAGCACCTAGCATATACTCACCTGTTTGGTAATTCTTATAAAGCTGGATGGCTCCTTCTTGTACCAACTGTTCCATTCCCTTGTGGAAGGATTTTTGTTTCATAACGTTCTTAGGTGAAACCTTCATGAAAATCTCAGGCGTGAAGGTTGGTAGTGGTTCAAACTCAAACTTGTTCTTTCCAACAGTTAGCGTATCTCCAACCTGGTAGGTCCCTGTATCATAAACTCCGATGATATCTCCAGCTACGGCATTGGTCACATTTTCACGACTTTCGGCCATAAATTGGGTGACATTAGAAAGTTTAGCTCCCTTACCAGTACGAGGCAGATTGATACTCATACCACGCTCAAATTCGCCCGATACAATTCGGACAAAGGCGATACGGTCACGGTGACGAGGATCCATGTTGGCTTGGATTTTAAAGACAAAACCTGAGAAGTCCTTGTCATACGGATCGACAATTTCGCCGTCGGTTTTCTTGTGTCCATGAGGTTCTGGAGCAAACTTGAGGAAGGTTTCAAGGAAGGTCTGCACCCCAAAGTTAGTGAGGGCTGAGCCAAAGAAGACTGGTGTCAAGTCTCCAGCAAGAATGGCTTCCTCTGAGAATTCATTCCCTGCTTCATTCAGGAGTTCGATATCTTCTTTTACTTGTTCGTAGAAGGGGTTGCTAGCAAAGAGCTTATCGCCATCTTCTAGACTGGCAAAGCGTTCGTCCCCTTTATAAAGTTCCAAACGTTGGTTATAAAGGTCATAAAGTCCTTCAAAGGCTTTCCCCATCCCGATCGGCCAGTTCATCGGGTAACTCGCAATTCCCAAGACTTCTTCCAATTCTTGCAAGAGATCTAGTGGTTCACGACCGTCACGGTCCAGCTTGTTCATAAAGGTAAAGACGGGAATCCCGCGGTGTTTTACAACCTCAAACAATTTCTTAGTTTGAGCCTCAATACCCTTGGCAGAGTCAACTACCATGACCGCAGCATCCACCGCCATCAAGGTACGATAGGTATCTTCTGAGAAGTCCTCGTGCCCTGGTGTGTCAAGGATATTCACGCGCTTACCATCGTAGTCAAACTGCATAACAGATGAAGTGACTGAAATCCCACGTTGTTTCTCGATATCCATCCAGTCTGACTTGGCAAAGTTTCCTGTTTTCTTCCCTTTTACAGTACCTGCCTCACGGATCTCTCCCCCAAAGTAGAGCAATTGCTCTGTAATAGTCGTTTTACCAGCATCCGGGTGAGAGATGATGGCAAAGGTCCGGCGTTTCTTAATTTCTTCTTGAATGTTCATAAGTTCTCTTTCTTTGATTATAGGATAATAGTGAATGTTTGTATGTATTTCTTATTTCTACATTGGACTCTAACATTCCTTTCAACACTCCATTATATCGGATTTTATAGAGTTTTTCAATCGCTTATAAAAGAAAAAGCAGGCCAAAATGGTAGACCCGCTCATAAGATTCTTTTATTGACTATTTATATTTATCACCCTTAATATCTCTTTACAAATTAATTGTTTCTAGAGCCATTTTCTTTTCCCAACGTTTCTTAAACAAGATATCAAAGAGAACTAAAGCCGAAGAAAGAATGATTGAAACTAGAAGATACTTTATCCATATAGGAGCATCTGGGATAAAAGGCGTAGTATTCAAAAGCCCATAATTTCCACCTGTCACTTGATTGACTCCAACTAGAAAAAGATTAAGAACAAAAGTATAAGCGATGATTCGATACTTTTTCAGCAAGGTCTTATCGTAGTGATTCATGAGATAGACCAGGGAATTGACCAAGAGAGCATAATGACCAATGAGAAAAGAAAAACTGGTAATATGCGGGAAGTCATAGGGGTCAAAAACAGGGTAGCCCAAGGCAAATACTGCTCCACTGGCTCCCATAAGGGCAAAATACTGCTTGGTTTTCCATTTATCTGGTAAGAAAACAACCGCAAACATGGCCAAACGACAATGGTAAAGAGGTAGGCTGTTCGAAAATGGAATGCTAAAACCTATATACCAAGTGTAAAGAGCTAGCAGTTGCGCAATTTGAATCCACTTAAACAATCGAACAAATTTGGGATTTTTGTAGTAAGTAAGGGACCCATATATAGATAGTGCAAGAAGGCCTATCATGACTCCATACCAAAAAATGGGAATAGGAGGTGGTGTGGTTTGGGTTCTTGTAATAAAATGATGCATAAAATCTCCTTAAGGTAACGAATTCAGTTGTACATTAACTATTCTTATGTTTATATTTAACGAGTTGATTGATAAGGATGAGAATACCTGTCATCAAACTAGTTACTATCAAATAATTAACCAAAGCACCATGATCCCCAATCACAGGTGGCTTACTCATAAAGCCATAATTTCCTCCTGTCAAGAGGTTGGCTAGAAAAATAATGGCATTGATCCCAAAAGTCATCTGGCATATTTTCCAAGTATCCCCTTTTTCAACTTTATAATATCTAACAAGATAAATCAAGCAGTTAGCCAAGAGGGCCCAGTGTCCGAAAACATTGTTCACAGACGAAACATGAGGGAAAGGAAAAGGATAAAAGACTGGATAAACTAAAGCCATGATAGAACCAAAAACTCCCACTAAGGCAAAATATTGCTTGAAAAAGGTCTTATCCGGAGCAAATAGAATAATCCACATAGCCATGCGACTATGGTAAAAAGGGAGAGCTTCAGATAGGGGCAGACGTGCAGCAATATACCAAGCGTTGATGATGAGCAACTGAATCAATTGTCCCCAATACCAAAATTCTCGGTAACGTTTAGAGCTTGCATAGCGCATCGATAAAACAGCTATGATTACCAAAGAAGTAGGTAATAAAAAGTAAAATGCTCCTAAATGAGGAGGGACTGTCTTTTTACTGGTAAAAAGTAACTCCCAAAGCGTCATGTGTCATCCTTAACGTCTTCTAGTTGGGTTAATGATACATCCTTTTTACCAACTAAAAACGACTGTTATTCTTTCTTCTAATTTCAACCATTATATCGAAATAAAAAGTATTTTTCAATTTCTGTTTCTTTTTAGCTTGACTTGCCTTATTTATAGGAAAATATGGTAAAATAGAACAGATAAAGAATCATCATTTCACGAAAGGATATCCGATGAAAATTACGCAAGAAGAGGTAACTCACGTTGCCAATCTTTCAAAATTAAAATTCTCAGAAGAAGAAACTGCTTCATTTGCGACAACACTCTCAAAAATTGTTGATATGGTTGAATTGCTCAGTGAAGTTGACACAACTGGTGTTGAACCAACGACTACCATGGCTGATCGTAAGACCGTATTGCGACCGGATGTTGCTGAAAAAGGAACTGACCGTGACCGCTTGTTTAAAAATGTACCTGAAAAAGAAAACTACTATATCAAGGTACCAGCTATCCTGGATGACGGAGGAGATGCCTAATGACTTTTAACAATAAAACGATTGAAGATTTGCACAACCTCCTTGTTTCTAAGGAAATTTCAGCAACAGAACTTACCCAAGCGACACTTGACGATATCAAGGCGCGTGAAGAGGCTATCAATGCCTTTGTCACTATCGCTGAAGATCAAGCTCTTGCTCAAGCTAAAGCTATTGATGAAGCTGGAATCGATGCTGACAATGTTCTTTCAGGGATTCCCCTAGCTGTTAAGGATAACATTTCTACAGATGGTCTCTTAACAACAGCAGCCTCAAAAATGCTCTATAACTACGAGCCTATCTTTGATGCCACAGCTGTTGCCAATGCAAAATCTAAGGGTATGATCGTTGTTGGAAAAACCAACATGGACGAGTTTGCCATGGGTGGATCTGGTGAGACTTCTTACTATGGACCAACCAAGAATGCTTGGGACCACAGCAAGGTTCCTGGTGGATCATCAAGTGGTTCAGCTGCAGCTGTAGCTTCTGGACAAGTCCGTTTATCACTTGGTTCTGATACTGGTGGTTCTATCCGCCAACCTGCTGCCTTCAACGGGATTGTTGGTCTCAAACCAACTTACGGAACAGTTTCACGTTTCGGTCTTATTGCCTTTGGTAGCTCATTAGACCAGATTGGACCTTTCGCACCAACCGTTAAAGAAAATGCGCTCTTACTCAATGCTATTGCTAGCGAAGATGCCAAGGATTCAACTTCTGCACCCGTTCGTATAGCAGACTTTACTTCTAAGATTGGTCAAGACATCAAGAGTATGAAAATTGCCCTTCCTAAGGAATACCTTGGTGAAGGTATTGATCCAGAAGTTAAAGAAACCATCCTCAACGCAGCCAAACACTTTGAAAAACTAGGTGCAGTTGTAGAAGAAGTTAGCCTTCCACATTCTAAATACGGGGTTGCCGTATACTACATCATCGCATCATCTGAAGCTTCTTCAAACTTGCAACGATTTGACGGTATCCGCTATGGTTTCCGTGCTGAAGATGCTAAGAACTTGGATGATATTTACGTTAACACTCGTAGCCACGGATTTGGTGATGAGGTCAAACGTCGTATCATGCTTGGTACTTTCAGTCTTTCATCAGGTTACTACGATGCCTACTACAAAAAAGCTGGTCAAGTTCGTACCCTTATTATCCAAGATTTCGAAAAAGTATTTGCAGATTACGACCTCATCCTTGGTCCAACAGCTCCAAGCGTGGCCTTTGACTTGGATTCGCTCAACCACGATCCAGTTGCTATGTACTTGGCGGATCTCTTGACAATCCCAGTTAACTTGGCTGGTCTACCAGGAATTTCGATTCCTGCAGGATTTGCTCAAGGTCTACCAGTAGGTTTGCAATTGATTGGTCCTAAATACTCAGAAGAGACTATTTATCAAGTTGCTGCTGCTTTTGAAGCAACAACAGACTACTACAAACAACAACCCGTGATTTTTGGAGGTGATAACTAATGAACTTTGAAACAGTCATTGGACTTGAAGTCCACGTAGAGCTCAACACCAATTCAAAAATCTTCTCACCTACTTCTGCCCACTTTGGAAATGACCAAAATGCCAACACCAACGTGATTGACTGGTCTTTCCCTGGGGTACTACCTGTTCTCAATAAAGGTGTTGTTGATGCCGGTATCAAGGCCGCTCTCGCCCTCAACATGGACATCCACAAGAAGATGCACTTTGACCGCAAGAACTACTTCTACCCTGATAATCCTAAAGCCTACCAAATCTCTCAGTTTGATGAGCCAATCGGTTACAACGGTTGGATTGAAGTAGAACTTGAAGATGGTACGACTAAGAAAATTGGTATTGAACGTGCCCACTTAGAAGAAGACGCTGGTAAAAATACCCACGGTACAGATGGTTACTCTTATGTTGACCTCAACCGTCAAGGAGTGCCGTTGATTGAGATTGTGTCCGAAGCAGACATGCGTTCACCAGAAGAAGCTTATGCTTATCTAACAGCCCTCAAGGAAGTTATCCAATACGCTGGTATTTCCGACGTTAAGATGGAAGAAGGTTCCATGCGTGTGGATGCCAACATCTCTCTTCGTCCCTATGGTCAAGAGAAATTCGGTACCAAAACTGAGTTGAAGAACCTCAACTCCTTCTCAAACGTCCGTAAGGGTCTTGAATACGAAGTGCAACGGCAGGCTGAAATCCTTCGCTCAGGTGGTCAAATTCGCCAAGAAACACGTCGTTACGATGAAGCGAACAAAGCAACCATCCTCATGCGTGTTAAAGAAGGTGCTGCAGACTACCGCTACTTCCCAGAACCAGATTTACCACTCTTTGAAATCTCAGATGAATGGATTGAGGAAATGCGCACTGAGTTGCCAGAATTTCCAAAAGAACGCCGTGCTCGCTACGTATCTCAACTTGGTCTATCAGACTACGATGCTAGCCAGTTGACTGCCAACAAAGCCACTTCTGACTTCTTTGAAAAAGCTGTCGCTCTTGGTGGTGATGCTAAACAAGTCTCTAACTGGTTACAAGGTGAAGTCGCTCAATTCTTGAACGCGGAAGGTAAAACACTGGAACAAATCGAATTGACACCAGAAAACTTGGTGGAAATGATTGACATCATCGAAGATGGAACTATTTCATCTAAGATCGCTAAGAAAGTTTTCGTTCACCTTGCTAAAAATGGCGGTGGCGCTCGTGAATATGTGGAAAAAGCTGGTTTGGTTCAAATATCAGACCCTAATGTTTTGATTCCAATCATCCATCAAGTCTTTGCGGATAATGAAGCCGCTGTTGCCGACTTCAAGTCAGGAAAACGTAACGCTGACAAGGCCTTCACAGGATTCCTCATGAAAGCAACCAAGGGCCAAGCCAATCCACAAGTTGCTCTTAAACTACTTTCCCAAGAATTGGCTAAGTTGAAAGAGAACGAGTAAATATACTTTCGTTAATAGCCTTTTCTACTAAAAAATAGAATAAGGAGAATAAATGAACAAATTTTTACGAGTACTATTTATTTTAGTTATTATCGCAATGTTGGGTGCTTCTATTCTACAAATCTTTCTCCCATCCTATATGGGAGAGCATTCTGGTTACGGTATTTCTGCAGGATGGCAAAGAGAAATTGGAATTTGGAATCTAGCTGTCTTAATTATTATTCTTGCTGTTAATATTAAGTACGATTGGTTTTACCTGAGAATTGCCCTTCTTGCCCTTATTATTGGTGGTATAGGAATAGGAACAAATCATTTGTTAAATTTTATTGAATATCATTCTCCTGTTAATGCGATTGGTGCTATCGAGAATTATATACTCGTATTTGGTTGGATTATAGGGTGGTTTATTGAAAATAAAACTATAAAACTCCAAAACTCTTTATAGACATAAAATTTAGCAAAAACTATTTTTGTACTCACATAGTTAGGAGACATATGAAAAAGTTATATACTCTTATCGCTACTTTCTTGCTTCTTCTCTTTGTGACACCCCTGCAATCAATCGATGCAGGTGTTGGACATTCTCGAAGTGGTAGCTCTAGCCACAGTAGCTCACGAAGCAGTAGCAGTTCTCGAAGTAGTAGTTCTAGCCGAAGTCGTTCAAGTGGTAGTTCTTCTTCTAGAAGCAGCTATCGTTCTGGCGATAGTTACTCAAGTTTAGATGGTTCTCTAGGGACAGGAATGAGCATTCTTATCATGTTTGGTGTTGGAGCTTTCTTACTCTTCATGCTCATTAAATATTTGAGTGACCAGAATTCATCATCTGGTAAATCTTATGGAAGCTCTCCTGGCTATACTGTTGAACCAACACTTCACCGTCGAGTAGAAAACAACAATTTAGCTATCGATCGTGTTCGATATGATGATCCAAACTTTGATGCCTCTGCTTTCACTTCATGGGTTAAAGAAGTCTACATCCAGTTACAGGCAGCCTGGACTAAAAAGGATTGGAATCTGGTTCGTTCTCTTGAAAGCGCCAGTCTCTATTCTCAACACAGTTCTCAACTAGAAGAACATATCCAATCCCAAACAACCAATGTCTTAGAACGAGTTTGTGTTGAAAATGTTCGAATCAAAGATTTCAATAGTAATCCAGATGGAAACGATACTTTAGTGGTTATCCTTTCATCTACCTTGAGAGATTACGTCATCGAAGACAAGACTCGTAAGGTTATTGAGGGAGACCCTCAAAAAGATCTATTTACAGTTTATCAAATGAACTTCATCCGCAAACATGGCAGTCAAACTGAAAGTTCTGTTCAAGATGAAGCCGTTAGCGACCGCTGTCCAAACTGTGGCGCTCCACTGAAAATATCAGCAATCAGCAAATGTGACTATTGCGGATCTGATATCACCCGTAGTCCAAACCAATGGGTTCTTGACACCTATGACGTTGTGGATGAAGACGAACTTTATAATTAGGAGGAAATTATGGGATTTATTCGTGCTGCCCTTTCAGCTGGGCTAAATAGTTTTAATGATAGCAAATTCAAGGAAGCCGTTGTACTTCCAGACCACGTCTCTTCAGACGTCATGGCCATCAAGGGACAATTGCTTACAAAAGATCCTGACGGTGGTTCAAGACAAAGCAACCAAAATACTGGTCTTTTAACAGACGGTTCTGTTGTTATTGTCCCTCAAGGATATGTTGCTGTTCTTGTCAATAACGGTACCTTCCTAGGGGATGTACTTGAAGCCGGAAGCCATGAATGGCGTGCAGGTGATAACGCTTGGCTCCTTGAAAAAGGTGGAATCAAGGGTACTTGGGAAAACTTCAAAAACCGCTTCTCTTTTGGTGGACAAGTTATTACTCGACAAGAAATCATCTTTATCCGTATGCAACCAATTGCAGGGAATAAATTTGGTACCCAAAATGCTGTAGAGTATTTCAGTGAACGTTACCAACAATTACTCAACATTCGTTTTTACGGATTATTTGATATCAAGGTTGCTGATCCTGTACTTTTCTATGTCAGCTCTATCAGCCAACAAATTGAAGATCATAAACCATTTACCATCCAAGATATTGCTCAAGGAACACTTCGACAAAATATCTCTCCTAAAATCGCAATTGCTATCGCTAAGTATACCAACGAAAACGGTGTTGACATTTACAGCTTAAATGCCAATCAAGACACATTCAATGAAGTAGCTAAACAAGAAGTTAACAAGGTTTGGACAGGACTTTATGGTATCGAAGCAACCAATATCTTGCTTGAAGACCTCAGTTACGACCAAGAAAGTCTAGAAATTGTTCGTAAACTTGATAGCGAACTCGTTGCTATGAAATACAATACCATCGAGATTGAAGAACGTCGTGCTCGTAATGAAGCTCTAATTGCGGCAGCCAATAATGAAGGTAATGGCAATGGTATGAACATGATTATGGGTATGAACCTAGGACAAACACTTGGTGGTCAATTAAACCAACAAGCTCAACCTGTTAGTCCAAATCAAACTGTTCCCCCAGTACAACCTGCTGATCCAAACCAAGCATTTACTCCGGCCCAAACTGCAAGTCCTGAGCAAGTTGCTAGCCCAGTAGAAACTGTTATCCCTGAACAACCCGCTAACTCAGTAGAAACTACTAATCCAGAAGTAACAACTCCTGCAGAAGAAACTACTAGTCAAGAAAAATCAACTAATAAAAACTTCTACATTGAAGTTGATGGCAAGTACGTATTAGTAACTAAAGATGAAGAAGGAAACATCGTTCCTGTCAACTAATCTCACTTCCCTGATATTTGAGAAATCTCACGACTTATGATACAATAAAGAGTAAATTATTTTATTAAAGAGGTAAAAACATGATTGAAGCAAGTAAATTAAAGGCTGGTATGACCTTTGAAACAGCTGACGGAAAATTGATCCGCGTTTTGGAAGCTAGCCACCACAAACCAGGTAAAGGAAACACTATCATGCGTATGAAATTGCGTGATGTCCGTACTGGTTCAACATTTGAAACTAGCTACCGTCCAGAGGAAAAGTTTGAACAAGCGATTATCGAAACTGTACCAGCACAATACTTGTACAAAATGGATGAAACAGCTTATTTCATGAACACTGAAACTTACGACCAATACGAAATTCCTGTTGTAAATGTTGAAAATGAATTGCTTTACATCCTTGAAAATTCTGAAGTTAAAATTCAATTTTATGGAACTGAAGTCATCGGTGTAACAGTACCTACAACTGTTGAATTGACAGTTGCTGAAACACAACCTTCTATTAAAGGGGCTACTGTTACCGGTTCTGGTAAACCAGCTACAATGGAAACTGGACTTGTCGTTAACGTTCCAGACTTCATCGAAGCAGGACAAAAACTCGTTATCAACACTGCAGAAGGAACTTACGTTTCTCGTGCCTAATCTCTAGAAAGAGGTCATTCTATGGGAATTGAAGAACAATTAGGCGAAATCGTTATCGCCCCACGTGTACTTGAAAAAATCATTGCAATTGCTACAGCTAAAGTTGATGGTGTCCACTCTTTTTCAAACAAATCAGTGTCTGACACCCTTTCAAAACTTTCACTCGGCCGTGGTGTCTATCTAAAAGAATCTGAAGAAGAGCTAACAGCTGATATCTATCTCTATCTTGAGTATGGTGTCAAGGTTCCTAAGGTTGCAATGGCTATTCAAAAAGCTGTAAAAGATGCCGTTCGTAATATGGCTGATGTTGAACTCAATGCTGTGAATATTCACGTTGCTGGTATTGCACCAGATAAGACACCAAAACCAGCATTAAAAGATTTGTTTGATGAGGACTTCCTCAATGACTAGTCCATTATTAGAATCTAGACGCGAACTACGAAAATGTGCCTTCCAGGCACTGATGAGTCTTGAATATGGTTCTGATATTGAAACAGCTTGTCGCTTCGCTTATACTCATGATCGAGAAGACGACGAGGTAAAACTCCCTAGCTTCCTAATCGATCTTGTATCTGGTGTTCAAGCTCAAAAAGAGGAACTAGACAAACAAATCACTCAGCATTTAAAGTCTGGTTGGACGATTGAACGTTTAACCTTAGTTGAAAAGAATTTATTGCGTTTGGGAGTTTTCGAAATCACTTCATTTGATACTCCTCAACTCGTAGCTGTGAATGAAGCTATTGAACTTGCAAAAAGCTTTTCAGATCAAAAATCAGCCCGTTTCATCAACGGACTGCTCAGCCAGTTTGTAACTGAAGAAAACTAACTATAGAAAAAGTGTTTGACTATTATCAAACACTTTTTTACTACACTTCCATCGAAACTTGGAGTCCAGGTTAACAAAAAAGCTAGAACTTATAATAGTTCTGGCTTTTTTATGTTTTTAATATTTTCTAAAGCGTTGGTAACGATCTTCAATGAGTTGATCTAGTGGCAGTTTACCAAGTTCATCAAGTTCTGCTCGGAGTTGTTCTTTGACTTGCTTGATCAGATCTTTACTTGATAGGCCCACCTCAGAAATAACCTTATCTACAATCTTCATATCTAGCAATTCGAAAGAAGTAATTTTCATCAACTCTGCAGCTTCCATGGCACGACTGCCATCCTTCCAAAGAATAGAAGCAAAGCCTTCAGGACTGAGAACTGCATAGATCGAGTTTTCTAACATCCAAACACGGTCTGCTACTGCTAGAGCTAAAGCCCCTCCTGAGCCACCTTCACCGATAATAATGGCAATAATCGGCACCTTGAGGTCGCTCATCTCCATAAGGTTACGAGCAATAGCTTCACCTTGACCACGCTCCTCTGCTCCAACACCAGGATAGGCACCAGCCGTGTTGATAAAGGTTACAACAGGACGGCCAAATTTTTCAGCCTGCTTCATCAAGCGAAGGGCTTTTCGATAACCTTCAGGATGAGGTTGTCCAAAGTTACGGTTAAGATTATCCTGTAAGCTTTTACCTTTTTGAATTCCAACAACAGTTACTGCCTGGTCTCCCAACCAACCGATACCACCAATAACAGCACCATCATCTCGGAAAGAGCGATCACCATGTAGCTCTACAAAGTCATCAAATATTCCTGTTGCGAAGTCCAAGGCAGTTAAGCGGGTTTGTTCACGTGCTTCTCTGACGATTTTTGCAATATTCATCAACAATCCCCCTTATGTAACCTTACTAATCGAGCAATCATATCTGGCAATTCTCTCCGTTTAACAATCGCATCCACAAAGCCATGTTCTAACAAAAACTCTGCCTTCTGGAAATCCTCTGGCAAATCTTCCCTTACGGTATTTTCAATGACACGGCGTCCAGCAAATCCTACTAAACTTTGAGGCTCTGCCAAGATAATATCACCTTCCATGGCAAAGGAAGCTGTAACACCTCCGGTTGTTGGATCTGTTAGGATAGTCAGATAAAAGAGACCTGCATTGGAATGACGTTTAACTGCTGCAGAGATTTTAGCCATCTGCATCAAACTCATGATTCCTTCTTGCATACGTGCTCCACCAGATGCTGTAAACAAGACGACTGGTAATTTTTCAGCTGTCGCGTATTCAAACAAACGAGTGATTTTTTCACCAACTACTGTTCCCATAGATGCCATGATAAAATTAGAATCCATGATTCCGAGAGCAACTTTTTCACCCTTAATCAAAGCAGTTCCTGTGACAACAGCCTCATCAAGACCTGTTTTTTCACGCATAGAGGCTAATTTTTTCTGGTAACCTGGAAATTCCAATGGATCTTGCGTCTCAATTCCTGTGAACATCTCTAGGAAGCTTCCCATATCAATGGTTAAAGCAAGGCGCTCTTGAGCTGAAATACGGAAGGTATAGCCACAGTGAGGACAAATACGTTCACTCCCCAAATCCTTTTGGTAAATCGTATATTTGCAACCTGGACATTGGGAGAAGAGCTCATCTGGAACCTCTGGCTTAATCTGAGGTTGATTTACAGTCGAACGATTGGGATTGATTCGAATATATTTATCTTTTTTACTAAATAGAGCCATACATCCCCCTTTTCAGTCTTATACTTTTTTATACTCAATGAAAATCAAAGAGCAAACTAGGAAGCCAGCTGCAGATTGCTCAAAGCACTGCTTTGAGGTTGTAGATAAGACTGACGAAGTCAGTCACATATATAATCCAACGCGAAGCTGACGCGGTTTGAATTTGATTTTCGAAGAGTATTACATTATTCTTTTTCTTGATAGTGTGGTAAGAAAGTTTCCATCAAGAATGAAGTATCGTAGTCTCCTGCTATCACGCGACGATCTGAAATCAAATCGAGTTGGAAATCAGCATTAGTGACAACCCCTTCAATTTCGAGCTCATAAAGAGCTCGTTGCATTTTCATGAGTGCATCAAAACGATTTTCACCATGAACAATAATTTTAGCAATCATACTATCATAGTATGGTGGAATGGTATACCCTGGATAAACTGCAGAGTCAACACGCAAGCCGACACCACCACTTGGTAGATACAGATTGGTAATCTTACCTGGACTTGGTGCAAAATTAAAGGCTGGGTTTTCTGCGTTGATACGGCACTCAATAGCATGTCCTTTTAGAACAATGTCTTCTTGTTTCAAGGTCAAAGGTTGACCTGCTGCAATACGGATTTGTTCCTTAACAATATCTACACCTGAAACAAATTCAGTTACCGGGTGTTCTACTTGGACACGCGTATTCATCTCCATAAAGTAGAATTTGCCAGTTGCTTCATCTAGTAGGAATTCAATAGTACCAGCATTCTCATAACCAACGGACTCCGCTGCACGGACTGCTGCAGCACCAATTTCATTACGCAGTGTTTTCCCAATGGCAATCGAAGGACTTTCTTCTAAAACCTTTTGGTTATTCCGCTGAAGCGAACAGTCACGCTCTCCTAGGTGAATAACATGTCCCATCTGGTCAGCAAGTATCTGTACTTCAATATGGCGAGCAGGATAAATCACACGCTCAAGATACATAGCCCCATTACCAAAGTTGGCTTTAGCTTCACTAGAGGCTGTTTCAAAGGCTGACACAAGATCCTCTGCCTTTTCAACCTTACGAATCCCTTTACCACCACCTCCAGCTGAAGCTTTCAGCATAACTGGATAACCAATTTTTTCAGCAATAGCAAGAGCCTCTTCTGCAGTATGGACTTCGCCATC
Source organism: Streptococcus infantis (assembly GCF_047464715.1). Lineage (GTDB taxonomy): Bacteria > Bacillota > Bacilli > Lactobacillales > Streptococcaceae > Streptococcus > Streptococcus infantis_S. The sequence continues at coordinate 152,158 of NZ_JASHBJ010000002.1, forward strand.
TGATCCTGGAATGACAGGTACATTAGCCTTAATCATTTGAGCACGGGCGTTAATTTTATCTCCCATGACATCCATGACACGAGCTGATGGTCCGATAAATTTGATACCAACTTCTTCACACATGGTTGCAAACTTGGAATTTTCACTTAAAAAACCAAATCCAGGGTGAATAGCTTCAGCTTCAGTCAAGACCGCAGCTGAAAGGATGGCATTGATGTTTAGATAAGATTCTGTAGCCTTCCCAGGGCCGATACAGATAGCCTCATCAGCCAAAAGCGTGTGGAGAGCTTCCTTGTCAGCAGTCGAATAGACAGCGACTGTTGCAATTCCTAACTCTCGTGCCGCACGAATAATACGAACAGCAATTTCACCACGATTGGCAATTAAAATCTTACGAAACATGGAAAACCTCCCTAGTTTCCAATAGCAAAGGTCAGAGTACCGCTTGCTGCAAGCTTACCATCTACTTCTGCCTTCGCTTCTACTACGGCGATTGTGCCACGACGTTTGACAAAAGTTGCTGTCATGACAAGCTGATCACCAGGAATAACTTGTTTCTTAAATTTCACTTTGTCCATACCAGCATAGAAGACAAGTTTCCCTTTGTTTTCAGGTTTAGACAATTCCAAAACACCTGCTGTCTGAGCCAAGGCTTCCATAATGAGGACTCCAGGCATAACTGGGTATTGAGGAAAATGACCATTGAAGAAAGGTTCGTTAATCGTCACATTTTTAATGGCAACAATGGTGTCTTCGCTAACTTCCAAGACACGATCTACTAAGAGCATGGGATAACGGTGTGGCAAAGCTTCTTTAATTCCTTGAATATCAATCATTTGATACGTACCAAGCCTTTCCCAAACTCAACCATTTCTTCATTTTCAACAAGAATTTCTGTTACGACACCGTCTTTAGGTGCTGGAATTTCGTTCATAACCTTCATAGCTTCAATGATGACCAAGGTTTGGCCTTTTTTGACAGTATCACCGACTGAAACAAAATTAGGTTTGTCTGGTCCGGCAGCCAAGTAAGCAACTCCGACAAGTGGACTTTCTACGAGGTCCCCTTCAGCTACAGATTCAGTAGCATTTGATTCTGAAACTGTTTCTTTAACTGATGTTGTAGTTGGAGCTTGTGGTGCAACTGTAGGTGCAGGTGCTGGAACCACAGGTTGAGGTGCTGGACTTGTTTCTGCCAAAAGTTTCGCTTCATTCTTACTGAAGACCAACTCGTCCGTTCCATTTTTATAAGAAAATTCTTTCAAGCTTGACTGGTCAAATTGTGCCATCAAGTCTTTGATTTCATTTAAATTCATCTTTACTTATTCTCCCAACGTTTGAAAGCAAGAACTGCATTATGCCCACCAAATCCAAAAGTATTTGAGATAGCATAAGGAATTTCACGTTCCACACCTTGTCCATAAATAACGTTTGCTTCAATGTAGTCTGACAATTCTGTCGTTCCAGCTGTCATTGGAACATAGTTGTTACGGATTGCTTCAATTGTTGCAATGGCTTCAACTGCACCTGCTGCACCGAGCAAGTGTCCTGTAAATGACTTGGTTGAAGATACAGGTACTTCTTTACCGAGAACCGCTACAATCGCTCCGCTTTCTCCCTTTTCATTAGCAGGAGTTGATGTACCGTGTGCATTAACGTAGGCTACTTGGTCTGGTGTAATTTCAGCTTCCTCCAAGGCAAGTTTGATAGTTTTAATAGCCCCTTGACCTTCTGGATGTGGTGAAGTCATATGGTAGGCATCACAAGTGTTGCCATAACCAACAACTTCGGCTAGGATCGTTGCTCCGCGTTTTTCCGCATGCTCTAAACTTTCAAGAACCAACATACCTGATCCTTCACCCATAACAAATCCATTACGATCCTTATCAAATGGAATAGAAGCACGAGTTGGATCCTCTGTTGTTGAAAGAGCTGTTAAGGCTTGGAAACCTGCAATCGCAAATGGAGTAATAGAAGATTCTGAACCACCAACAAGCATGATATCTTGGAAACCAAATTTGATAGAACGGAAGGCATCTCCGATAGCATCATTTGATGAAGCGCAAGCTGTGTTGATAGATTTACAGATACCATTGGCACCAAAGCGCATAGCTACATTTCCTGCAGCCATATTTGGCAAAGCTTTTGGAAGTGTTAATGGTTTAACACGTTTAGGCCCTTTTTCGTGAAGTCGAAGGACTTGGTCTTCGATTTCTCTGATTCCACCGATACCTGATGCAACGATGACACCAAAGCGGTCTTTATCAAGCGCTTCTACATCAAGATTAGCATGGTAAACTGCTTCTTGAGCAGCATACAAGGCATACAAAGAATAGTCATCGAAACGATTGGTATCTTTTTTTACAAAATATTTGTCAAAAGGAAAATCATTAATCTCTGCTGCATTATGGACGTCAAAAGCACTGTGATCAAACTTGGTGATTTCACCAATCCCAATCTTTCCATTCTTTAAACTGTTCCAAAATTCTTCTGGCGTATTCCCAATTGGAGATGTTAGTCCATAACCTGTTACTACTACACGATTTAGTTTCATTTTCATACCTCTATTTTAACTCTTATTGCATGGTAAGTCCACCATCAATTGCAATGACTTGTCCCGTTAGATAATCTTGGCTTGCAAGAAAGGCTGTCACCTCTGCGACCTGCTCAGCTTGGCCAAATTGTTTCATCGGAATTTGTGCCAACATGGCATCTTTTACCTTATCAGATAGGACTGCAGTCATATCTGATTCGATCATTCCTGGTGCAATGGCATTGACACGCACATTACGATTGGCTACCTCACGTGCTACTGATTTGGTAAATCCAATTAGACCAGCCTTAGAAGCAGCGTAGTTCGCTTGACCGATATTTCCCATCAAACCAACGACACTGGACATATTGATAATGGCCCCTTCACGAGCTTTTATCATCTGCTTCAAGACTGCTTGCGTCATGTTGAAGGCTCCCGTTAGATTGACTTTCAAGACCTTCTCAAAATCTTCTTCTGTCATCTTCAGCATGAGAGTGTCTTGAGTAATCCCAGCGTTATTCACTAGGACATCAACTGAACCTAGCTCTTCAATGGCTTGGTCTACCATGCGTTTTGCATCCGCAAAGTCTGAAACATCCCCAGAAATAGCAAGTACCTTCACACCATATGGTTTAAACTCGTCTAGAAGCTCCTCGGAGATTTCACCACGACTATTCAAGACAACGTTGGCTCCCAAGCTAGCAAATTTATGAGCAATGGCAAGACCAATTCCTCGACTTGAGCCTGTAATAAAGACATTTTTCTGTTCTAGTTTCATTTTTCTCCTTTCAGAACTTCTACCATTTTGGTCTAATTTTCTAAGAGTGCTTGTAGACTTGCTTGATCTTCAACATTTGCAAGTTGAGCAGTTTTATCAATCTTTTTGACGAATCCTGACAAGACTTTTCCAGGGCCAATCTCGATAAAACGAGTTGCACCAGCTTCTTGCATGACTGCAATGCTTTCATAAAAACGAACAGGTTCCTTAACTTGACGAGTCAAGAGTTCTGCAATTCGTTCTTTTTCCATGACCTTTGCTTCTGTATTACCAACAAGTGGACAAGCAAAGTCATTAAACTCAACATCTTCTAGGACTTGAGCTAATTTTTGACTAGCAGATTCCAATAAAGCTGTATGGAAAGGTCCAGAAACATTTAGCGGAATTAAGCGTTTTGCTCCTGCTTCTTGCAAGAGTTCAACTGCACGATCCACAGCAACCACCTCACCACCAATAACAATTTGACTTGGGGTATTGTAGTTAGCTGGAGTCACAACACCAAGTTGAGAAGCTTCTTTACAAGCTTGTTCAACAACTTCAACTGGAGTATTGAGAACGGCTACCATTTTACCAGACCCAGCAGGTGCCGCTTCTTCCATATAAGATCCACGCTTAGCAACTAGAGCCACCGCATCCTCAAAATCCAAAGCACCACTAGCTACGAGGGCAGAATATTCACCAAGAGACAGACCTGCCACCATATCTGGTTGGTAACCCTTCTCCTTTAGTAGTCGGTAAATGGAAACGGATGTAGCCAAAATAGCTGGTTGTGTGTAACGAGTCTGATTTAGCTTCGTTTCATCGTTATCAATCAAGTCACGAAGATCATAACCCAAGACCTGGCTAGCTTGGTCGATTGTTTCCTTGACGATAGCATATTGGTCATATAGTTCACGTCCCATTCCAAGGTACTGGGCTCCTTGACCTGCAAATAGAAAGGCTGTTTTAGTCATTTCTTGTAACTCCTGCCCATCGAGCGGCTTCTTTTTGAATTTTCTCAGCTGCACCATAGTAGATATCTTTTAAGATTTCTTCAACTGTTTCTTCTTTAGATACCAAACCTGCAATCTGGCCGGCCATTACTGAACCGCCATCCACATCACCATGGACAACAGCCTTAGCTAAGGCTCCAGCACCCATTTGCTCAAAGATTTCCAAATCTGGATTTTCTTGTTTAAAGGCATCTTTTTCAGCTTGCTCGAAATCACGAGTCAATTGGTTTTTGATGGCACGAACTGCGTGTCCAAAATGTTGTGCTGAAATCGTTGTATCAATATCACGGGCTTTTAAAACCTTAGCTTTATAGTTTGGATGAGCATTAGATTCTTTAGCAACTACAAAACGAGTTCCTACTTGAACAGCTTCTGCACCAAGCATAAATCCAGCTGCAGCTCCCTCGCCGTCTGCAATACCACCTGCAGCGATTACAGGAATTGAAACAGCCGCTGCAACTTGGCGAACCAAGGTCATAGTTGTTAATTTACCAATATGTCCGCCGGCTTCCATACCTTCAGCAATGACGGCATCTGCACCGATTTTTTCCATGCGTTTAGCCAAAGCTACACTTGGGACTACAGGAATAACGGTAATCCCCGCTTCGTGGAATCGCTCCATGTATTTGCTTGGATTTCCTGCACCAGTTGTGACTACCTTAACCCCTTCTTCAATAACGAGGTCAACAATATCATCAACAAATGGAGACAAGAGCATAATATTGACACCAAAAGGCTTGTCTGTTAAAGATTTAATCTTATCGATGTTGGCTTTAACCACTTCTTTAGGTGCGTTTCCTCCACCAATGATACCGAGACCACCAGCTTTTGAAACAGCTCCAGCCAAATCGCCATCTGCCACCCAGGCCATTCCACCTTGGAAGATAGGATATTTAATATTTAATAGTTCAGTGATACGTGTTTTCATATTGCCTCCATAAGTCTTGCTTACGTAATAGTTCGACTTTATTATAATTTGACGGTCAAACTATTACCTAAACAAGAGGGAGCGGGTCTCCCCTACTCCTTCTTCATTTATTCTAATTATTTAGTTTGCTCTTCAACGTAAGCAACCAAGTCGCCAACTGTTTTCAAGTTGTCTTCAGCTTCGATTTGGATATCAAAAGCGTCTTCGATTTCTGAGATTACTTGGAACAAGTCCAATGAATCTGCATCCAAATCATCAAAAGTAGATTCAAGTGTTACTTCTGATGCATCTTTTCCAAGTTCTTCAACGATAATTTCTTGTACTTTTTCAAATACTGCCATGATAGACTCCTTTAAAATAAATAGTTTTTTATAACAATGTGATCACCACATGATTACCTAAATTGTAACAATAAGTGTGCCCCATGTCAAACCTCCACCGAAACCTGACAAGAGAATTTTTTGGCTACCATCCAAATGGATGAGCCCTTCTTCTACACACTCAGAAAGTAAAATCGGAATACTTGCCGCACTGGTATTTCCATACTTCATCATATTAGCAGGAAGTTTGTCACGATCGACACCGATCTTTCTAGCCATCTTATCTAAAATTCGAATATTAGCTTGATGAAGCAAGAGATAATCGAGTTCATCTGCTGATATTGGACTTTTTTCGATGGTCTGTTTAATAGATTTAGCCACGTCTCGAATTGCAAAGTCAAAAACTGCTCTCCCATCCATTTTCAAGAAAACATCTGGTTCTTCTTGAATCGAAAATGGTGAAATCAATCCTGTCTGTCCATATGTGAGACACTCACCACGAGAACCATCGCTATTGAGACTTTCAGCTAAGAAATGTTCTTGGTCACTCGCCTCTAGTAGTACACCACCAGCTCCATCTCCAAACAAGACAGCTGTTGAGCGGTCAGACCAATCCAAAGATTTTGACATGGTCTCACTACCGATAACCAGACCCTTCCGATATGTTCCTGAAGAAATGAACTTTTCTGCAGTTGATAGGGCAAAGACAAATCCACTACAAGCAGCTGTTAAATCATAAGCAAAAGCCTTATGAGCGCCAATTCTTGCCTGAACACGAGCTGCTGTAGAAGGCATCATCGAGTCAGGTGTCATAGTAGCCAGAATAATAAAATCTAACTCTTCAGCAGAAATCCCTGCCTTGTCCAGAAGTTGTCTTGCAACCTCTGTAGCCAAATCTCCTGTTGATTCTGTTTTAGAAATATGACGTTCTTTAATCCCTGTCCGACTTGAGATCCATTCATCACTCGTATCCATGACCTGAGCCAAGTCTTCGTTAGTGATAATCTGCTCTGGAGCATAATGAGCGACCTGGCTTATTTTTGCAAAAGCCATTACTTCAAATCCTCCAAAAAGTGATAAAGATTAGTCAACCCTTTACCCATAACTTCCATCTCTTCAGGACTCATGCCTTCGATAATTCTTTCGACCATGGCCTTATGGAAACGTTTATGAAGACGGTGAACGAGACGACCTTTCTTTGTCAAATGCAGATGTACTACACGACGATCTTGATCTGAACGGATACGTTCGATGTATCCTTTTCTCTCCAAATTGTTTAAACTCGTTGTCACAGTCCCTAGAGTTACCATCAACTCTTTGGAAACTTGGCTCGGAGTCACTTCTGGATACTTACCGATAACATCAATCGTGTGCATTTCTTTGATAGAGATGTCTTTGAAACGACTACCTCGCAAACTTACTTCCTCGATCACTAGGACGTTGTTAAAAATTGATGTTAAATAGTCATTGACTTGTTGGTAGTCCATTTCTCTTCCCTCCTTTATCAAAAAAAAGTTTAATAATCAAAACATTTGACAAAAAAAGTATATCAAACTTCAAAGAATAGTGCAAGTATTTTTTATTTCCCGATAAATTTTGGACGTCTTCTTTCAGAATGTGCACGAACACCTTCTTTAAAATCTTCCGTATAGGATAGTGATTTTTGTAGTTCCAATTCAAGTTGAGCATATTCATGCCATTGCTTGAACTCACTTTCCCAAACAAGTTTCTTAATCGCAGCATAGGAATTTGAAGAGCCACGTCTCAACTTCTTCAACAATTGTTCTCTTGTTTTTTCTAATTGTTCACTAGTACATAGACGATATAGAGCTCCTGCCTCCATTGCCTTTTCAGCGGTAAAAGCTTCTCCAGTCATAGCTAATTGAGTTGCTCTAGTTGCACCGAGCGATCTTGTCAGCAAGAATAAGCCACCCGCGTCAGGAGCCAATCCTACACCTACAAAAGCCTGGATAAATTTAGACTTGTCAGATGCGATACAGAAATCAACTGCCAAGGCCGTATTGGCTGCAGCTCCAGCAACTGCTCCATCCACCTCCATGATAACAGGCTTAGGAATCTGTTTAATCTTATAAGAAATAGTATTGACCAATTCAGCAATTCGAGTTAAGGAAGCAATATCATCCTCATCGACAGCACGTTTCATTTCAACTAAATCGCCACCAACAGAAAACACCTTACCAGCAGCATTGATGAGAATAAATGAAACAGAATCGTCTTTTTCAGCTAATTCCAGTGCTTCTAAAATCTCTTCACACATAGGAATATGGAAACCATTTGCCACCTCGGGACGATTTAATGTAATCACCGCTAAATCGTCTTGAATTTGAAAGATAATATGATTCATAGCCACTCCTTTGATTTAAAAAGCTGATTAAATTATTTTATTTTCAAAGTATATCTTTTTCTTTTTATTTATACAAGCAAAAATCGATTAAAAGTGTATCGGCCGATTTCGAAAGAAAAGTTTCTAACCTTATGGATACAGCTCTCTTATAAGATAACCCATTCGTATTCCAGATTGAAAAAAGCCCTTCTTTCTGCTATAATCGTATAAAATACTAACTGAGGAGTTTTTATGAAGGTTGTAAAATTTGGAGGAAGTTCACTCGCCTCTGCAAGCCAATTGAAAAAGGTTTTAAACATTGTAAAAAGTGACCCTGAACGTCGTTTTGTAGTTGTATCTGCACCAGGAAAGCGCGATGCTAAAGATACCAAGGTTACGGATGCTTTGATTAAATATTATCGTGATTATGTAGCAGGAAATGATATCAGTGCTAGTCAAAATTGGATTATCGATCGTTACGCTGCAATGGTTAGCGAACTAGGACTTAAACCAGCTGTTTTAGAACGAATCTCTAAAAGCATCCGAACTCTCGCTACCCTTCCAATTGAAAACAATGAATTTCTTTACGATACCTTCCTTGCTGCAGGGGAAAATAACAACGCTAAACTCATTGCAGCTTACTTTAACCAAAATGGATTAGAAGCTCGCTATGTTCATCCACGAGAGGCTGGTATTGTTGTTACAAGCGAACCTGGAAATGCTCGCATCATTCCTTCAAGTTATGATAAAATCGAAGAGCTCAATAATGGAACGGAAGTTCTGGTTATTCCGGGATTCTTCGGTGTGACTAAAGAGAATCAAATCTGTACCTTCTCACGTGGTGGATCTGATATTACTGGTTCAATTATCGCAGCTGGAGTTAAAGCTGACCTTTATGAAAACTTTACTGATGTTGACGGAATTTTTGCTGCCCACCCTGGTATCATTCACAAGCCACACTCAATCCCTGAATTGACTTACCGTGAAATGCGGGAATTGGCCTATGCAGGTTTCTCTGTACTGCATGACGAAGCACTCCTTCCAGCCTACCGTGGTAAAATTCCTCTCGTTATCAAAAATACCAATAACCCTGACCATCCAGGTACTCGTATCGTTCTGAAACACAGTAGTGATGAATTCCCAGTAGTGGGGATTGCTGGTGATTCTGGTTTTGTCAGCATCAATATGTCTAAATACCTGATGAACCGCGAAGTTGGTTTTGGTCGTAAAGTACTTCAAATTCTAGAAGACCTGAATATTGGTTGGGAACATATGCCAACTGGTATCGATGACCTATCTATCATTCTACGTTCACGAGAATTAACTCCTATTAAAGAAGAAGAAATCCTTCGTCAATTAGTTCAAAAAGCTGAAGTTGACCATGCTGAAATCGAACATGACCTGTCTATCATAATGATTGTTGGAGAAAAAATGAAGCGCCATATCGGGGTAACTGCTACAGCCACTCGCGCCCTATCTGAAAACAAGATCAACATTCAAATGATGTCACAAGGTTCTAGTGAAGTTTCTATCATGTTCGTTGTCCACAAAGACCAAGAAAAAGCGGCTCTTAAGGCTCTCTACCAAGCATTTTTCGGTGAAAGTAAGGAAGACTAAACATGGCACAATCCCTCAACAAAGTCATTGACCTACAAACTACCGGAACTTCCTATCTTTCCATTTCAGGAAAGGTTGGAAAGTTCCTTGTTGGAGATCAAGCACTAGAATTTTACGCAGACCGAAATGTCGAGGATTATATTCAAATCCCATGGTCTAGCGTTAATCAAATCGGAGCCAATGTTTCGGGTCGTAAGGTTAGTCGTCATTTTGAAGTTTTTACAGACCAAGGAAAATTCCTCTTTGCCTCAAAAGACTCCGGAAAAATTCTTAAAATTGCTCGGGAAAAAATCGGAAATGAAAAGGTTGTGAAGCTTCCAACCTTACTCCAAATCATCGGTCGTAAAATCAAAAATCTATTTGCAAAAAAATAGAAAGTTTAGTATAATCATAGAAACGGATAAGTAGGTTATCCTCTTCTTCCAGAAAGTCTGCGGGTGCTGCGAGCAGATAGGAGAGATAGGTGAAATTCTACCGTTGTTTTAAATCAAATACAGAATCAAGTGCACACCTGTGAAGTTGGATGGAACCGTGGCTCTGCCACTCCAACGCTTTGTCAGGTGTGCTTTTTTCATAAAGGAGTTTATATGTTAGATATCAAACGTATTCGTACAGACTTTGATGCTGTCGCAGAAAAATTGGCTACACGTGGTGTAGATGCTGCTATCTTGAACGAGATGAAAGAAATCGATGCTAAACGTCGTGACATCTTGGTTAAGGTTGAAACCCTCAAGGCAGAGCGTAACACAGTTTCTGCTGAGATTGCTCAAGCTAAGCGCAACAAGGAAAATGCCGATGACAAGATTGCTGCCATGCAAACTCTCTCTGCAGAGGTCAAAGCACTCGATGCTGAGTTGGCAGAAATTGACGCTAAATTAACAGAATTTACCACTACTCTTCCAAACATCCCCGCTGACAGCGTGCCTATCGGTGCAGACGAAGATGATAACGTAGAAGTTCGCCGTTGGGGAACTCCTCGCGAGTTCGACTTTGAACCAAAAGCTCACTGGGATCTAGGTGAAGACCTCGGTATTCTTGACTGGGAACGTGGTGGAAAAGTAACTGGAGCGCGCTTCCTCTTCTATAAAGGCCTTGGAGCTCGTTTGGAACGTGCTATTTACAACTTTATGCTAGATGAGCATGGTAAGGAAGGCTATACAGAAGTCATCACACCTTACATGGTTAACCATGATTCTATGTTTGGTACTGGTCAATATCCAAAATTCAAGGAAGATACTTTTGAGCTCAGTGATACCAACTATGTCCTCATTCCTACAGCTGAAGTACCTTTGACTAACTACTATCGTGATGAAATTCTTGACGGAAAAGACTTGCCAATCTACTTTACTGCTATGAGTCCATCATTCCGTTCTGAAGCTGGTTCAGCTGGTCGCGATACTCGTGGATTGATCCGTTTGCACCAATTCCACAAGGTTGAAATGGTGAAATTTGCTAAACCTGAAGAATCATACGAAGAATTGGAAAAGATGACAGCCAACGCTGAAAACATCCTTCAAAAACTCAACCTTCCATACCGCGTAGTTGCTCTTTCTACAGGAGACATGGGCTTCTCAGCTGCTAAGACTTACGACTTGGAAGTTTGGATTCCAGCACAAAATACTTACCGTGAAATCTCAAGCTGTTCAAACACAGAAGATTTCCAAGCTCGTCGTGCCCAAATCCGTTACCGTGATGAAGCCGATGGTAAGGTTAAACTTCTCCACACCTTGAATGGTTCTGGACTTGCTGTTGGACGTACCGTCGCTGCTATTCTTGAAAACTATCAAAACGAAGATGGTTCTGTTACTATTCCTGAAGTCCTTCGTCCATATATGGGTGGAGCTGAAGTTATCAAACCATAAAATAAACAAGAGGAAGCATAACTTCCTCTTTTGCATTTCATGTAAAAAAACAGGTAGAAAATCTTTCATCTCTACCTGTTATTTTTATATTCTCTAGTAACCACCCATCATTGATGGATCCATAGCTGGAGCTGGTGCTACAGGTTCTGGTTTATTAGCCACAACTGCTTCTGTTGTCAAGATAAGACTTGCTACTGATGCTGCGTTTTGAAGGGCTGAACGGCTAACCTTAACAGGATCGATAATTCCTGCTTCAATCATGTTGACCCATTCACCTGTTGCAGCGTTGAAGCCTGTACCAGCTTCTGCATTTTTCAAACGATCAATAACGATTGAACCTTCATAGCCTGCGTTGTAGGCAATTTGACGAACTGGCTCTTCTAAGGCACGAAGAACAATATTGCGACCTGTTGCTTCATCGCCTTCTAATTCCAAGGCAGCGACAGCTGAGATAACATTAACAAGGGCAGTACCACCACCTGCAACGATACCTTCTTCAACAGCTGCACGTGTCGCGTTAAGAGCATCTTCAATACGGAGTTTCATTTCTTTCAACTCAGTTTCAGTTGCAGCACCAACCTTGATAACTGCTACGCCACCTGACAATTTGGCCAAACGTTCTTGGAGTTTTTCACGGTCAAATTCTGATGTTGTTGTTTCAATTTGAGACTTGATGACAGCGACACGGTTAGCAATTGCTTCAGGATTTCCCGCACCTTCTACAATAACAGTACTATCTTTATCTACAGTCACTCTCGCTGCTTGACCAAGCGCTTCAATAGTAGCATCTTTCAATTCAAGACCAAGATCTTCTGTGATAACAGTTCCGCCTGTCAAGATAGCGATATCTTCCAACATAGCCTTACGACGGTCCCCAAAGCCAGGAGCCTTAACAGCAACGACGTTGAAGGTTCCACGAATCTTGTTCAAAACAAGAGTTGGAAGAGCTTCACCGTCAACATCATCTGCAATAATCAAGAGTGGACGGCTACTTTGAAGAATACTTTCTAGAAGTGGTAAAATTTCTTGGATATTTGAGATTTTCTTATCAGTGATTAAAATGTATGGATTTTCAAGGTCTGCAACCATTTTTTCATTGTCAGTGACCATGTACTGTGATAGATAACCACGATCGAATTGCATTCCTTCTACAACCTCAAGCTCTGTTTCCATACCACGTGATTCTTCAATAGTGATAACTCCATCTTTACCAACTTTTTCCATGGCTTCAGAGATGTATTCACCCACTTTTTCAGAGCGAGAGGATACGGCAGCGACTTGTGCGATTGCTTCCTTGCTTGATACTGGAATGGCATTGTTCTTCAAGGCTTCTACAGCAGTTGCAACTGCTGCTTCAATCCCACGACGGATACCGATTGGGTTTGCTCCTGCTGTAACGTTCTTGATTCCTTCACGAACGATGGCTTGGGTCAAGACAGTTGCAGTGGTTGTCCCGTCACCAGCAATATCGTTGGTTTTAGAAGCTACTTCTGATACCAATTTGGCACCCATATTTTCAAAATGGTCTTCTAGTTCAATTTCTTTAGCGATTGTCACCCCATCATTGGTAATCAATGGTGAACCAAATGATTTTTCAAGAACAACGTTACGGCCTTTAGGTCCCAAGGTCACTTTAACAGTATCAGCTAGGATATCAACGCCACGGACCATTGCTGAGCGTGCATCAGATGAAAATTTAATCTCTTTTGACATACTTATTTCCTCCTATTATTCTTCCACAATTGCTAAGATGTTAGCCTCACCAACGATGACATATTTTTCATCACCATCTTTGACTTCAATACCCGCATGAGCTTCGACTAAAACTTGATCTCCAACTTTTACACTTGGAGCAACTAGTTCACCGCTCAAGGTACGAACACCTTGTCCAATAGCTACTACTTTAGCTGTTTTTGTTTTTTCTTGGGCTGATCCTGCAAGGACAAAGCCACCAACTGTTTGTTCTTTTTCTTCAATTTTCAAGACCACGCGGTCTCCTAATGGTTTCAACATCTGCTTTCCTCCATAAGATAATCATATTATTAGCACTCTTTGCATACGAGTGCTAAACCATAGTTCTATTGTATCACTTAGTCAGAAATAGTCAAGAAAAAAACACCTCAAAAATGAAAGAGATGTTCCTTTAATATTAATTGAGAATCGTCAACTTTTGATTGAAATCATCGATAACCTTTTGGAGATTGATCCGCCCGCGGTAGATACCATATCCAAAAACCACCATTCCTAATATTCCAATCAAGGCAAGTAAAATTCCGAAAATTAAGAGTGGGAGGAAGGTTTTATGAAAAAGATAAATCAATACCACACCAATACTAGCAGTGATAAAGAGCAAACTGAACCAACGACCCAAATTTTCAAGCATGTGGCGTTGATACTTAATTTCTGTTTCATATCCATTAACAAGTTCTTGTTTTGTAACCATGAAAATCCTCCTGATAAAAATTGAGAATGAAGTGTAAGAGAAGGAGATTAGTCTACTTCATTCTCAAAATTTTTACTAGTAAATATTGGGTTCTCTTGACCTTAGTAATTAAGATGTGGGTCAAAGATACCTAGAGCAACACCAATTAAGGCAACAACAACTAGAATTAACATGACTTTGTTTGGTGAAACTTTTTTCTTAGACATCAACCACCAGCAAATAGTGATGAAGGTTGCTGTCAAGAGACCTGGATAAACACCATCAATCTTTTCTTGAATTTTAAGGAAGGCTTCTCCGTTAGCATTTTTGAATTCGAGTGCTGTTGTAACAGAGACCCAAGTCGCTGCTACGGCACCAATAACCATACCACCAACAACGCTGATCGCTTTACGAAGAGCTTGTCCTTTTGGTCCTACAAGAAATTCAACGGCTTTATCCCCTAATTGATACCCTTTAAAGAAGGCAAAGCGCATACCAAAGTAGACTAGGAAATTCCACACGACGATGTAGAAGATAGCACCAGCGACGTTACCACCTTTTGAAAGACCAAGTGCAATCCCCAAAAGAACTGGAATCAAGGTACCAACTATCAAAGAGTCACCAATACCAGCGATTGGTCCCATCAAACCGGCACGCATCCCATTGATGGTTTCACCATCTACTGCATCTCCATTTGCACGCGCTTCTTCCAAACCAGCTGTAATCCCTACAACAAGGGATCCAAGTTGCGGTTCAGTATTGAAAAAGGCGGTATAGGTTTGCATGGCATCTTTTTGTTCTTCTTTTGTATCATACATCTCTTCTACAATTGGAAGCATTGAAGTTAAGTACCCGAAGGTTTGCATGTGTTCTTGAGAGAAACAAGTCAAATGGCCATAATACCAATGATGAAATGCTTTTGCTAATGTTTTCTTTGAAATTTTCTTTCTATCAGCCATCTTAAATATCCTCCTCATCATCGTCTACGTACACCACTCCAGCCGGAGCTACTTTCATAGATTTAATCACTTCAAGTTCATAGTAGATTACTGCAAAGATTAATGAAACAACAGCACTAGCTACCAAGTTCAATCCTAGAGATTTAGCCAAAGTAAATCCAACAAAGAATGGAATGAAGTCAGTTGCTTTTGTAACAATTTGTTTCAACAAGATAGCAATACCGACACATGGGAGAAGGGCTCCAACTGTAAAGAGGGCTTTCATCCAGAAACCATCCATAGGAAGGTAAAGTTTCATCAAATCAACCATGTTTTCACCATATTTGGTGATAATCATAGTTGGAAGGAAAGAGAAGAGGAAGTGAGAAATCCAAGGATAAACCCAGTCAACTGCGTAGAGTTTTTTGAAGTTTCCTTCTTCAACGGCTTTCCAACCAATATGTTGCCAAAGCAAGTTCATTGTAGCTGTACCGTAGAAAAGAACAGTACCGATTGTCCCAACGGCTGCACCGATTGGAGCTGCAGCTGCTGCAATTCCAGCTTCGTCTGTGATGTGATTTGCATGCACAAACAAGATAGCAAGAGGAACACCGATATAAGAGATTGCACGAACGTCGGCAGATACGGTTCCACCAGGTGTTACCAAGGCGATATAAACGACTTGAAGGGCAACCCCGACCATAATACCGGTTGTCACATCTCCAAGAATTAAACCTGAGATCAACCCACCAATCAAGGGACGACCGAGTGTATAGTTCCCGATACTGGAACCACCCATACCAGGCATTGAAGACAAGCTGGCGAAAACTGCAAGCAAGATTGCTTGAATCCATGAAATTGTCATAACAAACGCTCCTTTTTGTTTGTAAATTTATTTACCTAACTAATAAAACTGTTAGGTTTAAAAACCAAATTTAGATTTGAAATCGTCCCAGTAACCAATCGAAACATCAGGCAACAATTGGAATTTAACCTTGTAACCTGTTGCCTGGATAGCCTGAAAGGCTTCTGCTTCTTCCTGTGTGATAGATTGGTTATTACCCAATTTCACTGCACCAGGTCGATCATTTGCAGGGCCAACGATGATTTCTTTAACATCTCCTGGGACAAAACCTTGATCCACCAAAATTTCCTTCATATCGATTGGGTTTTTGGTAATCAAGAAGTACCGACTGTCAGATTCCGTTACTTTTGCTGACTTTTCTTTAAAGGCTTCTTTTGTCCATACAAAGGTTTTCTTGTCTGATGCTCCTTTGTAAGCTTGGATCAAAACCTTGTTTGATGCTGCTGCATCGTTTACAGCAATCAAACCATCACATGGTTTTTCTTTTGCCCAGCGTGTGACTGTTTGACCGTGAATCATGCGATCATCAATCCGTACAAATGTTACTACCATAAGGTACCTCCTATTAAATATCATCATCTTCTTCAACACTAGTGGCTGAAACTTCAAAAGGTTGTAGTGCAGATTGTGCTTCCGATAAGATAGTTGCTGACAAATCGTCTCCATCCAACACATCCTTCATCACAACTGCTGTCAAGGCCATGGTGAGGTTCATCCCACCAAGGATCAAAGCTCCATCTAGCTTTCCAGCTTCTTCTAGGACAGTGGTTGCTGTAGTTAATGGACTACCACCTACAATATCTGCCAAGACCAGCACAGAATCATCTGCTGTCAATTCTAAAATGCTCTCTCTAAAATCAACTGCAAAGTCATCAACGGATTTTCCTTCTTTAAGTCCAACTGCGATGACCTGATTCATCTTGTCACCAGCAAACATAGCTAGCGATGTTTTTAGCCCTTCTGCCAATCCACCATGACTGACTAAAATGAGGTATTTCATTTTGCTACGCCTCCTTTATTTGACTCTATTGTAGATTATTTGGAAGCGCTTTTACATTGTCAAATGTCACATTATAAACATGACATTTAGCAACAAAAAAATGACATCTGTCACTTGACACGATGTCATCTTATTTTCTTTAAACTCCTACCTGAAGACTACTTTCAATCTCCCTTTGAATTTGTGGCAGGCGATTCTCAACATCCTGATTGCGTAAAGCATTGCTAATCAAATAGTCCAGCTTTTCTAACACTTCTTTGGATACATTTTTGGGACTACTCTCAACAGCTTGTTCCATGATACGATTCAAGGTCTGATTGGTTAAGGAGTCCGTGCCAAAATCATCTACCTGTAGAAGGTCTTTACTAGACTGACTTTGGACCACCTGTGGCATAACGGAAATCCCTTGAGATTGAGCAAAGAGGAGTTGTTGAATTTCTGGATCTTCTGTCAACACTCGCATCAATTCCCAAGCCAACTTTGAATGAGGAGTCCGTGCCGACATGGCAAAAGAAGTAGTCGTAACCAAAGTCGCCTTGGTGGTTTTTGACTTAGCAGGCATAGGAATACAGGTCCAGGTGAAGTTTGAATATTTGGAAACATGATAGGGATAAGGTTTATAAGTCCTATATTGAGCCAAAGTCATGGGGTAAAACGCTACTTTCCCCTGGTCAAAATCTTTGGAACTCACCTTATAGTTCTTATTCAGCTCTTCCAATTTTTGTAAAAAAGTCAAAGATTCTTTGACTTCTGGAGCCGTAAGTTTGAGCATCCCACCTTGAAAGAGACTACCCCCATTTGCTGCCAAAGCTTCTTTCCAGGTATATTCTGTACTCCCAAACTGATCCAATTGACCATCTCCATTGGTATCTTTGGTTAGTTTTTTACAAATTGTATAGAACTCTTCCAAGCTCCAACCTTCTTTGGGAACCTCAATGCCTTCTTTATCCAGCAAATCTTTATTGACACACATCAAAATAGGATTACTCTCATATGGCAAGGCATAGGTTTGCCCCTGATAGACACCTGATTCAAATGCAACAGGATAAAAAGCAACTTGGTCTTCTTTATTCATATAGCCGTTTAACTTTTCTAAAACGCCACGTGCCGCCAATAAGGACAAATCTTTCTCAGAAACCATAAACACATCAGGGGTCTTTCCTGATACAATTTTTTCTGAGAGCCAGTTTGAATATTCCGACTGCGGAATTCCATTTTCATATTCCACACGGACATTAGGATGGGATTTTTCAAATTTTTGAATCGCAAGATCCAATGCATGGGAACGTTGACTGGTCGGTACATCCCAACTAGAGCCTGCATAAACTCCTATATGAAGAACGGTCGGTTGCTGTTTCCACCAATAAAAACCAGCACTCAAAGAGAGCATAAAAAGGAGACAAATCCCTAAACAAAGTTGCTTTCGCTTCAATTTCATTCCGTATTTCCTTTTGAAAAATCACGTCGGGTCACTCCTGTTTGGACTGACCAAATCGCTAATTGCGTTCGATCTCTTAGGTTTAATTTCGACAAAATCGTTGATAAGTAATTACGAACAGTTCCTTCTGATAAGAAGAGTTTAGCCGCAATCTCTTTATTTGACTCACCATAGCCAATCTCTTGGATAATGCGCCATTCCGTCGTACTCAAATCCTTAACGTTATCCTCATCCACAGCAATAGAGAAATTTGATTTGGCCATTTGTGAGAAAATTTGAAAGACCTTGCTTGCGATATCAGGGTTGATCATTGCTCCTCCCTGATGCACCACCTTAATAGCTTCATAAAGCTCCTCTGTCGAGGCTCCTTTTAAGAGATACCCTGAAGCACCATACTTGAGCGCACTATAGATAAATTCATCATCGTCAAAGGTTGTTAAAATAATAATTTTGATATCCGGATAGTGCTCTTTTACTTCTTTTGTAGCCAAAACCCCATCCATGCCTGGCATCCGAATATCCATTAAGATTAAATCCGGATGCGAGTGTGGAATGCTAGACAAGACATGATTCCCATCTTCCACTGTGGCTACCACTTCAATATCTGAGTAGGCCGACAAAATAATTTTCAGAGATTCTCGAATCAAGGACTGGTCATCCGCCACCATTACTTTTATCATCATCTCTTATCTCCCTTCTTTATATTTTGGTAAACTAACACGTGTGAAAAATCCATCGCGACTTTCAAATTGAAGCTGGCCTCCTAGAATTGAAATACGCTCCATCATCTGTTTGAGTCCGTAGCCATAGGTCAAGGTTTCAAACCCAACTCCATTATCCTGCAACTCAATCATGTAATCTTCTTCGTCCTCAAAAAAATGGAGGTCCATGTGGCTGGCATGACCGTGGCGAACCGCATTAGTCATAGACTCTTGTATCACACGAAAGATTGTATCTTCAATCATGACGTCCATATCGACATCGATCCATTCATAGTTGAGATTAACTTGCAAGTTTGAAAGAATTTGGTACTCGCGGATTGTCTTTTCTAAAGCATCTTTGAGAGTTCGTCCCTCAAGAGCTCCTGGACGAAGGCGATTGAGAGAGCCTCTTACATCCTGGATTCCTTCACGGACGACTTCTGATACGTTTTTTACCTGCTCTTTGGCACGACTTGGATTGATATCAATCAAGACCCCGACAGCATCTAAACCTGCTGAAATCCCTGTTAACGCGTGTCCCAAGGTATCGTGAATCTCCCGAGCAATCCGCTTACGCTCCCGATCCTCTGCAATCTTCTCAGATAAGGCCATATAGTTGTTCAACTCGGTATTAACCTTGGACACCATGGCCAGCTCTTGTTCAACTTCATGGTTTTCCGCAAGGACATTCATGATATAAAATAAAAGTGAAATAATGAAGAGTACCATATTCAAGGCGTAGAGGGAATTCTTTAAGAAAAAGGCCAAAATACGGATAGATTCAGGATAAAAATGAATATAGGTATCAAGAGAAGGAATCGGGAAGAAAAGCGAAAAGACGTCTGAATTAGTTACAAGGAGCATCAAGAAGCTCACTAGGATAAAGGCAAACCAATACTTCCGATCTCTCTTGGTATTCAACTCTTTGGAGCCATAGAAGATATCCGCAAAAACCAAGAGAATGAGCCCGTTATAAGCTATGTTCTGAACCCACATCAAAAGTAGCATCAGGAGAATCTCCAGAAGATTCCTCTTATCAAAAATAGACCATCGACTTGTTTGAGGTCTATAACGACTCATTGATATTAAGGCAATCCCAGCAAATAAGATTGCTGACAACCAAAAAGTCGTAGATGGAGCAAAAGGAATACGCTCTAGGCGCTCCAATAATAGAGAGGCTTGGCGTTGAGCGATGATATAGTTGGTTGCTTGAAGATAGATGATGCTGTTGAGCATAACAGCAATAAAATTCACGACCATAAGAATGGCCAAACTGTATCGAACACCTCTAAACTTTCTCATTACTGCCACCCATTCACATCAAACTGATCAATGTTTTCCTTTGTCATCATTTTAACTGGAATGATCACCTCTTTGGTATAGCTCTTCCCTTCAGAAATATCTTGGATAACTTCCATAACACGGTCTCCCATCTTCAAGGGAGATTGAGCAACGGTTCCCACTACATCATCTGTCGAATGCAACAAGGATTTCATATCTGGTGAGCCATCGATTCCATAAATTGCAATGGACTGGCTATTTCCTTGCTCCTTAATTGCAGCTAAAGCTCCTATAGCCGAGCGGTCATTTAAGGCAACCAAGGTATCAATTTCAACCCCTGATTGTAAAAAATTCTGGACAGCCGGCATGGCGATCTCCGTTTGCCCCTTGGTTTCTAGTTCCGATACAATCTGATAAGAACTGTGCCCCTCTATAGTGTCTTTAAACCCCTGAATCCGCATATCTGCTGAAACAGTCCCCTTATGCTCCAAAAGGAGGACCCGAGCGCTAGAGGAACGTTTCATCAGCTCTTTAGCAATCAATACTCCCGCTTGGTAGTTATCAGATACAATACTTGCATCGGGCTTAAAATTTTTCAGTTGGGTATCGACTGCAATGATTTTAATTCCTTGTTTTCTAGCTTTTTCAAGAGCAGTTAAAATGGACTGACTATCCCCCTTGACCGGATTGATCACAATCACATCAACTTTTTGAGCACAAAAATCATCAATCTGCTGGCTCTGCCTTTCTTCATCCAATTCTGGATCTCGGACGCAAACAAGAGCTCCTCTTTCATCGGAAATTCGACTAATTTCCGAATGAATACTTTTATAGAACTCATTGTTCATGGTCATATAGGTTACACCAATTTTAGTCTGATCCTTGATGCCACTTGTTTGACAACGGCCAAAAATCCAAAAGAGAATACAGACCACTGGAATCATCAGTAATATACGCTTTATCAGCCATTTCAACAATTCTTTTTTCTCTTTATTTCCCTTCAAATTTTATTCCTTTTCTGAAAATTTTGAATATATATTACTTTATTCTACTACTTTTTCAAAAAAAGTGCTTGATTTTATTGTACAAGTACATTTATTTGACCTATCTTAAGAAGTAATTTCCGAACAATATAACTAGAAAAATAGAAAAAGCCGGTCTATTGACGAACCAGCTTTCTTTATTATTACTAGAAGGGAAGTTCCTCCTCTTCCAAAACCAGATCTGCTAAGTCTTGACCTGCATTGTTTTCACGCATAGCACGTTGAGCACGACTTTCCAAAAGTTGGAAGCCTGTGGCGAGAACTTCGGTCACATAGTTGGTCTGACCATTCTTCTCAAACTTACGGGTACGGAGCTCCCCATCTACAGAAATGAGACTGCCTTTAGTCGCGTAGCTAGCCAAGGTTTCAGCCAGTTTGCCCCAGACAACAATATTGATGAAGTCAGCTTCACGTTCCCCATTTTGGTCCTTGAAACGACGGTTAATAGCAATAGTCGCACGAGCCACTGACTTGTCATTGTTGGTTTTGTGCAATTCTGGTGTTGCAACGATTCTTCCAATAAGAACAACTTTATTATACATTTTTCATCCTCCTACTTATCTATTCGAAGGAAAAGAAAAAAAGTTACAACATTTGTAACTTTTTTTAAAATAATATTAATCTCTGTGAATTGTAAACCCAGTAGCTTGTTGATTAGCCATGATTGTCATATCTGTGATTTGTACACGACGTGGTTGACTGGTCACATAAACTACTGCATCAGCGATATCTTGCGCTTGCAAGGCCTCAAGCCCCTGGTAAACAGTCGCAGCCCGTGCTTCATCTCTATGAAAACGTACCTTAGAAAAATCCGTCTCTACAATTCCAGGTTGAATAGTGGTCACCTTGATATCTGTAGCAATGGTGTCAATCCGAATCCCATCTGAAAATGTTTTGACTGCAGCCTTGGTTGCTGAATAGACTGCTGCACCCGCATAGGCATAAATACCTGCGGTTGAACCCATATTAATGATATGGCCTTGATTTGTAGTCACCATGGAAGGCAAGAGGCGACGCGTAACCGCCATTAAGCCCTTGACATTGGTATCCAGCATGGTCAACATATCCAACTCATCATAGTCCTGATATGGAGCTAAACCTAAAGCAAGTCCAGCGTTATTAACTAAAACATCAATCGAACCTACTGCTTCAAGAATATCTGAACAAACCGTTTTAACCATTGTCATATCGGTTACATCTAGCGGAAAGATCCAGACTTTTTGATTTGGAAAGGCTTCTGTGAACTCAGCTTGGAGAGCTTGGAGTCTTTCTGTTCGACGCCCTGTGAGTACAACATTCTCACCTTTCTCTAGATATGCACGCGCAATAGCTTCACCAATACCTGACGTTGCACCTGTAATGACTACATTTTTTGCCATCTTATTTTCCTCAAGCGAACAGCATAGATAACTGTTACGGATTAAGCTGTCCAATGTTTAGCTGGATTGAACGGAGTCCCAACAATTTGGTCGTCTGCCAATTCAATGACACCACGTTTTTGTGGAGCATTTGGTAAGGCAAGTTCACGAGGACTACACATCATCCCAAAACTCTTTTCTCCACGAAGTTCCCCTGGAAAAATGAGATTGCCTTTTGGCATCATGGCTCCAGGAAGAGCTACAATGGTTTTCAAGCCGACACGCGCATTGGGAGCACCCGCAACGATTTGTACTGTTTTATCATTTCCAACAGCAACTTGGCAGATATTCAAGTGATCACTATCTGGATGCGCAACCATTTCTACAATCTCACCAACCACAAATTTTGGTTCCTTGTCATTGATGATTTCTTCCGTAAACCCTTGAGCCTGTAGTTCTTGATTCAAACGAGCCACTTGGTCGTCTGTTAGAAATACTTGGCCACGATTCTCAATCTCAAATAAGCTAGAAACTTCAAAAATATTCCAAGCGACAGTTTCACCAGTTTCTTTTAGAAAAACACGCGCAATATTGCCTTTACGCTCAGCATCTAGCTTGGCGTCACCACTGTTTTTCACGATGACCATAAAGACATCGCCTACATATTCTTTATTATATGTAAAAATCATTCTTTTCTCCTATTTCAAACCTGCTAAAAAGTCATTGATTTGCTCCTTGGTTTTACGGTCACGATTGACAAAACGCCCAATCTCCATGTCCTTATCTAATACAACAAGACTAGGAATTCCGTAAACATCCCAAAGTTTAGCAAGTTCCATGTACTCATCTCGGTCTACTCGTATAAAGGTAAACTCTGGATTTGATTCTTCAATCTCTGGCAAGACAGGATAGATAAAACGACAATCGCCACACCAATCCGCAACAAAAAGGAAGACCTTCTTGCCATCCTGCTCTACTAGATTTGCTAATTCTTCTATATTTTTAGGAGAAATCATAAGACTTCCTCCTCGTAGATGAGATCTTCATCTTCATAGACAAAGGTATAGTGACGACCATCTTCAAAAATGACACCACCAACAAGACGTTCTAGGCTACTTTCGTATACTTGGACATAGAGAGTCCCAATCTCACCCATTTCTGAGAAATAGTCACGCACAATAGCAGTCAACTCTTCCTGTGTTTTCATGAGTTTGTGATCATCGGCTACTTTCTTAGCTCCAAAGGCAAGTGCTCCAAGCCCTGCCACGACTAAACCTGTTTTAATAATATTTTTCGTTTTCATGCTAACATTGTAACACAAAAAGGCTCAAGGAACAATGAAAAAGGGAGTCCTACTCCCCTTTCTAATTTCTAAACATTAATAATTTCTCTCGCCAAACAAACCTTCCGGTAAATCATGGAATCCCTTGCCTGTCTTGAAGTTTTCAAATTTACCTAGTAAGAACTGGTAGGCGTCCAAGCGACTTTCGTAGCGAATCATGGCATTTTTAGCGCGCTCATCTTGATCTTCTTCATAGACCTTTTGACTTTCCTTGTGTGCCATATCGTTAATCATGATTTGGGTATTAACCCAGGCTTCGAATTCCTTCATAAATTCTTGCTCGTAACTCATTTTTTCTCCTTATTCTATTCCTCGATAGTAGTCTGTATCAATCTCACGGTAGGGTTGGATGTCCTGAACATACTCCAAGACTCCTTGAAACTCTCCGTCTTCATCGTGTACCGCAGCATAAGTGATATGGACAAACTTGCCCCGTGACTCCGACTTGAACCACATCTCGTACTTGTCCTTTTTTCCTTCACGAAGACCTTTCATAATGGTTTTTACCTTATCAAGGTACTTGGGTGGGTGACAAAGCTCAACATTACGTCCTACTTGAGACGGTGTCCGCTTGAAAATCATCTCATCCGCTGGTGTATTGTCATTATAATACTGGAAGATATCATCCTTATTGACAAAGGTAATCTCCATAGGCAGATGATTGAGGATAAGATTGGCTTGTTCAACTGAAAGATAGCCATTTCCAAAAGCCTGTTGGCTATTGCGATCCAGCACTACTTCCTTTTTCTTAGGTGTAAAGGTAATAGTAAACTGCCCTTCTGGCGTATCAATCACTTGCTGAACTTGTCCATCTACAGTTTCTGGCTGAGTTGGTTCTTCTACACTTTTTTCCTCAACAAAACTTTGACGTTCTGGAACCCATTTCTCAGACGGACGGATAATGGCATATCCATAGGCGTCACTTTCCTCAGCAATCTGAATCCAGTCATCCTGAGTAAAGGATTCAAGCAGAATCATGAGAAGGATTGATTCTTCCTTAAAAATCATACTTTCAAACTCTGTCGCAAAAGCTTCAAAAGCTTCCTTTACGGTGGAAATTGGTACTTCTGGGAGCGACTTGGTTGTCGCTAAAGCTGTTTGAAAGAGTTCCCTAATCTGATCATCAACTCCCCACATGACTTTGGGAGGTGAATCATGTCCATAACGTTCCATGATAGGAAAAAAGAGCTCTTCCTTGCGCTGGTAGTGGATATCAAATTGCCCAACAAGCCCCATCTGACGTACCAACCCTTTGCGCATCTCAACCAGCATTTCCTCATCGTCCACAGACTCATAAGTCGAGAGCAATCTACGGACCCGAATCAAGGCAGCACGGAGTGCTAGATTTTCATCCTTAAAGACTCGCACAGGGTGACCAGGATGCTCGGCATCCTCAACTTCTACGCCCTTAACAGCATTTTTAAAAAGATTGGCATGCACATCACAGAGTTCCATGACATCTTCAAAGGTTACGCCTGAGTCAGAGTTCATCAACTCGTGCTCCATAAGGGAAATCTCAATAGCAGATACACCTGTAAAGGTTGCATCAAAACGCTCCTGAACGGATTCAGGAGAGGCTCCATTATGCAATTCTAATAAAATATCCCGAAGGACATGAATTCGTTCATCTGCCATTAGTCTAATCCAATCACTTCGTAACCATTTGCTTCCAGTGTGCGTACAATCTTGTCCATAGGAGTTCCTTCGAGCTTAGATCCCTGTTTGAGCGATACTTTGCGACCGACTGTATTGCGCATCAAGGGATTTGCAAGAGGCTTAAAACCGAGTTCTACTAGGATATCTAAAACTTCTGGATGCTTGTCCACCACTTCCGCAACAGGAATTGATACATCGATTATATTGTCCATGAGAACCTCCATGAGTCTATTTCTAATCATTTAACTATTTTTATTATACCACAAGGACTAGGATAAAAAAACTAGCAGTACAAGTCTGCTAGTTTCTTCATATCAGTCAGCTTCGATCACCTCAGCCTCTTTTCGAATAATTGCCATATCATTTTGATATTGCACTTCAGAATAATTCACTAATTTGGATAATTCTTTTTGCAATCTTTCACCCATGGGTTTCATAGTCGCATAGGTTAATCCCCCTGAAATAACCCCACCTAGAATAGGAATCGCTTTTCCCATTCCCTTTGCCAAGCCTCTCCTTGTAAGAGTAACCCCAAAAATTTTCATAACCTTTTTTAAAATAGGGTACCAACCAGCCTTGCCTACGGCTTTCTGAGGCACTGTGGTCATTACATGTTTAGCGACTGTAACACCACCAGAACGAAGCAAGGCACCCGCTCCGTTTACCCCAAGCATGACCCCTAAATAAAGTAATAGTGTGTTTTTAGCTTCTTCACTTAAGTCATTTCTTGATGCCCAAAGATCATTAAATCCATAAATATATCCCAATTCTTGGGCTAATTTCAAGGAAAAAGCATAAAACTGAGCTACATCCGTTGGAATAGTAAGCGCCATTAGAATACCTCCAGGTAGACCTGCTAGAACAGATGTTCCACTTGCTCGTAAAACATTATCCTTTATGCAGGACCTGGCTACCCTATCTAAGGTTTCCTGGGGTAATAATGAAGGAGGACCTTGTTCTAACAATTTGGCAATATCCTTCTTATCTAATTCTTTAGAAAACTTCTCAACTAAAAATTTTTCTCTATTTACTTTCACGACAGGAAGATTTACAACTTGTTGTAAAACTTTTATAGCTATATCTTGTTTAGCCATCTATATCTCCATTTTTCATTCAAGTCCAGCTTTATCATATCATACTCTTAGAGATTAATACATTTTTTTAACCGACTTTTAAGAAGGGCAATTAGTTAATCTATCGTCATGTTTAAAGTAACAAAAAAGAGGGTTTCCCCTCTTTCTTAGTTCTTATCCAGATTGCGTAACATTTCGTCAATCTTGTTTCCATACTCGATGGATTCGTCTTTGACGAAGGTCAAGTCTGGAATTTTATACAATTTCAAATTGTGACCAAGCTCACGTTTGATAGTACCAGTTGCTTTTTCAAGTCCGACTTGAGCTTTCTGATTATCTGAGGCAAGGTTACTCAAAATAGTGTAGTAGACCTTAGCAACAGACAAGTCACCTAGCATCTGAACATCTGTGATGGTCACACCTTGGACACGGGGATCACGGACTTTCTTTTGCAAAATCTCATTGACTTCGCGCTTGATTTCCATGCCCACACGATCCGTACGGAAATGATTTGCCATGCTATTCCTTTCTCTCTATTGAACCAAAAGCTAGGCCAGCAGACCTAGCTTTTTCTAAACTTATTGATTTTCAATTCAAATTGGAACGAAGTTCAATTTGAACTCATCGGCTTCTTTCGCCGTGGTGAAAGTGATTGAGCTGATAATTCAGTTCAATCACTGGGAATTTTTGAGACTCTAGGCTCAAAAATAAGCAATGAAACATCGGTTTGCTTGCGTCCCTCACCACCTAAGAAAGGAGCAAAAATCTTATCTCTTGATTTCTTCCATGACATAGGCCTCAATCACATCATCCATCTTGATATCGTTGTAGCCATCAATCATGAGACCACCTTCACGGCCGTTTGTAACTTCTTTGACGTCATCTTTATAGTGTTTCAAACTTGCAAGTTCACCATCGTAAATAACGACACCGTCACGAATAACACGGACTTTAGAGTCACGGGTAACTTTACCGCTAGTAACCATAAATCCACCGATTGTTCCCACTTTAGACACTTTGAAGGTTTCACGGATAATTGCTTCACCGATAACTTTTTCTTCAAATTCTGGATCAAGCATACCTTTCATGGCTTCTTCCATCTCTTCGATAACCTTGTAGATGATGCTGTGGAGACGGATTTCTACATCGTCTGCTTCTGCTTGTTGACGAGCTTGTGGTGTAGGACGTACGTTGAAACCAATGATAAAGGCATTTGAAGCTTCAGCAAGAGTAACGTCAGATTCGTTGATGGCACCAACTGCTGAGTGGACGATGGTAACTTTTACACCTTCCACATCAATCTTTTGAAGGGAAGCAGCAAGGGCTTCAACTGAACCTTGAACGTCGGCTTTGATGATGACGTTAACAGACTTAAGTTCACCAGCTTTAAGAGTGTCAAAAAGATTTTCTAGGCTGACACGTTGTGTAGCTTGACGTTGCTTCATAAGAGCACGTTTAGCACGTTCTTCACCAGCTGCACGAGCAGATTTTTCATCTTCGTATACAGCAAAGTGATCACCCGCCATAGGTGCTTCATTCAAACCTGTAATAGATACTGGTGTTGATGGTCCTGCAACCTTAACACGACGTCCAAGGTCATTGGTCATGGCACGGACACGTCCGAAAGTATTACCAACAACGATTGGGTCTTGAACGTTCAAAGTACCTTGTTGAACAAGGAGGGTTGCAACCGCACCTTTTCCTTTATCCAAACGGGCTTCGATAACGGTACCGATGGCGCGAACGGTTGGGTCTGCTTTGAGTTCTTGGATTTCAGCCACAAGAAGAACAGTCTCCAAGAGTTCATCGATATTTTGGTTGAATTTAGCTGAGATCTCTACAAACTCAGAATCTCCACCCCAAGCTGTTGACATAACACCGTGTTCAGCCAATTCACCGATAACGCGCTCTGGGTTTGCACCTGGTTTATCAATCTTGTTAATAGCAACGATAATTGGAACATTAGCTGCTTTTGAGTGGTTAATGGCTTCGATAGTCTGAGGCATAACCCCGTCATCTGCCGCTACAACTAGGATAGTAATATCGGTAACAGAAGCACCACGTGCACGCATGGAAGTAAAGGCCGCGTGTCCTGGTGTATCAAGGAAGGTAATCTTCTTACCATTTTCCTCAATCTGATAGGCACCGATATGCTGAGTGATACCCCCAGCTTCTCCTGTCGCAACACGTGAATTACGTAGAGTATCCAAAAGGGTTGTTTTACCATGGTCAACGTGTCCCATGATTGTTACAACTGGTGGACGTTCAACCAACTCATCCTCATTCAGATAATCATCTTCTACGAAGAAACGTTCGATATCGGCATTGTCCACTTCAACCTTTTGTTTAGCTTCAATTCCGTAATCAACCATAAGGAGTTCAATTGTTTCACCATCCAGAGATTGGTTTTGAGTGGCCATAACGCCCATCATAAATAGTTTCTTAACAATCTCAGCTGGTTCACGTTTGATACGTTTTGCGATTTCCGCAACAGTCATACCATCTGTATATTCAAATTCTGTTGGCAATTCATGGAATTTACGCTCTGTAACAGGTTTTGGAGTCTGGTTACGGTTGTTTTGCTTGTTGCCTTTTTTATTTTTCTTATTGTTATTCCAGTTACTATTTCTTTGATTTCTCACTTGATTCTGACTACTTCGATTCTTTTGTTGTTTTCTAGGACCATCTTCTTCACGATCGTAATCATCACGATCTTTGTCTGGTCGGGCTTGTTTTTTACGACGTGTATCCACTACAGGCTCTTTGACTACAGGAGCTACTTCAACCACTTGCTGAGTTTGTTCAGCTAGCTTAGCAGCTTCTTCAAAGATTTCCTCTGGTTCTTTGCGTTTATTAGCTTGAGCCAAGGCTTCTTTGGCAACTTGAGACTGTTTGAAGCGTTCCTCACTTGAGCGTGCGTATTCTGCATTTTGCTCAGCCTTCAGAGCTGCTGCTCGAGCTTTAAAGTCAATACGAGGACCAGCTTGGTTTGGACGATTATCAGTTTGTTGACGATAATCATTGCCACGATTTCCTTGGCCTTGTGGTTTCTTCCCTTGGTCGTTAAAACGGCGATTGTCACGGTTTCCTTGACCAGGTTTCCCACCATTACGGTTATCGTTCTTTTGACGATTACCGTTTTGTTGTTGATCGCGGTTGTTACCCTTATTTTGCTTGCGTCGTTCTGCTTGCTCTTTGGCACGCGCTTCACGTTCCGCCTTAAAGTTTCGACTCTGTGGTCTTGCAGCTACAACTTTTTCTTCCTTTGGAGTTGCTGGCGTTTCAGATTTCTTTTCCACCTTCGCTTCACTTGCTTTTGGTGCTACAGGTTTTGCTTCTGCTTTAGGGGCAGCAGGCTTAAAGCTAGCAACGATTTTTTCAGCAGCATCAGCTTCAACGCTTGACGAGTGGCTCTTCACCTCCAAGCCCAACTCTTTTGCACGCGCTACAACTTCCTTACTTTCTTTTCCAAGTTCTTTTGCGATTTCGTACAATCTTTTCTTAGACAAATCATGTCCTCCTCTTCTATTCCATAAGAGACCTCATTTTCTTTGTAAATCCAGCATCTGTCACAGCTAAAACCTTTCTTGATTTCCCAACTGCTATGCTTAATTCCAGTGTTGAAAACACGGTTACAACTTCTACTTGATAATAGTGACTTTTATCTTGAATCTTCTTGGTCAGGTTGGGGGCAGCATCATGCGCTAGAAATACCAGCTTGGCTTTCTGTTCCTGAATGGCTTTGACAACCATTTCTTCACCCGAGATAATTTTCCCTGCTCGTTGAGCAAGTCCCAAGAGATTACTTACTTTTTGTTTATTCAAGTCCTAACTCTCTTCTTTTCACTTTGTGATCAACATAAGCAATCAACTCGTCATAAAAACTTTCTTCAACTTCCATGTTAAAGCTACGGTTAAAGACTTTTTTCTTTTTAGCCTCTAGGGCTTCTGCATTGTCTAGCTTGATATAAGCGCCACGGCCATTAGCCTTGCCTGTCGGGTCGATAAAGACCTCTCCTTCTTTGTTCTTGACAATACGGAGTAAATCTCGCTTATCAATTACTTCGTTGGAAACAACAGACTTGCGCAAAGGGATTTTTCTTGTTTTCATCTTTCCCTCCTCTTGCAGCTTTTATTCTTCAGTCAATTCGTCTGTGTCAGCGAAATCAACTTGACCTGCTTCTTCCATAGCTTCAAATTCACTTGCAGACTTGATATCGATACGGTATCCAGTCAAGTGAGCCGCCAAGCGAACGTTTTGTCCACGACGACCGATTGCAAGTGATAGTTTGTTATCTGGCACAACGACCAAGGCACGTTTGCTGTCATTTTCATCAAAGATAACTTGGTCAACTTCGGCAGGAGCAATGGCATTGTAGATAAATTCAGCTGGATCTGCTACCCACTCGATAACATCGATATTTTCTTCTACAGGTACCATGCGGTCGCTCTTAGCATCGTAACGAGCTGGGTGGAATTTGCTAGTGATTTTCTTGATGTTTGCACCACCGCGTCCAACGATTGTTCCGATAGCGTCAACGTTAGGATTGTGGCTACGAACCGCAACTTTCGTGCGATCACCTGCTTCACGGGCTACGCTCATGATTTCAACGGTTCCGTCGTAAACTTCTGGAATTTCTTGTTCCATCAAACGTTTGATCATTTCTGGATGGCTACGACTTACAAAGACGTTAACTCCACGAGGGTTGTCTTCCACTTTGTAGACATAAACTTCGATACGATCGTGGGAAGCAAACACTTCTCCAGGAATTTGGTCTTGTTTTGACAATTGAGCTTCGATGCTTCCAAGGTTGACGTAAATGAAGCGGTTGTCAAAACGTTCAACTGTACCTGACATGATTTCTTGTTCATGCTCTTTGTAAGTATTGTAGGTAATGGCACGTGTTTGCTTACGCATTTTCTCCATGATGGTTTGTTTTGCAGATTGGGCTGCTACACGACCAAACTCTCCTGGTGCTTCTTCAAATTTGATTTTATCACCAAGCTCATAGGCTGAATTAATGGCAAGGGCATCTTTTAAACTGATTTCCAAACGGCTATCAAATACTTCATCAACAACTTCACGGACAGTATAGACAGTAAAGTCACCTGTTTTTTCGTTGAAGTCAATAGCTACGCTATCTGATTGACCATAGCGTCTACGGTAAGCAGAACGAAGTGATTCTACCACTGCGTCGATGATATCTTCTTTCTTGATTCCCTTGTCTTCTTCCAAAATGCGGAAGGCCTCTAGCATTTCTTTACTCATGTTCTTTTTACTTTTGAATTCTCAAAAGCTATCCTTTCTTTTCTATAATTTTACTGCTAAACGTGCTTTTGATACCAAGTTATATGGAATTTGGACTGTTTTCTTGCGCGTTTTATCCATATATTCCATAGTCAACT
Source organism: Streptococcus infantis (assembly GCF_047464715.1). GTDB lineage: Bacteria > Bacillota > Bacilli > Lactobacillales > Streptococcaceae > Streptococcus > Streptococcus infantis_S. Next base: position 184,054 of record NZ_JASHBJ010000002.1, read on the forward strand.
CATCCTCTTCAAAGGACAACAAGGTTCCTTCAAAAACCTTTTGCTTGTCGATGGCTTGATAGAGCCCGACATGGATGTATTTCCCAACCGCTCCAGCGACTGCTTCCTTAGTTTTCAAAGGACGCTCCAATCCTGGACTGGTAATTTCTAGGAAATATTGTTCTGGGAAGGGATCAGGCTTGATGGTATCAAGAACAGGACTGATAATTTCAGTCAAGTCTGCCGTATCATTCAAGGTGATTCCTTCAGGCTTGTCTACAAAAATACTAAGAATCATGTCACTGCCAATCTTTCCGTACTCAATATCTACGAGTTCAAAAGGAGCTTCAATAACAGGTTCTACGACTTCTCTGACTAATTCAACGATCGTTGCGATTGCGTCCACCTCCTCATAAGCAAGAGGCGAAGATGTCTCCCCGCCTCTCTTTCTTATATTCTTGTTATCAAGTATAGCACTTTTTAGTACTAATGTAAAGCATAAGCACTCAAACAGCTTGATTTCAAGCTTTTTTCTTAAAATTCTGCCTCAACTCGATAGATGACTTGACCTTTGCTTGAGAACTTTTGCTCATACTCAGTCATGACATTTCCTTCAAAATCGCTGGCATGTAAATCAAGCCAAACACCATTTAGCTTCATACCATATTGTGAAAAGCTCACTAAACTATATTCAAACAAGCCACGATTATCTGTCTTGAAATGAATTTCACCATGTTCAGGCAAGATTCGCTTAAAGGTATCCAAGAAGCTCTTGTAGGTCAAACGACGTTTCTCATGACGTTTTTTAGGCCATGGATCCGAGAAATTCAAATACAAGCGGTCGATTTCGCCATCTTCAAAATAATTGGTCAATTCTGAACCATCAACCCATAGAAGTTTGATATTTGGAACTCCAACTTCTAGCACCTTGTCCAAGGCATAGCTTAATACAGATTTCTGAATATCAATCCCGATATAGTTGATATCCGGATTTTGTTTGGCCATTCCTGTTACAAAAGCACCTTTGCCGCTACCCACCTCTACATGGATTGGATTGTCATTGCCAAACAAATCTCGCCACTTACCTTTATCCTCTGTGGGATTTAAAACAACGTACTGCGGATTAGCCTCTAGCAGTTCTGTTGCACCTTTACGATTTCTAACTCTCATTTTTTCTTTCCATACTTATCTCGGAAGCTACGCAAAGCATAGATTTCCCGATTTACATTATCCAAATCTTGATTTTCATAGTATTTAGTAATGAGGCTCAAAAATGACAGTTGAGCGTACCAATATAACTTATTCAAAACAGTTTGATTATACTTATAGCCATAATTAGTTAGCCACTCTTGCCATTGATACTCTGGAATATAGTGACAGAGCAGATAGGCCACATCAAACATACGATCAGTCAAGCGAACGGAATCCCAATCTACTAAATAAATCAAGCCACTCTCTGTCTCAAACCAGTTGCTATGACGGACATCCCCATGGACTATAGTTGCATAATCTTCTCTAAAGCCAGGAAGATTTTCACGCAAGTCACCTAGAACCATACGTAGATACTGATTATTTTTCAAAGCATCCGGAGCCTTGTTTACCCATGACTGAAGTAAATCCGAAGGTGTTTCCATTGCATATCCCAAGCGTGTCAACTGGGTCATTAAGGGACGTGAACGATGTAAACGTGTCAAAATATCGATAATTTGTTTACGGTTCATATCTCCTGGCGTCAAAATGTTTCCTGTCAACCACTCCTGAGCGGACATATCACGGCCGTCTGGTAAACGACGGCTCCAGAGCAATTGTGGTGCAATTTGCTCTCTAGCTAAACCAGGTAGGATTGGAGAAGTATTCATTTTTATAAAAACACGTTTTCCATCAGGATAACTTCCCATATAAGCTTTCCCGCTCTTCCCAGATATCGGGGTTAGCGTTAGCTCAATATCACCCAAGTCCATTTTTTTCCTCCGAATAAAGTTTCCTTATTATTCTACTAATTTTTATGCTATTCGTCAACCAATCTTCTCAGTTGATATGGCAAATAAAGATATTGCAATACAAGGCCTGCTCCCACAAGGACTAAAACTAGAATTTTGTCCTTGAAAACAAGCAATCCTAAGAGACTTTCCAAGGCTAGGACAAACATGCCAATCACTCTCAAGATTTCCTTCAAACCTCTCTCTTTTTGCCCCTTTCCTACTGGAAATAGCTGCGTCAGATATTGATAGTCAAAGGCATGATAGAGGGCTAGAAGCTGGAATAACAAAAGGTAATTGAATAAAATTACAATTGCAACTGCAATCCAGGATTGCTCAATAAAGACGAGAGCTGATAAGGATAGGATTAGCAGTCGCAGACTAAGGGCGAATAAATCTCCATTTCTCAGATAGGAGCGAAGATAAAGATTCTGCCAGATTTTCCCCGGTACTTTCTGAACTCCTTTGAGAATAAAGTCCAGATAAGCTCGACGCTTAACACTGTTTGAAATTCCCTTAACCTGGGTAAAGAGGGCAAAAAACCGAAGCAAGAACTGCTTGCGTTTGCTTTCCTGGGCAATGACAAAATCCCAATCAAGTCCATTTGCAAGAATAAATTTGCTGGATTTCCGACGAAAAATCACGTATTTTGCGATTCCCAAGACAAGGAGATAGACTCCAAAAATCGGCAAACCAAGACCCATGGCTAGAAATAAAGGGGCAAAAAGGAGTAAAAAGAGAGTCTGTACACTGACCCAAAAGATGAAAGAGACCAGACTTTGCTTCTGGATGTGTTCTCTCACTTCTTCTTCAGCAACTAAAAGAAATAGTTTGTCAGGTGCTTCTAGATAGGTCGCAATACCACCCCAAAGCAAAAGTAAAATAGATATAATCCCAATCAAAATTAGGATTGGGAAATAATTCTCAGGAAAGTGTTGGAGCAACTGGTTGTACTGGTAGGCCAAAAATCCTAACAACACCAACAAAAATAAGACAAAATGATCATTGAGCACATAACGAAGGTAGCCCAAGCATTCCTTGCGAAATTCCTGCTTTCGTTTTAAAAACAAGTCCTTCATAGCTCCTCCTCTTTGGTCAGAGCCAAATAGATATCATTGAGGCTTGCTTCTGGCATGGCAAAAGCTTCTCGAAGTTGTTGTAGATTTCCTTGAGCCCTCACTTGACCTTTATGGAGAATGACAAAAGAGTCACACATTTTTTCAGCTGAATCAAGGACATGGGTACTCATGAGGATGGACTTTCCTTTTTTCTTTTCCGCTTCTAGAAGTTGAATCAAGTCTGAAATCGCCAAGGGATCAAGACCAAGAAAAGGTTCGTCTACGATAAAGAGACTTGGATCAACGACAAAGGCACAGATAATCATAACCTTTTGTTTCATCCCTTTGGAAAAATGAACCGGAAACCAGTCTAATTTTTGATCCAAACGAAACATTTTTAAAAGGGGCTCTACACGTTCAAAAGCGATACTCTGTTCAACACCATAAGCCATAGCGACTGTCTCAATATGTTCTCTGAGAGTCAATTCCTCGTACAAGCTAGGAGTTTCAGGAATATAGCCAATCTTCTTGCGATAGCTCGTAGCATCCTCACGTAGAGTTAAACCATCAATTTTAATCTCCCCACTGTAGGGTGTCAAGAGGCCAATAATCTCATTGATAGTAGTTGATTTACCTGCACCATTCAAACCAATCAAACCAACCAACTGTCCACTCTCTACTGTAAAAGATACATCCTTCAAGACAGGTACATGAACATAGCCTCCTGTCAGGTTTTTAATTTCTAACATATTTTCTCCGAATCTGGTATAATGTAGCTATATTATATCAAAATTCAATACACTAGAGGTGGTTTTTATGTCAGATTGTATTTTTTGTAAGATTTTAGCAGGAGAAATACCTGCAGCCAAGGTTTATGAGGATGAACAAGTTCTTGCCTTTCTTGATATTTCACAAGTAACCCCTGGTCATACCCTAGTCGTACCCAAAGAACACCATCGCAATCTTTTAGAAATGGATGCGGCGAGCGCTAGTCAACTCTTCGCTAAGGTTCCATTGGTCGCACAAAAAGTCATGACCGCTACTAAAGCCAAGGGTATGAATATCATCGCCAACTGCGAAGAAGTAGCTGGACAAACCGTTTTTCATACCCATGTCCACCTTGTTCCTCGTTATAGTGCAGATGATGACCTAAAAATTGACTTTATCGCACATGAACCTGACTTTGACAAGCTTGCTCAAGTCGCTGAAACTATCAAAAACGCTTAAGGAGTTCCTATGAAACTATCAAATCTACTACTTTTTGCTGGATCTGCAGTCGGATCTTACCTCCTCGTTAAAAATCGTGAAGTTATCACTGAAGAAGTTTTAGATACAACTGATCGCGTTGAAGCAATCAAGAGTGATTTGGATGTTATCCAAAATAGCCTTCAAATTATCAATCAACAAAAAGAAGTCATCAAGGAATACCAAGAAGACCTCACTTACAAATTTAAAGTCTTAGAAAAAGACCTCCAAGCAAGACTTGCTGTGATAAAAGAACTACGAGAAACTGAAGAAAACTAAAAAAGAAAGCATCCAACTTTCCTTATATCCCCTTAAATCCATCTTGGATTACCAGCTCCTAACAGAAAAGGGAGGGACTAAAATTGAAACTGTTTTTAAAAGTCATCTTGATTATTTCTGGTTGCATCTGTCTTCTTGCAACCCTAGCATTTCTACTAGTGGCCAATCTTTTCAAGGCTTCATCAAGTGACATCCGAGAGGGGAATGAAGCTTTAAAACAAATCTTTATCTCTCTTAACATGCCTCCTAAAAAAGTAGAATCAGATGGACACTATGAATTCGAGGGTGGAGGCTTAAATTTTTATGTGACTTTCTCAGATGAGGTCATCAATAGCCACCCTGTCCTGAAAGAAAGTCCAAACCTCACTAAAAACCGACTCAAAGTCTATGTCCTACAGACAGGAGATATTTCTTACTATAAAGTAGGGGATAACTTGTTCAATCACGGTTTATTGCAATTTTTAGAGAAGGAAAGTAGGAATTATTTACAGGAAATCGGAAAGAAACCAAATCCTAATTACTCAATTCTATATTGGAAGGATCAGGAGAGCCTAAAAAAGGGTGTCGCATTCTATGAAAAAGCTTTGACCTTGGTAGATATTCAGGATAATTCGGCGATTAAGCATATTGATACTGTCACCGTGAAACCTGGTAAAGAAGCGGAACTCAAGCAACTCATCCAGAAAATGGATGAAGCTGGCTTGCTCACTCAAAAGTATAAATAGTAGACTAACTGGAAAATGATTTTCTGAAGCTAAATTTTTCAAGACAACACAAAAAGAGCCAATCGGCTCTTTTTGCTTTATTCTCCTTCAAAGGCATCTTTTATATGGTCAAAGAAGCCTTTTTTCTTTGGGTTGACTTTCAAGTCACCTGCAGCTGCGAATTCTTTCAAGGCTGCTTTTTGTCGTTCATTCAAACCTGTCGGAGTCACGACATTAACAGTGACGTATTGGTCACCAACAGCACCACCACGTAGGCTCGGAGCTCCCTTGCCACGTAGGCGGAATCGTTTACCGGTTTGAGTTCCCTCTGGGATCACCAATTCAACATCACCGTGAACGGTTGGGATATCGACAGTATCACCGAGAGTTGCTTGGACGATATTGAGGTTTAACTTGTAGAAAATAGTTGTTCCTTCACGTTCAAATTTGTCGCTCGGCTCAACATTAACAACAACATACAAGTCACCGTATGGTCCGCCGTTAAATCCAGCTTCCCCTTGACCTGCTAGACGAATTTGTTGACCTGTTTCGACACCAGCTGGAATTTTCACATGGACACTGTGGGCTTGTTTTTCATGACCTGTTCCATGACAAGTTGTACATGGATCTTTGATTTCTTTTCCGCGACCATGACAGACATCACAGGTTACTTGGCGACGCATCATACCAAGCGGTGTTTGAGTATCGACGTTGATAACACCAGAACCGTGACAGCGTCCACAAGTAACTGGACTTGTTCCAGGCTTGGCACCTGATCCGTTACAAGTACGACAGCTTGATTCACGATTGTATTTGACTTCTTTTTCAGTACCAAAGATGGCTTCTTCAAAAGTCAAATTGACGCGATACTGGAGATCATCACCTTGACGAGGAGCGTTTGGATTGCGAGAAGAACCGCCTCCTCCGAAAAAACTTGAGAAGATATCTTCAAAACCGCCAAAACCACCTGCACCATCGAAACCACCAAAACCGCCTGCACCACCAAAGCCAGCATTGGCTCCAGCCGCACCATATTGGTCGTAAGCAGCACGTTTTTGTTCGTCACTCAAAGTCTCATAAGCTTCTTGAACTTCCTTGTACTTTTCCTCAGCACCAGGCTCCTTGTTGATATCTGGGTGATATTTTTTAGATAATTTCCGATAGGCTTTCTTGATCTCGTCCTGAGATGCATTCTTTGAAACGCCCAAACGGTCATAAAATTCAGTATTGTTCATAATTCAAGATACAAAGGGCGTTAAACGGACACAGCCAAAATAGGAGTTTTGACGACGGACGCTTGCGTCCTAGAAAAAACTATCTTTTTGGCACCGTCCGTAGCCCGTGTTCAGTTGCGAACACTCTTTGTTCCTTTCTATAATTTTCATGTACATCTTTAGAGGGTGTTTTCTATACTCTGCTTCACTTGATCAAACTCTTGGTCTAATAGAGTAAATATCAAATCCTCTGTTGCATACTCGTTCTTTTCTTTAAAATAGTTGTCCGTATTCTCTGCCAATCCTAAACTTAGAATCACTTTTCTTGCGAACTCTTGATGTGCAAAACCGATAGCCGTAATGATTTGTTTATCTTGCACAAGAACTTTCGGTTGGAAATTTTCACGTGGAAGAAATTCAAAATAGTCAAAGAAGTTTTGCCAAATTCCACCTGTAAATTTCGTATCGTTCAATAGACCTGCTTTCGCCAATAAAAGCGGCGCTGAAGAAATGGCTGATATTAAGATATCTCGCTCACCAAGGTCCCTCAAAAACGAAATCAATTTCTCATTCTGTAGGGCAGGTCCTATGTTGACCATTCCTGGCAAAATCACACAAGAATATTCTTCTATGCGGATTTGATCTAGTGTTTTCGTTGGTTGACAGGGCAAGCCATCCTCAGAGACCACTATCGAATGGTCTGAAGCGACATAATCAATCGTGATATCAAAAGACAAAGCTAAAGTACTCGTTAAAGCGGTTATTTCATAAAGAGAAAAATTAGGATAAATGATACAAAGTACTTTTTTCATACGCAACATCCTCTATTTTACCGAAAAACAGAGGCTGGGTTGCAACCTCTGGATTTCTTACTATCATTTAGTTGTTAAGCTGAATTGAGCACGCCCTAACCTCTTGGTGAAAAAGATAAATCTTCCTAGAAACTAAAGTTTCTGCGTCAGATTTCCTATTTTCACTGTGAGATTTTAACGGGCTTTGCATCTTACTTTTCCGTAAACTCTCCGTCTACGACGTCATCGCCTGCGTTTCCTGTTGCTTGTGCGCCTTCTGCTCCTGCTTGGGCTTGTTGTGCTGCTGCAGCTTGTTCGTAGAGTTTAACAGCAAGCCCTTGAGCTTTTTCGTTCAAGGCTTCAAGTTTTGCTTTCATTTCGTCCAAGTTGTTGTCTTCTTGGGCTTTCTTAAGGTCATCAAGGGCAGCTTGAGCAGCGTCGCGTTCTGCGTCAAAGCCTTTGCCTTCAGTTTCTTTGATTGTCTTTTCAGTCGCAAAGATAGCTTGGTCTACTTCGTTACGAAGATCCACTTCTTCTTTACGTTTCTTATCTGCTTCAGCGTTTGCTTCTGCATCTTTCATCATGCGGTCGATTTCTTCGTCTGTCAAACCTGAGTTTGATTGAATAACGATTGTTTGTTCTTTTTGAGTTCCAAGGTCTTTCGCTTTAACAGATACGATACCGTTCTTGTCGATGTCGAATGTTACTTCGATTTGTGGGATACCACGAGGTGCAGCTGGGATATCAGTCAATTGGAAACGTCCAAGAGTCTTGTTATCTGCCGCCATTGGGCGTTCACCTTGAAGAACGTGGATATCAACGGCTGGTTGGTTGTCTGCTGCAGTTGAGAAGACTTGTGATTTAGATGTTGGAATAGTTGTGTTGCGGTCGATGAGTTTTGTGAAGACTCCACCCATTGTTTCGATACCAAGTGACAATGGTGTTACGTCAAGAAGGACAACGTCTTTGACATCACCAGTGATGACACCGCCTTGGATCGCAGCACCCATAGCAACAACTTCATCAGGGTTCACTGATTTGTTTGGTTCTTTACCAGTTTCAGCCTTAACAGCTTCCACAACGGCAGGGATACGAGTTGAACCACCGACAAGGATCACTTCGTCAATGTCTGACAAGCTCAAACCTGCATCTGAAAGGGCTTGACGAACTGGAGTTTTAGTACGTTCTACGAGGTCACGAGTCAAGTCGTCAAATTTAGCACGAGTCAAAGTCATTTCCAAGTGAAGAGGTCCAGCTTCACCAGCAGTGATAAATGGCAAGCTGATTTGTGTTGAAGTCACACCAGAAAGATCTTTCTTAGCTTTTTCTGCTGCATCTTTCAAACGTTGAAGAGCCATCTTGTCGTTTGACAAGTCGATACCATTTTCTTTCTTGAATTCTGCTACTAAGTAGTCGATGATTTTTTGGTCAAAGTCGTCACCACCGAGTTTGTTATCCCCTGCAGTTGCCAATACATCAAAGACACCATCACCGAGTTCAAGGATAGATACGTCGAATGTACCACCACCAAGGTCGAATACCAAGATTTTTTCTTCTTTGTCAGTCTTGTCCAAACCGTAAGCAAGAGCTGCTGCAGTTGGTTCGTTGACGATACGTTCTACTTCAAGACCAGCGATTTTACCAGCGTCTTTAGTTGCTTGACGTTGTGCATCGTTGAAGTAAGCTGGAACTGTGATAACAGCCTTGGTTACTTTTTCACCAAGGTAGTCTTCCGCGTAACCTTTCAAGTATTGAAGGATCATCGCTGAGATTTCTTGTGGTGTGTATTCTTTACCGTTAGCAGAAACTTTTTCAGAAGTACCCATCTTAGATTTGATAGAGATCACTGTATCTGGGTTTGTTACTGCTTGACGTTTTGCAGCGTCACCAACGATGATTTCACCATTTTTGAAAGAAACTACAGATGGAGTTGTACGGTTTCCTTCTGGGTTTGCGATAATTTTGCTTTCAGTTCCTTCAAGAACTGCTACTGCTGAGTTTGTTGTACCTAAGTCAATACCGATAATTTTAGACATGTGTTTTTCTCCTTAAATTTTATACTCTTTTTTTCTTTTTGATACTCTTCTTAGGTGGCGACGCTGTCAGAGCTTGACTTCGTCAATCTCTTTGACTAAACTTTGAGCCTAAGGTCTCAAAGTTTGCGAAGATACCGCCACGGCGAAGAGTATCGCCTTTGGTTCGCTTCGCTCACTATTGGTAAAGCCGAACCATTTCTTATCTTTCTTTCATAGTTTAGTGTCGTTTCGGACAAGGTTTTTAAGTTCTCTAGCCTAGTTATACACGACTACCATAGCCGGTCTTAGGATGCGGTCATGGAGTTTGTATCCTTTTTGGAAGACTTGTGCGATGGTGTCTGCTGGATGCTCATCATCAGCTGGAACTGTTTGAATAGCCATATGGTAGTTATGGTCAAATTCTCCATCTGCTGGAATTTCTTCAATTCCTTCTTCTTTCAGAGCATGTACCAAACTTTCTTGCACCATCTCCAAGCCCTTTTTCACATCATCCGTCAAACCTTCAACAGCAAGGGCACGTTCTAGGTTATCCAGTGATGGTAAGATTGCTTTTGCCAAATCTTGGCTGCGATAGCGTTGCAAGAGTTGGCGTTCTTCGTTGGCACGTCGCTGAATGTTTTGCATTTCTGCATGAGCACGAAGGTATTTGTTTTCAAACTCTTCGGCACGTTCATTTGCCAAGTCCAATTCAGACTTCTCAGGAGTTGTTTCTTCTACTGATTCAACAACTTCCTCTTCTTTTACTTCTTCATTTTTTATATCTTGGGCCATCTTCGCCTCCTTTAATGATTTCAATCTCAATTCACTTCATAGTGATTGCTGCTGAGATAGCGGTAAAAATCCGTCAACTTCATAGTCAAAACTCGATTGACAACATTAAGTTGGTTGACTAATTGTTGATAATCCAGATTAACCGGACCTATAATCGCAAGAATTCCAAATCCACGATAGGGAATCAGGAACTTACTGCTAATCACTGCTAAGTCAGCAAGACAAGATTCTTGGCTATCCGCAACTCGGACACTTTGCATCTGGTCTCCAATCAAATTCTCTCGAATTTCCAAAGCTACCTTTTGTGGCTGGTCAAAAAATTGATAGGCCGCTAAATTAGCGAAATTCAAAAGATTGACTTTCCCAGAAACCACGATATTTTCATTGAACATTTCTTTGAAGATATGTTCAACGAGGTCCATGACGTTATCCGTTGTTGTAAAGTAACGTTGGATAATCTGCGGAATCTCTGTCCGAATCTTGTAGTGAATATCCAAAACAGTTTGATCCAGGAAACGCTCTTGAATCATGGTCTTGAGGCGATTTAAATCCTCCTGCAAGAAATTTCTCGGAATCAAAAACTGACTGGTAACTGTTCTAGACTCATCAAGCGTAAAAACTGCCAGAGCTGTATGTTGTCCGAGGACAACAATATCAAAAGCTGTCAGCTTCTGCCTACTTGGTTCGACATCCAGTGCTACAACCGTACAACCACTCAAGTCTGACAAGATTTTAGTTGCCTCTTGAAGGATATCTTCAAGCTTGAAGAACTCCTGATCAAATGCTTTTACAATCTCATAAACTTGATTCTCGGCTAAACGGTCGAAAGACAAGGAGTGTTTGACATAGTATTGAAAACCAGCCACACTCGGCATCCGACCACTGGAAGTATGTGCCTTTTCAAGTAAACCTTGCTTTTCTAGAGCTGCCATATCATTTCGAATGGTAGCACTACTAGAGTTGATAGACTCTTGCAAGGCTTTGGATCCAACAGGTTCGTGCGTTTTGGTAAAGATGTCAATAATCAGATTTAAAATATTCTGCTGACGTTCCGTAACCATCTCGTCACTCCTCTCTGATAGATCTTTTTTAGCACTCGACGCATCCAAGTGCTAACTTATGATTCTATTATACACCCTTAGAAAATAATGTCAAGATAAAAACTCAAAAAATTAGCACTCTTTTATCAAGAGTGCTAAAAATCGGTCTAAGGGCCTAGAAAATTATCTTACATTCTCAAGATATTTCTTTTTAAGTCTGTAAAAACTATAGATTAGGTAAGAAATCATAAGGGCATAAAGGGCAAAAATAAGGAAGAAAGACTGAGAGAGATTTTCGCGAAACAAGCTCATACAAATAACTAGACCGCCAGAGATAGAAACTGTAGCTGTACGAAGTCCAGATTTCACACCATCCCATCTAAGACGATTGTCCATGAAAGATTGATCATTTAAATCTACATCACAAGTTGCTTTTCGAAAAACAGAATAAGAACAATTTTCCACAAATTCCCATTCTCTATCCTTAATACTTTGTAAATCTACCTCATTTTTTCTAAGGTAGCTAGTATTCCACACACGGTAAATCACATCATCTGGTCGGCATTGTTCAAAATAGAAAAAACCAAAACGATTCGATTTAAATTTCCAACCTTTCAAATGCATCTCATGCAAATAATCTTCTACCCTATCCAAATCAAAAATGGTAAACATTCGAAATTGTACTTTGCTATTCATTGTCTAACCTCCAAAATCATTTTATTTATCAGATAATTCTTTCCACTTTTGAAACAATCTCCAAAAAATATAAGAAATCTGAATCGCGAAAACTATCAATAAAGTACAGTCTATGATAACAATCAAAAACATTCCCCAACTGAAATAACTTCTTCCACTGAGTAACTTTGAGAAAACCGGTAGTAGCGCTGAAAAGAGAAGCAAAACAGGAAGCATCCGCATTGTTAAAATCTTCTTGACCATTGCTAACTTCCCGGCCGCGTCATTATAAATTTCAAACTCAGCATCCGACTCAACTCCAGAATAAGGTTTTCTAAAATAGGAAAAACTATTAAAGTTTGTAATGTGCTCCCAGCCACAATCTTTAAACAGTTGTAAATAGGAAGCTCTCTCTGACTTTTTCATAGGATAAAAGTCCAACTGATAAACCACCTGCTCCGGTTGGCACTTTTCAAAAGTATACTTAACCGCAACTACTAAGTTAGAATAACTTACTTCCTTAAGTTTCCAGCCCTGAGCATGCATTTCTCCGAGATAGAGAGCCTCTCTATCATAATCCGCAATGGTAGCAATTCTATAAACAACTTTCTTTTCCATCAAAGCTCCTCCTGACTATTTCTGTAGAGTCGTTCAATACGTTTCAACTCAATGTCTAAAACTTTTCGGCCCAAGTCTGTTATCTGATAGATTTTTCGTTTTTCCTCTTCTCGGACAAAGGAAATCAAACCATCCTTTTCCATCTTTGACAGGGTTCCATACATGGTTCCAGGACTAATTGAAACCTGTGAATCTGTCATCTCTTTAACCTTTTGTGTAATACCATAACCATGGTTCTCCTTTTGCAGACAGAATAGAATATAAAAACCCGTTTCAGTCATGGGAAGGTAGACCCGCCTAATCTTATCTGTTAATTCCATTTAACCAGACCTCCTATTTGGTTCGATACATCGCACTTCGTTATATAAAATATATCACAGCTCGATATAAATTGCAAGAAAAAAAGATTGTCCTCACGGACAATCTTTCTGATTTATCATTAGTAAAGATCTAGGTAGTTGTCAATTTCCCATTGTGAAACAAAGGTTGCATAGCTCGCCCACTCGATGCGTTTAGCTTCAAGGAAGCTAGTGTAGATGTGTTCACCTAGAGCTGCTTTAACCACTTCGTCTTCTGTCATAGCTTTCAATGCGTTGTGAAGAGTTGATGGAAGGTCAGTAATGCCAGCCTCTTTACGCTCTTCTGCAGTCATAATGTAGATATTTTCTTCGATTGGAGCTGGTGCTTCGATTTTGTTTTCAATACCGTGCAAACCAACTTCCAAAAGAACAGCCATAGCGATATATGGGTTTGCCATTGGGTCAACTGAGCGCAATTCCAAACGAGTTCCCATTCCACGAGTAGCAGGAACGCGCACCAACGGGGAACGGTTACGACCAGCCCAAGCGATGTAAACAGGCGCTTCATACCCTGGAACCAAACGTTTGTAAGAATTTACTGTCGGGTTCATGATAGCTGTGTAGTTGTAGGCGTGCTTGATCAAACCACCAAGGAAATAATAGGCTGTTTCTGACAATTGCATTCCTTTTGGATCATTTGGATCAAAGAAAGCGTTGTTCCCTTCATCATCAAACAAGGACATATTGCAGTGCATTCCTGAACCAGCGATACCAAATTTAGGTTTAGCCATAAAGGTTGCATACAAACCATGTTTACGCGCAATTGTCTTTACAACGAGTTTAAAGATTTGAATCTTATCACAAGCACGAAGAACTTCATCGTATTTAAAGTCAATCTCATGTTGACCTACGGCCACTTCGTGGTGACTTGCTTCCACTTCAAATCCCATTTTGGTCAAGACGTTAACAATCTCACGACGAGTGTTATCAGCAAGGTCTGTAGGCGCCAAATCAAAGTAACCACCCTTGTCATTTACCTCAAGAGTTGGGTCTCCATTCTCATCAAGCTTAAATAGGAAGAATTCTGGTTCTGGACCAAGGTTGAAAGATTTGAATCCTACTTTTTCCATGTGATGAAGAGCTCGTTTAAGGTTGCTTCGAGGATCTCCAGCAAATGGCTCTCCTTCTGTTGTATAGACATCACAGATCAATCCTGCGACACTACCGTTCTCATCTCCCCAAGGGAAGACAGTCCATGTGTCTAGGTCAGGGTACAAGTACATATCTGATTCATTGATACGAACAAACCCTTCAATAGAAGATCCATCAAACATAGCCTTGTTTGACAAGACCTTGTCTAGTTGTTCATCTGTAGCAGGAATTTCGACGTTTTTCATTGTTCCCAAAATATCTGAAAACATAAGACGGATAAAGGTTACATTTTTTTCCTTAACTTCACGACGAATATCTGCAGCTGTGATTGGCATGGTTTTTCTCCTTATATATGACGACTAGCGGTTGCCTAACCGCGACCAAAAGGTGATTGTTGAGAAGCAAAGCGACTTTGTTGAAGAACCTCATTCCGAAGGGCCCGACGCACCTCAGTTTGACTGACTGGTTTTTTAGCTTTCGCCTCACGTTCGGCATATTTTTTCTTGATAGCAGCAATGTTCAGACCTTCAGAGATATAATCCTTAATCTCAAGCAACCGATCCATATCATTTAAAGAATACATCCGGCGATTTCCTTCGTTGCGATCAGGTTTTATCAACTCCTGATCTTCATAATAACGAATTTGACGCGCCGAGAGATCGGTCAGCTTCATAACACTACCAATGGGGAAAACTGCCATATTGCGACGAAATTCTTTTTCCTTCATGTGCACTTCCTCTTCTTTCTGTCTATTATAGTCTAAAAAAAATCAATCGTCAATTGTTAATGTTATATCTTGTGACATTATTTTATTTTTTCTGTATGAAACTCCGCAAGCGATCAATATCATAATTTACTAGAATTGCTACAAAAACACCCATAAAAGTCTCAAAAACTCGAGCAAAAACGTACAAAACAGTCTCTCCGCTCGGAATTGATAGGGTAATAATCAGCATGGCTGCAACTCCACCAATAACTCCCGCCTTATTGTTCATGGCAACGTTTGTCATAATGGTTAACATGGTACATATCGGAACCACAAGGAGAGTTACCCAAAAGGCTCCATGAAAAAAGTTGTTCAAGAGAAAGAAAATCAGAGCATAAAAACCACCGATACTATTCCCTAAGATACGTGATGTCCCAAAATGGACACTCTTATCAAAGTCTTCTCTCAAACTAAAAACGGCTGTAAGAGCTCCAATCTGAAGTCCCTTCCATCCAAAAAAACCAAAAATCATGAGGACCAAAAAAACAGCGATTCCTGTTTTAAAGGTACGCATCCCTAACTTAAACTTAGATTTATCAAATGTATACTTTTTAAAATAACTCATTATTTCATCTTTCTTTTTTCCATTTTATCATAATTTTACTTTTTTGAGAAAAGGATTCGTCAAATGAAGAAAATAAGAACTAAAAAGAGAAGGGAATAAACCCTTCTCTTTTTCAATTCGATATTCTATTTTAGAATAAATACATAAAAGCCAAGGTTACGAGACTAGCAACCAAGCCAACTCCCCAGAAGAAGAAATCAACCTTCCACTCACTCCAAGGCTGACCTTTACCTGAAAAGCCACCCAATTCAAAATGGTGGTGAACCGGTGTCATACGGAAGATACGTTTTCCTCCAGTCAACTTAAAGTAGGCAACTTGCATCATGACAGATGTTGTTTCAAAAACATATACTATCCCAATCAAAAGCAAGGTCCATTCTTGGTGCAGCGCCATAGAAATAGCGGCCAACATTCCTCCAAGAGCAAGACTTCCGACATCTCCCATGAAAACTTTAGCAGGCTTATGGTTAAAGACAAAGAAACCAAGAAGACCACCAATCATGGCAAGAATCACTAGGAGGATATCCAACTGGTTTTGTACATAAGCAATGACTCCATAGGCAGACAGACTAATCACTACTGAGATACTTGCCAAGCCATCGATTCCGTCAGTCAAGTTAACAGCATTTGAAAAACCAACTAGCCAGAAGAGAGCAAAGAAAATGTAAAGAACGCCTAGGTGCAATGGATACCCAAATACATTTAAGACATCCCCTCCTCTTTCATAAAAGAGATAGAAGATAACTCCTCCTACTAACTGAAGCAAGAACTTTTGTTTAGGATTAAGTCCTTCATTGATTTTACGGAAAACCTTGAGGAAATCATCTAAGAAGCCAACCAAACCATACAAGACAAGGATAAAGAGGATCATTCCGACATTGTTGGTTAGTTGATTAGTCAAAAGTGCAAGAACTAAACTAACTAAAACACTTGTGATGAGAAAGACAATTCCTCCCATTGTTGGCGTCCCAGCTTTTGCTTGGTGTTGTTTCACATCCTCATGCATCTGTTGACCAGTAATCTGTGCTTTACGATAAAAACGGATAAAAGCTGGAATTCCTACCACTGTAAGAACAAAAGTAAGGATCCCAGGAAAGATAGAAACTAGCATTCTAATCTCCTAATGTTATTTTTATTTTCTGTAAATCTTTTAAAGCTGTATTAGAACGAACACTTTGTTTTTTAACAATTTCTCCTGTACCTTCAAATTCAACTTCAAGATTCAACCATTTAGCAAAGGTTTCAACATTTTTCTTAGACCAGCCATATAAGTCAGGCATCTCTTCTACCTTGTCTGAAAGGAGTAAGATTTGCTCATTAGCGTCTAGATTTGTTCCTTCTGCCACTGAACTGTCCTTGATTTTTGTTCCTGAACCGATAACGATTGGTTGAACAAGATTGCGTCTCAGTTCCTCTGCCATATCTCCCGGACTATAGTCCTTGGTCGCTGGCATTGCATAACTAGTTGTTGTCGTAACTTGATCCAGATTTTTAGCTGTAGACTGAAGATTAAGAGATTCTTTCATAGCAGAAGCTCGTTCAAGAATAGGATTAGCAAATTCTCCAAACCAAGGGGTAGAAAAGTGTTCTGGCTGTTGAACTGTTACGTAAAGAATAAAATCAGGATTTTCAGAAGGATGCATGGTTACTACAGAAAAGATATAATTGGTTTTCCCAACTAAATATCCTCCGTTTTGCTCATCGGCAATTTGAGCTGTTCCAGATTTGACAGAAACAGTCTGACCAGGTACAGTAACGATTGGTTTACCGGTAAGTTTATTGTACATTGTACCATAAACAGGATCTGTACCAACCAAAATCATATTTTCTCGAGTCAGACTAGCCGCTTCTTTAGAAACAGGATTCCCTACAACCTCCCTCTGCGATTTACGAACAGTCTGATCATTTGGATCATAGAGGGCACTAATAAACTTCGGCTCTAGCATGACCCCATCATTAGCGATTGCTGTAAAGGCACGAAGCATCTGGGTCTGAGTAACAGAAATCCCTTGACCAAAAGAACTCATGGCAATAGTAACGATATTGTCTTCAGGCAATTGTCCGGCATATTCATCACTCATCCCAAAACGAGTAGGAACACCAAATTTGAAACGACTGAGATAGTCTAACCAAGTGGCATCCCCCATTTTTTGCTGGAGCAAGGTCATACCGACATTACTCGAGTGATCAAAACCTTGTGAGTATGTCATTATACTTCCAGCTGATAAGCCATCATTCACATCCCAGTCCTTAATAGTTGCATCTGCTATTTTTAATTCGCTACTATTAAAGTATTCTCCACCAGGGAAGGTGTTGTTATCTATAGCTGCTGCTAAGGTCATGACCTTCATGGTTGAACCTGGTTCATAGTTACTTTGGTAAAGGATATCACGCCAGACAAAGTCCTCTGTAATCCCTTCTTTGGTATCAGCATCAAAGGTCGGTCTTTGAGTCGTGGCCAGAATTTCTCCTGTCTTGGCACTAACCAAGGTCGCAGTCATATACTTGCCTTTTAGTTTTCCTTGGAAGGCATCCATTTGACTTTCCATAAAGGACTGCAAAGGACTAGATAGGGTCGTATAGACGTCTTTCCCGTTTACGGTCTGTTGGGTGACTTGTTCTGTACCAGGAACAATATTACCTAGACGGTCTTTTTCGTATGTAATAATACCATCTGTCCCTGCCAATAAACTATTTAAGGAACTCTCGACACCAGACGTCCCAATGAGACTCTTTGAACCATCCTCATTTTCGTGCAACTGCGCTAGTCCGATGAAAGATGAAGCAAATTTCCCATTAGGATAGCTTCGATTTGGGCTTGTTGTAAAATCAACTCCCTCAACCTTAGCTGTTTCCAAATCCTTTTTTATGGACATCATATTGGCATAGGTAATACCATTTCCCTTTACACCGAAGGAAACTTGCTTAAGATTAGGTTGAGAAAGTTGTTCCTTGACGTAGGACTCATCCATATCTAGATATTTATGGAAGATTTCTGCAACCTTGCTATACTGAGACTCTTCTACATAGAGAATTTTCCCATTTGCAGATTTATATTCCTTATCGATAATGGCATAAATGTTGTAGGATGTTGCATCCTCAGCGATTGGTGTACCATTACGGTCATAGATAGTTCCTCGTTTTGCAGGAACTGTCCGAGTTGTTTGGTGGACCCTGCTTGCTTCCTTAACTAGGTCAACACCAAATTTTGAGCCTGTACCAATAATTACCGCAAAGTTAACCAAAAAAACAGCAAAGAGAAAGACGGCCAAGAGACTAAGGCTCTTCCCAACTCGTCTGCGGTTTTCAAGGGGAGATTTGCGATTCTTAATGGCAAAGTGTACTATTTTTTCTTTCCAGGTTTTCATATACTACTCCGCCGATCGGATATTTTCATTATTCAGTTGCAGTTCTTGCGAATCCGCAATTCCTGTCAGACGCTCTGAACGGATCAATTCATTGACTTCTTGCTTAGCATCATCCAGCTCTGTCTTCTTTTCTTCAATCTGAGCATTAACAGTCGTTAGTTCACTCTGGACTTGCAAGAGCTTGGTCTGCATATAAACCACACTGATGGCTAAGACAAGGGCTGTAATGGCAATCGAAAGGTAAAAAGCCTTCTCAACACGTGAAAATCTCTTGATACGAGCTTGCAGTAATTGGCTCGTCGTTTCTCTTTTTTCTACCATTTTATCCCCTTACTTATGAATTTTTCGAGCTACTCGTAGCTTGGCTGAGTGAGAACGATTATTGGCCTCCAACTCCTCCTTGCTTGGTAAAATCGGTTTGCGAGAGACTAATTCCATCTTGGGCTTAAGATCATCTGGGATGAAAGGCAAGCCTTTTGGCACTTCCACTGTTGAAGCTTCCTTGAACAATTGCTTGGTCAAGCGATCTTCCAGCGAATGAAAGGTAATGACTGAGATTCTTCCATCCACTGCTAGTAATTCCATAGCTTGTTGGATGGACTCATCTGCAGCCCCAAGTTCATCATTGACCTCAATACGGATGGCTTGGAAAATTTGCTTAGCCGGATGACCTTTTTTCTTGAGTTCCTTGGCAGGCTTAGCAGACTTGATAATCTCGGCCAATTCTGTCGTTGTCTCAATCGGCTTCAACTCACGCGCCTGTTCAATCTTCCGAGCGATCTGTTTGGAGAATTTGTCTTCTCCATATTTGAAAAAGATTCTTACCAAGTCATGATAGTCATAATGGTTCACTACCTCATAAGCTGTCAAACTAGCCTCTTGGTTCATCCGCATGTCCAGTGGCGCATCCTTCTTATAAGAAAAACCTCGCTCACGCTGATCCAATTGCGGGCTCGAAACTCCCAAATCATAACAAATGCCATCAATTTCTTCTACACCTGCTTCCTGCAAACGTGCCTGCAAATGACGGAAGTTGTCCTTGATGAAGGTGACCATTCCTTTTTCGATATAAGGAGCCAGACGTTCTTGGGCATTGTCAATGGCATTCTGGTCCTGGTCAAAGGCATAGAGATGCCCCTTTTCACTTAATTTACTTAATAAATACTCGCTATGGCCTGCTCCTCCCAAGGTCGCATCAACGTAAATACCATCAGGTTTTACATCTAGCATATCAATGGTCTCATGGAGCATGACCGTTACATGATGAAATTCTTTTGTCATATCTTATCTATTTTACCACAAATCCGACTAGCTTGCACTCACTAAAGCTAAAACATTCCACTGTTGCTTTATTCCTTATACTCGACAGGCTTCTCAGCTACTTGAGCTAGCCCTGAGTCTACTTCTGGATTCAGGTGATGATGAACTGCCTCTGCCACTGCTCTTGGTATACCAACAGCGACAATCTCATCCACACTGGCTTCCTTGATTTTTGTCAGAGATTTGAAATATTTCATCAAATTCTGCTTGCGTTTTGGACCCAAACCTTCAATTCCATCCAATTGAGAGGAGAAGGAATTTTTAGAACGTAGTTGTCGGTGGAAGGTAATGGCAAAACGGTGGACTTCATCCTGAATGCGTTGCAGGAGGAAAAATTCTTGAGAATTGCGAGACAACTCTACCACCTCAAGTGGGTCTCCAAAAAGCAATTCATGGGTTTGGTGCTTGTCATTCTTTTGCAGGCCTGCGATCGGAATATCTAACCCCAACTCTTCTTGAATGACCTGTTTAGCGATATTGACCTGACCTTGTCCCCCATCAATGACAATCAAATCTGGCGGTGTCAAACCGTCACGTTGGACGCGTCCATAGCGTCTGCGAATAACCTCTCGCATACTTGCATAGTCATCTGGTCCGACCACAGTCTTGATTTTATACTTACGGTAATCCTTCTTGCTCGGTTTTCCGTTGACAAAAACAACCATAGCAGAGACAGGACTAGTCCCCATAATATTAGAGTTATCAAAAGACTCGATACGGACTGGGGTTGGAATTTGTAAGAGTCGTCCCAAGTTTTCAATGGCTCCTTGAGTCTTCTCAACTGATTTTTCTAGCAGGTTAAATTTCTGCTCTAGACTGACACGAGCATTTTTGATAGCTAGATTGACCAGTTGCTTCTTCTCCCCACGTTGAGGCTTGAGAACCTTGGTATCCACCAAAGCCTTGATAGCTTCTTCGTCAATATCTTGAGGAATCAGAATTTCATTGGGGACCAAGTGAGATTTTTCTTGATAAAACTGTCCCACATAGGTCAAGAAATCCTCGTCTGGATCGTTGTAGTATGGAAAGAGATTGACGTCGCGTTCAATTAGTTTACCTTGACGGACAAAGAAAACCTGAACGCACATCCAACCTTTTTCTACATAGTAGCCAAATACATCACGATTTTGAAGATCTTTTGCCATGACTCGTTGCTTAGTTCGAAGGGTGCCAATGGCCTGAATCAAATCACGGTATTCCGCTGCACGTTCAAACTCCATACTTTGGGCTGCCACTGCCATTTTACCCTTGAGATCATCGATGATTTTGTCATCCTGTCCTTTTAGGAAGTCAGAAACCTCCTGAGCCATAGACTTGAAATAGGCCTCATCTTTCTGACAGATGGTGTGGGCCATACATTGCCCGATGTGGTAGTAAAAACAGACTTTAGAGGGCGAGTTGGTACACTTGCGAAAAGGGAAAATCCGATCCAATAGCCGTTTGATTTCATTGGCTGCCCCCACATCCGGATAGGGACCAAAGTAGAGTCCTCCGTCCTTCTTGACCTGACGGGTGATAATCAAGCGAGGATAGCGCTCATTTGTGATTTTGATAAAAGGATAGGACTTATCATCCTTGAGCATAATATTGTACTTAGGCTTGTTTTCCTTGATTAGGTTGATCTCCAAAAGAAGGGCTTCAATATTGGACTCCGTAACGATAAACTCAAAATCTACAATCTCAGATACCAGGGCTTCTGTCTTGGTATCATGACTTCCACGGAAATAGGACCGTACACGATTACGCAAATTTTTAGCCTTCCCCACATAGATGATAGTGCCATTCTTGTCTTTGTGGATGTAACACCCTGGGCTAGTTGGCAAGAGCCCCAGTTTTGATTTGATCAAGTTATTCATAGTTCCATTATAGCAAAAACTCCTTACCATTGCTGACATCAAGAAGTCCTATTTGAGCTTGAAAAGACTTATTCTCCAGATCCGTAAAGTTCCTGAACTGCTTGAACATCTTGAGCCTGAATACCATAGTATGACCCCGCTGGCTGCATGACCGAAACTTCATTGGTATGTTCCAAACCAATGGCATGCCCTAGCTCATGCTCTGCCGTATGCAAAATGCGGTCATCCGTATAACCATAATTTGGATTAGATAGATAGTAATGATTTAAACGAACGGTTACTGAAGTGAATTGTTTGGTTAGGAGATTTGTTTGACTCTCTGCCTCGCCAGCAACAGCTGTCGAACCATCGTTCATTTCGGTAGCGAAAATATTGGCTTGATCCGGCTCTGTTACAAGCATAAAGTTAAAAGCGCCGGTCTGATTCCAGTTGGAAATAGCATCAGCATAAGCTTTTTGGAAGCTAACATCCATTTGAGGATCGATATAAATCGTTGCTTCTGCCTTTGGCCATTTTGCTCCTGAATCTTGGTGATGATCTGTCTGAGATAAACCTTGCAATTTGCCAGTTTCTTGCCATTGTTGCCAACCTGCTTGGCCGACTTGAACCACTTTGCTAACTTGATTTAAAGTAGCAGGTAAATCACCTGTCACATACCAGAGAATCCCAAAAGTGATGAAAATTAAGAGGATAAGTGTCCATACAAGGCGCCAAAAAATGCGCAAAATCCCTAATAAAAATCGACATAACGCACGAATAATCCAGCCCATAATTGCCCACCTTTCTAAAAAAATAAGAACCCATCTTTAAGCCATGGATTCCCATTCTAAAGATAGGTTCTCTATTTTACTGAAGAAAACTGAAAGAAAGCTAAAATTAAGACAAGCGTTCTTCCAAAACGAAATCAATTGGTAAAGTAGCCAAAAAACGTTCCAATTGCTTTTCCCAATAATACCACTCATGGGTTCCTGCACTATGATTATAGGTCACATCGAAACCAAGTTTCTTCAGATTTTTAACTGCCAGATTATTGGCAGAATAGAGATAATCTTGTTCCCCACACCAAACCCAGAGCTTGGTTTTCTTATCAGACTTTTTAGCGAGTGTTTCAAGTGAGTAAGGACTATTCACCCAATCATTTACTTTGCCAAAAACACCTCTCCAGTAGGAACGCGTCCCTAAATCCTGGCTTTCTGGAGAAAACTCTTCGAAACTGAGAGCACCAGAAAAACTAGCTGCATGTGAGAAACGGTTGGTTGATAGGGCCAATTTGAAGGAACCGTAGCCTCCCATTGATAAACCAGCAATGAAGGTTTTTTCTCGCTTACTTGTCATATTAGGGAAGAAGCGTTTGAGCACCTTAGGCAATTCTTCTGCTATAGCTGTATAGTAGTTATAGCCATACTGAGTATCTGTATACCAGCCGTTACTTGTATTAGGCATGACAACAATCAGATTGGTGCCTCGTAGCAAGCGTTCTACATTGGTCCGCTTGAGCCAACTATTGTGGTTTCCAGACATCCCGTGAAGTAGGTAGAGAACTGGGATATCCGTAGAGTCTGGCTCTGTTACCCGAGACGCATCCGGATAGAGTACATTTACTCCCCACTCCATATCTAAAACTTCTGAGTAATACTCAATCTTCATTACTGCCATAACTTGCTCCTTATACACTTAAGATAAGAAAAAGCCGAAACTCGACTTTCTCTACTGTTATTTAATCCTTATTTTGCTTCCATGACTACTGGGAGGATGGCTGGACGACGCTTGGTTTGGTCAAAAAGGAATTTGGCCAAATTATCACGGACCTTCCCTTTAAGATCAGCCCAGTCAAAGTCCTCACCTTGGAGATAATCTTCAACAGTTTGGTTCACTAACTCTGTACTTTCACGCAAGATATCACGACTCTTCTTGAGATAGACAAATCCACGCGTATGTACTCGCGCTTTAGCGATGATTTTTTTCTCACGACGGTTAACAGTGATAGCTACGATAAAGATACCATCTTCTGACAAGACCTTGCGGTCACGAAGAACAACGTTCCCAACATCCCCAATGGCATTACCATCAATCAAGACATCTCCTGCAGCAACGGCACCAGATGGAACAAAGTCTCCATGTTCATAAGACATGGTTGTCCCTTTTTTAGGGATAAAGATACGCTCTGGTAGCATACCAACCGCCATAGCAGCCTTGGCATGAGCATCCAACTCACGGTATTCTCCCTGGATTGGGAAGAGATACTGAGGTTGCAAAAGATTGATCATCAATTGAAGATCACGCGCATTCCCATGCCCTGAAACACGCAAGCTTTGAGTAATCGGCTTAACGACACCACCTGCTTGGTAAACCATATTTTCTACACGTGCCATCACAGCTTCTTTGGCGATTGACGGCGTTGTAACGATATAAACTAAGTCTCCATCCTTGATTTCAACATAGCGGTGACGACCGATAGACATCTTGCGTAGACCATTGATCGGTTCACCCATACGTCCAGTTTCAAGGATAATTAATTCATGATCCTCAAATCGAGACATATCTTTAGGTTTAATCAAGAGACTTTCGTTAGCCAGTGACAATTTTTTCAAGCGAATGGCTGTACGAACGATATTTTCAATATCAAATCCAGTCAAAACAACGCGACGACCTGTATCTGCGGCAGCGTCAAAAACCTGTTGAATACGAGAAAGGTTACTTGCAACAGCCGCTACAATGATTCGTCCATCCCAATCAGAAATGGTTTGAGTAATTTCATCACCTACTTCACTTTCGCTGGCCACTTGAATATTACTGTCTGCATTTGCTGAGTCACTTAGAAGAGCTAAGACTCCTTCGCGACCGATCTCTGCTAAACGACCAAAGTCAGTGGCGTAAGATTCACTAGCTGTTTGGTCGAATTTAAAGTCACCTGTATAAACGATACTGCCTTCAGATGTTTTCAAGACGACACCCAGACTTTCTGGGATAGAGTGAGTCGTGCGGAAGAAGGAAACTTCAGTACCACCAAAGTCGATTTCTGTATTTTCATCAATAACATGGAAATCATCGAATTTTTTAGCGCTATCATTTCCCTTAACAAAAAGCTTAGCAAGTTCGATGGTCAACTCTGAACCAAAAACAGGAACTTTCACTTCTGACAAGAGGTAAGGAAGTGCTCCAATCGCATCCGCATGTCCGTGCGTTAAAAAGACTCCTGCAATACGGTCGCTGTTTTCAAATAGATATTCCATATTTGGAATAACGACATCGACACCCAACTGCTCATTTTCAGGATATTTCAAACCTGCATCTAAAACGAAGATAGAGTCGTTAATTTCTGCGATGTACATGTTTTTACCATTTTCACGAACACCGCCCAAAGTTGTTAATTTAATATTGGTCATTTTCCCTCCGAAGTATTACTATAACGTGTTTATAGAGTCTTCACAACTCTCTTTTTTTTAAAGTCCAATATACTTTTATCCGAATCTTTTCCTCTCATTATACCATTTTTTTACTAATTATCAAAATGAAGATAGGATTTCAACTAGAGAACATTCACTCTAATAGCCACAACGGCTTCCTTTGTTCTTTTTTAAGCTTCGTCTAAGATCATTAAACGATTAAATCGAATGAAACTCCAAAATTTATAGCTGACCAAAATCCTAAAAACCCAGGCCGGAGTACATAAAAAAAGATTTAGAAATTCTAAATCTTTTTAAGTATTCTTAGTTTGGATAAATGTATCTTACAGTACCTCTTGATGCAGTCGGATTAAACCATCCACGATAGTTTCCGATTGGTTGAGTTCCACTGCCATCATAGTTACATTCCAATACTTGGATAGAAGTTTCACTTTGAACATCTGTCACATAAGCAACATGTCCATATTCACCACCGTCCCACACGGCGATTGCTCCTACTACAGGTACATTTCCTGTCTTAAAGCCTTGTGCACTAGCGTAGATTGCCCAAGTATTGGCATTTCCCCACCAGTTACTAGCCCAAGGTGCCAATTCTTTTACGCCCCATGTACACTGACCAATAGGATATGAGTTCCCGTAGTTTGTAGGAGTATTTACGACAACATCCTCAACTGCTACCGCATTCGCAGTACTAGGTGCTTCATAAGCCGGAGCATTGTATGAATAGCTAACTTGAGTTGGACCACTCACTTCTAGCACATCACCTGGGTGGATGGTATCAAAAATGCTTTTCCCATTATTAGCTGCCAACTCATAAGGATCCATACCACTTGCAGCAGCAATACCAAAAAATGAATCACCATCTTGAACAACGTAAGAGTCTGCGCTAACAGTCTGAGCACCAACTGTAGCCAAAATAGCTGTAGATGTTAAACCAAGAGTCAGTTTGGCAACTGTTTTTTTCATAACAATTTTCTCCTAAAATTTTATTGATTATTTTTAATTTTTTGTTGACAAAAGAATCATACCTGATTTACATGTCAATTGTTTTAGATTTATGTTGTAGTCATGTTACAAATCTGTATACTTTTACTACATAAAGTTAAAAAGCACTTACAAAAAGAGACTGAAATAGTTTACTTCAGCCTCTTTATATTTATTTTTTCATCAAGAAATCATAGATTTCCTGTACTGTACCTAGGGCCATCATTTCTTGGTCTTTAACAGTTTGCTTGAGATTTTGATAAATCTGACTTTCAGCAATATCCCGTTTAGTCGCATCTTTATTAACCCTCATCACACCATTTTCAATGGTGACAAAACTAAGCTCTTCAAAAATTTGAATCATCTTGACGAGTAAAATCTGTTCAATTTTAAGATAAGCTGATAGGTCTTTTAATTTATAACGGATATCGAATTCTGGAAACTGGTAAATCGTCTTATAAAGCTTAGCAAATTGGTCTCTTGTCCCATAACCTGTCAAATAGTAGGGTTTATCAATATCGTTTTTAAAGTAAATAGCTGAGAAATCATGTTGCTGGAAGATGTCTTTAAGAATAGTGATGTCTTCTGGAAGATTTTTGACCGCAACCGCTAGACTTTTAGAGATATCAGGTAATTCTCCTGAAAAATCAAGTACGGGTACTCCTTCTGGTAGAGCTACAGTCTTCCCACGAATATTAAAGAGTTGAACACCGTCTACACGAGCATCTACCATCATCAACTGGAGGGTTGTTTGGCCATTCCATTGGTTAACGGAAAGGGTAACTGCCAATTCCAGTTGTTTGGTCTGCGCAAATTCTGTCGCTTTCGACCCTTGACCAAAAGCAACCACTTCAAAGTTCGCATTCCCTTTGGATATTTTCAATTTCAGATGACTATCTGCCGCCCCCATAGAACGAGCATTTTCAACTTGAAAATCTCGAATGTAAAAGACAGGCTTTTGATTGTCCATTCCAAAAGGAGCTAACCGTTCGAAACTTTTAACTGTATCTAAACTCAGATTTTCCAAATCTAGTTCTTCGTCTAGATATAATCTACTCTTACCTATGGCAGCTATCCCTTTATCTTTTACATAGGTTTCTAAAATTTCTGACAAGGCATCTAACTGTTCAACTTCGAGCGTCATACCTGCAGCACCTGCATGGCCACCAAAAGCGAGAAAGATAGAACGATGCGGATCCAAGGCTTCAAAAATATCGACAGCTTCAATACTCCGCGCACTTCCCTTAGCACGACCGTCTTCAATATTCAGAACAATAACTGTCTGCCCTAATTCTTCCAACAAGCGACCAGCTACAATCCCAAGCACTCCTGGGTTCCAGCCTTCCTTGGCCAAAACTTGAACGCTTTTGTTAGGATCAACCAAACTCTTAGCTTCTTCATAGATAGCCTGAACGATTTCCTTGCGTTCTTCATTTTTTTCTTGAATCATGAGGGCAATTTCATGCACCTCTTCATCATCAAAGCCAGTCAGTAAATCAATCGCTGGATTGGGATCATCCAAGCGCCCCAAGGCATTCAAACGTGGCGCCAACTGAAAACCAACTGTTTCTTCTGTAAGGTCACTACTAGCAATTCCTGCAATTTCAAAGAGTTCTTGGAGGCCTAGTCTTTGGGTATTTCGCAAAACTTCTAGACCATATTGAACCATGATACGATTTTCATCCGTCAAGCTGACCATATCCGCAATCGTTCCAATGGCAACCAAGTCAAGCAACTCAACCTGCACTTCCTCCAAGAGGGCACAAGCTAGTTTGAAAGCAACGCCACAACCTGCTAAATGTTTAAAAGGATAATTTGCTTTTGGGTGCTCAGGATGGACGATTGCATAAGCATCTGGTAAAACCTCTGGCATGGAGTGGTGGTCTGTCACAATGACGTCCACGCCCATAGACTGAGCCAAGTCAATAGCCTCATGCCCGGCAACACCATTGTCCACCGTCACAATCAGAGACACTCCCTGCTGCTCGATAAAATATTTGTAGACACTAGCATTTGGTCCGTAACCATCTGTAAAGCGATTAGGGAGATAGACCAGACACTCTGCACCTAATTGTTCCAAACTCTCCTTGACAATCGAAGCCGAAGTCATCCCATCCGCATCATAGTCTCCATAGACCAGAATCAATTCCCCTCGCTCAATGGCCTGGCGAATACGATCAACTGCCTTATCCATATCATGTAAGAGATAAGGATCATGTAAATCTTCCAAAGAAGGTTCTAAAAATTTCTTCAGGCTGCTTTCATCCCTGATTCCTCGTTGATACAACAAACAAGCGACTTCAGAACTCAAGCCTGCACTCTTGGCTATTTTTGTAAAATCCGCATCCTCAACCTGCGGAGAAAATTGCCAATTATAAGTAGGAATTATCACTCAAACATCCACTCTTTCTTACGATTCTATTCATTTATTATAACACGATTTTTAGTTTTTCTCCTGCTAATCTGACCACATCCCTTGCTAATTTTTTAGGTCACTTCAGCTAACGCTTAGCAGGCTTCGTAAAGCAAAAAACACCTAGACTACTAAACTTTTCAGTTCAGAAATTCAGGTATTCCTTATTTTAACATTTATTCTTGAATTCTTGCTTCTGCATCTGACACTAGTTGGGCTAGACTAGTTTGACCCAACTCCTGCTCCATTGCCATCTGAATCTTATCGAGTTTTTGATCTAAAACCACATGAATATTGGCTCCAACTGGACAATTTGGATTTGGATTGTCATGAAAACTAAAGAGTTGACCAGTCTTTCCGAGGCATTCAACAGCTTGATAAACATCTAAGAGACTGATATCTTCGAGTTTTTTGATGATTTCTGCCCCTCCAGTCCCACGCGCAACAGAAATCAAGTTCGCTTTTTTCAGTTGGGACAAGGTTTTACGGATAATAACAGGATTGACTCCTACGCTGCTAGCTAGAAAATCACTGGTTACTTTATTTTCCTTGCCTTCAAGGGCAATGATAACTAGCATATGGGTTGCGATGGTAAATCGACTTGAAATTTGCATGCAGTCCTCCTTTTTCGTTAACTAAGCTCATTCTTCTCTTATATTTATTATAGCTTCTATAGTTGTAATGTCAAGAGTTACGACTAAGCCAATCATCCAATTCTGCATCATGCCCTTGATTTTGTGCAATTTCATGTAGCAAGTCCTGATTGTGAGTATGGTGAATTCCATTGACTATGCTTTCATAGTAAATTTTATAGTAGGGCAACTGTAACTCTCTAGCCAGCTGCAATTCTGCTTCAACATCATAATCAACACGACGAAAGTCGATATCTCTCAATCCTTTGTCATCAAATTCCAAAATCATATACTGGGCTCGCAAGTCCTCGCGCAGACTTGCTGACAAGAAGAATGGTTGCCCAATCGAACCTGGATTCAAAATGAGTTGTCCACCACTCCCATAACGTAGAAATTGCTGGTGGATATGTCCATAGATGGCAATATCGCAGTCAGGATTGGTCACCAAACGGTCAAAATCCTCCTGCTTCCCAAGATGAATAAGTTCTCTTCCCCAATTTTTATCTGGTAAATGATGGCTTATCCCTACCTTCAGATTTCCAAACTGGCGGTGGCTGTACATAGGAAAATCCTGAAGGGCTTCAATCTCATCCAGACTAATTTCCTCCATGATATACTGACATTGACGCAAAAGATAGCGATGACTAGGTCTTCTAGTATCTAATTTGTGGTGAGCAGCCCGCCATAAACTTTCTTCCCAATTCCCCAAAACCCGAACCGTTATTGGCAAACCTTCCAATCGTTGGAGAATGTTTTTTCGTCCAGTCCCTGGCATGAGAATATCCCCCAAGAGCCAATATTCTTCTACTCCTACCTTCTCAGCATCTACAAGGACAGCTTCCAACGCTCCTGTATTTCCATGAATATCTGAAAGTACTGCAATTTTTGTCATATCAATCCCTCTTGTTTTCTCACATTTAATTATAGCACTCTTAAAAGCAAAGTCAAAAGCGTTTTCCTTCCTATCATTTTTTACTTTACTTTTTTAGTGAAAAGGATTACAATGAGGGTGATAAGAAATGAGGAGGTTTTTGCTATGACTCAACGTTACGAAAACATCATGGTAGCAGTCGACGGTTCTAAAGAAGCTGATTTGGCTTTTGTTAAGGGAGTTCAGTCAGCAGTGCGTAACCAGGCTAAACTAACCATCGCCCATGTCATTGACACTCGTGCTCTTCAAAGCATTTCAACATTTGATGCTGAAGTTTATGAAGAGTTACAAGTTGAAGCCCAAGACTTGATGGCAGAATATGAAAAGCGTGCAAGAGACGCTGGTCTTACAGATGTTCAAGTTGTCATCGAAATGGGAAATCCTAAAACACTTTTGGCTAAAACAATCCCGGACCAAGAACATGTTGATTTGATTTTAGTTGGCGCAACAGGGCTTAACGCCTTCGAACGTTTGCTTGTTGGATCTTCATCAGAATATATCCTACGCCATACAAGCGTTGACCTTCTCGTCGTTCGAGACAAGGATAAAACTTTATAAACCAAAAATAAAAGGAGCAGATGCTCCTTTTATTTTTGGTTTTCTCTTTCCTTATGACGTTCATAAGCCTTGATTTGGCGCTCTATTTCCTTTTTGATTGCAGGCTCTGGAGCGTACTTTTCTTTCCAGTTATCTGGTTTCAAGATTTTGTGGGTTACTGGATCAAAATGAGCCTTACCATCTGGGAAGATTTTACCCATGTTTGCTTGATGGACAATCTCAAAGATTCTCTCTGGGTCTACCCCCATTAAAACGAAACTTCCATAAGTAAAGTAGAGAGTGTCAATCAAAGCATCCACTTGACCAACGAGGGTTTTCTCAGCTGGTGTTGACTGAGATACTTTTTCAGCAGCTATATCAAGTGCTTGGTGTAAATCCTGCACAGCTTGTTGGAATTCCTCTTCAGAATTGCTTGCAGCACGGACAAATTCGACTAACTCTTCGATCTTAAAGCCAGCACGGTGGGTCGCCCCTTCTAAATCCCAAGCTATAGGTTCTTCTTGAGTTCGCTCATCCATCATACGATGGAAGGTCTTAACTTTGTTGAAATGATAGTCACGACTGACAAAGACTTTTTCAGAAGCCAAAACTCCAAAATATTCTAAAGCCTTGTGAATCCCATCATTTTGGTTGCTGGCAGTGATATGCTTGGCAACTTCTTTCACACTGCTACTACCATTTCCCATGGCAACAGACATCCCAACGCCCGCCAACATTTCCAAGTCATTATCTGAGTCACCAAAGGCCATGACTTGATTGAGATCAAAACCGTATTCTTTTCCGACACGGCGAATTCCCTCTAACTTGGAATTCCCTTGATTGATAATATCGGCCGCGAAAGGATTACTTCTGGTGAACTTCAGATTGTTTAATTCTTCAGCAGCATGGTTTGTCTCCTCAGGCGTCATCAACATAAGCACCTGATAGATCGGTTGATTGATTAAGTCCAACAAATCATCTTCCTTCTGAGGAAGGGCCTTACTGACCATACGATTAAAGGAATGACTAACAGTACGAGTCAAAAATTTAGGTACAAAACGACTGACGAGTTGTGAAAGAGGACTGAGTCCAAAGGACATAATCCGAGAACCGACAACGTCTTGTCGCGTTCCCATGGCAATCTCTTTTCGATTTTTCTTAGCATAAGAGATGATTTGTCTGAGACTTCTCTTATCAATAGGGCTAGCAAAAAGAACACGATCTTTGTTAAAGATATATTGGCCATTGTAGGTCACTGCAAAATCCAGATCCAAATCATCCATCAAATCCTTAACAAAAAAAGGTCCTCGCCCTGTTGCTACCCCAACAAGCACCCCTTGTTCTTTCACAATCTTGATAGCTTCCTTTGTGGACTTCAAAACACTCTTACGGTCATTTACAAGCGTTCCATCGATATCAAAAAAAACTGCTTTGACTTCCATCCTATCTCATTCCTTTCTTTTATGATACAATGATTATACCACATTTCAGAAAAAGTGAGTGAATCATGACTAAGAAAATCCTTGTTTTACATACTGGTGGCACTATCTCCATGCAGGCAGATGAATCTGGAGCTGTAAGGACTAGTGCTGATAACCCTATGAATCATATCTCTAATCCTCTAGAAGGTGTCGAAGTCCACTCCTTGGATTTTTTAAATTTACCTAGCCCACACATCAAGCCCAAGCATATGTTGGCCCTCTACAAAAAAATTAAACAAGAGGCATCGTCCTATGATGGTGTTGTGATTACACATGGGACAGATACCCTAGAAGAAACGGCTTATTTCCTCGATACCATGGAAGTCCCTCATATGCCTATCGTCCTGACAGGCGCTATGAGAAGCTCCAATGAACTGGGAAGCGATGGCGTCTACAACTATCTCAGCGCCTTACGCGTAGCGAGTGATGACAAGGCTGCAGATAAGGGTGTATTGGTCGTGATGAATGACGAAATTCACGCCGCCAAATATGTCACAAAAACGCATACTACTAACGTTAGTACCTTTCAAACACCAACTCATGGACCACTCGGGCTCATTATGAAGCAGGAAATTCTCTACTTCAAAACGGCTGAACCTCGTGTTCGTTTTGACCTTGATCACATTCAGGGATTGGTTCCTATCGTACCTGTTTATGCAGGTATGACTGAGGAGCTTCTCAATCTACTTCCTGTCGATCAGCTAGATGGACTGATTATCCAGGCTTTTGGAGCTGGGAATGTTCCTAAAGAAACTGCCCAAAAACTGAAATCTCTCAGTCAAGCAGGACTTCCTATTGCACTAGTCTCACGTTGTTTCAATGGGATTGCAGAACCTGTTTACGCCTACGAAGGCGGTGGTATTTGTCTGCAAAATGATGGTGTTTATTTTGTAAAAGAATTAAATGCTCAGAAAGCACGTCTTAAACTCCTCATTGCAGTTAATGCAGGACTTAAAGGTGACGAGCTCCGAGCATATATGGAAGGATAAGAAAAACCCAGGAAATCAGTTAGATTCCTGGGGATTTTTATTACTTTTTGCGAGTTGATTTGCGTTCTGTCAAACCGTGAGGGAGAAGAACTTCACGTTCCTCCAATTCTTCCTTATGCATAATCTTCGTCAACATACGCATACTGATCGCACCAAGGTCATACAAGGGTTGTGCGATAGTTGTCAGATTTGGTCGAGTAAAGCGTGCGATTTGAGAATCATCACTTGTAATGATTTCAAAGTCTTCTGGTACTGAAACTCCATGGTCAGCTAAGCCATTCAAGAGACCAGCCGCCAATTCATCACCCGTCACAATAGCTGCTGTTGCTTTAGAAGAAATCAAGCGTTCTGCCAAGGCATAACCATCGTCATAGCGATATTTTGATTCGAATACAAGACCTTCACTATAGTTGACTCCAGCTTCTTTCAAAGCTTCCTTATATCCAACCAAGCGAACCTTACCATTGATATCATCAACTAAGGGACCACTCACAAAAGCAATCTTTTTGTTACGTTTCAACAAATGGCGAACAGCATCCGCAGTAGCATTCTTATAGTCAATATTGACACTTGGAAGCTGGTGTTCTACATCCACTGTTCCTGCAAGAACCACAGGAGTGCGTGAACGTGAAAACTCTGAACGAATCTTCTCTGTCAAATGATAGCCCATAAAAATAATACCATCGACTTGTTTAGAAAAGAGTGTGTTGACTACTGCTACTTCTTTTTCATCATCCTCATCGCTATTAGCAAGGACGATGTTGTATTTGTACATTTCGGCAATATCATCAATCCCTTTTGCCAGAGCAGCGAAATAAGTATTTGTGATATCTGGAATGACAACACCAACAGTTGTTGTTCGTTTGCTTGCCAAGCCACGAGCTACTGCATTGGGACGATAGTCTAGGCGTTCAATAACCTCTAGAACTTTCTTACGAGTGTTCTCTTTGACATTCTTATTACCATTGACTACACGACTGACTGTTGCCATTGAAACTCCTGCTTCTCGGGCAACGTCATAAATTGTTACTGTATCATCTGTGTTCATACCGTTTCCTTTCTAATGTTGAAAATTTTGTTTTCATGTTTACACCACTACTAGTTTACCATTTATTGTAAGCATTTTCAAGGAATATATAAAGTTTCTTTGAAAAAATTTTACTGTAAATCATATTTTTGTAAATCAGTTTACTTTTCTTGATTTTTAGGCCAGTTTGCAGTATGATAATAAAAAATTAAGTAGGAGGTATCAATGGCTTTTACGGATTCACATAGACGTTGTGCCAGCTTTGGTGTGGTAACCAATCTCCCAGACGATGTCATCGACTCAATCTGGTATATTATCGATCATTTTTTAAAGCATGTATTTGAACTAGAAGATGAGTTAGAATTTCAACTTTTAAACAGTAACGGTTCCATCACCTTCCGTTTTTCAAGCGAGCATCTACCTACAACGATTGACTTCGATTTTAATCATCCCTTTGACCCATTGTATCCACCGAAAGTACTTGTTATGGATATGGACGGCAAGGAAACTATCCTCCTCCCTGAAGAAAATGACCTATTTTAAAAACTCTAGCCTTCTGACTAGAGTTTTATTTTTATTAATAAACAGAACGACTGACTACGATGCCACTCGGTTTTTTAAATTCTAAATCAAGATAGTCCTGATAAGTCCCAGGAACGATAAAACCTTGTGGACTTAGAATATCCGTTCCAGCTTTCCCAACGATAGAATCTGCTAGTAGGACACAATTGGTACTAAGGACAAAATAGGTTTTATATTTCGATGATTTAAACTTATAGAGGCTGGCATCAGCCTCGTGTTTCAGCTGATAAGAGTAGGTATGTTTGACCTCTCCTTCCCTTCTTTTCAGCAGTTGTGAACTTGGCTCCCAAGGTATCAAGAGGCTTTCTATCTCTCTCAATCGTTCTTCGATGGCTTTTTTCTGTTGTTCAGACAGGCTTAAACCATAGGCGAATAGAGTTTTCTGGCTTTCTCTCTTACAAAGTTCAATATATTTTTCACGATTAGCCTTAAATAATACTCCGTCACCGATTGTCCCAAACAAGCGCTCTGAGTGAGGGTCATAAGAACCGTAGGAAATAACCTGACCTTGGTAGCAAATATCTACATGGCCCATGGCCAAGAAGAAGGATGATTCTGAAGTATGGATGAAAATTTCTAAGTCAACAGATTTTTCATTTTTTCTCTCCAAATGCACTTCGTTTTCTTCTACCTGATGAGTAGATAACCTTTCATTCCATCGTCGTAAGGTACTGATGGGAATCAAGGCTGTCATAAATATAGGCAGGGTCATTCTCATTCTACGCTTGAGCTTAGGATTGCTTCTCCCTTTTTCAAAAAAGAATCCATCCCTGACACTGCTTGCCCCCAACATGATCAAGTAAAAACCAAGTAAGAGCAATTCAAAATTTGTCGCATCATGAAAAGGGGAAATACTATAGAGACCAAATCCCATCATCCACAAAGCATCAAATAAATAATTAATCCTCGGATGAATATGATTTTTCCGGTATAGCAACCAGGTAATCAGACTGATTAGACCTGTAAAAAGCTGATAACTTCCAATGATAACAACCAAGAGATAGAGAGCTATCCCTTGCAAGATGACTGAGTCAAATAGAATGACTGCAAGAAAGAGCTTGGCTAGAGTTACAAATATATTTTCTCTACGGGACTTTTCTTGAAACCATCGCGTCAATAGTTGCCAAACTGCCGACAAGAAAAAGTAGGCCATCAGGAGTTGGTAACCCAGTATTGGAACTACCTGCCCAAAACAAACCAAGAGAAGGCCTAAGACAATAGCTACAAGACCTTCCCCTATACTTTTCCATTTACTATAAGTTTCAGAAACCTTGGCCATTTTCTTTCTCCAATTGACGATATAAGTGACGTATCGGTTGCCCTAGGACTGGATGGATAAAATGAGGTGCTATTTCTTGAAGTGACTCTAGGACAAAGAGGCGCTCAGCGATATAAGGATGAGGTAAGATGAGGTCATCTGTATAGATAACTTGATCCTCTACAAAGAGCAAGTCCAAGTCAATCAAGCGAGGTCCCCAATGCACTTCTCTAACCCGACCCATCTCTGATTCAATACTTAACAAAGTATTTAACAAGATTGGCGCCGGCAACCAAGTTTCCACCTCAATGACCTGATTAGCAAAACTATCTTGCTCGACTCCGCCCCATGGCTCAGTTGTAATCACACTGGACTCTTTGAGAATACGAATATCTCTAGCTCGAATTTTTTCAATTGCTTGCTTGAGATTAGCCGTCTTATCCCCCATATTGCTACCTAGAGCAATAAAAGCTCTTTGTTTACGACGGTGAATAGTTACTGAACAGGTGTCTAGCGGTAGATGAATAGGCGCCCATGGTTTTTTTAGTTCCAGTTTAATTTCTTGAACGATTGGATAGGTTTCAAAAGTGCGCTCTACTAGTTTGTAGGCAACTGTTTCAATCAAGTCCTCAGTGGTCTCCTGAAACCAAGTCGTCCATTGCTGACAAAGTTCTCCATAATGGATAGAAGACTCCAAGTCCAACTCCGTCGCAGCCTTGGTCATATCATAGGATAAGCTAGCTGAAATGACAAACTTTTGCCCTAATTCCTTCTCACTAGGGAAAAGACCATGATAGGCAAAAATATCCAGATCCTTAATGCGCAATTGATCCATAACTAGTCCTTTCTAGAAAAAATCGTTCGAATCGATTTTTATAACCCCATGAGACGGTATGCTTGATCTCGAAGATCTTTGTCTGTCTCAAATACTCCACGAGCTACTGTTGTCAAGGTTGCAGTTCCTGGTTTTCGAACACCACGCATGCTCATACACATATGCTCTGCTTCAATAACAACGAAAGCACCTTTGGCACCAAGATAGTCCATCAAAGCATCAGCTACTTCGATATTCAAGCGTTCTTGAATTTGTGGCTTTTTAGCATAAACTTCAACTGTACGCGCAAGCTTCGACAAACCTGCCACGCGTCCATCTGGAATGTAGGCGATATGAGCTTTCCCATAAAATGGCAAGAAGTGGTGTTCACACATGGTATGGAAAAAAATATCCTTTTCCACTACCATATTGTTATCGATAATTTCAAAGGATTTTGACAAGTGCTCCTCTGCAGTTTGACCAAGTCCTGAAAAAATCTCTTGATACATGCGGGCTACACGAGCTGGTGTCTCCTGCAATCCCTCGCGGTTGATATCTTCACCGACTGCTTCGATAATCATTTTTACAGCCGTCTCAATCTTTTGTGTATCCATTCTCTAGTTTTTCCTCTCCATTAGATAGGCTCGCACCTGGCTCAAGAAATACAAGGAGCCCGTTACTATCCTAACTGTTTTTTTCTCTTCAATATCTATCATACTTTGGTCTAGAAATGCCTGCCAACTTTGGTAATTTAGATTTCTAGAATGAGCTTCCTGTTTTAGCACCTCTTCGTCTGTCGCTCGACCATCATCAAAATGTGTTAGTGTAAGATTAGTATCTGGTAAGGCCTCTAATAAATCTAACATATCCTCTAAAGCCTTGGTTTTTATACATGTAAAGAGTATTTCCTTGTGATAGTCAGTAAATCGTTCTTCTAGGGTAGCTAATAAAGCTTTGATTGCATGGGGGTTGTGTGCCCCATCTAAAATCATCAAAGGACTTCTAGAAACAACTTCAAAGCGTCCAGGCCAATTTGTTTCTTTTAAGGCTTGAGCCACTAAATCTTTTTCTGGCAATTCTAGCCCAGTCTCTCGACAAAAGGTATCTAATAAGGCTAAAGCCATCCCAGCATTCTCTACCTGGTGCAAACCCAGCAATCCTGTTTGAAAACGACCTTGTCTAACCAAACTTGAATAGTCAAAGACTTCTCCCGTCCCCACACTCTCTTGATGACTGACTTGATAATCTTCCCCATAAACAAGCCTAGGAGCCTCTTTCGCTTTCGCGATTTGGTTGATAACTGCTAAGGCTTCTGGGACAATATTCCCTGTCACCAGGGGAACTTCTTGTTTGATAATCCCAGCCTTCTGCTCTGCGATGGCTTCCAAGCTATCCCCTAGTAAAGCTACGTGATCCAGGCCAATGGTCGTAATACCTGTTAATATAGGCTGACAAACATTGGTACTATCCAAAAGTCCACCCATACCTACTTCCATAATAGCGACATCAACTTCCTCAGAAGCAAAATAATCATAGGCTATAGCAGTAATAATCTCAAACTCTGTCGTCCCCTGCAAATCATGAGCATGCTCCCCATCAAGTAGTGAGCGATAGTTTACCATCAAGGCCTCTAATCTTGCTTCTGGGATAGATTCTCCGTTAATAGCAATCTGATCGGTATAATGAATCAGATAGGGAGAGCTAAAGACACCAACTCTTAGTCCCATCTTTTCCAACATATTCTTCAAAAAAGCTATGGTAGATCCCTTACCATTGGTTCCACCGATATGGATAACCTTGAGTTTCAGATGGGGATTGCCGCGTAAAGCTAGTAGCTTCATCATTCTTTCCAAACCAAAATGAGGTTGGTCTGTCCGATAGTGGGCTATCCACTGATTCGTTTCGTTCTTATTCATCTTACTTATATTGTTTCAAATCTAAATTTTCCGCATCATCTGCCAGACGGATAGCAGACGCAATTTCGACCGCCATCTTGTGGCTAGCTACATCGTGCACGCGTACCACTTCCACACCTTGTCTAGCGGCGATACTGGTCACATGAGCTGAAGCAGTATCACGATTGCGGAAACCAGCTTCAGTTTCTGGATTTACTTCAAAACCATTTTCTTCCAGAATATTGATGACAAAGCGCTTGCGAGAGACTCCTAAAAAAATAGGGTAGCTCATCTCGTGTAATTTATCAAGGTCACGTAGAAGGATGAGATTTTCCTTTTTGGTCAAGCCAAATCCGATCCCTGGATCCAGCATGATCTTGTCTTTCGATATTCCTGCCTTCTTCGCTCTTGCAAGTGCACGGTCAAAGAAAGCTGCCATCAATTCTTCTACTGGAAGTTGTTCAAATTCAGCCAAGTCTTCCTTTGTGAAAGTCTCTCCAAATCCAAAATGAGGGAAGATGAGCGAACTAGGGTGCTGAGGGCGTGCCATGACTGGATTAAACATGATGACTACCTGAGCTCCAGTTTTGGCAACCACTTCCGCCATCTTCTCATCCCCCATAAGACCTGTAATGTCATTGACTATATGGGTCCCAGCCTTTAGAGCTGCTTCTGCAACTTGACTTTTCCAAGTGTCGACCGAAATCAGAACATCACTTTCTTGACGGATA
Source organism: Streptococcus infantis (assembly GCF_047464715.1). Taxonomy (GTDB): domain Bacteria; phylum Bacillota; class Bacilli; order Lactobacillales; family Streptococcaceae; genus Streptococcus; species Streptococcus infantis_S. Next base: position 223,450 of record NZ_JASHBJ010000002.1, read on the forward strand.
GCTTTAATCACTGGAACGACACGTTGGATTTCCTCTTCTATCTCAACATAGCTACTTCCAGGCCGAGTAGATTCACCACCGATATCTAAGATAGTAGCACCTTCAGCTATCAATTTTCGAGCTTGTTTTAAAGCCTTTTCTACAGCAAAAAATTGGCCCCCATCAGAGAAAGAATCTGGGGTGACATTGATAATACCGCAAATAGCTGTTTTTGTCTGATTGTCTCTTTTTTCCACGATTATCACTCAAATTTCATTTAGATTGGTATTCCTCTATTTTACTGTTTTTTTTGGATTCTGTCCAATTATCCCTCAGTAACTAAATATCTCTTGAACTATATAAGGGCGCAAAAAAAGGAGAACCTGAGTCCTCCTTTTTAGGTTTTCTTATTTTTCAGTCAAAGCTGCAAGACCTGGAAGTTCTTTACCTTCGAGGAGTTCCATTGAAGCACCACCACCAGTAGAGATCCATGAGAATTTGTCTGCACGTCCAAGGTTGATCGCTGCAGCAGCTGAGTCACCACCACCGATGATTGATTTAACGCCTGGTTGTTTCACGATAGCGTCCATCACACCGATTGTACCAGCTTGGAAGTCAGGGTTTTCAAATACACCCATTGGTCCGTTCCATACAACTGTTTTCGCACCAGTCAATTCTTGGTCGAATTTAGCGATTGATTTAGGACCGATATCAAGACCAAGGAATCCTGGGTCTACTGCTTCACCTTCAGTATCTTTCACTTCAGTGTAGTCAGCAAATGCGTTCGCTTCTTTTGAGTCAACTGGCAAGATCAATTTACCGTTTGATTTTTCAAGAAGAGATTTAGCAACATCCAATTTGTCTTCTTCTACAAGTGAGTTACCGATTTCGATACCTTGTGCTTTGTAGAATGTGTAAGTCATACCACCACCGATAAGAACTTTATCAGCTTTTTCAAGCAAGTTTTCGATAACACCGATCTTGTCAGATACTTTAGATCCACCAAGGATAGCTACGAATGGACGTTCTGGAGCTTCAACTGCTTCTTTGATGTAAGCAATTTCGTTTTCAAGAAGGAAACCAGCAACAGCTTTTTCAACGTTTGCTGAGATACCAACGTTAGATGCGTGTGCACGGTGAGCTGTACCAAATGCATCGTTTACGAAGATACCATCTCCAAGTGATGCCCAGTATTTACCAAGTTCAGGATCGTTTTTAGATTCTTTCTTGCCGTCAACATCTTCGTAACGAGTGTTTTCAACCAAGAGAACTTGTCCATCTTCAAGAGCGTTAACAGCTGCTTCCAATTCAGCACCACGAGTAACACCTGGGATAAATTTAACTTCTTGACCCAATTTAGCAGCCAAGTCAGCAGCTACAGGAGCAAGTGATTTACCTTCTTTATCTGCTTCTTCTTTTACACGTCCAAGGTGAGAGAAGAGGATTGCACGTCCACCTTGTTCAAGGATGTACTTGATAGTTGGAAGAGCTGCAGTGATACGGTTGTCGTTAGTAATCACGCCATCTTTTACAGGTACGTTGAAGTCAACACGAACGAGAACTTTTTTCCCTTTCAAGTCAACGTCTTTAACAGTCAATTTTGCCATTAGATATGACTCCTTCTTTTTTTTTACGTGTTAATTATATCACAAAATCAATAAAAGAGATAGCAAAACCTTAAACTTTTCCCTGAACCATTTCTCATTGGTAAATATAGAGAATCCCTCAAGCAACGATAGGTACTTCTCGTTTTTCACCTCAGCAAATCTTTTTACTGTATGAAGTAAATGTTAGATACACTATCTAACTTAATCTTCTTTTTTCTTTTGGGCAAGTAATCCGAAACCACCCAGAACTCCAACCAATCCAAGGGCAAGGAGATTCGCATCTACTTCTTCACCTGTATTCGGAAGTTGTTTTCCTTCAGGTTTCTCAGCTTGTGCTTCTGCTTTTGCTGGTTCTTGCTTCGCTGCTTGTGCTACTGGAGCAGGGACAAGAGGTTTGTCAGCTTGGGCATCAACTTTTGGCCCAATCTCAACAATCTCAGTTACAGTTTCTTTGACTACTTCTGTCCCCTTAAGACTGCGGTTGCCTTCTGTGTCAACTTCTACAAGATTTCTACGAAGCCCTTCAACTCCGACCTGAACAATTCTACGTTCTCCTGCTTGAAGGCTAGGATTTACTCGTTCTTCATGTCCATATGCAATCTTTTCTTCTTCAATCACCAATGCTGGATTGCTAATTGTCAAATCTTTGACTCCATCTAGTGGCTGAACACGGCTTTCTACCTTCGTACCAACTTCAGTAATCTCAGTCACTGCTTCCTTGACTACCTCTGCCTTAAGAAGAGTACGGTTACCTTCTGTGTCTACTTCAATCAGACGACGAGTTTGACCTTCTACACCTGCCTGAACGATACGACGTTCTCCTGCTTGAAGACTAGGATTTACTCGTTCTTCATGGCCGTATGCAACCTTTTCTTCCTCAACCACTAATGTTGGATTGCTGATAGTCAAATCTTTGACTCCGTCTAGCGGTTGAACACGGCTTTCTACCTTGGTACCAACTTCAGTGATTTCTGCAACTGCTTCCTTGACTACTTCTGTCTCAAGAAGAGTGCGGTTGCCTTTGGCATCAACTTCAATCAGACGACGAGTCTGACCTTCTACACCTGCCTGAACAATACGACGTTCTCCCACCAAGAGGTCTCCTGACGGACGTTCTTGGCGTTCGAAGGCTTGAGTTTCTGTTTCAATCACTAACTCAGGTAGAGTTTCAACTGTTGGAGCAGTTTCATCTTCTAAACTACCTACATGATGGCTTTCTTCTGCAGGAGTTAGTTTCTTGTTCAGCTTTTCTTTCATGTCCGCAAAGGCTTCTGGAGTTGGCGTTTGTGAAGATAATAAAACCTCAGCTTGCGCAATCAACTCAGATTGAGGATCTTTTTCAAGGACGGATTCGAGCAAGCTTTCCAACTCTTCTCTAGCAGTTTGATAACGTTGATTTCCATTCAAGTCTGCACCAGCTTGTTTCAAGTCATTCAAAGCTTGGCTGACTGCTTCTTGACTAGCATCATGGTTTTCTAAAATCGCTTTTGCTGCATCAATCTTCTCAACAAGAGCTGCTTGTTTTGCTGCATCCGCAAATGTATAAGCTACTGTTTCTTTGCGACCTTGAGCAGATGTGATTTCTTGTTTCAGATATTCGTCATTAACAGCTGCTTTAGGTGATACTAGAACATCAAATTCGACAGTTTGTCCTTGATAGTGCAACTGAAGTTTTTGACGGCCTGTTTTTTGAGAATCATAGCCTGTAATTTCGACTCCTTGGTCTGTAAAGTTATGTTCAGTCTCAGATTCATCATCATACAAGACCTTGAAGCGTCCCTCTGATAAGTCAAGAGTATCGCCTACAAAGTAATCAATTTTCGGTTGCTTGCTAATATACAAGGCTGCGACTTCTTTTGGACCAGCTTCTTCACCAGTCACTTGAACCTTGAAGCTTCCTGCAACTGGAAGACCAAGATAGGTTACCGTTAAGTCTTGTTCGCCATGGTGGTGAGCATCATAGCCGTTAACAACTACACCTGCATGACTGAGGTTGATGACTTCGTCTGCTTCTTCACCCTCGTATTTGACACGAAGAAGACCACCTTTGAGATTCAATTCCTCACCATCTTGGTAAGTTGTCTTTTTAGGTGCTACTTCTAGACTGACAGCCTTAATCTTTCTCTCATCCTGAGGAATCGTTACAGCAAGGGTATTACTGATTTCTTTCCCTGGCAATTGTGTTCGGTAGTAAAGAAGGCTTGGACGTTTTTCAAAGCTCAATGGATCTGTTGCTAGATCCCCTCCAACTACTGTGTTTAAACTAGCGATAGGAGTTTGTGAATCTGCCTTGTCATAGACTGTAATTGTTGCTCCAGCAGGAACTTCTGAGAATCCAAGTTGAATCTTATTGTCCGTTAGAACACGCGCTGCAACTTTAGCCATTGGGATGTTTTGGCTCTCCGTATCAAGAGTTTCATACATCTTCCAGTTGTAGATACGAATGGCTTTCCATGGTGTTCCATTGTCAGATGTAATAACGTGCAAACGCCAGTCTTGCGCCGTAATTGGGCTATCAAGGGTAATGTCTGAAACGTGAGCTCTATTACCACGAACAGCCTTGGCTAGTTTCCATTCTCCAGCTTCATCCTTATAGTAGAGGTCAAAGTCCTTCGTATTCATCAAACCATCGTTGACAGATTCTCCACCAGCACCGGCATGGTCCATGACCCATCTAACGACACGGCGTGGTTGTGTCAAATGGATATCAACGCTACCACTCAACTGAGCAGAAGACCATTTGTCAGATAGACTAGTGATTGTCCCAGTCAACATACCTTCGATACCTTCGCCGCCTTCTGTGTCTGGGAAGGTACTTCCGATAACAGTAGCTCCTGGAACGATGTTTTCTGCAAGTGGTCTTGGAAGGCTTGTATCTTGGACAGTCATGCCCCAGTCAAAGTTTGTGGTTGCAACTTCAGAGCGAAGGCCATTCTTACCAACTGCAACAACCTTCAACTCTTGATTGGTTCCAGTCGCACTAGCTGAACGGCTAACTTTTGGTAGGTAGATAGTAGTGGCAGATGAGCCTGTCAATAGGCGCCAAGCATCGCCATCCTTCTCATAAACTTCATAGAAGTCAGCATCTTTATTTCCAGTAAATTGGACAATGGCTTCCGCTTCTTGAGCATTTTTCAGAGATTGTTTAGCTACTTTAAGAGCTGTTGGTGCTTGAGGAGCCTCTTGATTATCTGTAACAGTCAACTCACCCAAGTTAAATTGATAACCCTTAAGGGCAGCAGTATTTTCAAAAGTGAGCTTGATGCCGTAAATAGTCTGACCTGCTAAGGCACTCAAATCAAATTCATCTTTTGTCCAATCGTCAGATAGAGTCAGCTCTTTACGAGCATTCTCGCCACCATAGGTATAGTTTTTCTGAGTTGCAAACTCTACATAGACCTTGCTTCCCTTACCACCTTTATGAGCAACACGAAGTTTTGTTTTATCTGTTACTTCCAGTTTTGTAGAGTAAAGGCGAACATCTTGGTTGGTATTTTCAGCTAAATCACCCGCAAATTTGAGTGAATTCCCTCCATTGTAGGCATCTTCAAAGTCATAATCAGCTTGAAGTTTAGCACCTGATGAAGTTTGCCACCAGCGCCATGTAGGCAAGATACCTGATACAGAACGATAGTTCCATTCCGAATCCTTAGAAACTTTACCGTCTACAAACCATTTTTTACCATGTCCTGTGTTAAAGGATGTTGTAAAGGTACGTCCCACTGCTGGTGTGCGGTCAGCTACGAGGTTAGCAATTCCGTACCAGTCCTTGTCATCTGGTTTTTGACCAGTTGGATCTCCTTGGTAGCCTGTGAAGAAGATATTTTCATTCTTGTGATAGTCTTCTCCTGTCTTTCCAAGACTCGTGATAGTATCAGGTGCAAAGAGTCCAAGTGACAAGCGAAGTTTGCCATTTTCATCAAAAAGGGCATCCCATTTTACTTTTGTCTTGTAAGAACCACCTTGTTGCAATTCCAAACCTGCAAAAACATCGTACTGACTACGACCTAGCCATTGTGCCATCGTTACAGAGTAATCATTTTTCTCTTTAGTCCAGTTAAAGTTGGCAAAGAAGTGATCAGCTGGTACTTTGTCTCCTTCTTTTTCCATGAATTGATAGTTGTACTCACCAAGTCCATCCTCATGGTAACGGCCGTATTCATAAGTCATGGCATCGTACCAAGAATACTTGACTGGATGATTAACTTGAGCTGCATATTCCTTGGTATAAAGCATGAAATCACGCATTTTCTTACCAAGAGGCGTTACGATATCACCTGTAGTTTCTTGGTTGATAAAATATCCATCAAATCCATAATATTTAGCTAAATCAACTAGCTTGCGAGCGATAGGGAAAGTACCGTCTTCATCTTGTTGAAGGGCTGCAGCAAATTTTTCTTGGTCTGCAATACTATTAGACCAGTTGAAGAAGAGTGTACCCAATACAGGGACACCATTACGGTGACCAGCATCAATCACGTCCGGAGTTGGAACGAGCCCTTCCCAGAAGACCATTGAATTCAAGTATTGCCAGTAGTCAAAAGCATAGGCTTTAAATTCTTCACCACCTACAGATGCATGGTCTTTAGCCTTAGAGTTGGTATTGGCAAGAGCTTCAACCTTGGCGTCCTTATTGGCTTTTTCGTTGACTACATGCCCACGGTAACGTTTGGCTAGTTCTACTGAAGAACGGTTAATAGCGTCGTCTTCACGGGCACCCGGTTCCCATTTCAACAAATCTTCCCAAGTATCAAACTTAATTTCTTTTGGTCGAAGACTTTTTTCTTCTTTCTTAGGAACATCTGAGACAGTTGCTTTCTCTTCAGCCTTATTTTCTGTAGCTACAGGTGCCTCTTCAGCCTTAGGCTCTTCAGCAACCGGACTAGCTACTTCCTTATCAGCTGCAGTCAATTGGTCCAAGGTTGGTTTTTCTTCTGAAATAGGTTGCTCACTAACCTTGTTTTCTGTCTCTTCCAACTGCTTTAATACCTCAGGTGAAGCTGTAGTTGGTTGCTCTGATGTGGTTGGCGATGCTTGCTCTGTAGCCACGGCAGTAGTCGTTGTTTCATTCGCTGGGATTGCAACTTCTTCTGCTAGAGCTTGGTTGGCAAATAAAACCGAACCAATCATCAAAGAGCAGGCACCAACTGATAATTTTCGAATACTATAGCGGCAACGTTTCTCAAAAAATGGATTCTTCATTTTTTCTCCTTTCACTTCCAAAAGTAAGCGCTTTATTTTTGTTTAAAAAAAGTAACTGCCCTTAAAATAGCAGAACTGTTCATTTTCATTTTACGATATTTATAAGTAGAGTCAACAGTCATCCTAAAATATCTATAAAGGGGTGAATAAATGATATAAATTAGACAATCAACCGCCTTTTTTCTACATTTAAATGATATTTTTCTAAAAAAACTGTATTTACTACTTGTTAGATTGCTTAGAATCCTTTAAAATAGAATGGGAGAAATTCCGCGATTAGTTTTCGGAGGAAAAAGAAAATGTCCATTAATTGGCAGGAAATTGCATTTCACTTTTTAGGTGGTCTGGGACTATTCTTATATAGTATCAAGACCATGGGAGACGGTTTGCAACAAGCAGCTGGAGATCGTCTTCGATATTACATTGACAAATATACTAGCAATCCTTTCTTTGGAATTTTAGTTGGAATTGGGATGACTGCCCTGATTCAATCGAGTTCAGGTGTTACGGTTATTACAGTTGGTCTGGTTAGTGCCGGACTATTGACTTTACGTCAGGCTATTGGGATTGTTATGGGAGCCAATATTGGAACAACCGTCACATCCTTTATCATCGGTTTTAAACTGGGAGACTACGCTTTACCGATGCTCTTTCTCGGAGCAGTCTGTCTCTTCTTCACAAAAAATAGAACCATCAATAACATCGGACGAATCCTCTTTGGTGTTGGTGGTATCTTCTTTGCCCTCAATCTTATGAGTGGCGCTATGGAACCCCTTAAGGATTTACAAGTCTTTAAAGACTATATGGTAGAACTTAGTAAAAATCCAATCTTGGGTGTTCTTGTCGGAACAGGTCTAACCCTTCTGATTCAAGCCTCCTCCGCAACCATCGGGATCCTACAAAATCTCTATGCTAGCAATCTGATTGACCTTCAGGGGGCCCTACCAGTTCTCTTTGGAGATAACATCGGAACAACTATCACTGCTATTATCGCTTCCTTGGGTGCTAATATCGCAGCCAAACGTGTGGCCGCAGCCCATGTAGCCTTTAACGTTATCGGAACTGTTATCTGTATTATCTTCCTCGTTCCATTTACAGGCTTAATCCAATGGTTTGAGAGCTTCTTAAATCTAGCTCCAGAAATGACCATCGCCTTCGCCCACGGAACCTTCAACATTACCAATACAATCATTCAGTTTCCATTCATCGGAGCTCTTGCCTTCTTGGTAACCAAACTTATCCCTGGAGAAGACGAAGTTGTCAAATATGAGCCACTTTACCTTGATGAGCAACTGATCAAACAAGCTCCATCTATCGCTCTTGGAAATGCTAAAAAAGAACTTCTACACTTAGGTAATTATGCTGCGAAAGCCTTTGACCTCTCTTACGACTATATCATCAACTCTAATGAAAAAGTTGCAGAGAAGGGACATAAGACTGAAGAAGCTATCAATACCATTGATGAAAAATTGACTCGTTACCTCATTAGTTTATCTGGTGAAGCTTTGAGCCAAAAAGAGAGTGAAGTCTTAACAAATATCCTTGACTCTTCACGAGACTTGGAACGTATCGGAGACCACGCAGAAGCCCTGCTCAATCTTAACGATTACTTGCAACGCAAGAATGTTCAGTTCTCTGAGGCTGCCTTAGAAGAACTAGCAGAGATTTATCTTAAAACTAGTGAATTCGTCAAAGATGCTCTTGAGAGTGTGGAAAACAACGACCTCGAGAAAGCAGAAACTCTTATTGAACGTCATGAAGCTATCAATAAGATGGAACGTATCCTTCGTAAGACTCATATCAAACGTCTAAATAACGGAGAATGTTCTACCCAAGCAGGTGTCAACTTTATCGATATTATTTCACACTACACTCGTGTGTCAGACCACGCTATGAACCTTGCTGAAAAGGTTTTGGCAGAACAAATTTAAAACGAAAAAATGCTTTGATTCTTTCGAATCAAAGCATTTTAAATAACTCTCCAATCATAAAGGAAGAGGCAGCTGCACCCTTGTACCTAGCTTCTTCCTTTTGGATAAAGCGGGCCAGATTGACTAACTCAGGCGCTGGGGTCTTGGGATTCTTGAGAAGTTCAAGAGTGACCAGACCTGATAGCCGTACCGCTAGCAATCGCTCATTGGTACTGGGCAATTGCTTAGCCGTCTCTACAAGTGCAAGCACTAGGTCTTCACTCAGGTTTTGACGGGCATTATTGTAAAGATCCCGTATCAAGGTTCCTAGGTTTGGTTCTTCCATACCTATCACCTCCATCTTTTCTGTTTAATAGTTTTTGATCAAATCTACTGTAGAACGATCCAATTTTTTAACCAAGGCTTGTAAGAAAGCTTGAGCTTCAAGGAAATCGTCCATAGCATAGAGTGTTTGGTGAGAGTGGATATAACGGGCACAAACACCGATTGTTGTTGATGGGACACCACCATTTTTCAGATGAGCTGCACCTGCGTCAGTTCCACCTTTTCCACAGTAGTATTGATACTTGATTCCAGCTTCTTCAGCTGTCGTCAAAAGGAAGTCCTTCATGCCTGGGAGAAGCAAGTGACCTGGGTCGTAGAAACGAATCAAGGTTCCGTCACCAATCTTGCCTTGGCCACCATAGACATCACCTGCTGGTGAACAGTCTACAGCAAGGAATACTTCTGGATCAAATTTTGTTGTAGATGCGTGGGCACCACGAAGTCCAACTTCTTCTTGGACGTTAGCCCCAAGGTAAAGTTCATTTCCTAGTTTTTGACCTGACAAGTTTTCAGCCAACTCACTAACCATGAGAACACCATAACGGTTATCCCAAGCTTTTGAGATGATATTTTTTTCATTAGCAGTTAGGATAGCACTACTATCTGGAACGATGGTATCTCCTGGACGGATACCGAAACTTTCAGCTTCTGCCTTATCCGCAAAACCACCGTCAAAAACGATATCTGAAATAGCTGGCATAGTTGGTCCACCTGTGCCACGAGTCAAATGTGGAGGAACTGAACCTGAAATTACTGGGATTTCACGTCCTTGGCGTGTAAAGAGTTTGAAACGCTGGCTACTAACAACCATAGGGTTCCAACCACCAATGCTGACTACTCGGAAGGTCCCGTCTGCTTTGATTTCACTAACCATGAAACCAACTTCATCCATGTGAGAGGCTACTAAAACACGAGGTGCATTGACTGCTTCTGAGTGTTTAACCCCAAAAATACCCCCCAATCCATCAGTCACGACTTCATCCACATGAGGTGTTAATTTTTCACGAAGATAAGCACGTACAGGTGCTTCATGACCTGAGATAGCAGAAAGTTCTGTTACTTCTTTGATTTTAGAAAATAATGTTGTCATTTCTATCCCTTCTTTCTTTCAACCATTTTACCACTTTTTATAGGAGAAGGGTAGCGAAAATCATCAATCTATAGATCTATCTACACCAAAAAAGAATCACAGTCGTGATTCTTTTTATTTTGAATTTCTCTTTAAAGAAAAGTGATCTGGTACGGGGTCCTTACCTATTTCAGACCAAGGATGACATCGTAATATCCGTGCCAATCCCATCAGAACCCCCTTAAATCCATGCTTTTCAATAGCCTGAATCATGTAGTTTGAACAAGTAGGCTCAAATCTACAAGAAGGTGGGAATGCAGGGGATATAAAGCGTTGGTAAAAGCGCACAGGCGCAATTAAGATTTTTTTCATTATTTGTTAGTTGTTACAGCCATGGTGTGTAGCTGGCTAATTTCTTTTTTATTGAGACGGCGTGATTCGCCTGGACGAAGCCCTGTCAAGTCTAGATGGCCAAAACGTGTCCGCGACAACTTGTCCACTGGGAGACCCACAGCTTCAAACATCTTTTTAACCTGGTGGTTACGTCCTTCATGGATGGTTAACTGTACAACAGAACGGTTTTTAACCGGATCTACTTTAAGAATCTCATAAACCGCTGGCTTCGTTTTCTTACCATCAATCTCAAGACCACGAGTCAAGGGACGGAGATTTTCTTTGTTAGCAATTCCTTTCACACGCGCAACATAAACCTTGTCAATCTCATTACGAGGGTGAATCATCTCATCTGTAAAGTCACCATCGTTGGTCAAAATCAAGACTCCAGATGTATCCCAGTCCAAGCGACCTACAGGGTAAATCCGTTCTTTGACATTGGGTAAGAGATCGACAACCGTCTTACGTCCCTTGTCATCTGTCACACTGGAAATCACTCCACGTGGTTTGTTAAGCAAATAGTAGACCTTTTCTTCGTTGTAGATGGGTTGACCTTCAACCTCAACCTTATCGCCAGACTTAATGGTTGTCGCTAGTTCACGTACTACCTGTCCATTGACGGTTACCAAGCCTTGTTTGATCAACTCTTCTGCTTTTCTCCTACTGGCCACACCTGCGTGGGCAATATATTTATTGATTCTCATCTTCTTCTATCCTTTCACCAAATAATTGGCTTTCTTGCGCTTGAATTTCAAGCTCGTCAATCACAGGCAATTCTTCCAAATGGTTAATACCCATGTAATCTAGAAAATAATCCGTCGTTACATAGAGATTAGGGCGACCAAGAACTTCTTTCTTTCCATCTTCTCGTATCAAGTCAAAGGCCTGTAACTTAGCTAAGGCCCCACTCGAATTAACCCCACGAATAGCATCGATTTCTATACGTGTGATAGGTTGCTTATAAGCAATGATGGACAAGGTTTCAAGGGCGGCCCGAGATAGGCTCTGGTTGATGGGCGCCTTAGAATATTCCTTCAAAACACCCGCAAATTGAGCCTTCGTCACCAATCTATAAGCACCACCTGTCTCAATCAAATCTAGACTAGAATCCTGATCTTTTTTATACTTTTTGGCTAATTTTTCTAAGCTTTGCTGAATTCCTGTTGGTGGAAGCGATAGAACCTCCGCCAGCTGGCGGACTCTAATGCCATCCTCCCCCGCTACAAACAGGAGCGCTTCTATTTTTGCTAAAGTACTCATACTTCCTCTCTATCAAGCCTTACTTTGCTCTGCTTGATTTTCGTCTTTCTTTTTCATGAGATAGATATCTCCAAAACTCTCTTTTTGAATCAAGAGAATTTCTTGGGTTTTAATCAACTCCAGGGTCGCTAAAAAGAGTGTAATAACCTCTTGCAAATCCTTGGTTTCTTTAAACAAATCCTGCAAGCATAATTGTTGACCTTCAACCAAGGCTTCTCGAACGATGACCATCATATCTTCAATCTTATACTCATCTCGTAAGATTGTTGTGTGACTTTTCGAGAATTCTTCCTTTTTCTTGGTCAGTAAGGTTGAAAAGGCTAAGAAAAGATCAATCGTCGTCTTATCATGCACAAGTTCTGCATCCTCATAGATCAACTCTGTAGGTGCTTTTGAGTAATATTGAGCTCGTTCCTGGTGCTTCACTTCCAACTGCTCTCCCAAAAGTTTAAATTTACGGTATTCCTCAATCTGAGAAAGGAGATCCTGCTCTAGGTCATCCTCTAAATCCGTCACTTCTGCAACCTTTGGCAAGAGCTTGCGACTCTTAATCAGCATCAGTTGGCTAGCCATCACCATGTATTCGCCTGCAACTTCTAAACGCATCGCTTGTAATGTCGAGATATAGGCTAGATATTGCTCGATAACCTCTGTGATCGGCACATCATAGATATCCATCTGATACTTTGAAACCAAGTGTAGGAGCAAGTCCAAAGGTCCTTCAAAATCTTTTAATTTAATATCCATTATCTATATTTTTCTAAGGTCATGACTGTCTTTAATCCTAATTTTTTAGCGATTTCGTACAAGTCAACCTTTTCTTCGATTTGTCTTAATATAAACTGTTCTCTCAATCCTTGGGCAGATAAATCTGAAAATCCTTTTTCCTTTAAAAAAGCTTCCAACTGACGAAAAGCCCATTGACGGGAGTACGGTTTCCCAGCTTTTTCAAAGAGATAGGTCTGCACCATCAAGGGCTCTAACTCCGCAAGCAAATTTGTGGGAAGGCTCAAGATTCTTTGTTGAGAAGCTTTATTGACTCTCAAAACTTGAAAATCCAGGTTCACATCACCTGTTTTTAAGGCTAGAATTTCACTCGGCAAGAGGCCCAATTCTACTATTAACAAGGCTAGCAAGCGTCCTTCTGGATAAGCACTTTCTTGCCAGAAAGAACTGAGGTCTAAAAGCTCTGACTTGACTTGTTTTTTCTCAGCCTGTTTCGGCAATTCTAAACGATAAAAGGTGCCAATCTTTCCTTTCTGGTATAAAAAGTAAAGAAATTGGTTGCAAGCAGAAACTTTGCGCTTTTGGGCACTAATCTTAAAATTTGATAGTTGAGCTTGGTAGATTTTTAAACTTGTCTCAGAAATTCGTTCTCCAATAAGATCTAAAAACTGCTCCAAGTCATATTTATAAGACTGTTTAGAATTACTAGATAGATTTTTCTTTTCTTCTAAAAATGTTAAAATCCATTCTCTCATTTGCTTCGAATCTCATATTCCTTACTAAAATCATGCAGGAGAGCATTGACAGCCTTGAGGATTGACTTCCGCGTGATAATCCCTTGGAAAAGACCATCCTTACCAACGACTGGCAGGAAAGACTCATCCACTAGCTTATGTAAAACATCTGTCAGTGTATAATCTGGAGCCACCACTGCAACATCCTTCTTTGTCATGTGAACGATATCCATATCTGCCATGACTTCCTGACTCAAACCCTGTTCCATTTGGTATGCAAAAATATCTCTAAGACCAATGGTCCCAACAAATTTTTTCTCAGCAGTCACTACCGGCACTCTGGTATAGGTCATCTGGCTAAGGAGGAGAATTGCATGATCTGCATTGTGAGTATCAATGAGCACAGCCAAATTTTCAGCAGGAGTTAAAAAGGTTTCCTCTTGCTCCAGTAAAAACTGTTCAAATTCTTTGGCAATCATCGAGCAAACTCCTTGGACAAACCTGGATAGATCTCATGGTCACGTGTCAAAAAGTCTACTTTAAAGTAGCTATCATCAATCTCCACACGAGCGTAGAGACATTCTCTGATAGTTCCACGTGGTTGACTGATAGAACCTGGATTTAGAAAGAGAGTCTTCCCTTCCATCCAAGCACTTGGAACATGCAAGTGCCCATAAAGGCAGATATCTGCGTCTTCCTCTTGAGCCCAGAAATCAAGCTTTTGGAAGTTGAAGTTAATATCAAATAAGTGTCCATGAGTCTGGATAATCTTGGTAGGACCCAGTTGAGTCACTAAGCGTTCTGGATAATCTGAATAGAAATCCATATTCCCTCTAACTACCTGAATCCCTTCCCAGAGTGGTGAATCTGGGCGAAGCTCCGAGTCACCATCGTGAAAAATAGCATCGACTTTCCCCAGATAGCGATCACGTATTTCTTCTACAATCAAGCTATCTCCGTGGGAGTCACTCATTACAATGATGGTTTGCTTTGCCATGATGGAAATACCTCCAAAAGTTTCTTAACGGCTAAGGCACGGTGGGATTGACTATTTTTTTCTTCAAGGGTTAATTCGGCTGATGATTTACCAGTTTCTCCTACTAGGAAGAGTGGATCATAACCAAAACCATTTTCACCCTTAGGTTCAAAGTTAATGTAGCCTGGCCAATCAGCTTCGACCACCAAGCTTTCCTTACCTGGGCTAGCCACAACCAAAGTGGTGTGAAATTGTGCCGAACGGTCCTTGAGTTCAAAGACCATGGCTAATTCATGCAAAAGCTTAGCATTGTTTTCCTGGTCAGTGGCTCCCACTCCTGCAAAACGAGCTGACCAGACACCTGGCAATCCACCGAGGACATCGACTTTAAGACCTGAGTCGTCTGCCAAAACCATCTTGCCTGTTAATTTGGAGATGGTTTCAGCCTTAAGACGAGCATTTTCTTCAAAGGTCATACCGGTTTCAGCAACTTCAGGCAGATCTGGATAATCATTGAGATTCTCCACATCATAGCCAAGTTTGTCAAAGATAGCACGAAATTCCTTGGTTTTACCCTCGTTACGAGTCGCAATCAGCAAAGTTTCTCTGACCTTGTTTGTCTCAAAGAAGGCTTCCACATCGACTCCTTCTTTAGGTAATTCAACATGCAAGAGTTGTCCATTTTCAACTAAGAGCAAGGCACCTTGGCGTTGAATGACTTCCAAGTTTCGACCTGCTTCTGCATTTAAAATCTCAACGATAAAAGATAGCAAGCGGAAGTTGGAAGACCAGCGCATTACCGTAATCGTGATTGGAAAACCATTTTCCTCATCACGGAAAATGCGAGCAAAATCCATAAAACCAAGATCAAGAGGATCTTTTATGAGACTATAAATTCCACCGTAGACGTCCCAGACACCTACATACCAGTCCTGGTCATCCTTGTATTCATAAATTTTGTTTGTCATAATGTTACATGCTCCACATGAATCTCTTTTTCTAGCCATTCGACTCCAATTTGGGCAAAACTATGGCTATTTGCAGTCGTATAAAAACGGTGTTGTAGAGGACCAGCGTCACGCCCACGATTAATCTCGAAATAATTAAGTAAGACAGAGATATCCCGCACGCACTCTGCACCACTATCAATCAGTTTTACGTCAGGCCCCATCACATTCTGGATAATAGGTCTGAGAAGCGGATAATGGGTACAACCCAAAATCAAGCTGTCTACCTTGCCCACTAATGGACGCAAGGTTTCATAAACTACTTTCTTGGTCACACTGGTTGAAAGAGCTCCAGATTCAACCAAGGGGGCAAACTTGGGACAAGCCAAACTTTCCACCTGCAAATTTGGATCTAGGTCATGAATTTTTTGACGATAGATATCTGATTGTACTGTCATCGGTGTTCCAATCACACCGATTCTCCCACCCTGACTTGCTTTGATAGCAGCTGAAGCGCCCGGTAAAATCACTCCAAGAACAGGAATATCTAACTGGGCTTTAATCTCTTCCCAGACGACTGCCGTTGCTGTATTACAGGCAATGACAATCATCTTGACATCCTTGGTCAAAAGAAAGTTGACCAACTGCCAAGTATATTCACGAATTTGCTCAGCAGGACGAGGCCCGTAAGGCGCTCGTGCCGAATCTCCAATATAGACGATTTCTTCATGAGGAAGCTGGCGCATGAGCTCACGTACAACGGTCAAGCCCCCAACACCCGAATCCAAAAAACCAATTGGTCGATTATCCATACAGTCTTCTTTCTAGTCTCATTTTTCTGATTGATAGTTCATTATCATTACATTTCTTACTGAAATTTCTGACAGTCTGGTAAAGTTCCAGTTGTCTCCTTCTTAATCATAATCAAATATCAATAGAATGCAAGGAAAAAGTCTTAGTTCTAAATATCAGTTGAACATAGTGAGAAGTCTGGAACTTTCATCCCAGACTTTTCCTATTTTATTTCTTTTTATTGTTAGCAAGGGCTGCTTTTTGTTGGCGAATGATTTGGTGGTACACTTGTTGTACCTTAGCTTCGCTTGGTTTTTGACCATTTGCACTCAACAGAGTACGAACTGCTTCTGCATTCAAACGTGGGTTATCAGCAAATTCTTTTTCGATTTGCTTGCGCACCAAGTACATTCCTCCAAGTGCTCCACCAAGAAAAGCTAAAACAATCAAGACAATTGCTAAAATAAGGTCCATAATATTTCTCCTGTTTCTTTTTGAATCTTCTATATTATACCATAAAGTCCCACGCCTGACTAGTTTGATTTACGCTTTCAAAAGGGTAGGGCATTACTCAAATTCTTTTTCTACTCTAATCTTTTTTAATTCAATAAAATAAAAAAAAAGAACTAAAATTTGGTAAAATAATTCAGTTTTTCCGAAAAAACCTTGCAATGGTTGGATTTATTTGCTATATTAAGATTATACAAATCAAAGGAAACATCTTTCTGCAAGGCTTATTTTTTTACCAAAAAATGTATGCGCTTACAGAATTGAGAAAGGAGTTTTTATGGAGAAGAGCTATTGGGAAAAATCCTGTAAGTATAGCATCCGAAAGTTGACCGTTGGAACTGCTTCTGTTCTACTGGGAGCTGTTTTTCTAGCGACACAGAATGTAGCTGCTGAAAGCCTCGAAGTGAAGGACAATCAAACGAATGTTAGTGAGACGACGGTTCAAGTGGATACAAAAGTTGAGGAACCAAGTCAAGCAAAGACGGAGAATCAGCCAAGCACAGACACTCATCCTTCTACTGAATTAGCTGACAAAGAGGTAAAACCTGAAAAGGAATTACCTCAAACACATCATCAATCAGAGACTAACGCTGTAGTTGAACCTTCTGAAAATAAGGAGAGTGAAAAGCCAGAACTTCCTATGACTAAGCAAGAAAACTATCAACTTCATTACGACCAACCAACTGCTCCTTCTTATGACGGCTGGGAAAAACAAGCCTTGCCTGTCGGAAACGGTGAAATGGGGGCTAAGGTTTTTGGATTAATCGGTGAAGAAAGAATCCAATACAATGAAAAAACTCTCTGGTCTGGTGGGCCACATCCTGATAGCACTGACTACAATGGAGGGAACTATCAGGACCGCTATAAGGTTTTGGCAGAAATTCGTAAAGCCTTGGAAGAAGGAAACCGCCAAAAAGCCAAACAATTGGCAGAGCGCAACCTAGTGGGTCCAAATAATGCTCAGTATGGTCGTTACTTATCTTTTGGTGATATCTTCATGGTCTTTAACAACCAAAAGAAAGGCTTGGAGAACGTTACCGACTATCGTCGTGACTTAGATATTTCTGAAGCTATCACAACTACCTCTTATACTCAAGATGGGACAAGTTTCAAACGAGAAACCTTCTCTAGTTTTCCAGATGACGTCACTGTTACCCATTTGACTAAAAAGGGAGATAAGACGCTTGATTTTACACTTTGGAATAGCTTGACTGAAGATTTGATTGCTAATGGAGATTATTCTTGGGAGAATTCTAAATACAAACAAGGTACTGTAAGCGTTGATTCTAATGGTATTTTACTCAAGGGAACTGTCAAAGACAACGGTCTTAAATTTGCCTCTTATCTTGGTATCAAGACAGATGGACAAGTCACTGCTCAAGATGGTTATTTGACAGTTACAGGAGCCAGTTATGCAACACTGCTACTCAGCGCCAAGACTAATTTTGCTCAAAATCCGAAAACCAACTATCGCAAGGATATTGATGTAGAAAAGACTGTCAAATCTATCGTAGAAGCTGCCAAAGCCGAAGACTATGAGACTCTGAAAAATGACCACATCAAGGATTACCAAAGTCTTTTCAATCGTGTTCAACTAAACCTCGGCGGTAGCAAGTCTAATCAAACTACAAAAGAAGCTCTTCAAACCTATAATCCAACAAAAGGACAAAAACTAGAAGAACTCTTCTTCCAATACGGACGTTACCTACTGATCAGTTCTTCTCGTAACCGGACAGATGCCCTCCCTGCCAACTTGCAAGGAGTCTGGAATGCTGTAGATAATCCACCTTGGAACTCAGACTACCACCTCAATGTCAACCTACAAATGAACTATTGGCCTGCCTACATGAGTAATCTCGCAGAAACAGCTAAGCCAATGATCAATTATATCGATGACATGCGCTATTATGGTCGTATCGCTGCTAAAGAATACGCAGGTATCGAATCCAAAGAAGGTCAAGAAAACGGTTGGTTGGTTCATACTCAGGCGACACCATTTGGCTGGACTACTCCTGGCTGGAACTACTATTGGGGCTGGTCTCCAGCTGCCAATGCTTGGATGATGCAGAACGTCTATGACTACTACAAATTCACCAAGGATGAAACTTATCTCAAAGAAAAGATTTATCCAATGCTCAAGGAAACAGCCAAGTTCTGGAACTCCTTCTTACACTACGACAAGGCCAGTGACCGTTGGGTTTCTTCTCCATCATACTCGCCAGAGCATGGAACCATTACGATTGGGAATACCTTTGACCAATCTCTAGTTTGGCAGTTATTCCATGATTATATGGAAGCAGCCAATCATCTCAATGTCGACCAAGATTTGGTGACAGAAGTGAAGGCTAAATTTGACAAGCTCAAACCACTTCATATCAACCAAGACGGTCGTATCAAGGAATGGTACGAGGAAGACAGCCCTCAATTCACTAATGAAGGAATTGAAAACCATCACCGCCACGTTTCTCATCTGGTTGGACTCTTCCCAGGTACTCTATTTGGCAAGGATCAGCCTGAATATCTAGAAGCTGCACGCGCAACCCTAAACCACCGTGGAGATGGTGGAACTGGTTGGTCTAAGGCCAATAAAATCAACCTCTGGGCTCGCCTCCTAGATGGAAATCGTGCCCACCGTTTGTTGGCTGAACAGCTCAAGTCTTCAACTCTAGAAAACCTCTGGGATACGCACGCGCCTTTCCAAATTGATGGAAACTTTGGTGCAACCAGCGGTATGGCAGAAATGCTCCTTCAGTCTCATACCGGCTACATTGCTCCATTACCAGCCCTTCCAGATGCATGGAAAGATGGTCAAGTCTCAGGTCTAGTAGCTCGTGGTAACTTTGAAGTCAGCATGAAATGGAAAGAAAAGAATCTTGAAACGCTATCTTTCATTTCTAATGTTGGTGGGGATTTAGTCGTAGACTATCCAAATATCGAAGCTAGCCTTGTCAAGGTAAACGGTAAGGAAGTACAAGCTACCCGCATCAAAGACAACCGCATTCAACTTGCAACTCAAAAGGGTGATGTCATTACCTTTGAAAACTTCTCTGGTCGTATTACTCGTCTGACTGCCCAACGAAAAGATTCAACAACTGCTGAACTCAACTTTAATGCAGTCGAGGGAGCAACTCACTATATTATCCGTCGAGAAAGCACGGATGAAAATAGTCAAAACTCTACCGTCCGTGAGTTTACAACCAACCAAACTCACTTCATCGATCGTTCTATTGATTCAAGCCACGCTTATACATATACAGTCCAGGCAGTTTTGGGAGAACGCTCAACACCTGTTTCTGTTGCTACTTCAATCTCAGCTTTTAGTGAGCTAATGGACGATCGTGATTCTCGTATTCAATATGGTGCTGCCTTTAGAGATTGGTCTGACTCAGAACTCTTTGGCGGAACAGAAAAATACGCCGATATCTCAAATGGGAATTATTCCGATAAGGATGCAACAGCAACCATTCCTTTCAATGGACCTGGTATTGAAATTTACGGACTCAAGTCTTCTCAATTAGGACTTGCTGAGGTTACAATCGATGGCAAATCTGTTGGTGAGCTAGATTTCTATACGGCTGGAGCTACTGAAAAGGGTGTCCTAATCGGTCGTTATACAAATCTTTCTTCAGGCCCTCACCTTATGACTATCACTGTTAAGCGTGAACATAAGGGACGCGGAAGTGAACGCTCAAAAATTTCCTTAGATTACTTCAAGGTCTTCCCAGGACAAGGAGAAACAGTTGAGAAAATAGATGATCGTGATTCTCGTATCCAATACGGCTCAGCATTTAAAGACTGGACTGATGCGGAACTCTATGCTTCTACAGAGAAATATGCGGATATCAATGCAGACGATAGTCTTGCTCCTGAAGCAACTGCAAGAATTCCATTCTCTGGAACAGGTATCCGTATCTATGGACTGAAAACTTCAGCTCTTGGCAAGGCCCTTGTGACACTCGATGGAAAAGAAATGCCAAGCCTTGACTTCTACACTGCCGGAGCTACCGAAAAAGGAGCATTGATTGGCGAATTCACTAATCTAACAGATGGCGAACATGTCTTAACTTTGAAAGTGGACCAAGATTCTCCAGACGGTCGAAAGAAAATCTCCCTGGACTCATTCGATATTCTAAAAGCTCCATCAGTATCATTAGATACCCCAAGCCTCGAACCTATAAAGGTAGAAGATAAGAAAGTAACACTAACTTTACCAACTGGTAATTGGGATGCTGTTGCTGTGACATTCCCTGGTGTTACAGATCCCCTACTCCTAAGAAAAGTCGATGAAGATCCTCTTGTAACTTCTGGCGAGCAAACTGTATTAAGCATAAAGGATAACAAGGTAGAAATCGACATCCCTGAAACTACGGACCGTAAATCCGGCAATCCAATAGAAGCTTATGCTGTCCTAGGAGAAACACGAAGCAGTACTATTGTAACAGTCTTTCCAAAAGGGGAAACTGCCCCTGTAGAAGAAAAAGTTGTTACAAGCAAAGGTGATGAGCCTGCTCCAGTAGTAACCATTCCTGAATATACTGACCCAATTGGAACTGCGGGAGAACAGGAACCTCCTATCGTGGATATTCCTGAATACACTGAGCCTATCGGTACTGCAGGGGAACAAGAAGCGCCTATTGTAGATATTCCTGAATACACTGAGCCTATCGGTACTGCGAGCGACCAAGCGGCTCCTAGCGTGGATATTCCTGAATACACTGGACCTATCGGTACTGCGAGCGACCAGGCTGCGCCTACTGTAGATATTCCTGAATACACTGGATCTATCGGTACTGCGGGAGAACAGGGAGCGCCTATCGTGAATATTCCTGAATACACTGGACCTATCGGTACTGCGAGCGACCAGGCTACGCCTAGCGTAGATATTCCTGAATACACTGGACCTATCGGTACTGCAAGCGATCAGGCTGCGCCTAGCGTAGATATCCCTGAATACACTGGACCTATCGGTACTGCGAGTGACCAAGCGGCTCCTAGCATCTCTCTTCCTGAGTTTAAACTCAAAGCCTTAAAAGACCAGGCTACCGGAGTTCAAGTCATCAGTGGAGCAAATGAGCTAGGTGAAGCAAGTTATCTTGAAATCCAGAAAGTAGACAAGCAAGAACTCTTGGGCAAGAAATATGATGCCTACAACATTCAACTCAAGAATGAAAATGGTCAACCAATCCAAGCAAAAGGTGCTGTACTGGTTCGATTACCAATTTCTGGTAAAGTCCAAGGATTCTATCGTTTCAGTTCAGAAAAAGACTTGAAAGCACAAGATTTCACCATTCGTGATGGCAAGCTTGAGTTTCTAACCCTTGATTTGACTACTTATGCTATCGTCTACAAGACTGAAACAGAAGTCCAACAACCAAGCTCAAGTCAAATCAAAGAAGCTAGTCCATTAGCAAATAAAAACCAGCTTAATGGTGAAAATTCTACAAATGACAAACAGCTTCCTGCCACTGGAGAAGAGTCTAGCCCACTCCTCTTCATGGCAAGTCTCAGTCTAGCTTTAACTTCTGCCTTCTTGATTAAAGGGGAAAAAGAGTGATCCCAATAAATCTATAAAGATTTAGATAAATAGAAAAAGGATGAGTAAATTACTCATCCTTTTGATTTATTTCAGAGTATTTTAAAATAAACTAAAAAGCCAGTTATAAATCCAGTTAAAAATCGAATATAACAAATTCAAAAGGAATTCATAAAAAATTAAACAAATGTGATACCAA
The DNA here is from genome assembly GCF_047464715.1 of Streptococcus infantis. Taxonomy (GTDB): domain Bacteria; phylum Bacillota; class Bacilli; order Lactobacillales; family Streptococcaceae; genus Streptococcus; species Streptococcus infantis_S. Next base: position 245,632 of record NZ_JASHBJ010000002.1, read on the forward strand.
ATGAATTCTAGAATGGCGATTAGTGGCTTGACTATGATATAAAATAAAATATCCCAAATAAATTTCATTTTTTATCTTCCTTTCTAGGAAGTCCCGCAATCCAAGGCAGAGTTGATAGCATTTTATAAGCCGTAAGAAATTTAGCAACCTCTATGACTTTTGGCTCAGATCCCTTCTTCTCAGTCAATACTTCCATTCCTTTTACCCAAAGACATGTTCCAATCACTCTTGCCATGTTGGTAAAAAAATTTGGTTGGTTGTCCATATGATTCTCCCTTAGTTCATATCGTTTCTAACAAATTAGTTCTTGTTGTATTCAGTATATCAAGTTTATGTAGATTATCAAGTTTTTATCTGCAAAATAAAAAAGTTTCATAACCTTTCTAGAATAATACTAGGAAGATTATAAAACTTTTCATTATTTAATTTCTTTTTTATATCGTTCCAATTCTGCTTGGTTAGCCCAAACATAATGTCCTGGACGAATTTCAACCATAGAGGGTTTGTCAGTTTCGTAGTCATGTTGATTAGGATCATAGACTTTCAAAACTTTCTTACGTTCCAAGATTGGATCTGGAATCGGCACAGCTGATAAAAGTGCTTGTGTGTATGGATGAACTGGATTGTTAAACAATTCTTCAGTTTCAGCCACTTCAACAATGACACCCTTATAAATTACCGCGATACGATCAGAGATGAAACGAACTACTGACAAATCGTGGGCGATAAAGAGATAGGTCAAGCCCAATTCTTTTTGAAATTTCTTGAGCAAGTTCAAAACTTGGGCACGCACTGAAACGTCCAAGGCTGAAATTGGCTCATCCGCGATCACGAAGTCAGGTTGCATAACCAAGGCACGAGCAATCCCGATACGTTGACGTTGTCCACCTGAGAACTCATGAGGGTAACGTGTCAAGTGTTCAGCCAAAAGTCCTACTTCACGAATGATGTTTTGAACTTTTTCTTTTCTTTCTTCTTCGTCTTTAAATAAATGGTGGTTGTAAAGACCTTCTGAGATGATATAGTCAACTGTTGCACGTTCATTCAAACTTGCGGCTGGGTCTTGGAAAATCATTTGAATGCGACGGATTAATTCCGCTGCTTGTTCACGTGATTTTTTACCATTGATTTTTTGCCCATCAAAGATGATATCCCCTTTGCTGGTATCATTAAGGCCAATAATGGCACGACCAATTGTTGTCTTACCACTACCAGATTCTCCAACGAGTGAGAACGTTTCACCTTTGTTGATAAAGAAGTTTGCATTTTTAACGGCTACAAACTTTTTGCTTCCTTCTCCGAAGGAAATCTCTAAGTCTTTAACTTCTACTAATTTTTCAGACATTTCCTTCCTCCTAGTCCTCAAGATGAGCAAAGCCCATCTTTTCACGAATCTTATCGTGTAAATCTGCAATTACTGCTGGTTTTGCAACTTTTGGAGCTTGTTCATCAAGCAACCATGTTTTAGCCCAGTGAGTATCAGATACTGCAAACTGAGGAGCTTTTTCTTCGAAATCAATCTTCATCGCATAATCTGAACGAAGAGCAAAAGCATCTCCCTTCAATTCAGTATACAGTGATGGAGGTGTTCCCGGAATTGAATACAATTCTCCTTTATCGTCAGCCAGCTGTGGCAAACTTGATAAGAGGCTCCATGTGTATGGGTGACGTGGATCGTAGAAAATTTCTTCAACTGTACCATACTCAACGATTTCACCAGCATACATAACTGCAACTTTATCAGCAATACTTGCTACAACACCAAGGTCGTGTGTGATAAAGATCGTTGTAAAGTGGTATTCTTGTTGAAGTGTTTTCAACAAGTCAATAATCTGAGCTTGGATGGTCACATCAAGGGCTGTTGTTGGTTCATCACAAATCAAAACATCTGGACGACACGCAAGGGCAATCGCAATAACAATACGTTGACGCATTCCTCCAGAATACTGGAATGGATATTCATTAAAACGTCTCTCAGCGTCAGGGATACCAACCTTATTCATATAGTCAATCGCCAAGTCTTTTGCTTCTTGAGCCGTTTTTCCTTGGTGTTTAACAATAACTTCTGTGATTTGACTTCCGATTGTTTTGATTGGGTCAAGACTGGTCATCGGATCCTGGAAGATCGTTGCAATCTTCGCACCACGAATTTGCTCCCAATCTTTATGAGAAGAAAATTCAGTCAAATCTTGGTCACGGTAAATAATACTACCTTTGGCAATACGACCATTTTCTTCCAACATTCCTGTAAAAGTTTTTGTTAAAACAGATTTCCCTGAACCAGACTCTCCAACGAGTGCAAGCACTTCGCCCTCAATCAACTCCAGAGATACTCCACGAATAGCTGTCAAAATTTTGTCACGAACATCAAATTCCACGACAATATCTTGAGCAGTCAAAATTACATTTTTTTCTTTTGTCATGTCTACTCCTATCTATGTGTACGTGGATCACTAGCATCCGCTAGGTTTTGACCAACTACGAAAAGCGACAAGGATACCAAAACCAAAGTTGTCAATGGAATCCAGAAGAGGTATGCATTTGTCGTTACGTTCTGTGAGTAATCTGAAATCAATCGACCTAAACTTGGTACTGTAATTGGTAGTCCAAGTCCAAAGAATGATAGAAAGGCTTCATATGAGATAAATGCTGGAAGCATTTGTGATGTAGTCGTAACAATAACAGATACCAATTGTGGCATGATATTTTTAATGACAATTTTGTATGTTGGAGTTCCGAGTGTGCGTGAAGCAAGGTTGTACTCTAAGTCACGGTAACGCATGATTTGGATACGAATTGAGTAGGCAATCCCAATCCAAGTCGTTACACTCATGGCAAAAATCAAATTCCAGAAACCTGCTCCGATTGAGTATGTTAGGACGATAACAATCAATAAGTGTGGGATGTTGGAAATAACGTTATAAACTTCCATCATGACGCGGTCAACTGATTTTGAAATACCCCAGATACCGCCGACAATAACACCAATTACAATATTGATAAAGGTCGCAATAACGGAAATCAAGATAGAGTTACGGGCTCCAAACCAGACACCATCAAAAAGAGACTTACCATTACTATCTGTACCGAACCAATGTTCCGCATTTGGTTTAATGTAGCGAGCGCTAAAATCATTTACCTTACTTACATCATTGAAGTCGAAATCAGAAAACATTGGGTAGATGAAACTCATCAAAACGATTGAAATCAAAATACCAAGCATGATGATGGTTGATTTCTTTTTCAAAAATTGTCTAAAAACAGAACCCCAATATGAGTAGGCAGGAGCATCAATTGCTTCAGAGGCAAAGTCATCGCGTTTTACAAACTGAAATTTATCATTACTAATTGTAGACATTATTTGCCTCCTTTCTCTGTCAACTTAATACGTGGGTCAATAATTGTCATCCAAATATCCCCAATTAAGTAAGAGAAGATTGAGACGCAAGTAAAGATGAAAACTAGACCAACAACCATGTTATTATTTGACGCTTTTACAGAGTCAATCAACATTTTACCCATACCTGGGAAGGCGAAGACTGTTTCAGTAAGAGTAGCTCCACCAATAACACCGATAATAGAACCTGGAATACCTGAAACGAGCGGTACCATAGCATTTTTAAAGATGTGTTTGTTTGAAATTTCTTTCTCAGAAAGACCTTTTGCACGTGCAAAACGAACAAAGTCTTGTGATTGTAAGTCAATCATGTAACGACGAATCCAGATAGCCAAACCAGGAGCACCAAGTAAACCAAGAATAACTGCAGGTAGTACATATGAACGCCAGTCTCCAGCACCCAAGATAGGGAATGAATCAGGGAGTCCAATTGAAGAACCAATCAAACGAATGATATAGACAAGAGCGATAGTTGGAAGAGCAAGTAAGAATGTTAAAGCTCCTGTAGAGAAACTATCAATCCAAGTATTCTTGTAACGAGCCATTGCAGAACCAAGTGGAACCGCAATCGCATACGAAATTGCAAGGCCAATCAAACCAGCAATAGCAGAACTGGTAATCATAGATGGATACTGATAGTTGCTTTCAGTAGCTGTATATGGATCACCTTTACCGTAGTTAGCTACTTCACGTGCATCCGCCTGACTTGGTGATTTATAAGTTCTTGTGTAAATGTTGACTGATGAAGTTTTCTTCCCAGTTGGGAATTGAACTTCAGAAGTCTTGGTTTGTCCTTGACCTTGTGTGATAACTTGAAGAACAGGAGTATTGGCATAAGTTGGGTAAGAATCTCCTAGATTTAAGTTCACAAAGTTCTGATGAACAAATGGGAACTGACTGTTGAAGTACAAGAGGTATTTATGTTTAGTCCCTGAACCTACCAAAGACCATCCAATCGCTGGATCGTTTTCAAAACGCAAATAACGCTCTAAGTTAGGATTTTCTGGGTCTTGAATCTTGTTTGTATGGTCAATATCAAGCAAGTTTGCATAGAATTTGAACACACGCTCGAAAATAGGGATTTCACGAGTAGCATAGAATTGACCGCTCTCTGTAAACTCACCTAAAGTCCAACCGTTCCCAAGTTGTTGGATGTATTTTTCATAGATAGCTTTATTTGTATCATTTGCATCTACTGTAACAGAAGGGTCAATGCTACTAGCTTTTTCCTGCAACTCTTTTGTATCGTAATATTCGATATAACCCATACGCTCATAAACGGTATTTTCATAGTTATCGCGTTTATCAGCTGTAGTTGCAATTTTATTGTAGTTAGTATCTTGTTTGAAGATCAACTTCCGTGGAACCATCGTATAGATGATTGTGTAAATCAAGGTCGTTACTAAAAAGATAGAAACTAACGACCGCAAGATACGCATAAAAACATATTTTTTCATATTATTTCCTTTAAAATCCCAAAAGAACCTTCTCCTTTTGGAGAGAAAGTTCTAATGAGCATTATTTATTTCACGTGGCTCGCTAATTCTTTTTGAGCTTTCTCGTTTGATTCAGCTTTTTCTTTGAGCCATTTTTCACGAGCTTCTTTGTACTCTTTAGCAGTTACAGTGTTCGCTTGCAATTTAAGATATTTGAAGTAAACATCTGAACCTTTATCACCAGATTGAGTATAAGATGCTGAGAATGGTACTACGCGAGAAATGATTGGTGCTGCTCCTGAAGAAGACATAGCTGGAAGGAAGAGTGAGCTATCTGTCAACCAAGCTTGAGCTGCTGCATATTTCTCATAACGTTTATTAAGATCGGTTGTTTCACTAGCTGCATCATCAACTAATTTGTCATAATCATTCAAACCAACTTGAGCAACCGCTGGGTTTGATGGATTATCATAGCCCATGTAGGACTTAGTTGTTTCACTATTAGTTGTTTTCAAGATGTCAAGGTATGTTGATGGATCATCATAGTCTGGATTCCATCCAACAGCACCTGAAAGGTCCCAATCTTCTGCTGCCGCACTAGCTGCGTAGTATGTAGCATTTTGTAATTCATCTGTAGTGATTTGTTGAATATCGATAACTACATTATCTGTACCCAAAGCCGTCTCAACAGATTGTTTAAATGATTGGATACGAGCGATATAGTTTTTAGATGTTTGGTCAACTGGAATATCCAAGTGGATTGGGAATTTTACACCATCTGCTTCAAGGACTTTTTTAGCTTTAGCTAGTTCTGCTTTAGCCTTATCAGCATTGTAAAGACCATCTTGAGCATCCGCAAAGTTTACGTCTTTCCATTCATCACCATAAGAAACAACTTTCTCAGTAACCAAGTCACCAAATGTCTTATCTCCAGCAGAAACAAAGTCAGGTTTGACAAAGAGGTTACGAACAGCAAGGGCGGCTCCATCCTTACCATTTAGCTGAGCTGAATAAGCAGTGCGGTCAAAAGCAAAGTTCAAAGCTTGACGGAAGTCTTTGTTAAGAAGAGCTTTCTTAGTAGAAGTCTTTTCCTCGTCAGTTGTTTTTGATGTATATTTATAACTTTGACGGTCAATGTTAACACCTAAACCAGCAATACCAGCTCCCTGTGGGGTATAGTAGATATTATCTTTATATGTTTCTGCTACTTTAGAATAGTTTGAGCTAGTAGGGAAGAGACGTGCATAACTATATGCACCATTTGTAAAGTTACGCTCAAGTGACTCTTGGTCTGAACCATCATAGTAAGAAAGTGTTACAGTATCGATGTGAACATTGTCTTTATCCCAATACTGTTCATTCTTCGCAAACTCGATAGAAGACTTCGCTGTCAATCCTTTAAGCAAGAAAGGACCATTGTAAAGCAATGATGTTGGATCTGTCGCCTTACCAAAGTCTTTACCTTTTGATTTTTCAAACTCTGCATTCAAAGGCCAGAAGATCCCATAAGATAATTTAGAGTTCCAGTATGGTTCAGGTTGGTTCAATGTATATTGAAGAGTGTAATCATCAACAGCTTTAATACCTACTGCAGAAAAGTCTGTATTAGTCCCTGATAAATAGTCAGCCAATCCCTTTACAGAATTTTGTGCTAGGTAAAGAGCAGCTGATTTATTGTCGGCTGCGTGTTTCAAACCTGTAACAAAGTCATTTGCAGTTACTTCTGCATATTCTTCACCATCAGATGTGAACCATTTTACACCTTTACGAATCTTGTATGTATATGTCAATCCATCTTGAGATACTGACCAGTCTTCAGCGACTGCAGGAGTTAGATTTCCATATTGGTCATTTGTAAAGAGACCATCGATACCATTTGAAGTAGCAACTTTTGTACTTTGTTTACCAGAAATTAGGTAGTCCAATGTTTCTGGGTCAGCAGTATAAGTATAGCCATAAGCCTTTGGTGCTTCAGCATTTGATGATTTTGAAGAACCGCAAGCTGCAAGAACGCCTGTAGCAAGTAGCGCAACACCCGCTACCGCAAGAATCCGACTTTTTTTCATATTTTTAAACTCCTCGTTTTAAATTGTGGATATTGAAGATTATACCACAGTTTTTTTAAAAAGTAAACGAATTTTCAGAATATTTTGTCGCATGTTTTTTTAAACATTTGAATCTTATGTTTTCAGAAAAGAAAACTATTGACGAGAAACAATTTTCAAGGTATAATAATAAAAGTTAAGGCGGTATAGCCAAGTGGTAAGGCACGGCTCTGCAAAAGCTTGATCGTCGGTTCAAATCCGTCTACCGCCTCTATTTAAACAAAGACTCCTAACGGAGTCTTTTCTTTTTAACGCTTAAAAAAGCTCTATCAGTTTTCTCTGATAAAGCTTTTGTTTTATTCAGTTTCTTCTTCTGATTCAAGTTCTTGAATTTGAACCTTAAGCTTGGTGACACGACCATTTTTTACCTTGTCATTTGTCAAGGTGATATGCTTGTTGCCACTATCTAACTCATAACTGAGTTTTTCTGATGTTGGAATAGTCCCCACACCAGTCAAATAATAACCAGCAATGGTATCTACATCGTCACTTTCAAGCTCGACATCAAAATAATCATTGAAATCGTTCAAATTCATTGTCCCTTGGACAATATGAGTGCCCTCGCCGATAGTATGAACATAGACTTCAGCACGGTCAGTCTCATCATCAATCTCACCAACAATCTCTTCAAGGAGGTCCTCGAGTGTTACCAAACCAGCCATTCCTCCGTATTCATCAAGAAGAATAGCCATCTGTCTTTGTGAATTTCTCAGTTCTTTTAACAAATCATCAACAAAAATAGTTTCAGGTACAAAGAGAGGTTCCTGTAATATCTTTTTCAATACAATATTATCAAAACCATCGGTAAAACCCGCTTTTAGCAGACTCTTGGTGTGAATCAAACCAATCACGTTGTCCTTGTCATCATCATAGACAGGAATTCGAGAAAAGTTTTGTTTTAAGATACTTTCGATAATGGTCTGAGTGTCATCTTGGATATCTACCATGAAGGCATCTGTTCGAGGAACCATGACTTCACGTGCCATGAGCTCATCTAGTGAGAAAATTCCTTGCAACATTTCGATTTCATCCGCATCCAAAGTTTCTTCACTATTGGTAAGCATATACTCAATCTCATCCCGAGTCATTTTTTCGTCAGCATCGTCAAATGTCATCGGCGTCAAACGGCTCAAAAGATTGGTTGATGCAGATAGCATCCAAACAAAGGGACTCACAATCTTACCGAGAGCAATAATAAATGGTACAGTTCGGATTGCCAAGGCATCCTTAAGATTTAGAGCAATGCGTTTAGGATAAAGTTCACCAAAAACGATTGAAATATAGGTCAAAAAAGCAAGTGACAGGAAGCTTGCGATTGCATGCGCAGTTTCGCTATTCCCCATCCATGAGGCTATCAATTGTCCAAGAGAGTCTGCAAGTTTAGCCCCTGACAAGATTGTAATTAAAGTAATCCCAACTTGAATGGTTGATAAAAAGTGATTTGGGTTTTCAAGTACCTTTAGCAAACGGATATAACGTTTATCACCTTCTTCAGCCTTTTGTTCAACACGTGAACGACTAAGGGAAACCATAGCCATCTCTGTCGCAGAGAAAAAAGCATTTAAAAAGGTCAAAACAACTAATAATACAAATTGCAGTAACAAATCCTGACTGCTCGGGTCTTCCATTTTCCTTCTCCTAAAAAGTATAATTGAGACTATTATACCACATTTTTTAACTTCTACACATTAATTTTCGATTTCTATAGTAAATCCCCTATCGAAACGATAAGGGACTGTCTCTCTATTAATCTTTTGTAACGGTTACTTTTCCTGTTCGGTAATCTAACTGAATCCCCTTTTGAACATTTGGAATCACAACGTTAAACTCTAATTCACCATCAGAAGATTTGGCTTCTATCTGAGAAGCAGATGGTACTAAATCATCTTCAGTTGCATACAATAGCGTAACACGGTAACGCACTCGTTTATTCTTATCTAGAGCTTTTCGTACTAGACTTTCATAGTAGTTTTGTCCAGTCGAATCTTCAGCTCGTGCTTGGTTGGCCCAGGCTGTTTGTACAGCAATATTTTTTGGATTGCTAGTAGATGCATCAAAACCATCCAAACCACCAATCAAGGCATAGCCTAATAAATGCCCTCTATCTACTGCGTGATTGTAGGTTCCTTTTAGATTCTTAACTTGATGCCATCCTGCTGGTGTCCAAGAAGTTGAACCATTCCCCGTCTCTTCACGGTCTTTGTACTGTCGAGTTGCCTTTGACATGAGCGCATTGGCTACGGTAGGAACGGTCTCACCACCTACAGTTTTTGTTTTATTATCAGCATAGGGTTTACTTGATACCTTAGCATCTAGATTGGTTTTGTTCCCATTAACAATAAAGGCACCTGCTCCATTCCACTCAAGGGATCCCTTTATTTGTTTTTTGACCGAATCAGTCAATACACTCTCAGCCAATTCTTGACTAGGAGTATCAGGTGACTCTGACTTTTGCTGTACCTGTGTTTGTGGTGTAGCATTGGAAGCCTGCATTTCTCTCATGTAGTAACTTCCTGCCGACAAAAGTAGAAAAATCAGGAGACCTATGAGAGCCTGTCTGGTTTTTTTATTCATGTTTCCTCCTTATTTTTTATCCTTAGAAAAAGGCCGGTTCCCCAGCCTATTTCCCTGTAAATTTTGCAATCAGTTCATGCCATTTATCGGGTGTCAAAATTGCCCACGGATCTTGACCTTTTCCTACGATACCATAGCCAATCATCAAGCCAATTCCAAGCGCCAAAATCCCTAGAAGCAAAACAGTAATGACCAATAGAAATCGACGTAGCACATAAGATACTTCTTTATTCATCTTCATCAGCTTCCACACTTACCCGTTCAATATTAGCCCCTAACTGAGCTAATTTTTCATGGAAACGATAATAACCTCTATCCAAATGGACAAGTTTCCCAACAACAGTCTCACCTTCAGCTATTAAACCTGTCAGGATCAAGGCTGCACTGGCACGAAGGTCCGTAGACAGCACTTCTGCCCCTTGGAGAGGTTGCCCGCCAACGATACGAGCAGTGTCACGGATGATCTCAGAATGCAAGCCCATGCGACGCATTTCTTCTAGATGTTGGAAGCGATTCTCAAAGACTGTCTCAATCATAGTCGATTCTCCTTGAGCAACCGTCATAAGAGCAGTAAACTGCGCCTGCATGTCTGTAGGAAACCCTGGATGTGGTAAGGTCTTGACATGAACTGCTTTTAGTTTGTCTCGTTGAGAACGGATGCGGATTCCTTCATCTTCGTCGATGACTTCAACACCCATTTCCTGTAATTTCGCCAACAAGGGACGGTTGTGTTCCCAGATGGCATCTTGAATCAGGACATCTCCACCTGTCATTGCAGCAGCAACCATGAACGTCCCTGCTTCAATACGGTCTTGAACAACGTTATGGGTTGCACCATGCAAGTTTTCAACACCAGTTATGGTAATGCTCTCTGTTCCCGCGCCTTTGACCTTAGCCCCCATTTTGTTTAAAAGAACAGCTAAATCTACAATTTCAGGTTCACGCGCGGCATTTTCGATAACAGTTACGCCATCAGCTAGGGTTGCAGCCATCATCAAGTTTTGAGTTGCCCCAACACTAGGAAAGTCCATATAGATATGGGCTCCATGCAAGCGTTCTGCCTTAGCTTCGATATAACCAGCCGTTTGGGTGATCTTAGCTCCCATTGCTTCCAAACCTTTAAGGTGAAGGTCGATAGGACGACTACCAATCGTACATCCACCAGGCATCGAAACTTTAGCGTGACCAACTCTAGCTAGGATTGGACCCAAGACTACAATAGACGCACGCATCTTGCTGACATACTTATAAGGAGCTTCTTCTGTGATATCATCTGTTGCATCCACTTCAACAATGTGTGCATCTTGATCAAAATTAACTTTCGCATTTAATCCACGAACTACCTGATTCATGGTAAAGACATCTGACAAGATAGGAACATTTTTTAAAACTGTTTTTCCTTCGCTTGCTAAAATCGTCGCCGCAAGTAGTGGCAAAACTGCATTTTTCGCACCCTCAATGGTGACACTTCCGACTAGGCGATTATCGCCACCTCGAACTACAATTTTTTCCATAAATATTTTCCTTTACTTTCGAGTTTAGAATAATGTCCGTACAGCTTCTTGCCATAATTGGTAGAGATTTAGGAAAAAAGAACTAATCAGATACCCTAAACCGATACTACACAATACTACTAAAAGTCGTACCTTCCTCGCATTGTCCTTAGTTACCTTCAAAATTTGATCCCATTTGACCAAATCTTTCAACAGTTGAAAAACTAGGTAGACAAAAAACATATGACTACTGAGGGTAAAAAACAATTGAATCATCTGCCTATTATACCATCTTCTCTTTTTCTACGCTAGTCTATGGACTTGCACTATATTTTATGGGTTGTTTTTCAAGTAGTCAATTGCATCCTGAAGTGTTTTTACAGGAACAATCTTCATGTCTGTTTTAATCATTTCAGCAGCTTCTACAGCCGTGTCATAATTACTTTTAGCATTAGGATTGGCCTTTTTAGCTTCTTCAGTTACTGGATTGTTAGGAGCAAAGAAAACAGTAGCTCCTTTTTTGGCAGCAGCAACAACTTTTTTGTCAATTCCACCAATATCACCAACATTTCCATCTCTGTCGATACTTCCTGTACCAGCAATGATACGTCCATTTCGAAGAGTAGGGTCTGCAATTTGCGTATAGATGGATAAACTAAACATCATTCCAGCACTCGGACCACCAATGCCAGCAGTTGAAAACTTGATTGGCACATCACTTGACACTTCTGTGCGGTCAATCAAGCCGATTCCGATACCATTTTTCCCATTTTCCAGAGTAATGATTTTTCCTTCAGCAGTTTTGACTTTCCCGTCCTCTTGATAAGTAACCTTAACCTTGTCACCTAGCGTTTGAGAGTTGACGTAGTCGACCATCTCCTTGGAACTTTCAAAAGTCTTATCATTCACAGCTGTTACAGTGTCAGCAATATTGAGAATTCCCTTGAAGGTTGAGTTGTCTGTTACGGTCAAAACATAGACTCCTAGGTATTTGAGCTCTATTTCCTTACCGGCAGTTTTCAGGCCTTGATATTTGGCCATATTTTGCGAAGTTTCCATGTAAAACTGATTGATTCGCATAAATTCTGTATCTGATGAACCACCAGTCATCTCTTTGGCACTATGTATGTCCGTGAAAGGTGTCAGCCAAGCATAAACCAAGTCAACCAGTCTAGCGTGCTTAACTCCAACTGTTACAAATTGGTAAGAACCTTCCTCTTGGTCAGTTTGATTATTGACTTGTAAGACTTTTCGAATATCTTCTGAAGTCCCTGGAACCTCAATGTAATAAGGCAGGGGCACTGTAAAAGCTATAAATGTGATAATAAGCCCAATAATTAGATATATGGGCCATCTAGTTTTTTTCTTCATGTTTTAACTCCTCTAAGACAGCGCTTGGTACATACTCACTGATGTCTTGACCAAATTTCAATAGTTCTCTCACAGCTGAAGAGCTGATGTAAATATGCTCTAGTCGAGCATGGAGATAGACTGTCTCAATTTCTCCTGCTAATTGATGGTTATAAAAATCAAAACTGGCTTCGTACTGAAGATCAGTCGCATTACGCAAGCCACGCACCAAAACCTCTACACCTAGTTTTCTAGCAACATCAACGACTAATTCATCATGAGAGGATATGACCTGAACATTTTTTAGATGTGCCACTGCTTTTTCAACAGTCTTCAACCGACTCTCTATCGGTAAGAAGCCATTTTTGTGTGGATTATAAAAAATTCCTACATACAATGTATCAAAGAGTTTACTTGCACGCTCAATGAGGTCCAAATGACCTTTCGTTATCGGATCAAACGAACCTGTGAATAGCCCAATTTTATCTGACATAAACCGTCACCTTACTAATCCCATATATTTTTTCCTTCCAGATACCCAAACAGGCAATTTCTTCTGGAAGTTCTACTGATTTATCGGTCTCGCAGACCACCATGACATCTTCTGAAAAAAGGTTTCTCTCCGCCATTTTTTCAATGTCGGATACGATCTGTTCCTTTGCATAGGGAGGATCTAAAAAGATGAGATCGAAGACACCATCTACCTGCTCCAATGCACGACTGGACTCCATTTTCAATAATTGAAACTTTGAGGTTTCTTTGGTCATCTGGATATTTTCTGCCACAATATTCTGGGCCCGTCTGTCCCTCTCGACCAGAACAGCACTTGACATACCCCTTGAAACTGCTTCGATGGATAAACCACCACTGCCAGCATAGAGATCTAGTACACGTCCTCCTTCAAAGTAGGGACCAATCATATTGAAAATAGCTCCTCGGACCTTGTTAGATGTTGGTCTCGTTGTTTTTCCGTCTAGCGTCTTTAAAGGACGTCCCCCGTAGATTCCTGATACGATTTTCATAAGGTATATTATACCAAATTCTGATGAAATAAGAAAATCGAACCTCTCGGTTCGATTGATTAAAGAATATTGTCGTAAGTATCTCTGACTTCTTGTGGCCAAACACTAGTTTGAACTTCACCGATGTGTTTCTTACGAAGTAGGAACATAGCCATACGTGATTGACCAATCCCACCACCGATTGTCAATGGGAAGAGACCATTTAAGAGAGCTTTGTGCCATTCCAAAGAAAGGCGGTCTTCATCTCCTGTAATAGCTACTTGTCGACGCAGAGTATCTTCATCGACACGAATTCCCATTGAAGATAATTCAAAGGCTGCACCCAAGTTATCATTCCAGACAAGGATATCTCCATTCAAGCCATGATAACCATTTTCAGATTCAGTTGTCCAGTCATCATAGTCTGGTGCACGTCCATCATGAGGTTTTCCATCCGACAATACACCGCCAATACCAATCAAGAAGACAGCACCGAATTCCTTACAGATAGCATTTTCACGTTCTTTCGGTGTCAAGTCTGGATAGCGTTCAACCAATTCTTCTGTATGGATAAAGGTAATTTGCTTAGGCAAGATTGACTCAATATCATAGCGGGCTTCAACTGCCAACTCTGTCAAACGAATGGCCTTATAAATCTTTTCAACTGTTTCTTTAAGATAAGCTAGGTTGCGATGGCCGTTTGGAATGACCTTTTCCCAGTCCCACTGGTCAACATAAACAGAGTGAGTCGCATCTAATGAATCTTCGTCTGGGCGAAGAGCTTTCATGTGAACGAAGAGACCTTCTCCTTCACCAAACCCAAAACGAGCTAGAGTGTGACGTTTCCACTTAGCAAGCGAGTGCACCACTTCATAGGTTTCATTTGGAATTTGTAAAACCTTAACAGATACTGGGTTTTCAATACCTGAAAGGTTATCCTGCATCCCATCCCCAACCTTACTCAAGATTGGTCCTTGTACTTCTACTACTTCTAACTTATCTTTTAAATACTGGGTAAAGGTATTTTTTACAAATGAAATCTCTTCCTGCTGGTGAATAAAACTTTTTTTCATATGCCCCTCCTTTTGAATAATAAAGATTATACCTTTTTATCAGTAAAAATAAAAGAAAAAAGAGCTCATTTGAGCTCTAAAAGTATTAATCGTCACGTCCAAAGATACGCAAGAAGCTAAGGAAGAGGTTGATAAAGTCAAGGTAGAGGCTAAGTGCCAAAGAAATTGCCCAACCTGTAGCAACCTGACCGTCTGACTCTTCGTAAACATAACGTATTTTTTGGTTATCCCAAGCGATTAAACCTGCAAAAACAAGCACCATAACAATACTAATAATGTAGTCCATTAGGCCACTATTTAAGAAGATATTGACAACCATGGCCAGTATCAGACCAAATAAGGCTGCAATCAAAGCACGTCCGATACCACTCAAATCCTTTTTGATGACGACTCCTATGATAGCCATGACAAAGAAGAGGGCTGCACTAGAGATAAAGGCTGTCAAAACTGTTCCTGGAAGATAGAGCGATACGATGAAACTCAGCGAAAAACCGTTCACTACTGAATAGATGAGAAACATAGGAAGAGCTGCTGGGCTATTTTTATAAGCCATATTACTAGCTGCAATGACAAGAGCAACTTCAACTACTCCTGTTACGATTAGCCATATGCGGGCATTAAGCATCAACTGAACAAGTAAATCTTGGAAGGTTGTTAACATTAAGGCTGAGACAATTGCAGATAAGGCAATCCCAATCCCTACAAAAGCATAAACTTTTGCATAAAATTGATTCAAACCAGAACGTTCTTGAATAATTGTTTGATTCATATTTCTTCTCCTTATGAAATCTTTTTACTGATTATAACAAAAATTAACTATTTTAACTCAAATAAAACATGAGTATGCCTGCAGCGATGGCAACATTGAGACTCTCTGCTCGCCCTTTCATGCTGATATGAACCAGTTGATCTGCTTGATCTGCCATGAAGGGACTAATGCCTTGCCCTTCATTTCCCATAACCAAAGCAAAATCCTCTAACCGATCCAGTTCACGATAATCTTTAGAGTTCTGGGACAAGGTAGTTGCTAGAATCGGCAAATGACTCTTTTTCGCCTCTTCAACAAATATTTCAACAGGCATCCGATAAATTGGTAAATGGAAATGGCTACCCTGCATGGAGCGAAGAGTCTTGAGACTGTATATATCAGCCGACTTGCTGGAAACGATGACCCCAGAAAATCCTGCAGCATCTGCCGTCCGAATCATGGTCCCCACATTTCCTGGATCTTGAACATCTTCTAAGAAAAGGTATTTCCCCTGACTCAAATCCGGCAACTGTTCCTCTTCCTTTTGAACAATGGCTACAATGCCCTGAGGAGTTTGTGAATCTGCCAAATCAAACAAGATTTCTTCGGCCACAAATACAGTCTGAGGATAGTCAGCTAATTTTCCCCCATGTTCTGCCAAGGCAAAAATTTTCTCAATCTTAGCACCTGCCTGAATAGCTTCTTCAAACAAATGCCAACCCTCAATTAAATAAGAAGATTTGCGATATTTTTTTTGATGCAATTTCTTGGCATTTTTTACCACAGAATTAGCTTTAGAGGTTATAATAGTCATAGAAGTATTATAACACAATCAAGGAGGTTTGGTATGCAAAAGGTCAAAATGATCGCCCAAGGTCGCGTCCAAGGAGTGGGCTTCCGATGGGGTGTCTATACCCTAGCTCTAGAACTAGGTGGCATTACGGGTCGTGTCTGGAATAACGATGACGGAACCGTTGAAATCCTTGCCCAAGCAGAGTCTTCAGCTATCATGGCTAAGTTCATCCAAGAAATCCGAAAAGGTCCTACTCCCTTCTCAAAAGTAACTTATCTAGATGTTCAATTGAGCAACTTTCCATCCTATTCAGATTTCAAAGTCGCAAATTAGGTCTCTAGAACTATTGTATATTTTCAAAAAAAACAGTAGAATAGAAAGGTATAATTTTTAAAGAAGGAATAAAAACAGTGAAATCAATTAAACGAATCGCCCTCTCAGTCATGGGAGTGGCTATGCTATTAGTCTTGACAGGCTGTGTCCAGGTTGATAAAACGACTGGACAACCAACAGGATTTATTTGGAATACAATTGGAGCACCTATGGCTGAAGCTATCAAGTACTTTGCTACTGATAAAGGGCTAGGCTTCGGGGTCGCTATTATTATCGTAACCATTATCGTCCGCTTGATTATTTTGCCACTTGGTATCTACCAATCATGGAAGGCTACCCTTCACTCTGAGAAGATGAACGCCCTCAAGCATGTCCTTGAGCCACATCAGACTCGTCTGAAAGAAGCAACGACTCAAGAAGAAAAACTAGAAGCCCAACAAGCTCTCTTTGCTGCTCAAAAAGAGCATGGTATTAGTATGTTTGGTGGTGTAGGATGTTTCCCTATCCTCATTCAAATGCCTTTCTTCTCTGCTATCTACTTTGCTGCTCAACACACAGAAGGTGTTTCTGAAGCTAGCTTCTTAGGTATTGCACTGGGTTCTCCAAGTTGGATTCTCATTGCCTGCGCAGGTATTCTCTACTACATCCAATCACTCCTTTCTCTACACGGAGTTGAAGACGAGACTCAAAGAGAACAACTCAAGAAGATGATTTACATGAGTCCAATGATGATCGTCATGTTCTCAATCTTCTCACCAGCTAGTGTAACGCTTTACTGGGTTGTCGGTGGTTTCATGATGATCCTTCAACAATTCATCGTCAACTACATGATTCGTCCAAAACTTCGTAAAAAAGTACGTGAAGAATATGCCAAGAACCCACCAAAAGCAAGTAAAACTTCAGCTGCTCGTAAAGATGTAACCCCTGAAGCAGCTGCAGTTATCTCCACTTCTGCTAAGAAGAAAAATAAAAAACGCAATTCTGGAAAACAACATTCTAGATAAAAAAGAAAAGGCTTAGCATCCGAGCTAAGCTTTTTTTATATCAGAAAAGCCCGATGTTCCCATCAGGCTTCTTTTTTATCCATGTACACGTTTCATGTAATCTTGATAGCTTTCTGTATCCATTAGTTCCTTAGCGTTCTTGACTCGATCTGCTGTTGGAGGTTTAACGCCTTCAAGCGAATACGGAATGCCAAGTTCACGCCATTTAAATTCTCCCATAGTGTGGTAAGGTAGGATTTCAAACTTATCAACGTTTTTAAGAGTTTTCACGAACTTACCAAGTTCAATCAAATCCTCATCTCTATCTGTCAAACCAGGTACGAGAACGTGACGAATCCAGACAGGTTTCCCAATATCTGACAAGTACTGCGCACATGCCAAGATATTTTTATTGGTTTGACTGGTTACAATCTTGTGCTGTGCTTCGTTGATTTCCTTAATATCAAGAAGAACCAAGTCAGTCACAGCCATAAGCTTGTTGAATTTTTCAAGATAGCGTGGTTTATTACGGAACGGAAGGGCACAAGTATCCAAGGTACAGTGGATGCCTTTTTCTTTCGCCTTGGTAAAGAGGGCAATCAAGAAATCAATCTGTAAGAGAGCTTCTCCTCCGCTGACTGTGATACCTCCCTTGTCTCCCCAGAAACCACGATAGCGAAGCGCTTCTTCCAAGACATCATCTACTGTTCGTACACGAGATTTATTGGTTTCCATAGCCCATGTATCCGGGTTATGGCAATACTGGCAACGCATCTGACAGCCCTGCAAAAAGACAATGAAACGGATTCCGGGACCATCTACCGCCCCAAAACTCTCTGTCGAATGCACCATTCCTGTCACTTGTCCATAGTCAATTGTTTCTTCTGACATCACGTCACCTTCCTTGAAACCGTTTTATAATTTTATTATATCACGCTTGAAAGGAAAAACAATAGATTTTGTCTATTTTTTAGAAAACAATCTGTTTTTCACTTTCAACTTTCATGATTTTCAAAATTCCTCTATTCCTTGTCAAAGTCAAAGCCATAGAGAGTCGCAAAATAGTCCTCAGGTCGCTCTGCTCTACGGATTAGTCGAGCACCACCGTCCTCTGTGTAGAGAATCTCTGCCGAACGAAGTTTCGCATTGTACTGGTATCCCATAGAGAAGCCATGGGCACCTGTATCATGAATCACTAACAAATCACCAATTTCTGTTTGAGGCAACTCACGATTTACTGCAAACTTGTCGTTGTTTTCACAAAGAGAACCAACAACATCAACCATTTCAGTCTGACCATCAGGATGCATCATGTTAGTAATATGATGGTAAGCACCGTACATAGCTGGTCTCATAAGATTGACAGCTGACGCATCTACTCCTAGATAAGTACGGTAGGTTTTCTTTTTATGAGTAACTTTTGTAACGAGAATGCCATGAGGTGCCAACATAAAGCGACCTAGTTCTGTAAAGATTTTAACCTGACCAAGATCTGCTGGCGTAAGAACTTCTTCATAAACCTGACGAACTCCCTCACCAATCAAGGCGATGTCATTTGGCTCTTGATCTGGACGATAGTTGACTCCGATACCTCCAGAAAGGTTGATAAAGTCCAGCGAAATACCCAACTTTTCCTTGATTTCTACTGCTAACTCAAAGAGCTGACGTGCTAATTCTGGATAGTAGAGGTGGGTCACAGTATTGGAAGCTAGGAAGGAATGAATCCCAAAGGTTTTAGCTCCCTTTTCTTTCAGGATAGCAAAGGCTTCAAAGAGTTGCTCCTTAGTCATCCCGAACTTAGCTTCACCAGGATTATCCATAATGTCTGTCCCTAGTTCAAATACGCCACCAGGATTATAACGGCAAGAGATAATCTCAGGGATGCCTGCTGCACGTTCCAAATGCTCTATATCTTCAAAGGCATCTAAATTAATCGTCGCACCTAATTCACGGGCATAAGCGTACTCTTTTTCTGGAGTATTGTTAGATGAAAACATCATATCAGAACCAGCAAATTCTAGCTTATGACTCATCAAGAGTTCTACATAACTAGAACAATCCACTCCACATCCTTCTTCTTGCAAAATCTTCAAGATAGCAGGGGTTGGGGTTGCTTTTACTGCGAAGTATTCTTTAAATCCTTTATTCCAAGAAAAAGCTTGATTAACTGCGCGTGCTTTCTCGCGAATCCCTTTTTCATCGTAGAGGTGGAAAGGGGTTGGAAACTCTTCGACGATTTTTTCTAAGGCTTCACGTTTAATAAATGGTGTTTTCATAGGGCTCCTTTATATTCATTATCAAAGAAAGGCTGGGACGAAAGTTCCAACCTTTAAGTATCATATTCTCTCTTATTTTTCTGTTTCGAAGATGTTCCCAACTTCAACTTCAATTTGTTGGTTCTTCACATCAATATTAGTAACCTTCAAGAGTGATTTATAGTCAAACTGCTGTTCACGGTCTTCTTGCGCATTATCAGCAAAGACGGCTACTCCAGCCAACTCTGAATCAAACTCTGTTAAAAGGCTAATCATACCATTAATAGTCCCTCCACCCTTCAAGAAGTCATCAACAATCAAGACACGACTTCCTGCCTTAAGACTACGTTTTGAAAGGAACATTTTTTCAATACGGTCACTAGATCCTGAGACGTAGTTGACACTAACAGTTGAACCCTCAGTGATTTTCAAGTCACGCCGGACAATGACAAAAGGTACGTTGAGAACATTGGCTACTGCATTTGCAAGCGGAACCCCTTTGGTCGCTACCGTCATAACAGCATCAATCTTTTGGTCCATAAAGCTCTTAGCAATAATACGACCGATATTTTTCAAAATAGCTGGAGTGCTAAGGAGATCAGACAAATAAATATAGCCACCTGGAAGAATGCGGTCGCTCTCTGAAAGTTTATCACGAAGCTCTTCGATGATTGTTTTAGACTCAAGGGTAGAGATAGATGGTGTGAAAATAACCCCACCACCAGCGCCTGTCACAGTTTGGATATGACCAATTTCAATTTCTTCAAAGGCGCGCTTAATAATGACAATATCTTCTGAAATAGAAGATTTGGCAGATTCATACTTTTCCGCAAAGGTATTGAGACTGGTTAATTTGTATGGATTGTTAATCAAATAATTGGAAATAACAACCATCCGATCACTTCTTCTTAATTTCATTAGTTATTCACCATTCTTTTTAATTAGTCTTTTTCTCATTATATCACAATAAAGCAAAAAAACGAACTTTATTGTCTAAATAAAGCTCATTTTTTTAGTTTCTAGTCTAATTTTGGCTTGTAGAAGGAACGATTGTCCATTGCAAAGACTTTATTGGTCATTTCACCCTCATCAACAAGAGCGAGAGCTGTTGACATCATCATCATACTCGCATCTAAATTATCAATCATATGAATAATTTCAGCTTCCATCACACGAGGACGAACAGGACTACCATACTCGAGTAATCCATGGTGGCTGAGAATCACATGGCGCAGAAGCACCACTTCTTCTCGAGTGTCATCAATGCCAAGTTCCATAACCGCTTTAGTAATCTCGCTATCAATCAAGGCAATATGGCCGATAAGATTGCCTCTGACTGTGTACTCTGTCTGGTCGGGACCTGTCAACTCGATAACCTTAGCCAGGTCATGAAGCATTATTCCCGCGTAGAGCAAGCTCTTATTAAGCTGTGGGTAGACATCTGCAATTGCCTCTGCTAAACGCACCATAGTCGCTGTATGATAAGCAAGCCCTGTTTCAAAGGCATGGTGGTTGGTTTTTGCAGCTGGATAAGAATAAAATTCTTTATCATATTTGGTATAGAGGGCCCGAACGATTCGTTGCCAGATAGGATTTTCGATTTTGAAAATCATCTGCGCCATATACTCACGGATTTCCTTAACATCAACTGGTGATTTTACCTTAAAATCTGCTGGGTCATTTGGTTCGCCAGGCTGAGGTAAGCGTAGAGTGATTTGATTTACCTGAGGCGTATTGTTGTACACTTCACGGCGACCTTGCATGTGAACAACCTTCCCTGCCGTAAAGGCCTCAACATTATGAGGTTGGGCATCCCAGAGTTTTCCTTCGATTTCCCCACTGTCATCTTGGAAAGTGAAAGCCAGGTAATTCTTCC
This sequence comes from Streptococcus infantis, assembly GCF_047464715.1. Classification (GTDB taxonomy): domain Bacteria; phylum Bacillota; class Bacilli; order Lactobacillales; family Streptococcaceae; genus Streptococcus; species Streptococcus infantis_S. The sequence continues at coordinate 267,049 of NZ_JASHBJ010000002.1, forward strand.
CAGCACGTGTCTGTCTTAGGTCAGCTGACTTGATTAGGTAAAAGCCCTCAAAAAGCTCATCTTTCTTCATGTGACTAATCTTCATATTCTTCCTCATCTTCTTGGAACTGGAGTAGATCAAGCGCAGGCTCACCTTCTGATAACTCAATGTGACGGAGCGTTCGCTCGATAGCTGTAGTACGACGGTTTAATAAATCATCAATATTGCCAGAGGCATGTTGGAGATGTTTTTGTGCCTTGACCAAAATCCCCCCAAACTTGCCAAACTCGGTCTTGACACTGGCAAGAGTTTGGCTAATATGATCAGCACTCTTTTGGATATTGAGAGTTTTGAAGCCAACTGATAGAGAGTTAAGAAGGGCTGATAAGGTACTTGGCCCTGCAACGATAATCTGCTCCTCCCGTCTCAAATCATCAAAGAAAATCGGATTGCGAACAATCTCTGAATAGAGACCTTCTGTCGGGACAAACAATACTCCAAAATTGGTTGTTCGAGGTGGCGCCAGATACTTACTCTTGATATCCTTTGCAAAACGCTTAACACTCGTTAAGAGTGACTTACGGCAGCGCTCAATCTCGTCCTTGTCACCTGATTCATAGGCTTCTTCTAGGCGGTAATAATCCGCCAATGGAAACTTAGAGTCAATCGGTAGATAAACATATTCTTGGTCGCCTTGCCCAGGCAACTTGATGGCGTACTCGACTCGCTCACTCGAATTTTCAACCGTTGCAAATTCTCGTTCATACTGGGCAGGTGTCATGATATCTTCAATAATCTGTCCCAGTTGTAATTCACCCAGAATTCCTCGGGTCTTGGTTCCAGATAAGACCTTATTAAGCGCACCGACATCTCGCGCCACCGTCTGCATTTCACCTAGGCCACGATTGACAGATTCTAGTTGCTTGGAAACTGTCTCAAAAGAGGCCTGCAAGCGTGTTTGCAAAGTCTTTTCTAACTTTTCCTCGACCGTTTGGCGCATTTGTTCTAAGCGTTGTTCATTTGATTCCTGCAAGGCCTGTAGTCTTTGGTCAGTCTTATCCCTGGTTTGGAGGAGGTTCTCATTCATGTCCTGCCGAACTTGAGTCAGGCCTTGGTGTAACTCGATTCGCACTTCCTGCAAGCGATCACTGACAGCCACTTCAAGATTTTTTTGATCCAGCTGACTGGCCTGTCGAGCTTGTTCGAAGCGATAATCCAGCTGGTCTGAGAGATTATCTGCCTGATCTTCTAGACTCTTGGTCAAATATTGCTCCTGCTTATCCTGCCTTTGCCAAATGAGAAAGAGGCTGACTAGGTTAGCAATTAATAACAGTAGTAATACAATCTCCATCCTATCTCCTGTCCTTACTATGCAGTACGACCACATAGCCATCCGGGCATGTTACCGAAACTTCCCTATCTATATATTCGTTAGAAGCATAGACTTTCTTAAAGAAAAAGTTCTCTTCTGTCAATTCGTACTTGGCACCGGTAATGGTCAGCTGACTATCCCTCACAGGCATAAAAGCAAGATAATCATAGTCTGACCGTGGTTCAAGTTGACTGGTCCCTTCTGGACAGTAACGAATCAAATTTTGTCCATCCTCAATCTCTATCTGACGCATATAGGGCGCCAATTTAGGATTGCTAGGCAGAAACACATTAGCCAACATATGATCAATACGACCACCTAGGGCACCAAAAATGGTCACCTGAGCTTGAGGATTTTTTTCAAAAATCGTTAAAAGTGCTAGTTCCAGATCGGTATCATCTTTTTCTGGTTGGGCTTGAACAAAATGCTGGGCACATTTTTGAATCAAATGACGTTCTTCTGCAGTCACAGAATCAAAATCCCCAACGGCTAAAGCAAGAGGAAGTTTTTCCTCCAGTACCCAAAGTGAGCCTCGATCCACACCGACAAAGCAGTCAAAACCTGTCCGATAGTGACCGCGGTCTCCGCCTGCAAAAACTGCAACTTTAGTCCAGTTGTTTTCTGAGAGCTTGCACTCGTTCATTGACATCTCCCTTAAAGACATAGGACCCTGCTACAAAGACTGTTGCACCAGCTTCTTTGGCTTGAGCTATGGTCTGATCATCAATCCCACCATCCACTTCAATTTCAAAATTCAATCCTTTTTCCTCACGAAGGGCAGCCAATTCACGTACCTTATCCATGGTTTCTGGCAGAAAGGCTTGCCCACCAAATCCAGGGTTAACGGTCATGACTAATACTTGGTCAACTAAGTGTAGCACATGCTTAATCGCCTCAACAGGTGTACCAGGATTAATGACGACTGAAGGTTTGACACCAAGAGAACGAATTTTTTGAAGAGCCCCATGGATATGAGGTGTTGCTTCTGCATGGATGCTGATGATGTCTGCACCTGCACGCGCAAAGTCTTCTAAATGATGTTCGGGATTTGATACCATCAAATGGCAATCAAAGACCATCTTGCTATGAGGACGAAGACTTTCGACTACACCTGCACCAAAGCTGATCTGAGGTACAAAGTGACCATCCATGATATCGATATGGGCGTATTCTGCCCCAGTTGCTTCTAGGCGTTTAATTTCACGTTCAAAGTTGGCATAATCTGCTGCCAGAATTGACGGAGCAATCTTGTATTGAGACATAGGTTTCTCCTTATTTTGGAATTTTTTTGCTGACTTTTTTATAGGTTTCTCTACGTTTTTCAATCTCACTGAGGAATTGCAGGTAGTTGTCAAAACGGAAGGTAGCAATGATGCCCTCTTCTACTGCTGGTTTTACAGCGCAAGATGGCTCATGGGTATGGGTACAAGTGCGGAATTTACAATCACGACTGACACTAGCAATCTCTGGAAAAGCCTGATTCAGATCTTCTGCTGTTGTTACTTCGTAATCCAGCGATGAAAAACCTGGTGTGTCTGCGATTTTCCCACCATTGAGATTGTAAAAACTAACCGCTCGAGTAGTGTGACGACCACGACCCAGACTGTCTGAGATTTCTCCCGTTTCTAAATTGAGATCAGGTGCGATTTTATTGAGCAAAGTTGACTTTCCAACACCCGTCTGCCCCATAAAGACCGTAACCTTATCTGTCAACAAGGGTAAAAGTTCTTCTTTACTCGTCACAAAATCGTAACCAATAGCACGATAGGTTTTCTCGTAGAAATCCAGTTCTCTCCCATCTTTCAGTAAGTCCATTTTGGAAATATAGACGATGGGATGAATGCCCTTGTGCTCTAAAAGAACCAAGAAACGATCCAGCAAGTTGCTATTAAAGTCAGGCTCTTTGACCGACATGATCACCACAGCTTGATCAATATTGACGATCGGTGGGCGAACCAGACTATTTTTCCGTTCATGAATCTTGAGAATATAACCTTCGGAATTTTCCTCCGCAGAAAAATCTACCCAATCTCCAACATAAGGCGTATGACCCTTTTTACGAAAATTTCCACGCGCGCGTGTTTGATAAACCTGACCATCACTTTCCACATAGTAGAAGCCGGCCAAAGCTTTAATGATTTGTCCCTGCATCTTAGAGTCCTTGTCCTTTAAGCGCATCTGCTAGACTAGCAAATTCTTCTAAGCCAAGAGCTTCACCGCGTACACTTGGGGATAGTCCTGCCTGGTCCAAAGCCTTAGTCAATTTATCCTTGATTTCATCAGTTTTGCCAAAGTATCCTGTTAAGTTGTTCCACAAAGTTTTGCGACGATGGGTGAAACTAGCCTTGGAAACCTTAAAGAAGAAGTTCTCATCTTTTACTGCTACAGCCGGTTCTGGGCGACGTACCATTTTTAGGATAGCTGAATCCACATTTGGTGCTGGCACAAAGACCGTACGAGGTACGATAAAGGCAACCTTGGCTGTCATGTAATACTGAACGGCAATCGACAAGCTGCCGTAAGCCTTGGTATTTGGCTTAGCAGAGATACGATCTGCCACTTCTTTTTGCATCATGACCACAAACTCACTAAAAGGAATGCCACTTTCAATCAAGTGCATGAGAATAGGCGTCGTGATATAGTATGGCAAGTTGGCTACTACCTTGATTGGCAAATCAGGATTTTTGAAATTCTGGATGTGCTGCGCCAAGTCAACTTTTAGTATGTCTTCGTTTACTACAGTCACATTGTCAAAATCCCGCAAGGTATCCGCTAGGATTGGTACCAAGCGGTGGTCAATTTCAAAAGCCATGACTTGAGCTGCACGCTCAGCCAAAAACTCCGTCAAGGCACCAATCCCTGGCCCAATCTCAATGACATTGACTTGGTCGTCAATTTCAGCTGTATCCACGATTTTTTGAAGGATATTGGTATCCGTCAAGAAATTTTGCCCGAAGGACTTTTTAAAGGTAAAACCGTGACGCTCCAGCACTGCCTTGGTCACGCTATAATCTGCAATTCTCATTTATTCTCTTTTCTATCTCTTAACCATCATATAAAAAATCAACCTAATTACTAGTGCAAGTATGAGCAAATATACTATACCATTCCTCCACTTGTTCGCTTTTGTATCGGCTCCAGTCATATCGTCCCCTTGCTTATCATCTTGAGGGTTCATTTTATTTAGTTCATCCTGATAGGCAACCGAATCTAGAATATTGTCTTCTGGCAATAATTCTGAAGCATAATAGTCAGGAAAGCCCATAGCAAGACCAATTAGGTTCTTATCCGTTAGAGAAAAGTCCAAATCTTTTGGTTGATTTTCCCGAATAGCTCGGATATTTTTTAACAGTTTATCAGCGACTACAGAGACTTGGTCCATAAAAACTACATCCAAAAGATCAAATCCTAACACATCACCATCTTTTACGTTTGCAAGAATATAGCGAACAAAGGCATCATATAGTTGCAAGGCTTGCGGGGCATTTTCTTCTAAAAAAGAGCGATTTTGGAGGGCATGTTGCTGGAATTTTTCAATAGAAAGCAAGATATCTACATTCTGCTCTTGATAAAACTTTTCTGCTTGCTCTTCATCTTCTTCGAGTTTTTCTGCTGTTTTCCAGAGAGCAATAGGAGCTCTTAAATCTTCTTCATCCCAAAACAATTGCCAAAAATAAGGTATCGTGTAGATGCCTTCTGTTAAGATACGAGCTTCATCTCCGTTTTTCAAGTAAATATAACTTCTATTTGCCATATGGTTTCCTTTCACCATTTTTGAAAAAGGTTAGTGGTTCAAGTAGGATGTAGATAAAACTGTATAGTTTCCCAATGTAAAGAAACTCTCTAATCTTTAGCTCTGCCTTCTAGTTCCTCACTACACTTTTGCATTTCTTTAAAAGCTGTTAGGCTAACATAAGCACCCGCTTCATAATACTCCGTTGGATTAATGGCATAGTCAAAAACTTCAATCATGCCTCCAGCTTCTTCAATCATCCCATTCCATTTTTCATCAAAGACCATTCTCAGACGTTTCCAATCTGTAAATACTGGAACAGAGTTTCGCCCATCTTTTCCTTCTTTAACTGGAATGTTGAAACTAGAATCTTTTTCCAAGACAAAGGAGCTTACTTCCTGACTATCGTCCTTAAATTCCGAAGTAGCATCTAAAGGAATTAGGAACTTTGCTTTCGGCATAGCTTCCGAAAAGAACTTATAATAGAGCTTATAAATTACTTCTTCATCTTCTGTTGTCGGGCTATCCAATTGTCCCATCAACAACATCCATCTTACTAAATCAGGATTCATTACAGGAACTTGTATTTCTGGCAAATTAGAATAATCTGGTTTTTGAACCAAGGCCGAGGCACTGATGCTGACTTCCTTGGAATTAAAGATTGCTCCCAAGGCACCATTTAAGTAAAAGGCTGTCCCAAGGAAATTCTCAATCCCTTTTTTATCTTCCGTATTTTCAATCAGTTTTACGACTGAGTTTGGTCGACTGTCAATGGTTTCCTTGAATTGGCGATACCAAGATGGCGTCAACAGCATAATCATGGGATCCGTACACAGATAACCTTCCTCGCCTCTGTCATAGGTGGTTGAGAAAAGATAGGGTTCGCCTGTTTTTTCCGAATACACTGCATAAACAGAATCTGCTACTAACAACTTGTCCTTGACGATTTCCGCTAGACGTTCCAACTTGCGAGTGTTGGATTGATAGCTTTCTTCACTCTCGTTATCCTGATTTTGACGGCATTTCCATAAAAAGAGACGTAAAATCTCTACGCTATCATCAAGGCTAGCTGCCAAATAATCCTCATTGGTCAACTGACCCTCTTGGATGGCTACGAAAGCACGATATAGAGCATCTGAGTAGCTAGATAATTTTTGTTCTTCATCAACACCTGAACTAAAGAGCACACTTCCCTTTTTAAGTTTAGTCAAGGAAGAATCCATATCAACCACTAGATGTGCAAGAACTTCATCAGTTAGACTATCTACATCTTTGTTTTGACTGCTGAGTTTTTTAACCTCTACAATGCCAAGAGCCTTCATTCCTTGGTCAGGATTGCAAAACTGCAGCTGATCCCCAACCTTGAGAGTCCCTTCTAAACTCCCAACAATCAATAATTGATTCGTTTCCTTCATTGGAAACAAATCTAGAACGCCAACGCAAGCATTGCCTTTCGCCTCTTCTGCTTCCTTATTGGATTCAGTTGTTTCAGTTGTTTTTGTTGTTTCTGTCTTTTTTAAAAAATCAAAGATTCCCATAAATTTTCCTCATTATCTCCACTCAACACAAATTCTATGGAGTCATTTTTCTAATGCTTGCAGCCAAGCCTGATTAAACCGTATATGATTACTTCTATTGTATCATATTCCCTTGGTATTTTGGGGTGGTTTCTCAATTCTCATAAGATTTCATGGCATCTTCCACTTCAGCCAAGCTAATCCCAAATAATTCCAAACGCTTGAGGAGTTGTTTGCCATTGGAATAGCCGATACGAAGGCTTTCTCCTAGATATTCTCTGCGTTTTCGGCTATCCGCTCCCGCTAGAAAACCAAGCCGAATCAAGTCACTGCGGCTAATGTCAAAGTCACTTTCTACCTCAAACTGCTCTGTTACTTGAGCCAGTGCTGTTTTCAGGTCCTCGTAGCTGGCATGTTCGATTCCTAGAGAACGTCCCTTGGTCTTAGACTTAGGCACTGCCTCGTCTCGTTTGAGAAAGGCGTGTTGAACTGTCGGAATAGCCGTCATTATCATCCGACGAATCCGCTCCCCATTAAAATCAGGATCTGTAAAGACAATCACCCCATGACGTTCATGTAGACGTTGGATACGCTCCAGGTCCTGCTCATTAATAGCCGATCCACGAGTCTCATAGGTCTCCACATCAAAGTAGCGTTTTAGATTTGCCGTATCATCACGCCCTTCGACTACGATGACTTGGGAAATTTTCTCTTTCATGATTTATGTTCCAATCCAAAGATGCCTTCTGCATTAGCACTTGTCACAGCAGCTAATTCTTCTGTCGTCATGTCGCGCAAGTTGGCGATAAAGTCCACTACATAGCGCGTGTAAGCTGTCTTATTTTCACGACCACGTTTGGGAACGGGCGCCAAGTAAGGGGCATCTGTCTCTACCAAAATCTTGTCCAAAGGTAACTCTCTAGCTGCTTCCTGAATGTCTGTTGCCTTTTTGAAAGTCACCACCCCAGAAAAGGAAATAGTCATACCTAGCTCCACAAACTTTTCAGCCCACTCCAGAGAACCTGAGAAAGAGTGCATGATGCCGCCACGGGGACCGACTCCTTCGCTCTTGATAATCTCATAGGTATCTTCGAGCGCATCACGGGTGTGAACTACAAAAGGTAAGTCCAATTCCTTTGATAGCTGAATCTGACGACGGAAAACCTTCTCTTGAACTTCTTTAGGCGCTGTCATCCAGTGATAGTCCAAACCAATCTCACCTAGGGCAACAACTTTTGGATGTTTTAGTTTTTCTAGCAAGTAATTCTCAATATCCTCTGTATAATCTCCTGCTTCTGTTGGATGCCATCCAATTGTCGCATAGAGTTGGTCATATTCTTCCACCAACTCTAGGGCGCGCTTAATCGTCGGTTTGTCAAAACCAACAATATTCATCCGAGTTACACCCATTTCCGCTGCTAAGGCAAGCTCTTCTTCTTCACGTCCCAAAAATTCCTCTATATTTAAATGTGTATGAGTATCAAAAATCATTTATATTTCCTCGTTTTTTCTACTTTCTATTATACCAAAAAACTAGTCGCATCCTTATAGGAAAAAAATATTTTGAAATCAATGATTTTCCCTTGACGGTATTTTTTCATAGCAGTATAATAGCTCTTGTTGAAAATTTCAAAAAAGGAAAGAAAATGTTTACAAAACTAAAATATACCTTTATCGGTCGTCCTCTCAAGTCCTTAACTGAAGGCGAAGGAGGGCTACTTGGAAAAACACAGGCACTTGCAATGCTCTCAAGCGATGCCCTTTCATCTATCGCCTATGGACCTGAGCAGGTCGTCCTTGTCTTGGCTAGCCTATCTCCGCTTGCTATTTGGTGGAGCCTCCCTATCGGCATTTTTGTCCTCTTGCTACTTGCTAGTCTAACCATTTCTTACCGACAAATCATTCACGCCTACCCTCAAGGTGGGGGTGCCTATATGGTAACACGAGAAAATCTTTCTCCTGAGCTCGGTTTGATTGCTGGGGGAAGTCTGCTTGTTGACTACATGCTGACAGTAGCCGTATCCGTGGCTGCAGGAGCTGATGCTATCACAGCAGCACTTCCTGCTCTCCATCCCTACAACCTCCACATTTCCATTTTTCTGGTCTGTTTACTCATGCTTTTGAATCTGCGAGGCTTGAGGGAATCTGCTAGTTCGCTGATGATCCCTGTCTATCTCTTTATCTTTAGCACGGTCTTCCTCTTATTGTTTGGCCTCTTCCAACTATTGACAGGTTCTCTCAGCTATCATGCAACTTCTGCAATTGGTCAAACTGTCCCAAGTCTCTCAATCGTCCTGATTTTAAGAGCCTTTACCAGCGGTTCAGCTTCATTAACCGGGGTTGAAGCCATCTCAAATGCTGTTCCATTTTTCAAAACTCCTAAAGAGAAGAACGCTGCTCAGACACTGACCATCATGTCTCTGATTCTTGGATTTCTATTTGCAGGAATTACCTTCCTAAACTACTGGATGGGGATTACTCCTCAACACGGAGAAACAATCCTTTCACAGATGGCTAAAGGAATTTTAGGGGATTCAGCTCTCGGTCAAGTTGTTTATTATCTCTTCCAATTTTCAACAGCTCTTATCCTTGCCGTAGCTGCAAATACTGGTTTTTCTGCCTTTCCGATGTTGGCTTACAATATGGCTAAAAACAAGTACATGCCCCATCTTTTTATGGAAAAAGGAGATCGTCTAGGTTACTCAAACGGTATTTTGACCTTGGCCTTTGGCGCTATGATCCTTCTGCTCATTTTTAACGGAAATACGGAACGCTTGATTCCTCTCTATACTATCGGAGTTTTCGTTCCTTTTGCACTTTCTCAAACAGGAATGATTCGCCACTGGAAAAAAGAAAAAGGTTCTCATTTCTTAAAATCTGCCTTTGCAAATATCCTCGGAGCCATCATTTGTTACGCTATCGTTCTTATCCTACTCTTCTTCAGACTTGGAGATATCTGGCCCTTCTTCCCAATTATCCTAGTCTTAACCTTCCTCTTTTTGTCCATCCACAATCATTACCAAAAGGTGGCCAAACAACTTCGACTTTATGAAGGAATTCAAAAGAAAACCTACGATGGTAATGTCGTCCTTGTCTTAGTAGGAAATGTTACTCGAGTCAGCGTTGGAGCGATTAACTACGCTCAAAGTATTGGAGATGAGGTTTTGGCCATGCACATTTCCACCAAAGAAACTGAAGCAAAAGACCAAGAAATCCTCCAAGAATTTGCCGACTACTTCCCAAATATCACTCTCAAAAATATTACTACTAGCTATCGCGATATCATCACACCTACAGTTCGATATGTTCGAAAAATCTCTCAAGAAGCCAAGAAAAAGAACTACACAGTTACAGTTCTAGTACCTCAATTTATCCCTAACAAACCTTGGCAAAATATCCTCCACAATCAAATGAGCCTCAAATTGAAATACGCTCTCAGATGGCACGAAGATGTCGTCGTTGCTAGCTACTCTTATCATTTGAAAGAATAAAGAAAAGCTCAAAACCAGAAAACTTAACCTCTGGTTTTGAGCTTTTTTCTATATATCAGCTTTCCAATACATCTTCTAAAGTTTTCAGACTAAATCAATCACCTTAGAACATTCTCTTTTAGATAACAGAAAAGTCAGTAGGCTCGAGTTCCTACTGACTTCTTTGTTTAATTCGTTTGGATTATGCAGCCAAAACTTTGCGTCCTTTGCGACGACGAGCTGCCAATACGCGACGACCGTTTTTAGTTGACATACGGTTACGGAATCCGTGTTTGCGCGCACGACGAAGTTTACTTGGTTGATAAGTACGTTTCACGATGAATACCTCCTCATAGATTTTGTATTCGTTTAGCCGGCTATAAAGTGATCAGTTACTAAACATACTTTACTATTCTATCTGATTCTTACTTATTTGTCAATAGCTCTGACAAATGTTTCCAGCTTTTTTGCTATGAAAGCCTTATCTACGATACTGCTTCAAGAAACGAGTCATCTTTTCTTGGATTTGGGCCAACTCATCGACACGTGGAAGATAAACAATACGGAAGTGGTCTGGATCTTTCCAGTTAAAGCCACGCCCATGTACTAAAAGCACCTTTTCTTGTTTCAAGAAATTAAGGACAAATTGTTCATCATCGTCGATACGGTACATATTACGATCAATTTTAGGGAAGATATAAAGACCTGCTTTTGGTTTAACAGCAGACAAACCAGGAATATCTTGAATGGCATTATAAATGAAGTTTCTTTGCTCGTAGATGCGACCACCTGGTAAGAGCAATTCATCCACCGACTGATGACCACCAAGGGAGGTTTGAACTACCTGCTGGGCAAGTACATTCGAACAGAGGCGCATGTTTGAGAGCATATTGAGACCTTCAATGTAGCCTTTTACGTGATGTTTAGGTCCAGACAAGACCATCCAACCAACACGGAAACCAGCGATACGGTGAGATTTAGATAGACCATTCATGCTAACACAGAAAAGGTCTGGAGCCAAACTTGCTACTGGTGTGTGGACATTGCCGTCCATAACCATACGATCGTAGATTTCATCCGCAAAGATAATCAAGTCATTTTGGCGAGCAATCTCAATAATATCTAGCAAGAGTTCTTTGGGATAGAGGGCCCCCGTTGGATTATTCGGATTGATCAACACAATGGCCTTGGTATTTGAACTAATCTTAGACTTGATATCATCTAGGTCTGGATACCATTCAGCTTCTTCATCACAGATGTAGTGCACGGCATTTCCTCCGGCCAAGCTGACAGCAGCCGTCCAGAGAGGATAGTCAGGCATAGGAACTAAGACTTCATCGCCATTGTCCAAAAGCCCCTGCATAGACATTACAATCAGCTCACTAACTCCATTTCCAAGGTAGATATCATCGATACCTACATTTGGGAAATTTTTCAGTTGGCAATATTGCATGATCGCTTTACGAGCTGAAAAGATTCCTTTTGAATCTGAATAACCTTCGCTATCACGCGCATTCATAATTAGGTCATGAATCACCTCATCTGGTGCTGTAAAACCAAACTCAGCTGGGTTTCCTGTATTCAAACGGAGAATTTTTTCTCCATTTGCACGCATGCGCATAGCTTCTTCCAAAACTGGACCACGAATATCATAAGCCACATGTTCTAATTTGATTGATTTATTAAATTCTTTCATTTGAATTCCTCTATTCATCAGGATAGTTAATATTATACCACTCCAAAACGAAATCGTAAATTTCCTAGCGCTTTTCCTCAAAAAAACCTTGCTTAACGCAAGGTAACAGAGCAAGGTCGATTTCTTTCTATATTTGGAGAAGAAAGAGTAGATAGGTGCTCTAAAAGCTGGCCAATAGCGACCAACATCCTTATAGAAAAACTCTCATAATCGAAAACAAAGTCTTTGTAATGGATGGTATCTGCATGGCCGAAAGAATCTCTCCTCCCTTCCAGCAAAACGCAAAGAAAAAATAAGTAGACTCACCAACATTAAATGTAATGTCTGGGCTAATACGAGTCTCATTGTAAAGAATGTACCATCGCATTACTTTATTTTCCTTGCCCTGTCACCTTATATTATACACTAAAATCTTTGCATTTTCAAATAAGTATACACAAAAAAGAACTCAATATATGAGTTCTTTTCATCTTCTATTTCGCAATTTCAGCCAACATTTTTTCAATGTGTTGGATTGATTTTTCACGACCAAGCAAGTAAATAGTATCTGGCAATTCAGGACCATGCATTTCACCTGAAACGGCGATACGGATAGGCATGAAGAGGTTCTTCCCTTTGATACCTGTTTCTTTTTGGACTGCTTTGATTTGTGGGAAGATATTTTCTACCACAAACTCGTCATCTGACATAGCTTCAAGCTTAGCCTTGAAGGCTTCAAGAACCGTTGGCACAGTTTCACCAGCCATGACTTCTTTCTCAGCTTCGGTTAATTCTGGGAAGTCTGAGAAGAAGAGATCTGTCAATGGAACGATTTCGTCAACTGACTTCATTTGTGGTTTGTAGAGTTCCACCAATTTTTTAGCCTTGTCTGTCAAACGTCCTGCTTCTTCAAGGAATGGTTTCGCCATTTCAAAAATAGTCTCAAGGTCTGCATTCTTGATATAGTCATTGCTCATCCAGTCCATTTTCTTTTGGTCAAAGGCTGCTGGAGACTTGCTGAGACGGTTTTCATCAAAGAGTTGAATGAGTTCTTCGCGAGAGAAGATTTCGTCTTCCCCACCAGGATTCCAACCAAGAAGGGCGATAAAGTTAAAGACTGCTTCTGGAAGGTAGCCTTTCTTCCGGTAATCTTCGATAAATTGAAGGGTATTAGTGTCGCGTTTAGACAACTTCTTACCAGTTTCAGAGTTGATGATCAAGGTCATGTGACCAAATTCTGGTGCTTCCCAACCAAGAGCTTCATAGACCATGAGCTGTTTTGGTGTATTAGCAATGTGGTCATCTCCACGAATGACGTGAGAGATTTGCATATCATGGTCATCAATGACAACGGCAAAGTTGTAAGTTGGGTAGCCATCTTTCTTTTGGATAACCCAGTCCCCACCGATATTGCCACCTTCAAATTCGATATCGCCTTTAACCATATCATGCCATTTGTAGATACCAGATTCATTAACAGCCAAACGAACCGTTGGGATGATTCCTGCTGCTTCACGTTCCGCGATATAAGCTGCTTTCTCTTCTTCGCTCATACCAAGGTATTCGTTAATGTAGCGAGGTGTTTCGCCAGCTGCTTCTTGGCGTTCGCGCTCAGCCGCCAACTCTTCTTCTGTAACGTAAGATTTGTAGGCTTTTCCTTCGGCTAGCAATTGATCGATGTATTTTTGATAGAGTTCCAAACGCTCTGATTGGCGGTAGTTTTCATGAGTCTCTGGACTTTCATCCCAGTCCATACCCAACCAACGAAGATTTTCAAGCTGGGAACGTTCTCCGTCTTCGACGTGACGCTTGCGGTCCGTATCTTCGATACGGATGATAAAAGTTCCACCATGGTGGCGTGCATACAAGTAGTTAAACAATGCTGTACGGGCATTTCCGATGTGTAGTAGTCCTGTTGGACTTGGTGCATAACGCACACGAATATCTTTTGACATATCTTCTCCTATAAAGTATCTAGGCGTCTGCCTTTTTGCTCTCTATATTATATCACAAGTCGTGCCAGAGTCCAATTTCTCTTTTCGAGAAATAGTAAAAAGAGTGGTAAAACCACTCTTTATTAAATCTATTATAGACGAGCGTTGAGTTCTTTGCTCAATTCTTCAAATCCTGGTTTACCAAGAAGGGCAAACATGTTACGTTTGTAAGCTTCAACACCTGGTTGGTCAAATGGGTTGATAGCATTCAAGTAACCTGAAAGGGCGATAGCCAATTCGAAGAAGTAGATAGTGTATCCAAGAGTGAAAGCATCTTGCTCAGGAAGAGTCACGTACATGTTTGGTACGTCACCGTCAGTGTGGGCAAGAAGAACACCGTCAGTTGCTTTTTTGTTAACGAAGTCAACGTCTTTTCCTTGAAGGTAACCAAGTCCGTCAAGGTCTTCTTCCAAAGTAGGGATGATCACATTCTTACGAGGTTTGTCAACGCGGACAACTGTTTCAAACATGATACGAGTTCCTTCTTGGATAAATTGACCCAATGAGTGCAAGTCTGTTGAGAAGTTAGCTGAAGTTGGGTAAATACCTTTTTGGTCTTTCCCTTCTGACTCACCAGCCAATTGTTTCCACCATTCTGAGAAGTATTGAAGAGATGGCTCGTAGTTTACCAAGATTTCAGTTGCATAACCTTTACGGTAAAGGATGTTACGAACAGCTGCATATTGGTAAGCTTCGTTTTCTGAAAGTTTGTCTGAAGTGTAGTCTTTTCGGGCAGCATTCGCACCTTCCATAAGGGCTTTGATGTCTGCACCTGATGCAGCGATTGGAAGCAATCCAACTGCAGTCAATACTGAGAAGCGTCCACCGATATCATCTGGAACTACAAAAGTTTCCCAACCGTTAGCATCTGCTTCAACCTTAACAGCACCTTTTTGGCGGTCAGTTGTTGCATAGATCCGTTTGTTAGCTTCTTCTTGACCGTATTTCTTCACCAAGAGTTCTTTGAAGACACGGAAAGCGATAGCTGGTTCAGTAGTTGTACCTGATTTAGAAATCACGTTAACTGAGAAGTCTTTGTCTGCTACGTACTCTACCAAGTCAGCAAGGTAAGTTGATGAGATTGAGTTCCCAGCATAAAGGATTTGTGGCGCTTTGCGTTCTTCTTTTGTTTGCAAGTTTGCAAAGTGGTGGTTCAAGAAGTCAATGGCTGCTTTCGCACCAAGGTATGATCCACCGATACCGATCACGACCAAAACATCGCTGTCTGATTTGATTTGTTCAGCAGCTTTTAAGATGCGGTCAAATTCTTCGCGGTCGTAGTTTTCAGGAAGGTCCAACCAACCCAAGAAGTCGCTACCCGCACCAGTTCCTTTACGGATCAATTCGTCTGCTGCTGTAACTTGTGCTTGCATGTATTCCACTTCATGTGGTGCAACAAATTTGTCTAATACTTTTGAATAATCAAATTTAATATGTGACATAGTATTCCTCCAAAATTTCTTCTTTTCTATCATAACGCTTACCTTGGATTTTTTCAAGTTTTTATACTGAATTTTTCCAAATTTTATCATAATTCAAACGTTTGCGTAAAAAATGTTACAATATTAAAATTTGAAGAAGCAAAACAAAAAAACGACTAGGTTTCTAGTCGTTACAATTCATTCAATAAATACTCAAATAATTCTAAATTTCCATCTTCTTCATTGACTAGAAACTCTGGATGCCACTGGAGACCAATAATACGGTGTTCATCAATGGATTCAATTGCTTCAACAGTTTGGTCACGTGGATCCACAGCCGTCACACGGAAATTAGGTGCCAAATCTTTAATACTTTGACGATGAACTGAGTTAACTTGACTTTCTTTACCAAACAATTTTGACACAACACTGCCATCAACTGTCTCAATGGAATGTGAAGTTCCAAAAGGTAGACCTTGCCAGTGACCTTCAATCTCCTGATTGAGCGTACCACCAAAAGCAACGTTAACTAGCTGGACACCACGGCAAATGGCTAAGATTGGCTTATTCTGACGCAATGCTTCTTGTAGAAGAGCGAGCTCAAACTCATCACGATCTAGGTTATAATCATCACTATCAATCGTTTTTTCCTCACCATAGAACTGTGGATGAACATTTTGTCCTCCAGTCAAGATAAGCTTATCAATCATTTCTACGTAGTCGTGGACAACTGACTCATCACCAACTGGAATCACCAAAGGAAGTCCGCCAACCTGACGAATACTCTCAGCGAATTTACAAGAGACAGATGAATGAATATTTTTTCCTTCTGCGTCCACGGGACATAGATTTGCCGCAACTCCAACAACTGTTCTTGCCATTACTGATTTCCTTTCGTTTTCGATTGATAATCTTATCTTATCATCCTTCCCCACACCTGTCTAATATGTTTTTTTAAAGTCCGTGATAAATTTTTTTTATCAGAAAAAGTTGCCCCAGACTAGGACAACTTTTTTGCTTATACTCAATGAAAATCAAAGAGCAAACTAGGAAGCTAGCCGCAGGTTGCTCAAAACACAGTTTTGAGGTTGTGGATAGAACTGACGAAGTCAGTAACACATAAACGGCAAAGGGACGCTGACGTGGTTTGAAGAGATGTTCGAAGAGTATTATTCAAAGACAAATTGATTGTGATACAGTTCGGAGTAGAATCCTCCAAGCTTGAGTAATTCGTGATGGTTTCCTTGCTCGATAACCTCACCATCCTTAAGGACAATGATCTGATCAGCATTGAGAATGGTTTTCAAGCGGTGAGCAATTACAAAACTAGTTCTTCCAGCTACAATTGCCTCCATGGCATTTTGAATCTTACTTTCTGTTACAGTATCAACGTTTGATGTTGCCTCATCCAAGATTAAGACCTGTGGATCTGTCATCAAGGTACGAGCGATAGAAATCAACTGCTTCTGACCGGTTGAGAATACGCTCTGATCATCATTAATCAGAGTATCGTACTTATCTGGTAGACTTTCGATATATTCATGGATATGTGTAGCTTTGGCAGCTGCTTCTACCATCTCCTGACTAGCATCTGGGACACCGAATCGAATATTGTCCCGAATGGTTCCGCTAAACAAAACAGAATCCTGTAGGACAATTCCTACCTTACTTCGCAAACTATCTAAATCAAACTCGCGGATATCTGTTCCATCAAAGCTGATACTACCAGCATCCACATCATAAAAACGATTGATGAGGTTCATGATGGTTGTTTTCCCTGAACCTGTCGGACCAACAACCGCAATCATTTTTCCTTTTGGTGCCGAAATGCTAACATCTTTCAGAATTGGTTTGCCTGGAAGGTAGGAGAAGTCTACATTACGAATCTCCACACCATCTTTTAATTCGTTAAAGACTGGAGCATCTTGAGGACGAATTTCTTCTTCTGCATCAAACATTTCTTGGATACGATCTGCACCTGTAAAGGCCAGTTGCAAACTTCCCCAGCTCGCCGCTAATTGGATAATAGGCTGGTAATATTGCTGAGAAAACTGGGTAAACATGACAATCAAACCCAGAGCAGTTGCTGTCTCGATGTTCTTATCATTCAGTAAGACAGCTGATCCTACAAAAATAACGACTGCTGTGTTGACCAAGCTCATTCCGTTCATGACAGGAAAGAGAATTCCTGAGAACATTCTTCCCTTAAAAGTGGCTTTTCGAACCCGTTCATTTTGCTCAACAAAACCAGTAATCACATCCTCTTGGATACCTTGAACGATAACTGCTTTTTGCCCAGAGATACTCTCATCCATATAAGCATTGAGCTTCCCAACTTCCTTTTGTTGGAGGTTGGTGTATTTCCGCGCTAGCTTTAAGATAAAGAACAACATGACAACTGCTATCGGAGTGCTAGCAGTCGTAATCAACGCCAAGGTAACATTTTTTGCAAACATGACAATCAGCAAGCCAATATAAAGAGCAATGTTGGTCATAACAGACACTAGACTTTCGTTGAAAGCCTGGAGGATGTTGTCCAAGTCACTGGTAAAACGAGACAGAATATCCCCATCTTGATGACGGTCAAAGAAGGAAACGGTCAAGCGAGAAAGCTTGCCAAAAAGCCCCTTACGCATTTCATTTGTCGATTCGGCAATAATGCGACTCATCAAGACCATATAGATGAGACTAGACACTACTAAAACAATCAAAATATAGGCAAGATTGACCAGGAGTCCAAAGAGACTTTGCCAAACCATATCAGGATTCCCATTTTGATAGGCTATAACCAAATTAGCCAGTTCTGTGACTGTTTGACCTGCAAATACTGGAAAGAGGGCTTGTGCTACCGTTGCAATGATAATCATAGTGATAACAACGACAAAGGATATCTTGTAAACTTTAAAATAGTTCCAAAAAAATCGAAATGTCTTCATCCTACTCCTCCTTTCCTTTTTGCGTTTCGTAAATTTCTCGATAAACGGGATTCGTTGCGACCAAGTCAGCATGTTTACCTTGACCAATCAAGCGACCTTGATCCAGCACTAAAATTTTATCCGCATGCACAACAGAGCTTATTTTTTGGGCGATGATAATCGTAGTTGTCCCCTTCAAATCCTTGTTAAGGGCTTCTTGGACCAAACGTTCTGATTTAGCATCAAGGGCAGAGGTTGAATCATCAAAAATCAATATCTTAGGATTGCTGACAATCCCACGCGCAATCGACATTCTTTGTTTTTGTCCACCAGAAAAGTTAGTCCCACGTTCCTCAACCGGACTTTCAAAGGCCAAGTCCATGCGACTGATAAATTCACTAGCTTGTGCGATACGAGCTGCGCGTTCCATTTCTGAAACCGTCGCATCTCCCTTACCTTGTCTGAGGTTATCTGCGATGGTTCCACTAAAAAGAATGGCTCTCTGTAAGACGATAGAAACTGTTTTGCGAAGTGTCCCTTCACTAACTGTACGAATGTCCTTTCCGCCAATTTTGATAGTACCTTGCTGAGGATCAAACAGTCGTGGAATCAACTGAGCCAAGGTTGATTTCCCTGCACCAGTTGCTCCGACAACCCCAACCATCTCACCAGCTGCAATATCGAAGGATACATCTTTTAGGATAGGTTCTTCATCATTTGGATAGGTAAAGGTCACATTTTCAAAACTGAGACTTCCTTCCAAATCTTCATCTTCCACATTCTTAAAGGTCATAGCTGGTTCTGTATCCAGGATTTCACGAATACGACGGAGGGAAATCATGGCACGAGTAACTGAATTCCCCAAAAATCCGACCATAACGATGGTAAAGATAATCTGACTCAAGTAGCTTACAAAGGAAGCAATGGAACCAACCACTGAAGGATCTGACTCTGCCATACCTGCTACAAGCCAGATTGAAAGAAAGACAGCACCGTAAGAAATCAACATCATTGCAGGTTGAACAATAGAAAAAGCATAGCCGATATAAAGGTTTTCTCCCAGCAACTCATCTGACACTTGCGTAAACTTATTAAATTGATCTTTTTCTCGGACAAAAGACTTAACCACGCGCACACCACGTAAATTTTCTTTAGCAATGGCATTGATACGCTCCAATAAGGTCTGGAATTTTGCAAAGCGTGGTCCCATCATCCCCATCATAAGACCTGTCATAGCAACGATCAAAACGACCATAAGAACCAGCACCCACCACAACGAAGGCAAGGTGACAACAGCTAATATAAAGGAACCAATAAATAAAATCGGTAGTCGAAAGAGGATTTGGAAGGTCATCATAACGACGTTTTGAATCTGATTGATATCGTTGGTCATACGCACAACGAGATTCCCTGCATTAAACTTCTCAATATTGGCGTATGAAAAAGTTTGAATCTTACGAAAGGCATCTTCCCTTAGGTCAGAAGAAACTCCTTGCGCAATATAGGCCGCTAACACAACATTGATACCACCTGCGACCAAACCAATCAAGGCAACAAGAATCAACCAAAAACCAATATTATAAATAGCTTCATTATCACCTGTTAGCAGTGCCTCTAAAACCTCCTGCAAATAACGTGGCTGCAGGAGTGAACTCGTTACCATTAGACCTGTCATAATTAAGGAAGCCAGAGCCTGCCATTTATAGGCTTTTATTTTCTGAAACAGCATATTTCCCCCTTATAAGATAGACAAAAGGGAACGACAGCTCTGTCAGTCCCTTCTTATGCTTTCATGTTGATGCTATTCTAACAAAAAAGAATGCTATTGTCAAAGCACTCAGCTCTCGCAAGCTTGTGAATCAAGACATTAGCATCCTATTAATCATTTTCATTTAGTACTGAATTTTATTGTTCTGAACTAGCTTGTTCTGAACTAGCTTGTTCTTCTAACTTAGCTCGACCAATTTCACGGTAGCTACGGTCCCCAACAATCTCAACTGAGAACTGACCATCTTGGTACTCGAGAATTGTGACACTACCATTATCAAGACCATGCGGATGCATGCCGTTAATTAAATAAACAATGGTACCAATAGTCATTCCATGGCTGACTACCAGTGCATTTCCTCCACCATTGGCTTCCATTTCCTTGGCAATGGCTTCAAAGCCTTCCCAGATACGACCACTTAGCTTTTCCCATCCTTCAGCCCAGCCTGCAGTATCCACTTCAACTAAGCCTTCAGCTAGTTCCGCATAGGACAAACGATGCACATGGTCGACATTAAAGATACGAGGAATAATCCCCATAAATAAGTCCCCATCATAAGCACCATCAAAACTACCAAAGCACCATTCACGGATTCGCTTATCCATACGATAAGGAATTTGCCCTGTTAAACCTAGTTCCTCAAGGATAATTCCCATAGTCTGGATGGTACGTCCTGAGTCACTCGAGTAAGCACGCTCAAACTTTAAGCCTGACTCACGCAAACCAATTCCCAATTCGTGAATACCTCGCTCACCTTCAGCTGTTAAAGGAGTATCACTCCAGCCTTGAGCACGCCCAATCGTATTAAACATTGTTTTCCCATGACGCACTAGATACAATTTTACACTTGCCATTTTTGGTCCTCCATATGTATCTATTATAGCATGATTTCAGGTAAAAACCTCGTACTAACTACTCTGTGCCCTTCTTTGAAGGTGCTAATTTGGAAGACCTAGCAGTCTCTTTTTTGATCCCTTCTTCTGTTTTCTCCTCATTTCCTTCTTTGGGCTTGTCTTCTGTTTTCTCAGACTTTTGACCGGTCCTTTTTAAAGGAGAAAAGTGAAATTCAAACTGATTTTTTCCTGTGTCAATAGTCGTTGTGAAGAATTTTTCGTCATTTCGATAAGTTGACTTCCCTACATTAAATGACTGCTCTCCATTTTCAGAAGTAGCTTTTTCATAGGTTCTCTTAGCCATAGCAAATGCAAGAAGTTTTTCTTTATTTAAGGCATAATCCTGATGATGTGCTAGTTGCCGATTTAGATAAAACTGCAACAAAAGACTAAAAATTCCAGCAATAGTGACAGCGTATAGGAGAACTCCTGCTCTAACTTTTTTCTTTTTCAACACGATAGATAAATTCCCTCTCTAGTCCCTTTTCAAACTGAAAGTGAAAGTGCAACTCCTGCCCTTTTTCTTGAATTCGAGCTGATTTTAGGCCGTAGACCATGGGTTGATAACCACGTCCACTAGCATCTGTTTTCCGGAAATCATTTGACTTTGATTTACCCATGGAAATGGGTTTGCCTTCCTGTTTGAGGTAAAGCCTATCATTCTCCACTTTTTCAAATTGGGCTCGATTCAGCTCTGTTTCTAGCTGATCCACAAATAAGAGCCATTCTTTTTGCTCACTTCTCTGCTGGTAGCGAACCTCTGAAACCAAGAGCTGACTCATAGCTTGAAAGAGGAGTAAGCTACCACTAATAACGATAAGGGCAACCAAGGATTCTAAAAGTGTGAAAGCTCTGACCCTACTTGTCTTGAATCGCCAGTAATTTCTCCGTTCCATGGTATACCTCCAAACCTCGCTCATTCGAGACAACATGAACCGTAAGGCCATTGACAGTCAACTGCTTTTGTCCAGTCTGCAAAGCCATACGAGCCACTCGCAAAACTTCTTCCTGTTTTAGAAGTTCTACTTCTCTTTTTCTACTTTCTTGAATCTGTCCCAGCAAGAGGGTTGCTATACTGGCAAAAATGGCTAGTGAAATCACTGCTTCCAGTAAAATAACCGCCTTAATTTTTTGCTTCTTGAATACGTTTAATCTTTCCATTTCCTAAATATAATTGATAACGAATCGTTTCTTTTCGCGTTTGAAATCTCACGCTCGCCAGAGAAGAATTCCCTCCAGCCTTATCAAAGGTAATTGACTGATTGGACTGCAATTGAATGCCTTTAGGGATGGCTAATTTCTGATAGCCATTCCCAATACTTCTCTCTTCTAACATTAAGATCATCTTCTGCTGACTAGCCAGACTTCGCTTCTGTGTTTCTCGATAAAGTTCCTCAAACTCCATAAAGAAAATTTGCTCTTCCACAGCTGCAAAAGTCGACTGAACTGAACTTGACAAACCCAAGGCTAACAGGCTGACTATTCCTAAGACCAATAAACTTTCTAGCATAGTAAAAGCCCTAATCCGAAACTGTTTGACTTGTCTTTTGTTTTGCATGATATTCCTTATAGGCTTTTGCTTGCTCAGCAGTGATACGTCCATCTGCCTGTAATTTGCTTAGACTAGCATCTTCATTTTTATCCAGACTATACAGTTCTGCTTGGCTTTCTACCACCTTGACGACAGCTGCTTTCCCCTTATCATTGACTGCATCCTTTTGCTTAGTAAGATTTGGCACAAACAGTAAGAGTAGGACGCTAATGATAAGAAGGACCACTAACATTTCTACAAGAGTGAACCCTTTTACCGTAGTTCCCTTTAATTTCATCATCATTTTTTTCATCTAAAAATTTACCTCCATATTTTGATACATTGGCAGCAACATAGCTGCATACAATAAAACGATTAGCAGGGCTACAAAAATAAAGACCAGTGGTTGAACAAGGTTCATGGTCCGATTGACTCGGGTAAAGAAGGATTCCCAGGTTTTTTCCGCATATATTTCCAATTCGCTTCCCAACTTGGATTTAACCTCTCCATATTCAATGATTAATCCCAACTCCTTTCTAAAGAAGGGATAGTTCTGAACAACCTTAGAAAATTCATGCCCATTTTGCAAAGATTGATCTAAATCGTATCCAATTTCCTTAAAAAGAGGATCTCCTTGCTCCTGCATCATCTGGAAAATCTGTGCCAACTCTAAACCTTGTCCAATCATATTTCCCCATTCCCGAGCATAATAAGCAGTTAGATAGTACTGAACAAACACACCTAAAAAGGGGATTCTAGCCAGATAAGAAAAGACTTGTATCTTCTTAGATTTTCTGTAGAATATCAGTCCTGTTAAAGATGCAAGACTTAGTGCCAGAATAAGTCCGAGAAAAATCTGTGGCAGGTTACTAATCACTAAGGTAGCTATGTTACTACTATCCAGTTGGGGCAAGAGATAATTCCGCAATCCTAGCATAA
This sequence comes from Streptococcus infantis, assembly GCF_047464715.1. Lineage (GTDB taxonomy): Bacteria > Bacillota > Bacilli > Lactobacillales > Streptococcaceae > Streptococcus > Streptococcus infantis_S. Next base: position 290,257 of record NZ_JASHBJ010000002.1, read on the forward strand.
TTAACAGTAAAAAAGCTAGCAAAATAAGTGGGTAGGTCGCAACTTCAATTAACTTCTTCTTGACCTTAGCAAGATTATCCAAATATTCTTCAATTTTCCCCAAACTCAAATGGAGATTTCCATGAACTTCAGCCAATGAAAGCTGAGTGACAATCGCACTCGAAAAACCTAAATTCCCCATCATTTCCGAGAAAGATTTTCCTTTCGATAGTCCTAGGCGCATCTGCGAAACATATTCCTTCTCCAACAAAAGACTTCTATCAAGAAAGGAAATGATTTCTACCAAGTGAAAACCACTAGAAAACAAATTGTTAAAGAGAGTGATGATTTTCTTCTGCTTACTGGTAGCTAATTTTCTCCGTTTCAGCTTGAAGGGCAGTGATATGTCCGTCTTTAAGAAGCTGATCAATTTGCTCATTCCACTTTTCTGCCTGGTGTTCTGAATAATTTTGGTTTGCAAAATCAATAATTCCTCCTCCCCCGATTAGTCTCTGGTAGCAAACACCTTGTAAAACAACTGCGAGTTCATCTTCACTAACACCAAGTTCTAAAAGACGCTCATAGACCCCACGAATACTCTTTGCATGTATGGTCGAAAACACTGTAGCTCCCGTTAAGCTCGCTCTTACAACAGCACGGGCTGTTTCGCTATCCCGGATTTCTCCAATGATTAAAAGATCTGGTCGGTGTCGCAAAGAAAGTTTTATCAAGTTTTCATAACTCAATCCAATAGCTTCATTGAGTTGTAATTGCAGCATCTCTTCTTGCTTAATCTCGACTGGATCCTCAATGGACATGACTTGTTGTCCCTTAAACAATGACTTAGCTAATTCATGCATTAAGGTAGTTTTGCCACTTCCTACAGGTCCTGCAAATAGATAAAGGCCGCGTTGCCTAAAGCCCTTTTCTAGTTCCTTAAGGTCTTGAAACCAGAAGCGCAACTCTTGTTCTTCATCGTGCAAAAGGCGAATAACTAAACTCTCATGACCACGATAATCTCCTACCGTCGATAAGCGGAGTGAAGAAACCTTGCCATCATGCTGATAATCACAGGACCCAAGCTGACTACGACGCTTTTCTCCAACATTCATCCCCGCAATAAATTTAAAATGACTAATCACTGCGCCCAACTTTTCAAAGTCATAGCTATTAATCAAACGCCTTTCATCACCTATTCGCATATGCAACTCATAACCCTTGTCCTTGGGAATAAAATAGATATCCTGAGCTCCATCCTTTTTTGCGAGACTAATCAATTCTTGTGCAAGTGCTTGTACCATATTCCCTCCTCAGTTAATTATTCGAAGAAAATACAAAAAAAAGAACAACTTTATTAAAAAGTTGTTCCATCTTTTTTGATGCGACACGTCCGGTGGATTTCTAAACCAGTTTGTTTTTCATAACCCGGTCTGAATTTTTCATCTGGTATAACTTGACCATCTTCCAGTAAAGCCAAGGAATGATATTGCTGCAGAAATTCATCACATTCCTCACACCAACGCTTATCCTCCGGATTCCAAAATATGGTCATTAAGTCTCCTCGACTTTTATATAGTGGAATTTTCTTTTCCAGTTCAAACCAGCAAGATTTATAATACTTCAAGGCATCATAGTAATTTTCAAATTTCTTACTACTAATGACGTCTTCTTCCCATCCTTCTATGAACCACCAAGGTTCAAAATCCCCGTACATTTCTATAACTCGATACATCGTTTCATTTCCTTTGTATCGTATATTATAGCGAAATTTTAAGAACAATGAAAGAAATTTGCTCGCTTTCAGTAACTACCTTAAGGAGTTTCTCATTAACCAAAACACACAATATAATATAGCTAACGAAAAAGCAGCAACTAAAACTAGTCACTGCTTTATGTTTCTAAGCTTGATAACGTTTTTCCCCATCGAGATAAGTTGCTACCAATTCCAAATCTTTATCAAGAACGATAAAATCAGCATCGTAACCTTCACGGATTTGTCCACATACATCATCAATGTGAACTGATTTTGCTGGGTTGAGACTGGCCATCATGACTGCTTCATGAGGATTTGCAATACCCCATTCAACAACATTTTTCAAACCGTCTTTAAGTTTGAGAATAGAACCTGCCAAGTTCCCTGTAGATTTAAGACGAGCAGTCCCATTTTCAACCACAACTGGGAATTCTCCCAACATATAGTCACCATCTTGTAAACCACCAGCTGTCATACAGTCTGTAATAAGAGCAATATTTTCAGTACCTTTTTGTTTAAGAAGAATATCACAAGCTTTAGGATCCACATGATGACCATCGCAAATCAACTCTGCGTAAGTATGAGGCAATTCATACATGGCACCAACCATCCCAAGTTCACGATGAGTCAAACCACGCATACCGTTATAAGCATGTACCCATACACTTGCTCCAGCATCAACAGCTTTTTTAGCTTCATCAAATGTTGCATTAGAGTGACCAAGAGCAACCGTTACACCTTCTCCAGTAATAGTACGAACAAAGTCTTCTACACCTTCACGTTCTGGAGCAAGCGCAATCTTATTAAGAAGGCCATTAGCAGCTTTCTGCCAAGCACGAAACTCATCCATTCGAGGATCCTTCATGTAAGCTGGATTTTGAGCCCCCTTATACTTTTCAGTAAAGTAAGGACCTTCAAAATAAATACCACGAATCTTGGCCCCAGTCGCTTCTTTGTAACGTGCCCCAATATTTTCAGTTACTGCTAATAACTGCTCATATGAAGATGTCAAAGTTGTTGGCAAAAAGCTGGTTACACCCGTACTAAGTAGACCCTCACTCATTGTATGAAGCGTACCTTCAATGTTATTATCCATAACATCAACCCCACCAAAACCATGAATGTGAGTATCCACAAGACCTGGGGCAATACAATAACCACTATAATCAATAATTTCAGAACCCTCTGGCACTTGATCTACATGCTTACCAAATTTACCATCGACTAGTTCAAGAAAACCGCCACGGCGAACACCATGAGGATAGAAAAATTGATCTGCTTTAATATATTTAGGCATAATGATAACCTCCGTAATTGATTAATTTAATATTTATTATGTCAATTACATTATAAACCTTTCTTACCAATTTGTAAATGGTATAGACCTGTTATAGTTAAAAATTACAAGAAATAAATTAAGATTTAGTAAACATATAGTAAAAACTAAAATATTAAACATTAATCTTTAAAAGAAAAATTTTGAAAAATATAAGTAATATTAAGTAACTCTGGAAGAAAAAATAAAAAGACAAGGCTAATAAACCTTGTCTTTATTACTATACCGGCGGCCGGGGTCGAACCGGCACGTCCTTGCGGACACTGGATTTTGAGTTCTATGAACCCATTTTTTAAATCTTATAACCTTGATTTAATAGGGTTTTAGAACTTTTGAATCTTGCAAAATAGACTCATTTTTTAAATTTTAGTAACTTTTTGGTAACTCATCTTTCTCTCTTAAATAACTACTTCCATAAATAGTGAGTCAATAATCTTATTTCTCAGTCGTTGATTTCCTTGCCCCATTTGGTCCTAGAATCGCATTAAACGTTCCCTTTTCAAACTGTAGGTGAATATGATCAACCACTAGATGATTTCCATACCGTTTACTGATGTTTTTAGCTGGTAATATCATGTTCTCTCTCCTTTTTGACAGTATCAGTCTAGCAAAAAAGCCGTTTAAAAAACGGCCTTTTGGGATAAGCGGTCAAAATGAGAACCTAAGTGGCAAGATGAAAGTGACAAAAAGAAGAAGAAAATTTAATGCAACCATTCTTTCCCCCATTGATTCAAGTCCTTTAAAATCGGCATCAGCGATTTCCCTTTTCCTGTCAGCTCATATTCTGTATGCTCTGTCATGACTTATAACGCACGTTTTTATATCCTTTTGGCTATCTGTGCGATTTTTTCGAGTTCTTCTTTCCGTTGACGATCACTCATATACTCCACTCGTGTAACTTGTGTCATTTTAACCGGTTTAATACCACAGGGTTTCAAGATTTGAGATTTTAGAACCTTTGCGTAGTCTTGAGAAAAAGGAAGAAAAATTTTTGGCGTATTATGCGTCGTAATGATCCACGCTTTTCCATCTAGTTTCCCCACCGGACCTCGAGGTCCATTCTGATAAGCAAAACCTGCAACAAAAACACGATCAATAAAACCTTTTAAAATAGCTGGCATTCCACTCCACCAAGTAGGGAAAATAAAAATCAACTGATCCGCCCAACTCAATAAATCTCTATATGGTTTCATGTCTTCATTATGCTGTAAATTTCTCCTTTTATGCGTTTCATCAAAACGTAAAACCGGATCAAAGTTTTCTTTATATAAGTCTATTATTTTAACTCTATGCTCTGGTGCTAAATGCTTTTGCACAGTTTGAAGGATTGACGCATTATAACTTGTTTCATTCGGATGTGAATAGATTATTAAAACATTCATCAGCTATCTCCTTTTATATAAATATCAAGCATCGTTCTGACGGTCTTTTGAACATCATTTTCTTTAAAGTTTTCTCCAACAGGACTCCTTACCAATAGAGCCAAACCAGCAATAAAACTCCAAAAATTGATCAATATTTCTGCGTCACTACTAGAAAGATTTTCCTCATCTTTAAGTCTTAACGCTACCGACTTAAAATGTTCAAATCCTGGTAAAGAGGAGTTGACTGAAATAGTTTCCTGGGATAACTCCATATAGTTATATGGAAATTTGATAAATAATGCTTCAAATAGATAGGTTTCCTCTTGGGCAAACCATACAAAGTTACAGCCCATCAGAGTTAGTTGAGTTCTTGCATCTATGGAAGTATCAATTCCAAGTATCATATTTTTCAAAAAGAACATTGATAAGTGTTCCATAACAACTTGAATATATCTATCTTTACTTCCAAAATGCTTATAGGGAGCTCCATGAGTCACCCCACATTTTTGAGCTATTGTACGCATAGACATCCGGTCAATCCCGTTAGTTCTGATTTCTTCAATGCCAACCGAAATTAACTTTTCTTTCAGTTCTTCCGTATTCCGTTTCATTTGACCACCTTCCCTTATCAAAGTATACGTTGTCTACTTTTTATAAAGTATACACCGTCTACTTATATTTGTCAAATAAAAAAATACTCAAAACTTAGCTTTAGAGTCCCTAACCTTCTGTTATGTACTCTCCTAAGGAAAGTTTCTAAGAAGATTTTATCTTCAATTAAAAGGCTGAGACTACTGTCCCAGCCTTTTACTCATCCTTATTGACATTGAAACAAAAGCAATACTAAAACGACAAAGACAAGGATAAAACACCTTGTCTTTTTAAAATACTAGCAACTTAGACTAACATAGTTTCAAAGCAAAAACAAACTAATGGCAAAATCTAAATGTCAAATCATTCATTAATCAATTCCTCAATTTCCTTTATCCCTTCAAACTCTCCAACACTTTCGAAAAGTTCTATAGCTCGTTTGAAATGTCTATTGGATAATTCCGTATCTTCCAAGGCTAAACAGATTTCACCTAACCCTCTATAGCTACAAGCTTGAGAAATCACGTCATCAGTCTCTAAAGATTGTTCCAATGACAGATTCATGAATGTAAGTGCTTCATCAAGGTTGTTTAATTTAAATCTCACATAGCCTTGTTCGTAGTTATTCACAGCTTTCTTTAGATTATCGTTTGGAAAATACTCTTCAACTATCTTCTCTTCGTCTTCAATGAGTTTTAAAGCCTTATGAAAATCACCCTGTTCTCTGTAGATCATCGCTAATTGATGTAAGCCAATATGTTCATTTTCTTTATCTTCATTTTGTTGAGCTAATAAAATGTATTTCTCAAAGATATGGGTACACGAGGCATAGTCTTTTTCTGCCAATAATAAATACCCCATCAGATTTAAAAGGCTAAAATCTGTACAGGTATCAATGGAAAAATCTTGTTCAACCAACTTTTTAGCTTCTGATGTTTTTCCCTCCAGAAACAAGTCCCAAGCTGTATCAATTTTAGAGACCATCTATTTTCCCCTTTCAACTATAAACAACCTTCATAAAATAAAATCACTCAACAAGAATATACTAATCTTTACCTATTGAAACTTCTAAATGTTCTTTCTTTAATGGAATTCCGTCAATATTTTAGACACATTTTGGGAGGAAATTTTGAAGACTAGCGTCCTTCTAGTTTTCCCAATAAGTTTTAACTTCTTCAAAAATCTTATTCAAAAGTTCTGCATCTTTTTCTGACAACTGATTTTTTTCTATAACTCTATCTTTTAGTTCTGTTGCCTTTATTTTATTTCTTGCCACCGAAACTGCTATTGAATGTTTCAAAATATCAAACTCATCCTTTGAAAAGTTTGCAATATTGGTAAGATCTAATTGTTCTAGAGGTAAACTACTGATAATTGAATAAGGTTTTTGTCCCAGCAAATAATCTGTAGTAGTACCAAAGATATTTGCTAATTTCACAACGAATTCTAATCCTGGTTCTAACGTTCCATTCTCCCACCGAGAATATGTCCCTTGTTGAACTCCAATTAATTCCGATATTTGTACTTGAGTTAACTTTTTTGATTTTCTGAGAGTTTTTAACCTCTCTGAAAATTTATAATCCTCTGTATACATAATTCTCCTATAGATATTCTTATTCGTATATTTTTGCTTGACAAAATATTCTAAACGGTATAAAATAGAATTATTCCATAAGGAATATTTATTTTAAGATTAAATATTCCATTGAGAATATTATAACATAAAAGGAGGTAAAAGCGTATGTAACTAGTAGTCGATTTAAAAAATTTTAATAAAGGAGGTAAGATTCGACAAAATAAAAAAATCTTGAAACAAATGTGCCGTTCGTTCCAAGATCAAAACATATTATGTAACAATTATACCACAGAAAACTCTTCAGTTGCACAAGAAAATTTCGGAGGTTTCACAAAAAGATGACCAATAAAGAGTTAGTCAATCAAATTTCTGGCCTAAACTCTACCTCTACTCTTAAAAATTGGATCCAACTGATTAAAGAGATAAGTGGCAAGGAATTTAAGAAAATTAAAGTTCCTATCAGTAGAAATCCCAGAACTCATCAATTAAGTTATACAGTTGCCTATGATTTTACAGACGAAGACCTTAGAAAATTTCAAAAGTTAGCTAAACTAAAACTTGAAATAGGTCTAAAAGAGGCTATACAAGGCGTATTTGGGAGTCTAGCAGACAATGAGCATGAATCCCTAAACCAAGTAATAGATGAGCTCTACGATGAACTGAGCGCCTTAAAACAGGAATTTAAGCGAGAAATACGACTGATACAAATTGAGAATGCCAACCTAAAAAAGAAAATCCAAGATATTGAAGAGTCGATGCAAACCGGCTTACTAGGGTTTGTTAACAAGAGGTCAAAAAATAGGTTCGGCTAATAGCGAGTTTTCGGCTGAGCCATGAGGCAGAAAGCCGAAAATGAGCGTAGATGCGGACGGACCATTTTTGACCGATAGGGTGTGTAGTAACACCACCCTCTGCAAGTTAGGTGTACCATCGAAAGAATTCAGTATTCCCAAGGGTTTTGGAGATTTTAAGGGTGGCAAAATTAGGCAAAAAGTTGAATCAAAATCTATGGCAAAAAATGAGCATTTACGTTCTGTATTTGACTGGATTCAAATTCAGTTTGATAAGACTGAATTTTCGCCAAGAGAAATAATCGAAGACATCCTATTTCTTGACTTTGACCTATTTATTGAGAATAAGGGGAGCCTTAAATACTATAACTATGATAGCCAGCTTCATTATGGGAACATCCGTATCTACTATGGATCGAAAGAGTCGTCCTACATGCTTGTCATGTCAGGACAGGCACTCGAATTCTATAGAGATATGGTATTAAATCCAAATGGCCTGACCGAAAGACAGTTTCTAAACAATCTCTACTACAATTACAATCGTTTTTCAATCAGACGAATTGATATTGCTATAGATGATTTTAATGAAACTCCCTATTTCACTCCTAATCAGCTTCTAAAGATCTGTCAGAAGAAACGCTTTATATATGGAAAAAGCACCTACTACAATACCTACGGAGATGAAACAATCGGCCAGACCTTATATTTAAGAAAACCCAATGATGATGAAAGACTTAGAATTTACGATAAGCGCTTAGAACGAGCTGAGAAGCTCGGCATCAGCAAGCGGTATATAGAAAATTGGATAAGAACTGAGTTAGAACTTAGGAAAGAAAAAGCTCACTACTTCATTCAAGAATGGTTGCATTCGGAAATAGATCTTCTCAACTTTACCAAGGGATATCTCAAAGAAAAAGTGAGGTTCTATAGTGATAGTCACTTCTCAAAACCTTTGAGATCTTGGGAAAAGTTTTTAGGTCACTCAAAACCTGTCTCTATCATTATTTCAAAACCAAAAACAGAACTAGAACAAAAATTAGAATGGTTTACCTATAAAGGTTCCGGAGCTATTCTAAAAGCGTATAAATTTCTATACGACAATAACTTACTGCATGAGTATGAGAAGTCTAACTATCTCGCACTCAACAATATGGAATATCCACCAGATTTAGCAAGTGGATTAATAGAAAGGGCAATACTCTTTAAAAGAGAGGATTTGATCCCCACAATCAAAGAAAATATCAAAAGGAGAAATTAATTATGGCAAAAATGCTTTCACAAAATGACTGGAATTTTAATAACATTGGAACAAAATTTGAATTGGATGAAGTCATTCCAAAATTTGAAACGGAAGTCCGAGCAGACGCAAACGGAGAAATTATCAAAAACCGAGATGGTAGCGAAAGACGTTTTAATACCGATAAAATCATTGGTTGGAAATACAATGTAACAATTAAGGATGGACAATTCAAAAAGAAATCAACCCAAGTCTCAGTAGACAATCCAGATGCCTTGGTTGATAATGACTATATCCAAGCAATGGATGAAGTACCAGTTACATTTGACAATTTACAAGCTACTATGATTAGTTCGACAATGTATTACAAGGCAGATGCTATCCATTTAGTAGATGTAAAACAAAAATAAATATCAGACAAGGGGAGTTAATCCTCCCCTTACTTAATCTAATTAGAAAAGGAGATCACATGATTAAAACTGTAACAAAAGATGACCTTATCGAACTTGGATTTGCTCCAGGAACTGCAAGAAAGATTATCCATACCGGCAAATTACTATTAGTGAATCGTGGTTTTAACATCTACGATAACAAAAGGATTGGTACAATTCCAGCCAGTGTCGCAGAAGAACTATTAGGAATTGAACTCCAGAAAGAAGCGTAGCTTATGGCTTTACGTAAAAGTAGAGACGGAACTTGGATTGTTGATGTTTCCAATGGTATAAATCCAATATCTCTAAAACAACGTAGAATTGTAAGAAAAGGATTCAAAACTAAAAAAGAAGCATTGGAGGCCGAACAATACTTACGAAGTGTAGAACTTAAAGAAAAAAGCTTCAACTCAAAAATATCAATTGATATCCTTTATGATCTCTTAAAAGAAGAGGATAAAATAAACAACAGAAAACAAAGTTATATAGATACACAAGAAAACAATTATAACAGGCATATAAAAAGTTATTTTGAAAAAGTTGATGATGTATCCAAATTAACGTATGAAGATATCTATCAATTCAGAGAACATTTAAGAGATAAAAATGCTCAAAACTCGGAAAAGAAGCTAAGTCCAAATACTATTAATAAAATTATAATTTTACTAAAGAAAATTTTGGATGTTGGATTAAGAAAGGGATTTTACAAGGAACACCCCGCAGGATTGCTAAAAAAATTGCCAATAGAAAAAGCAAAATTAAACTTCTGGACCGTAAAAGAATTCAAGCACTTCTTAACACTATTTAACGACAATGAATACAATATAAAGTTGCTATTCACTGTTCTATTCTTTACTGGCCTAAGACTCGGAGAAGCTCTTGCTCTAACGTGGAAAGATATAGAGTTTTCTACAAATACAATTCATGTAAGTAAATCTGTATACGTCAAAAAAGGTGAAGAACATATTAGTAGTACAAAGACAAAGGCTGGAACTCGAAGAATCATCTTGAATACCAAACTAGTGGAGACACTAGAAGATTGGAAACAGATACAGCATGAAAGATTGAAAGAATTTACAACCATCCTAGATGATCTACAGATATTTCAAAATAGCCCTATTACGATAACTAAAGATTCAATAGAGAAGCAATATAAAAAGATATTACAAAGAGATAATACTCTAAAAAAGATAAGAATCCATGACTTCAGACATTCACATGCTTCACTTCTAATAAATCAAGGAGAAGATTATCTTGTTGTAAAAGAAAGACTAGGTCATGCATCTATAACTACAACAATAGATACTTACTCTCATTTATATCCAAGTAAACAACAAAAATTAGCGGATAAATTAGATGATTTGTTATAGAATTAGTAATTTTTAGTAACTCAGAACCAAAAATTCAACGAATAAAAGAAAAAGACAAGGTCCAAAAACCTTGTCTTTAATACTATACCGGCGGCCGGGGTCGAACCGGCACGTCCTTGCGGACACTGGATTTTGAGTCCAGCGCGTCTGCCAATTCCGCCACGCCGGCAAATAGTAACTGGGGTAGCTGGATTCGAACCAACGCATGAGGGAGTCAAAGTCCCTTGCCTTACCGCTTGGCTATACCCCAATAATATAAAATAGGCGAGTGATGGGGATCGAACCCACGCATGCCAGAGCCACAATCTGGTGTGTTAACCACTTCACCACACCCGCCATACTATTAAACACGGGCAGTAGGAATTGAACCCACACTGAAGGTTTTGGAGACCTTAGTTCTACCTTTAAACTATGCCCGTAGAAGATGGAAGGGGAGGGATTCGAACCCCCGAACCCGAAGGAGCGGATTTACAGTCCGCCGCGTTTAGCCTCTTCGCTACCCTTCCGTATGATTTTAAAAAATGGCGCGAGACGGAATCGAACCGCCGACACATGGAGCTTCAATCCATTGCTCTACCAACTGAGCTACCGAGCCAATATTGCGGGAGCAGGATTTGAACCTACGACCTTCGGGTTATGAGCC
>NZ_JASHBJ010000003.1:0-131550 GCF_047464715.1 Streptococcus infantis
AATAAGTAAGTCTACGGCTGTCCCAGAATACAGGATTATTGAAGTAACAATATTTTGAATCATAAAACACCTCATTCAAATATATTTTTGAATGTATTCTAACATTAACCTTTGTAGATGTCAACTTCAGCTCCATCAAAATATAGATAAGAAGGTAGTGTACCAAACATTAAAAAGCCCTGCCATCGAAATGATAGCAGGGCTTAACTTCAATATCCAGATGATATATTTATCTAAAAAAGGTAGCGAAAAAGGTAGAGATTGAACTGAAATATAGTGACATGTATTGAAATTGGAAAAAAGAAAAAACGCTTAAAATAAGCGTTTTTCTTATGTATTGATTCGTATTGAATGCTCACTTCACTTCTGTAAACACAACGTGTTTGCGAAGTTTTGGTGAGTATTTCTTCAATTGAAGACGGTCTGGAGTGTTACGTTTGTTTTTAGAAGTAAGGTACAAGCGTTCACCAGATTCTTTGTGTTCAAGTGTAATATTTACGCGCATGGTATCTCCCTTCTATTATTCAGCTGATGCAGCTTTAGCGATCTTACGTCCTTTGTAGTATCCTTTAAGTGATACGCGGTGAGAACGTGAGTAATCTCCAGTAGTTTCGTCAAAGTTTACAGATGGAGCTGTTACTTTGTAGTGTGTACGACGTTTGTTTTTCTTCGCTTTTGAAGTGCGACGTGCAGGTACTGCCATTTCGTTTTTCTCCTTTTAAGATATAAATTCAATTAGGTTTGATTTTCATCAACTTTAATAGTATATCAAAACTTTTTTGTAAAGTAAAGTTACTTGACAAAAAAAGATAAAAAAATTTTCCTATCCAAGGTTCTGGATAGGAAAATAGGTTAAATGTCAATCTCGAATGGTTCATCAATGGTTTCTGAGACGTATTTCCCGTCTTTTTTTCGTTGTTTGACGCATTCGGTGAGAAGATATTCGATTTGCCCGTTAACTGATCGGAAGTCATCTTCTGCCCATGATGCGAGTGCAGCATATAACTTATTCGAGAGTCGAAGGGGGATTTGCTTTTTTTTAGCTTCTGCCATTTCTAATAAAGGCTTCCTGTATTGACAATTGGTTGTGCATCATGATTGCCACAGAGAACGACTAGGAGATTTGAAACCATCGCTGCTTTACGCTCTTCATCTAGTTCAACCAACTCTCCTTCATTAAGACGTTCCAGTGCCATTTCAACCATTCCTACAGCGCCGTCTACAATCATTTTACGTGCATCGATAATGGCCGATGCTTGTTGACGTTGAAGCATAACGGCAGCAATTTCTGGTGCATAAGCTAGGTAAGTAATACGTGCCTCAAGGATCTCCAAGCCAGCATCCTCTACGCGACTTTGAATCTCTTCACGAATACGCTTAGCTACAATCTCACTAGAACCGCGGAGACTTCCTTCATCTGCTTGCCCATCACCTGTAGTGTCTACATTAGGGGACACATCATAAGGATAGATGCGGACAATATTACGAAGGGCGCTATCACACTGCAATGAGAGATATTCTTTATAGTTATCAACGTTGAAGACTGCTTTGGCTGTATCGACAACTCTCCAAGTTACCGCGATTCCAATTTCAACAGGGTTACCTAAACAATCGTTAATCTTTTGACGGGAATTGCTCAAAGTCATAACTTTGAGGGAAATCTGTTTCTTGCCAATTTCAATGTTTACATCATTGCCATTTGATGATTTCATCCCTGAAAAAGGTGATTTTGTGCTAACATCACCACTTTGACCAAGTCGAGTGTGGTTTGCAGGATTGACTGCTATACTGAAGGGATTGACAAAGTAAAAGCCAGGTTCTTTGATGGTACCTGTATAATTACCAAAGAGGGTCAAAACCAGAGCTTCCTGAGGTTTGACAACTTTTAAACCAGCATGAGCTAGAACTGAAATTAAGATTAATAAAAGACCGATAATAATTCCAAAAATGTTTTCTGAACCAGCACCAATGATAAATATAAAGACACCAAGTACGAGTGCCAACTCGATAAGTATCAACGCTACTACACCATTTGGTTTTGAATTGATTAGCTTTTCAGTCATCAGAATGACCTCCTGTTTTTTGATATCTAAATGATATCACTTTAATTTTAAATGTCAATAAAAAAATGCAATCTTTTTTAAGAAGATTTCAATGTATTGAATTTTCTGAAAATTCAAGAATTTTCTTCTGTTATTCATGCGAAAATTGTGCTATAATGGAACAAACTGAAACGGGAGGGACTTGAATGACAGAATTAGATAAACGTCACCGCAGCAGCATTTATGATAGCATGGTTAAATCACCAAACCGTGCCATGATGCGAGCAACTGGGATGACAGATAAAGACTTTGAAACACCTATTGTAGGGGTCATTTCAACCTGGGCAGAAAACACTCCATGTAATATTCACTTGCATGACTTTGGTAAGCTTGCAAAAGAAGGTGTCAAATCAGCTGGTGCTTGGCCGGTTCAATTTGGAACCATTACGGTAGCTGATGGGATTGCTATGGGAACGCCTGGTATGCGTTTCTCTTTGACATCTCGTGATATTATTGCGGACTCTATCGAAGCTGCTATGGGTGGCCACAACGTAGATGCCTTTGTAGCTATCGGTGGTTGCGACAAGAACATGCCTGGTTCTATGATTGCCATTGCCAATATGGATATCCCAGCTATTTTCGCCTACGGTGGTACTATCGCCCCTGGAAAACTAGATGGCAAAGACATCGACTTGGTTTCTGTATTTGAAGGAATCGGAAAATGGAACCACGGTGATATGACGGCTGAAGACGTCAAACGCCTCGAATGTAATGCCTGCCCTGGCCCTGGTGGTTGTGGTGGTATGTATACTGCCAACACCATGGCTACTGCTATCGAAGTTTTGGGTATGAGTTTGCCAGGCTCTTCTTCTCACCCTGCAGAATCTGCTGATAAGAAAGAAGACATCGAAGCAGCTGGACGTGCTGTCGTCAAAATGCTTGAACTCGGTATCAAACCGTCTGATATCTTGACTCGTGAAGCCTTTGAAGATGCTATTACTGTTACTATGGCTCTCGGTGGTTCTACTAACGCCACTCTTCACTTGCTCGCCATTGCCCATGCGGCTAATGTTGACTTGTCACTTGAGGACTTCAATACCATCCAAGAGCGTGTGCCTCACTTGGCCGACCTGAAACCTTCTGGTCAGTATGTCTTCCAAGACCTCTACGAAGTCGGTGGTGTGCCTGCGGTTATGAAGTACTTGTTGGCAAATGGATTCCTTCACGGAGACCGTATCACATGTACTGGTAAGACTGTTGCTGAAAACTTGGCTGATTTTGCAGACTTGACACCAGGTCAAAAAGTCATCATGCCACTTGAAAATCCTAAACGTGCAGACGGTCCGCTTATCATCCTGAACGGTAATCTTGCTCCTGATGGTGCAGTTGCCAAGGTATCTGGTGTGAAAGTTCGTCGTCACGTTGGTCCAGCTAAGGTATTTGACTCTGAAGAAGAGGCCATCCAAGCTGTCTTGTCTGATGAAATCGTTGATGGCGATGTAGTCGTTGTACGTTTCGTTGGACCTAAGGGTGGTCCTGGTATGCCTGAGATGCTATCACTTTCTTCTATGATCGTTGGTAAAGGTCAAGGAGACAAGGTTGCCCTCTTGACAGACGGACGCTTCTCTGGTGGAACTTATGGTCTAGTTGTCGGACATATCGCACCTGAAGCTCAGGACGGTGGACCAATTGCCTACCTCCGCACAGGTGATATCGTCACAGTTGACCAAGATACAAAAGAAATTTCTATGGCTGTATCCGAAGAAGAACTTGAAAAACGTAAGGCAGAAACAACCTTGCCACCACTCTATAGCCGTGGTGTCCTTGGTAAGTATGCCCATACCGTATCTTCTGCATCACGTGGTGCTGTTACAGACTTCTGGAATATGGAACAATCTGGTAAAAAATAAGCAAATTAAAAGCAAGTCACTGTAGACTTGCTTTTTTTGTGTTTTTCAAAATAGGAACAACTATCGTGGAGGAAGTCCTAGAGCTATACGCCCATAACGACTAATACGTGTGATCTTCCAGGCAGGAGACCAGGTCACCTCAACCTTGACATCCTCAATCCCATCAATTTGTTTTAAACCTGCCACAATCTCAATCGGCAGACTTTCTGCACAGTCACAAGCAGTATCGGTGAAGGTCATGACAATCGTACAAAGTCCAGCCTCATCTAAATGAATCTCATAAATCAATCCAAGATTGTATACATCTAGTTCTACATCTGTATCATATACTTTTTCGAGTACTTCAATGATTTGGTCTTCCAAGGTTAGAGCGCGGTCATTAATCTTGATGTCTTCTCTCATTGCATTCCCTCCATTTTTTGACTGCTCCTATTTTCTCATAATTCTGACAATTTGGCAAGTTTTTCTCAATCCTGTTTAAAGCAAAAAAGTAGAGATTCTATCTCTACTTTTTATTAATTATTTTGATTTGACAGGTTTGTCTGCCAGAGCTTTAACGGCATTATTAATAGTTTCTGCATAAAGTTTAGCGCCTTCATCCTGCTTAGTGGTATCACTACCGAAGTGAACTCGGTCTGTCCCTTTCCAAATATCTGGATGATCTTTGGCGACTTGATTCCAATCTGCAAGTGCAATATATGGATACTTTTGTGCCAATTCACGCGCATAGCTTGCATACTGTT
Source organism: Streptococcus infantis (assembly GCF_047464715.1). Classification (GTDB taxonomy): domain Bacteria; phylum Bacillota; class Bacilli; order Lactobacillales; family Streptococcaceae; genus Streptococcus; species Streptococcus infantis_S. Next base: position 4,696 of record NZ_JASHBJ010000003.1, read on the forward strand.
CTACGTAAGGTTGCGTTTCCTGCGTTGTATCACCCTCGTATGGAGTTACAAGGACAAGCTGATGTCCCTTAGGTAGATTTGTTATCAGTAGATCCAAATCAGCCTTATAATCTTCAGGATTATTAACACCAGTCGCGATGACTACAATTTTAGGCAAGGCTTTATTCTGACTGTAATTCAGCATCAATGCATTTGCTTGTTTGGTATTTCGACTGACTTGACCATCAATCTGAGCATCCGGTAAGATTTCTTTCAGTCCATCTGAAGCACGCAAGGTGACAGAATCTCCGATGATGGATACACCGTCAGCTATATTGTAGCGACTTGCTTCTGCTTGATCGGCCATAGTTTTTGTTCGAGTAATATTAGTTTGGGCTTGATTGAGACCAGTAACCATCAAATCCGTTTCAAAAGCACCTACTTGTGGAGCTATCAGTATCACGACCAAGGTAATCAAACTAAGAACTCCAACACTACCAGCAAAGATTGGCTTGATGTGAGGAATTTCTTTTGCCATCCGCAAAAGTTTGCTGGACTTCCCTGCAATCAAAGGTTCAATCACATAGAAAGAAAGGGTTGCGAAAAGATAAGAGAAGATAATCGTTAGAATCACTGCTAGTATATTTCCCACCAATTGAGAGAAAATAATATAAAACGGCCAGTGGAAAAGATAGACGGCATAGCTAGTGTCTGCTAAAAAACCGATAATCTTTGGTTCTTCGATTGTCGGAGTTTTCTCATGCAAAAGTCGTGCTGCAACAATCATCAGAAGTGCAGCTAAACTTGCTAATAAGAAGCCAAGTAAATAGGCAAAAAGATAAGTGAATTTCACAAAGAAAGTCAATAAGAGCAAGACTCCGAGCCCAGCTCCAAAGACTAGCAAAGTCTGCTTCAAATCCAAGCTTCTATTCAAACGTTTAAGAAGTGGCGTTGCATGACGAACCCCAATTACGGTAGCAAGCACACTACCCAAGAAGAACGGAAATACATGAGTCAAAGTTGAGAAGTAGAGTGTTGAGTAGGAACTAACGATAAAGCTACCAATAAACATAGAAAGGAAGCTAATCATAAAGGTCGCTGAGGAAAGTAGGAAAATCATTCCTCGTAGTTGTCCACTTGTTTTTGCTCGTTTGGACAAGAACCAGACTGCTAAGCCCCACAAGATATAGTAATGAACTTCAACAGCTAAGCTCCAGTTGTGAACAAAGAGGTGAGGGATAAACTGAGATTCATAACTTCCTCCTGTCAACATTTCATAGAAGTTAGTCATAAATCCAAGAACGCCGGCAATTTGACCACCGATTCCTGCCACATAATCCTGACGAACCAAGAACGTGAAAGGCATAACGACGAGGACCATCAAAACAACCGGCGGAAAAATTCGATAGAAGCGTCGTCTAAAAAATCCTAGGACATCAATCTTACCTTTTTGTCCAAATTCTTCTAATAATAGTGAAGTAATTAAAAAACCTGAAAATGTGAAGAAGACGTCAACCCCAAAGAAACCTCCTGGGAAAAGCGTCTGAAAGAAATGGTACAAGAGTACCAAAAGCAAACCTGTAATCCTAATTAAGGAAAACCATTTAATACGCATACGAGTTTATTCTCCATTCATTAGATTGGCAAAAAAGCCATCTAATTTTCAATCCATAATACCTTTATTCTATCAAAAAAAACAGAAAAATCCTAAGATAAAACTTAGGATTTTTAGCTGACATTAAGTTAAATTTAGAAATTACGTCCAGACTTGTTATAGCCATATTTTTCAACAAAATGCTCACGGAATTCCAAAAGATTATCATCCATGATAGCCTGACGAACCTGCTTCATGAGGTTGAGCAAGAAGTAAAGGTTATGGTAACTTGTCAAGCGGATACCAAAGGTTTCATCAGCCTTGAGCAAGTGACGAAGGTAGGCACGGGTGTAGTTCTTACATGTGTAGCAATCACACTCTGGATCAAGTGGTGTGAAGTCCTCAGCAAACTGGGCATTCTTGACAACCAAACGTCCTTGGCTAGTCATACAAGTACCATTACGAGCGATACGAGTCGGTAAGACACAGTCAAACATATCAACACCACGAATAACACCATCAATCAAGCTATCTGGCGCTCCTACTCCCATCAAGTAACGAGGTTTATTTTCAGGAAGCAGTTGGGTCGTAAAGTCCAAAACTGCATTCATCTCCTCATGGGTTTCTCCAACGGCTAGTCCACCAATAGAGTAGCCTGGGAAGTCCATGCTGACAAGGTCTTGAGCTGACTGACGACGAAGGTCTTCAAATCCTGCCCCTTGTACAATCCCAAATAAACCTTGGTCATGTGGACGACGGTGAGCTTTCAAGCCACGTTCAGCCCAACGACTGGTACGTTCGATTGATTTTTTTACATAATCATAGGGTTGATAAAATTGAGGGCACTCATCAAAGGACATCATGATGTCTGAACCTAAATTATTTTGGATAGAGATGGCCTTTTCTGGTGACAAGAACATCTTAGAACCATTGAGGTGATTCTTGAAGGTAACACCTTCTTCTGTAATATTACGGCTATCTGCTAGAGAATACACTTGGAAACCACCACTATCTGTTAAGATTGGTTGATCCCAGTTCATGAACTTATGCAGCCCCCCAGCACGGGCAATGAGTTCGTCACCTGGTCGAAGCCACAAGTGATAAGTGTTGGACAGGATTATTCCCGACCCCATCTCTTTCAATTCTTCAGGAGACTGAGTCTTAACTGTTGCTTGAGTCCCTACTGGCATAAACATAGGCGTTGGAAAAGTTCCATGGGGTGTAATAATCTCCCCAAGACGAGCTCCTGTGTGTTTTTCTTTTTTAATCAATCGATATTTGATTGGTGAATCTGACATTTTTTACCTCCGAAGCTGGGAAAGACAGTCCCAGTTCTTACTTTGTGCCCAAGGGCATACTGTATGATTCTATCAAAAAAAACAGGAACTGTCACGAACTATGGTATAATGAAAGAATGAAGTACCCAAAAATTAATTTAAAAGAAGTTCGCCAGCAGGCTAGACAATTTCAAGCTGAACACCCACGTCTGTTGCTTGTCTTTTTATTGCCAAGTATTCTCTTGATTCTATCGAGCTTCATCAGGCCTTTATCCCTGCTCGACGGGGGCATTCTTGAGCAGTCCTTCTTGAGTTTTCTAGGGATCACAATCCAGTCTGCTCTCTTTCCGATTGCCGTTGGATTTACAAGCTCCATTATCCTAGCTGGTGCTCTCTTTACTACCATTAATCTTTACAGAATTTCTGAGATGGAGCTTTCCTTTAAAGATAGCCTGTCCTTACTTGACAACCGCTTCTTTACCCAGACATTTCTAACTCTATTGCTCAAGCGTTTCTATCTCTTTTTATGGAGCATCCCTAATCTTTTTGGAGTCTACTTGCTCTTTTATAGCAGTGCCATGGCTCGTAAATTTGTGGAACTTCATCCCGAATTTCCATCTGTCGACGTGACAAATCCAGATATCGAACACTTCCTGCTGACTTTTGCGCTCTACTTCTTTGGTAGTGTCCTTGTAATGATTTTGGGAACCATTCTCTATCTTCCGCAATACTATGCTTATTCCCAAGTTGAGCTACTCCTATGTGACACCCTTGCAATTGGAATTGCTAAACCAAGTCGTGTGCTACATACCAGCCGCTTTCTCATGAAAGGCTATAAGTTTCAACGCTTCGTCCTTGATTTACAGCTACTTCCATGGTATCTCCTTATCTGGATAAGCTTTGGAATTGCAAGTATCTCTATCTTCCCTTATATCTATAGTAGCCAGATTTTCTTCTATCAAAGGTTACTTGAAATCAAACGCAGAAAAGTTTAATACCAGTTATTAAAAACCAGCACCTTCTATGGAGAGTGCTGATTGTTTTTATTTAAAGAAAAGGATACTTAAGATCGTTAAGATTGCCGGTCCACCTTGCTTGAGAATGATTTTTTTATCTGCAGTTAAGGCACCATAGGTCGCTGCTCCTATGACAAATAAAACAAAGATTGTTACGATTTCTAAGCTATGTGAGAAATAAATTCCGTAAATAAGAAACACCCCAATCAAGGCATTGTAAATTCCTTGGTTTTTAAACAGTGAGGTGACAGATGGTCGTGCTAATTCTTCCTTGTTCATATTAAAGACACGGCTGGTTGCGTCTGATTGGGTTTCGATACTTTCCAAATAAAAAATATAAAAATGCTCGAGGGCAACGATAGTTGCTAAGATAGTAGTAATGATTGACATCGTTTTCTCCTTAAAATTCTATTTTTTCTAAACCTGAGACTAGTTTTGTTAGTAAAGTTATCAGCTCTCTCTGCTCAGTTGTCGACAAAATGCTCTCCATCTGTTCCTTCACTCGCAAGTGATGTTTAGGCGGATTGACCAAGAGTTGATTCTTGGCTTCTTGGGTTAATTCAACTAAGACTTCTCGCTGATTGATTGGATTCCGATTGCGACTGACATAGCCCTCTGACTCCAGTATCTTAAAATGACGAGTCAAGGCTGCTTGATCAATTTGCAATTTCTCCTGAACGGCAATTTGGTTACAGGGTGACTGTTGCAGTAAAAACTGCAGGATTTGGTAGCGGGTCAAACTAATTCCCAATTGTTTCTCAAAAAGTTGAGTGATCGTTTGATCTGTTAAATGGAGCTGGTACAGTAATTCATGCATTTCTGACATTGTTCCCTCCTTGTTGATGATTGATTCATCAATAGTTGACTTATCAAGTGTAATACAAATAAATTGACTTTGCAAGTATTTTGCTTACTCCGAAAAAGCCTCTTGGTTTCAATCCCAAAAGGCTATTATTTCTATATTCTAGATAAAATCCAGCACTAACCTACCAAATCTGCTCGAAGGATTTCTCCCTCTTTATCGATGACAACTTCGATAGCATGGCCTGCAAAAATTTCCTCGCTATCATCATAGTAGAGAGTCAACTCCCCATCTTCGTTGATCGATAGTTCACTCAAGGAAAGTGAGTTGGTAAAATACTCTTCTGTTAACTCCACATCATTTTCATCTGAATCAATCCAGTCTTGGGCTGTTTCCCACAGTTCTTTGACGATATAGTCTTTAATCTTAGCATCTTGAACTTGGAAAGATCCCATAAATTTCTTTAAATTATCGAAAGAACTTGGAGGAAGACTTTCATCTGCACCCGCATCAAACATAGCATGAATCTTACCGCCTTCATAGGTGATGAAGCCTTCAAACCAAGAATAGGCTCTATTTAGGGTGAACTCCCCAATAGCGTCTCGAATGATAACAGGTTTCTGGTAGGTTTCGATCAAGGTCTCTAACCTAGCATCCGTAGATTGGTCATCTAGGTATTCCAGCAAGCGGTAGCAATTGTTCGCCACTTCTGACATATAAGGCTCTAACTCCATGAAGGGACGTTTTTGACACTTAATGCGGTGAATTTTGTAGGGTTCAAAACTAAAGCCCCAATGCTTTTCTTTAAATTCTTCCGGAGTCAGGAGCCATTCCAAACGTCCTTCAAGTTCAGAAAAGTCTTGAGTTTCGACATTGACACTAGCTTTAAAATGAACGGACGGCATTAGACACCCATCTTTTAAAGAAGCAGCCCCATTTACATTTTGGAGGGTAAAAATCAAGAGTTCGACAATTTCACCACAAAATTCCTGTTCAAAATCATCTCTTGTTTTCTCAAATGGGGGTTTTAATCGGTTTGTCATTCTTATCATCCTTTCGCTCTATGCTTAAAATCGTTAGTATAGCTTTGTATCCGCTTACATTATATCGTGTTTTAGATTTTATTTCACTTATAAAGTGTGTCATAACAAAAAAAGAAGCGGAAACTCAAGTTCCCAACTTCTCATTATTCTTAGTTCATCGATACGTGAACGTGGTCATAGTGGTTTTCTGTTACGCTACCACGGTCTGGCATTGGATTCCAAGTGTAAGCTGGTCCGTATTTGCTATCAAATGGTGCGTAGAAACGTTGTTTCCAGATGATGTAACTGATGCCACGGCTAGCCATATTTTGGATAGCATAATCTGCAATTTGGTCACCTAGGGCTGAACTTACTGGAACCATAAAGTCAATGGCCAGACCTTTCCCGTGGTCACCTGGATCTCCTGGACGGTAACCACTAAATGATGTGATACCGAACAAGTTAGCTACTTCTTCTTTAAATGCAGCTGTTTGTGGTTGGAGACCTGCATTTTCAGATTTTGTAGCTGCAATCGTTGCATAATCAGGAGCCGCTGGTGCAGCATAAGTTGCTGCGCCTTGGCTTGGTTCAGCTTGGTAAGTTTCTGGTGCTGACTGTGCTTCTGTTGTTGCTTCAGTAGTGGCTTGTGTTGTTGTTTCTTCCACTACAGGCGTTGTAGCCTCTGTTACTTCTTCAGTGGTAGCTTCTGTTGTTGGTTCTTCTGCCGGTGTTACAACTTCTGTAGTAGCTTCTACAACTGTTCCCTCAACTGGCGTTGCAGTTTCTGTTGTTGCGTCCTCATTAGCTTGTGAATCTGTTGTTTCTGCTACAACTTCTGTTTCTTCAACTGGTTGCGTCAAATCTTCCACTTGTACAGTTTGGTCATCAACAGCGACTTGGTTATTTGTCAAATCTGCTGTTGCAGTTGTTCCTTCACCACCGTTTTCTTGAGGTATGTATACTTCAACTTCTGTTACTTCTTCATCTTCGTTAACAGTTGTAGTAAGAACTGTCTCAGGGAAAATCAAATCAATATTGCTGATCTTGTTCAAGTTAGCAAGGACATTTAAGTCTACTCCCAAAGCTTCTGCAATTGTACTTAGGGTATCTCCGTACTTAATTGTATAACTTGTTTTATTTTCGCTTTTAGCAAGATCGTTTTGAATTTGCTCTACTGTACGTGGCGACCACGCAATTTCCTCTGCTTGAGCTGCCAAGGCAGGGGCAAAAGATAATGCTACTGTTGATGCTAAAATAATTCTTTTCTTCATACTATTCAAACTCCTTTTCAAATGTAGTACCTGTCTATCATAACACAAAGAAAAAATTAAAAAAGCCCTTTTGGGGCTATTTAATAGAACTGTACATTCGTTGTAACAAATCACATTACTTGAAATAGTTTGTTAGTTTCTTGTCATCAAGCTGACACATTCTTCCTAAAAAACTCTAGAAAGAAAGCGAGCTAATATCTTCTAATTGCTCTATCTGTTGATTACAAGCTGCGGGAGAGGCAAGGAAATTGATACTCTGGATGCCACTGTTTTGAGCAAATTCGATATCCAAGGTTCTGTCGCCTATATAATAGGTGCAATCTGGGTTTAAATGGTATTTATTGATAAGGTAGGTGGCTGCTTCTGGACTTGGTTTGCGGGCAAATCCGCTCTGGCTAGTCAAGATTTCTGTAAAATAAGAATCCAATCCTAGAGCACGTAAAATGGTAAAGGCATTTTCGCCTTTATGAGTATAGACAAATTGCTGAATTCCTTGCTGATCTGCCCAAGCTAGAACCTCAAGTGCCCCTGGCATCAGAACCACTTGAGCATTTTTTTCAGCCAAGCTCTGAGCACGAACTTGATTGAGAAGTCCTACATCTAGTCCTCGCTCTTTTGCCACTTGCTCCAATAAATCCTGGACAGAATATTCCAAGATAAACTCTCGAACTTCTTTCTTATCATAAGGAAGAGAAAACTGACGATAGGTTTCCTCGATTCCTGCTAAAATTGCTTCATAAGAATCCAGTAAGGTTCCATCCAAATCCCAAATAAAAGCTGTTTCTTGCATTTCTTATCCTTTCGATGTCATATAAATTTGGTAACGATAGCGCAGGAAGAACCAGCGAAAACCATTATCCAAAAGCGTTCCAGCCCAGATACCAGGCAAGCCCCAACCAAGAACAATTCCCATCAGGTAACCTGTCCCGATACGGACACACCACATCCCGATACTTGTTGCATAAAAGGGGAGCCGAGCATTTCCCAATCCCTGCCAGACAGCAGTATAAATGACTGTTCCCGTCGTCATAGGTGTCCCCAGTAGAGAGAACAGCGTCACCATAACACTGGCTTCAATAGCCACAGGATCACTAGTATAGAGATAACTCAGTGGCGTTCCCAGAGCATAGATACTAAGTGTTAAGGGCAACATGAGAAAGAGAGAAAGCCAAAAAGTTTGCTTACTTAAGTTGTCTACCCTTGCCCAATCATCTTCCCCGACTGCTCGAGCTACCTGCATGACTGTTGCTGTCGCAACACCGAAGGCAGGCATATAGTTAAACTGAGTCAAAACTTCACCGATAGCATTTCCCGCGACTGCCTCCGTCCCAAAGGAAACAACCAAGGCAATAATGACCACATCGCCAGCCCGCATCATGAGACGCTCACCCGCTGCAGGCAAAGCCAGAGTCAGTAAGTCTTTGTCCAGTCCAAACCTTGGTCTCGTATATGGAAGTTTTAATTGTGACCATAAAATCACAACCCCGACCAAACGAGATAGAATGGTCCCCCAAGCAACACCAGCTATCCCCATATCAAGAATAAAAATAGCTAGACTTGAAAAGAGAATATTCAAGGCATTGGATAAAAGACTCACATAAAGGGGAAGGCGCGGATTATGGGTGGCGCGAATCAAGGCTCCTAGACTAGTCATCAAGCCCAGGAGGACGATTGTCCCACCGACCAAAGCTAGGTAAAGTCCGCCACTTTCAGCGACCGCTTCTTCTGTTCCCAAAAGACCTATCATCTCTTGTCCTGCAAAGATGGACAAGGCTCCTAAAAATAAACTCAAGAGTAGGGTGATTTTGAGTGCTTCTGTCACATGGTAGGCCAGTCTAGACTGGTCCTTCTGCCCCAAACTTTTTGAAATGACGCTTGAAATCGCAGCTCCTAGAGCAATAAAAATTGCCTGGTAAATGGTGATAATATTGCCCGCTACAGATACACCCGAAATGGCTATCAAACCTAGATGGGCCACCAGATAACTATCCACCATTCCCATGAGCATCTGCAAGAAATTTTCACCCATGGCTGGCAGGGCTATGTTGAGAATATCTTTATATTTCTTAAACAATCCTTCCTCCTGATGAAAAGAAACTCAGTTAGTTTCCCAACCGAGTTTACTTCCTCTGTTTTAAAGTCCTAGATAAGATTCTACTGCAGTCTGCATCTCTGCTGCTGCAACAGTTGTCTTGTGACGAACTGGAGCTGTTTCAAGGCCATCAACTGCTGGTGGCACTGCTACTCCTGAAATTTCATTTAATTGAGCCAAGGCTTCAAAGTCGCTAAGACCTAATTGTCCAGTTACAGCTTCCACCGCAACCACTGGGAATTTGTAAGGACTAGCTGTTGATGCAATCACTGTCTTGATCGCATCACCAGCCGCTGCTTGGTATTTTTTATAAACAGCTGAGGCAACCGCTGTATGAGGATCCTCAATATAAGAATCTGATTCGTAAACACGCTTGATTTCTGCAGCTGTTTCTGCTTCTGTCGCATATTCTGCTGCAAAGAGGTCAAGGATCTCTGCATCAAAGTCTGTCAATTCATACTGACCTTGAGTGTTCAAGGCATTCATAAGTTCAGCGGTCTTAACCGCATCATTTCCCAAAAGGTGGAAAATGAGACGCTCCAAGTTTGAAGATACCAAGATATCCATAGACGGGCTAGTAGTTACCTTAAACTCACGCTTCTTGTCATAAACACGAGTTTTAAAGAAGTCTGTCAAGACATTGTTGTCATTTGAAGCACAGATTAGCTTGCCGACTGGTAGGCCGATTTGTTTGGCGTAAAAGGCAGCCAAGATGTTTCCAAAGTTTCCTGTCGGTACGGTGAAATTGACTTTTTCACCCGCCACAATCTCGCCAGTTTTAACAAGCTGAGCATAGGCATAAACATAATAGACAATCTGAGGGACTAAACGACCGATATTCATAGAGTTAGCTGATGAAAATTGCAACTTGTTAGCTGCCAATTTTTCACGAAGAGCCACATCGTTGAACATATGCTTCACGTTAGTTTGAGCATCATCAAAGTTTCCATCAATGGCGATAACATGGGTATTGTCCCCAGTTTGAGTGGTCATTTGCAACTCTTGCACCTTGCTGACACCGTCTTTTGGATAAAAGACGATAATTTCAGTTCCAGGAACATCCGCAAATCCTGCCATGGCAGCTTTCCCGGTGTCTCCAGACGTCGCTGTCAAGATAACAATCTTGTTTTCCAAGCCATGTTTCTTGGCAGCTGTTGTCATAAAGTATGGCAAGATAGACAAGGCCATGTCTTTAAAGGCAATGGTTGATCCGTGGAAAAGTTCCAAGTTGTATTGGCCCTCGAGTTTGACAAGAGGGGCAATTGCCGGTGTATCAAACTTGCTGTCATAAGCATTGGTGATACAGTAGTCCAACTCTTCTGATGTAAAATCATCCAAGAAGGCTGACAAGACAAGCTTGGCCACTTCTTGGTAAGAAGCATCTTTTAATGTGTCAAAATCCAAGTCCACCTTTGGATAGCCCACTGGAGTAAACAAGCCTCCATCTGTTGCCAAGCCTTGCAAAATCGCTTGGCTGGCTGTTACTGTATTGTTCGCATCACGCGTTGATTGATAAACTAATGTCATAAATCTCTATCCTTTATCTATAGTCTCATTCATTATAACATGATTTTTCAGAAAATTCTTCCGTTATAAGAAAATTATACGTCCAATTCTTCTTTCAAAGGTTCTAAATAAGTCGTTTCACTCTGACCTCTCATCTCAAGTCCTTGCTCTGCTATCGCTAGCAAGTCTTTGGAGAACTGGACAATCCCAGCTGTTTCTTCATCTGTGAGGTGTTTCTTAGAAAACTGTCGTCTCAAAGACTTGTAGTCACGATCAAAACTTTCAAAGAAAGGAGCTGTTTCTAGGTAGGCTTCAAGCTTGTCAAGATTCACCAACAAACCTAGATGAAAGGCTGCTGAAGCAAAGGTGCGGTCTAGCGGCTGTGTACAAACACTCCGAAATTCAACTGTGCCTCTTGTTGTCAAGTCTTGAAACTGGTAGCTACGGTGCGTTTGGAAATCCTTTTCTAGAGGAACAAGAAGAGTTTCTTTCCCATTTAGAGTATAAGCAGGAATCTCATCAGTAGCTAGGTAATCTCTAGCTTGAATCGGAGAAAAATAGTAGGTTTCCCCATCTCGTTCTGCTGTAAAAATCGCAGAGCGGTCTAGATAATCAAAGAAATCATCCTCATCTTTGAAGAGTTTTGCATTGACACCGACATTCTCTGGATAAATCCCATGCATAGAGTCTTCCCAAAAGATATCTCGTGAAATCTGAGTATCCCAGTCTGCTCCTGAAAACTCAGAATTGGCAAATAAGTAAGCTTTTGCTGCTTCAATCTGAGTGAAAGCATTGATGACACGTAGGTAGTTAGCAGTCGATACATCCAACTGAACTTGACTCCCACAGATAAAGGCTCCATATTGTGGGAAGTCATGCAAATTAACTCTCTCTTGGCGACTTCCCATATGTAGGTAATCCATCAGCATCTGGTAGCGTGGATAAGCCACCGGTCGATTGTCATTCTGACTCCAGTTTGGATGAATCCCCCACCCCTGGATAGCATGATCCTTTTCGCCTAGTTTTTCCTGAATGACCTTCATATAGGCATCAAAGCGTTCTTGGACCTCTTGGATATTCTGAGCTCTACCAAAGGCAAACTCCAAGGTCGTGTAGGAAACCTCAAACAAAATTCGATCTTGACTCGTCGGTTCTACAAGTTGAATCGGATTGCCCTCCTGGTCCTCCTTTTCAACTTCCAGACTGAGAGCATCCACCAAAAATCGCATCAAGTCCTTGGTGACTTCAACATCTGAGGGTTTCCCTTTCGTATGTACGATAGGAAACTCCAACTCAATCCCAATGTATAGTTCTGGATTTTCTTTGATATTTTTTAAATAACGGCTTTTCAATATCTGAATAGAAGGGGACATACATACCTCTCACTCTAAATTCTCTTACTAGAAACATCAATTGCTTTCTATATTATACCAAAAAACTCTATGAGAACTTGACCGAAAAACGACTTTCTACAAATTAGTGATTACTTTGAAGGTTTATACTAATTTTCCCATGCAAGATTTTATGAAGTCTCGAAAAGTATTGATATATCAATATCTTCAAAAACAAACTTTCCCCTTACATTCTTAGGATTTATTATAAGTAGTTGATTTTTTGCTGAAAACGGTTTGTACTTAAAGAGTCTTAAAGTTTTCTTAAACTACAAGTCAAACATTTTATAAGGAGGAATGACAATAATGAGTATCGGAATCATTATTGCGAGCCACGGTGAATTTGCCGCGGGTATTCATCAGTCAGGATCTATGATCTTTGGTGAACAAGAAAAGGTTCAAGTTGTAACCTTTATGCCAAACGAAGGTCCAGATGATTTATACGCAAAATTCAACAATGCTGTGGCTGCATTTGACGCAGAAGATGAGGTTCTAGTCTTGGCTGACCTTTGGAGTGGTTCTCCATTTAACCAAGCTAGCCGCGTAATGGGAGAAAATCCTGAGCGTAAATTTGCCATCATCACAGGACTTAACTTGCCGATGTTGATTCAAGCCTACACAGAGCGCCTTATGGATGCTAATGCCGGAGTGGCTAAAGTTGCTGCGAACATCATTAAAGAAGCCAAAGATGGCATCAAGGCTCTTCCAGAAGAGCTAAACCCCGCTGAGGAAGTTGCAACTGCTGCAGCCGCTCCTGTAGCCCAAGCTGCTATCCCAGAAGGAACAGTTATCGGAGACGGTAAATTGAAAATCAATCTTGCTCGTCTTGACACACGTCTTCTTCACGGACAAGTCGCAACTGCTTGGACACCAGATTCAAAAGCAGACCGTATCATCGTTGCTTCAGATAACGTTGCAAACGACGAATTGCGTAAAGAGTTGATCAAACAAGCTGCTCCTAACGGAGTGAAAGCTAACGTTGTTCCAATCAAAAAATTGATTGAGGTTGCAAAAGATCCTCGTTTTGGTAACACACATGCCCTTATCTTGTTTGAAACACCTCAAGATGCCCTTCGTGCTATCGAAGGTGGTGTGCCAATCAAGACTCTTAACGTAGGATCTATGGCTCATTCAACTGGTAAAACAATGGTCAACAACGTATTGTCAATGGACAAAGACGACGTTGCTACATTTGAAAAAATGCGTGACCTTGGTGTTGAATTTGACGTACGTAAAGTACCAAACGACACTAAAAAAGATTTGTTTGACTTGATTAGCAAAGCTAACGTTCAATAATTTACATTAAATAGAAAAGGAATAAAACCATGTCAGATATTTCAATCATTTCTGCTATCTTGGTTGTAGTTGTTGCCTTCTTCGCAGGTCTTGAAGGTATCCTCGACCAATTCCAATTCCATCAACCAATCGTTGCTTGTACCCTCATCGGTCTTGTAACTGGTAACCTCGAAGCAGGGGTTATGCTTGGTGGATCACTTCAAATGATTGCCCTTGGTTGGGCTAACATCGGAGCTGCCGTAGCTCCTGACGCTGCTCTTGCCTCTGTTGCAGCAGCAATCATCATGATTAAGGGTGGTAACTTTACTACTGAAGGTATCGCAGTCGCAACTGCAACTGCAATCCCTCTTGCCGTAGCTGGACTTTTCTTGACTATGATCGTTCGTACAATCTCAGTTGGTTTGGTTCACACTGCAGATGCTGCTGCTAAAGAAGGAAACATTGCAGCTGTTGAACGCGCTCACTACTTTGCCCTTATTCTTCAAGGTCTACGTATTGCAATCCCTGCTGCCTTCCTTATCGCTATCCCTGCTTCTGCTGTTCAAGATGCTCTTAAATTGATGCCAGACTGGTTGAACGGTGGTATGGCTGTCGGTGGTGCCATGGTCGTTGCCGTTGGTTACGCTTTGGTTATCAACATGATGGCTACTCGTGAAGTATGGCCATTCTTTGCTATCGGTTTTGCTCTTGCAGCAATCTCTCAATTGACTTTGATTGCCCTTGGTGTCATCGGTGTTGCCCTTGCCTTCATCTACCTCAACCTTTCTAAACAAGGTGGAAACGGTGGCGGAGGAGCTGCAACTTCTAACGATCCAATCGGTGATATCCTAGAAGACTACTAGAAAGGGGAACAATCATGGCTGAAAAAATTCAATTATCAAAATCAGATCGCCAAAAAGTTTGGTGGCGTTCACAATTCCTTCAAGGTTCTTGGAACTACGAACGTATGCAAAACTTGGGTTGGGCTTACTCTTTGATCCCAGCTATCAAGAAACTTTACACTAAAAAAGAAGACCAAGCAGCTGCTCTTGAGCGTCACCTTGAATTCTTCAACACTCACCCATACGTAGCTGCTCCAATCATGGGGGTTACTCTTGCACTTGAAGAAGAACGCGCTAACGGTACTGAAATCGATGACGCTGCTATCCAAGGTGTTAAGATCGGTATGATGGGACCTCTTGCCGGTATCGGTGACCCAGTCTTCTGGTTTACAGTTCGTCCAATCCTTGGTGCCCTTGGTGCATCACTTGCTGCAACTGGTAATATCGTTGGACCACTTCTCTTCTTCTTTGGATGGAATGCAATCCGTATGTCTTTCCTATGGTACACACAAGAGTTTGGTTACAAGGCTGGATCTGAAATCACTAAAGACATGTCTGGTGGTATCTTGAAAGACATCACTAAAGGGGCTTCTATCCTTGGTATGTTCATCCTTGCCGTTCTTGTACAACGTTGGGTTTCTATCAACTTCACTGTCAATCTTCCAGGTAAACAATTGGCAGAAGGTGCTTACATCAACTTCCCAGAAGGCGCTGTTACAGGTGGAGAATTGAAGGGTATTCTTGGTCAAGCACTTAGTGGTTTGAGTTTGGATAGCGTTCAACCACAAACGCTTCAAGGTCAGTTGAACTCATTGATCCCAGGATTGATGGGACTTCTCCTTACTTTCCTTTGCATGTGGTTGCTTAAGAAAAAAGTATCTCCAATCACAATCATCCTTGCACTCTTTGCAGTTGGTATCGCAGCTCGTTACTTCGGTATCATGTAATCTCGGTGAGAATATACAAACAAAAAAGAATCAGGTTTATCACCTGATTCTTTTGGCTCTTTGTCAAATAGTGTTGATGAAGAACCTAATGAAAAAAGAATCCAACAAAAATTGGACTACCTGTCTCCGGTTGAATACCGAAGACGGTAGCCCTAGGGTGTTTTTATTAAATTCTCACTTTTTGGGGTCAGTCCCTAAGCCTGATAGTAGTTTCTTGTTCATACTATTCCCCTTTAGTCATTTACTACTTTAAGTCCCATTGTTTTAGCTACTTCTTCTGCTTTTGATCCCTTAGGTGTATGAATTTCTACATCTGGGTTACAGTTATCTACAAAATAGAATATGTCTGTAATTTCTGTTACACTTGCTGGAATTGTAATGGATTTAATTGACTTTGTGCCCCAGAATACTAATGTTCCAATACTCTTTGTGCCTTCTGGGAAAGTTACTTCTTCAAGAGAACTACATCCATTGAAGATATCATCTTCTACTGTTTCTATTGACTTACCTAAGTATACATACTTTAGAGCACCATCAATCGCAAATGCAGCTTTCGATAGATAACGTACTGTATCTGGTAGAACGATTGCCTCACAGTTCTTTAGGTTTGCTAGACCACGTTCTCCAATTGCGATAACAGGTTTACCTTTGATTTCCTTTGGTACACGAACAACCTTGTCATCGGAAGTACAACTATAGATAACATAACCTTCTTGCCATTCATCATATGTGAAGTACTTTTCATCTGTCTCTGGGAAGTCTTTGAAGTTCTTCTCTGTTACTTCAGAGTTATTTGTTGTGGTATTTTTTGTTTCTATTGTAGAAGTACTTGTTGTGGTATTTTGTTTTGACTCCTTAGGTCCGCATCCTACTAAACCTGATAAGAGTACTGCTGCACATAAGCCTGATAATAGTTTCTTGTTCATTATTTCTCCTCCTAATATTTTATGAATATATTAATACCTATATGTTATAAGATGTAGATATTCTTGCTAATATCAAATATTTCTATTTAATCTTCCTATAAATATACGCATGTTAATATATTAATATCTTTAAGTATTTATAACTATAGTTCCTTAATTTTCCCAGTAAAAAACGAAAGGCACCACAAGTTATTTATATGTTTTCTTTAAACGATTCATGTACTTCTGTCGCAACTTCTCGCCCGTCTTTAATTGCGGTTGCGATAGATTGAGGACCTAAATATGCATCACCTGTTATTATTTATTTCTATTGTATTCTGATGTTGACCGAAAGTCAAATTTTTACCTTTCATCTAGAACACTAAAGTCTACTTTTGTTCAATTGCTGCAACGACAAGATCACATGGAATAATATGTTCACTACCTGCCACTTCATGCGTTAATCTTCTTCCACTTTCATCTGATTCACCAAGTTCCATTGTAATAACCTTTACACCAGTTACTTTCCCACTCTCATCACGCAATACTTCTTTAATATTCTCTAAGAAATGGAATGTAACACCTTCATTGTGTGCATCTTTGATTTGTAGTATAGCTTCTAGTATATTGTTCATATGGTCATCATCCTTTTGTTTTAGGTTTAGGCGCTTTTAATATAATGGATGTTGGCCTTTTTGTATACACTAAAATAGGGTTGGTGGAAAATTTCCATCAACCCTAAAAATTATAGAACCACACAAAACCCTGACCAGAGATGGTCAGGGTTTTGTATTTCAAAAATTATTCTGTAAATTCTATAGTTACTTTTACTTCAGAATCCATTGAAGAAAATATTGTTTTATAATAATTGATTGCAGATTCTTTAATTTCACTCTTAAATTTATCTAAATACTCTGCTTGTTTATCACTAGAAAGTTGGTTTGTGACCAATTTCCCAGTATCAACATCTTCTGTAGTCCCACTTAATAACTCTCCATGACTATCATATAAATCATAAGGATCATCTTTTGAAAGTTCAACACCAATTACTTCCAATTTTGGAACAATAACCTTATATTCTTTTTCGCTTATTTGTTCAACCTTTACACTACTTTTAATTCCAAATTTAGCGTTATAATTTAAAATTACTAATGCTGCTTTTTTAGAGAACGGCACATCAAACCCAAAAACTTGAGTTGTTTTTGTTTCAGAAATAATTTCATTAATTCCCGCATTCAAAAATACAACTTCATTCACTTTTTCAATACTTTCGATATTAATTGACGATTTGACTTCTGATTTATGTTCCTTAGGTAAGAAAAATAGCACTCCAATAGCTATAATAGCTATTAATACCAGATTCAATAGAACACTAAACTTATTAAATTTCTTCTTTAATATAGACAAGATAAAAAAACCTCACTTTAAATAATCTATCTAAATTTTACACATTCTAAAGAAAACAGTCAATATTTTTTCGTACTATCTTCTAAAATTAATTGTGCCTATTAAAAATGAAATTAGTTTGTTGCATTTGATTATATTTTTTGAACACCAAATCCATTTAAAATTGAGTGCTATTTTGAGCACTAAAAAAGGGCTCTTTGTCAAATAGTGTTGATGAAGAAATTTAGGAAGGGATTAAGCAACTAATTGTTGCTTAATTCCTTTTTGTTTTGGGCCAAACATTTTTGTTATTAAAATAATCCTATTTCTAAAATAGTAATAGTTTCTAAAGCCGTAGGCATTTCTTTTAAGCACTTTTATTTTATTGTTTATTCCTTCAATAGGGCCATTTGTTCTAGTTGGATACTCACAAGTATTTTGAATATATGGCAAGTAAGTCATAAGAGTCTTTAATACTATTTTTAAACCAGGAGATAGGTCTAATTGCGTAGCTGCTTCAATCGTTTCCTTGAATTCTATATAATCTCTATCCTGTATACATTCACGAGGTGAATGTACAACCACAACCTCATAATCATTTTTTAGAGATGGATTGTTTTCTAAGATATAATCTACGATTCCTTTACTTGTTATGAAGCTTTCAAAAAGCTTATAACGATTATATTTATAGTTCTGAAGTTCATTAGGGTTCTTTAAAATTAACTTCCAATAATGTTTTAACTTTCGATATAATTTAGGATTTTTATAACGATGCTGATTCATGACACGTACCCGAGTTCGATTTAATTCTCTATTTAAGGCTTGTACGATGTGAAAAGGATCAATGATAATTTTAGCGTTAGGAAACATTTCTTTTATTAATTGAATGTACGGTAAGTACATGTCGATTGAGATAGTTTTTACCTTTAATCTTGTCTTAGTCTCAAAACGATGAAAATATTGTTTTAAACTGTAAGATTTTCTATCACGTACAACATCGACCAGCTTGTGTGTAGTGCTATCACAAATAATGAAGCTCATATTACTATCGGAAGCTTTGACGGATTTAAATTCATTAAAACACAAATGTTCAGGGAAATCATGTAATGGTTTAATCGTTAATAATCGTGCTGTATCATCTATGATACGTCTTACAGTATGAACTGAAACATTTGATTCTTTTGAGATATATATTTCAGATACTGTTTCACTTATTTTTGCCTTAATTTCATTTTTTAATCGTTTCGAAATATGACAATGTTTTTCTACAATGCGACTAGCATCTGCGGTAAATGAAGAACTACATTCTCTACAGAGAAATCTTTGCTTGCGTAGATTTAAGTAGGCCGGAAGGCCTGAAACAGAACAGAGAGTGATACGAGAAGTTTTCGTTCCGTTTTTAACGATATTGTTATTTTGGCTAACACACCCACAAACAGTACAAAATTCTGGTTTATGCGTATATGTAGCTGAATAAAATAAAGATTTTCCCTTTTTAAATATCTTCTCTTGAACTTTATCATCCCAAATAATGTTTTTATCTTTGATTTGTAGTGTAGCTTCTAGTATATTGTTCATATGGTCATCATTCTTTTGTTTTAGGTTTAGGCGCTTTTAATATAATGGATGTTGGCCTTTTTGTATACACTAAAATAGGGTTGGTGGAAAATTTCCACCAACCCTAAAAATTATAGAAACATTCTTTTTATATCTCATTTATTCTGCCAAGGCACCCATTGGATCCCATGGTGCAAGGACGATTGGTTCTGCTTCGTAAGCAGCTCGTTCTTCTGCTGTTAGTAATTCCTTACGAACAACAATTTGGTAAGTGTATTCGTCCATCCAAGCATCTGAGGCAACAAAGTAACCATCTGCACCGACCTTGTCTCCCCATGAGTTTTCAACTTTCCACTTGATTGATTTCCCATTTTCATCCAAATCAACACCTGTCAAGACCATTGCGTGAGTCATCAAGCTTTCGCTGTAGTCCAAACGTCCTGCTTTGTCCTGAGTGAGTTGAATATCCATGCTTGATTCAAAATCATAAACATCAGTCGCAAGGATTCCGGCTTTACGGTTGCTGAGTTGGCCGACATCTGAACCAAACCATACAGTTTCTCCTGTCTGCATTTGGGCAATCGCCAATTCTTTCAGACGTTCCATCGGTACGTTGATGTAGCGAACTGCACGGCTACCAACGACATTTCCCAACATCTCAACTGTGTAAGATTTACCATAAGGTTTGTCAGCGGTTGGTGCATTGATCACAGAAACGTAGTCTTCTAGTGGAAGGTCGACATATTTCTTGTAAAATTCTTGTGGTGTGATGCCTTTTTCACTTTGGTAGTTGTTGTCCTTATCGCGATAAGCAAAGTCAAATTTACGTGGTGGAAGTCCTAGTGACATGGCAAGGAAATTAAAGATTTCTTGCAAGAGGTCTTCTTTCTTAGCTTGAACAGTCGCTTGATCTGCGCCAGAAGCCAAGAGATCACGCAAGATTTGAGCATCTTGACGAAGCAATTTATTAAGGATGGCATTGAGCTCACGGCTGCTGCTAGATGAGACAGACTCTGGATAAACAGACTTAGGTACAACACCGTATTTCTCAAAGAGAGAAACTACCATATCCCATTGTCCGCCATCTTGTTGTGGAGTTTGGAGTAGGAAGCTAACCTTGCGGCTGGTCAATTCTTGGTCAGCAGTCGCAATGACTTGCTCCAAGAACCAGTTAGATTTTTCATACTTGTCCCAGAAGAAGGTGTGAGCTTGTGACAATTCAAAGTTTTCAAGTTTGTATTGAGAGATGAGTTTGTGGCGGAAAGTATTGAGAGCCGCAAACATCCAGCAACGACCAGAAGCCTTCTGGTTCGTGACCTTGTCCTTAGTCAAGTCAAGCGAGAAAACAGGTGTATTGTCTACATGGCTTTGGCGACGCTCTAGGGCTGCAAAAATTCCATTGTGACTGGCAGCATTTTCGATAGCTTGGTATTTTACATTTGCTTCATAATTAGCAAATAATTTATCTGTAAATGATTCTTGAATCGCGTTCATAAAATCCTCCTTTTTTCTTACTGTCTATTATAACTCTTTTCACAAAGGAAGCAACCAAAAACTGAAAAAGGCAAAGATATTTTCCTCGCATTTTCCTAATATTTCATTATGCTGCTATCACTAGCTGACACTTTCAAGCAAAGCTTCTAGTTCTTCCTTGGTCAAACGACGCCATTCTCCACGTTTCAAATTTTCATCCAAGGTCAAAGTTCCCATGGTCAGACGTTGCAAGTCTACCACTTCCTTGCCACAATAGGCTACCATGCGTTTGACCTGGTGGAATTTGCCTTCTGCAATGGTCACACGAACCAGACTTTGATTCTTTTCTACATCCATAGACACAAGCTCCAGCTTGGCAGGTTGGCAGGTAAAGTCCTTGAGCGGAATGCCCTTGGCAAATGTCTCAATGTCTTCATCCGTCATGATTCCATTGACCAGCGCCAGATAAGTCTTATCCACATGACGTTTTGGTGAAAGAAGAGCATGAGCTAGCTTGCCATCATTGGTCAAGAGCAAGAGTCCATGCGTATCGATATCCAAGCGCCCTACTGGGAAAACTTCCTTGGCACGTGCATAGTCATCCATCAAATCCAAGACTGTCTTGTGTTTAGGATCTTCAGTTGCTGAAATAACCCCCTGGGGCTTGTTCATCATATAGTAAACAAACTCCTCGTACTCTAACTTTTGCCCGTCAAAACAAATCTCGTCCGTGTCTTCATTGATTTGCAACTTGGCAGACTTTGCTTTCTTGCCATTGACCGTCACGCGCCCAGTTTTTAGAAAGTTTTTGACCTCAGTCCGACTCCCAACAGCGCAGGCAACTAAATATTTATCTAATCTCATAGGGCTATTATATCATAAAAAGAGAGCGCCTTTCGCTCTCTTTTTCTTGTATTTGCTTTCCCGGATTTATTTTTTTATCATACTTTCTATTCCTTTGAAAAGAATATCTGAAATAGCTTCTGGATAGCTTTCATAGCCATTCTGTTCTGTTAGGGCATCAATGATATTTCTAATTTGCCCATCCAAGATAATGGTTACTGCAGGAACGAGTTCATCTGAACCTTCTTTTTTAAACATCTCTTGCATAATTGATACTTTGTTACTCATATTTACTCCAATCTTTTTTAAAAATTTTATTCATAGTACTCCACGAGACTTACTATTCCTTCTCACCTTCCGCAACCAAATCATAAGGGAAATACGGAAGTCCTTTATTAGTGAATCGTTAACTAAAGTAGTTTTTTAATAACTTTATTCCGTCTATGTACATTATTGACCACACAGATGTAGAGAATGAATAAGAGAACCGAATAAATCAGCAATCCTAAAAACTTTGCATAGACTAGGTAAACTATCAAGCAACCTATCAAACTGACACTACTAATAATATTAAATACGAAAGCAAGAGTTCCATTTTTCTTTGCTATTTCTAAAAATTCTGCGTACTCAATATCTGTAAACAATGCAGGATATAAGTCCAAGTCTTTGTCATAATAGTCAACTACAAATTTCCCTATGAGCAAGGAAAGACAGGAACATAGAATGAAGCTAGAATATTTGATAGTAGGGATATCAAAAATGGTTAAACCATTCAGCAATCGAATAATGGGGAGAGATAGCAAAGTGAGTCCAAGAGTATAGTAATGGTGATTCTTAGATGTTCTCTCGAGAATTGAAAAGTAAAGTTTCTTTTCTTTTAAGTCATAATAGACTATTTTGTTTTGATACAAGCCTAGATTAACTAGTTTCCTATTGTTTTTCATTCTTTTAGTCATTTTTCAACATCTCTTTCTCAAACCAATGGACTTCCATTTACTCTATTCTCAGAAAATCTCTAGCCTTACTTCTTATACTAGAGAAATCTTTGACCTTTGTCAACATTTCTCTGGTGTTTGCCCTTGTTTAGAACTATCCTTATCTCATGTTCACAACAAAAAAAGCCGCCTGATTGGGCGACTTAATTTTTTTATAGGGAGATTATTATGAAAAAGTTTTAGGAGTATAAGTTAAGTTCTTCTTAACTTATGAGATAAGTATACAGCTTCTATCTTAAAGTTTCCTTAAGTATTTTTAAATGTGAGATTTTTCCATTTTTCTCGCCAATTTTTCTTAGATAATCGCTGTTGATAAAGCTTCATCCGGTCTTCATTCTCTAAAAAATGGGGAGTTGGTGCAACCTGAAAGTTCAAAATATCCTCCAAACCATAAG
Source organism: Streptococcus infantis (assembly GCF_047464715.1). Classification (GTDB taxonomy): domain Bacteria; phylum Bacillota; class Bacilli; order Lactobacillales; family Streptococcaceae; genus Streptococcus; species Streptococcus infantis_S. The sequence goes on from NZ_JASHBJ010000003.1 coordinate 27,264, forward strand.
GGGCAAAGAGCTCTAAAGTTGTGTCAGCATGCAAGCGAAGTCCTATCGCCGTACAACGTTCGGGATATTTACTCATAGCGTCACAGGAATTCGCATACGGTTCCGTATGGGGACTATGCTGATGCATATAGACTTGATTCTTCAACTCCCATTGATACTGAGGAAAATCCTCTCTCAACTTGTTTTCTATAGCCAGCGTTTCTTCATAACTCACCTCTGGGTCAAAGAAAATGACGTCCACATCCGTTTCACGGTCAAAGGCTGGTTTATCTGACAAGAGATTCCAGATAAAATTTCGGATCGAACCTGCTGCCAACCAGGAATCTTTCAACTCCAAGTCACGGATGATGGTCAAAATAGCCATCATGTCAGGATTTTCTCTGAAAGAGTCTAAAATTTCAGTCTCATTTTTCAATATATTCATACCCCAAATGCTCATAAGCCTTGGCTGTCGCGACCCGTCCTGAACGAGTTCGCATGATAAATCCTTTCTGGATCAGGTAAGGTTCATACATATCCTCTACTGTCTCACGCTCTTCGGCGATATTAACCGAAAGAGTTCCTAGACCGACAGGTCCGCCGCCATACATCTCAATCATAGTGCGAAGGATTTTTTGGTCTACATAGTCCAAACCTTCATGGTCTACATCCAGCATAGTCAAGGCCTTATCCGTAATCACATCATCAATCAAGCCATCGCCCATAATCTGAGCAAAGTCACGCACGCGCTTGAGAAGACGATTAGCAATACGAGGAGTTCCACGACTGCGTAAAGCTAACTCGGAAGCAGCTTCATGGGTAATTTCCATCTCAAAGATATCTGCCGTCCGCTCGACAATCTCTGTCAAGTCAGCATGGGTATAATATTCCATGTGGCCTGTAATCCCAAAACGGGCACGAAGAGGATTTGAAAGCATCCCAGCTCGTGTCGTTGCCCCAATCAAGGTAAATGGTGGCAAATCTAGATGAACACTACGGCTAGCTTCTCCTGCACCAATCATGATGTCAATGTAGAAGTCTTCCATGGCACTGTATAGCACCTCTTCTACCGACATAGGCAAGCGATGAATCTCATCAATAAAAAGAACATCTCCTGGCTCCAAGTCATTCAAAATCGCTACCAAATCACCGGCTTTTTCGATAACGGGACCAGACGTTTGCTTAAGATTGACTCCCAATTCATTGGCAATGACAAAAGCCATGGTCGTTTTCCCGAGACCTGGAGGGCCAAATAAAAGAACATGATCCAGCGCCTCATCACGCATTTTTGCTGCCTCGATAAAGATTTGAAGCTGATCCTTGACCTTGTCTTGTCCGATATATTCACGTAAATATTGGGGACGGAGGGTACGTTCTACCAACTCCTCATCACCCATGATTTCATTATCTAAAATTCTACTCATGTTCCTATTATAGCAAAAAACCAGCCTACAAACAAAAAAGCCACCTGATTTGGTGGCTTCTTTAGGGAGATTATTATGAAAAAGAAAAGTTTAGGATTTCTATTAAATAAAGTTAGGAGGTCTTTACTTAATGATTACATGATACATGAGTAAACTTAAAGTTAGCTTAAGGCTTTAAATTAATTACTAACAATTTTCTTGAACGGCTGTTTGACCTGCAATACGTCCAAAAGTAAAGATGTCCGTAAGCGAATTTCCTCCTAGACGGTTACCTGCATGGAGTCCTCCTGCGACCTCTCCGGCAGCATACAAACCAGGGATAATCTGACCTTGTTCATTCAAAACGTGTGTTGAAGTATCAATCTTGAGTCCACCCATTGTATGGTGAACAGCAGGTTTTCTTGGTGTTGCGTAGAACGGTGCGACCTCACACTTGAGATCGAAACTACCTTTATTAAATTCGGGGTCAAATCCTGCATCAACATAAGAGTTGTACTTCTTGATTGTATCTGCTAAAACTTGTGGATCAATACCAATCTGAACTGCCAATTCTTCTATCGTATCTGCACGGTAGAGAGTTCCTGCTTTGACTTGGGCATCGATTTTTTCTTGGCTAGTATTGTAGGCTGTTGCCTTGATGCGGTCATCCGCGATCAAGTAGAACAAACCTCCATTATCAATCGCTGCTTGAGATAACTTATCTCGGCTACCGTACTCATCCACAAATCGCTTCCCTTCAGTATTTACCATGATAAAGTTAGCTGGAGGAACTTGAAGTCCTGAGAAGAGAGCACCTGTCACTGGATCGGATACTGGCATCATTTGGCTAAAGCCCATACCCACTAGGTCAGCACCTACACTTTGACCCAAGACGATTCCATCCCCTGTTACGGCTGGTGTATTAGATGTGGCAATATCATCCGCAATTTCAGTCCAGTAGGTATTGTATTTTTGTAACATCTTGGTATTGGCACCAAATCCTCCAGAAGCTAGAACGACGGCATCTGCATGAACGATGATGGTTTGACCGTTTCGGCCTTCTGCTCTGACACCCTTGACAGCCCCTTCTTCTACAAGCAATTCTTTGACTGGAGAGTCCGTCAAAATCGTGCCTCCATTTTCTAGAACATATTTTTGTAGAACCGAGATAAAAGCATAACCCATTGGTTGAACCGGCTTATGACCACGACGCCAAAGGGCTCCAACTGGCATTGTGACTTCACTACGAACAAATTCAACACCGATATCTTCCAACCAGCGAACAGACTCTAAGGCTCGTTCGGTCAATACAGAAACCAAATCATATTGGCCATGAATTTCATGTCCTTGTAAATCTTTTCGTTTTCCACCGATATAGGTTTGGATACGGTAAAGTAAGGTAGAATCAAACAAATAGCTTGGATCTTGCAAATACTGCTCAATCTCAACCTTCAAGGCTCTAAAGTCCTCTAAATATTCTGAGTCAATCGTTGATTCATCTGTCGCAATCAATTCTTGAAGCGTATGTGCCTCACCTGGATGAGCTGCGAAGGTCCCTTGCCATGCTGGATCTGGCGCATTCATTGGGCCACCCGCACGAACAGTATTTCCTCCAATTGCTGGGAATTTCTCAACAACAATCGGCTTCTTACCAGCTTGCAAGACTGCAGCTGCTGCAGCTAAACCAGCTCCTCCGCCTCCGACGATGACAACATCTGCCTGATAAGTTTTATCCTCTTTATCCAAAGCAGATGGAGCTTTTGAACGTTTACGTAAAACATCTGGATTTGCACCCGCTTGTTTAACCGCACGCGCAACTCCGTCCAAGACACCATTTGAAGTCACAGAAGCTCCTGACACCGCATCAACATTTAAGGTTTGCCCCTCAATGATTTCTGCTGGAATACGGGTAAATACAACATCTGCAATACCTGAAGATTCTCCAGAAGAATCGATTTCAATTTTTTCAATACGGTCTTCAGAAACGGTGACGTCCATCGGTAATTTACCATTGTGACCTTCAGTTGTAACATGATAAGTTCCTGGTTCAAATCGGATTTCTTCAGGAAGGTTTAGTTGGTTTGCAACAGATACAAAGCGAAGGAAACGATAGAAACAGCTATCTAAGAAATCAACAGTTCGCTCATCAATCAAATCTCCATTTGTATCAAATGCTCGATGAGCACGACCAAGTAAAAATTCACTTCCTGGCATAACTGTGGCATTTACTCCAGGTGCATCAAGAATCTGACGAAGATGAAGTTGGGCACGCGAAGATCCTTGAACATCATAGGAAGCCCCTACAATCATGGTTGGTTTCCCATCTAGTGGATGAATGTTAAAAGACAACCATTCTAACAAACTATTTAAACTTGATGGGATTGTATGATTATGCTCAGGTGTCGCGATAATGACACCATCAGCTTCCGAAATCGCTTTGTTAAACTTCTGAATAACAGGTGTATCTGTTTGATCATCGGTTTCATTGAACATCGGTACATCGGTAATTTCTAAAATCTCAATATCCGCTTTTGTTGCAAAATGTCTTTGCATAAATTGCAACAAACTGCGGTTATAGGATTGTTTGGCATTGGTACCAACAATAGCTACTAATTTCATGGATTATTCTCCTTTCTTGAGATACTTATGCTTTTAACCATTCTTCCCAGATGAAAGATTTCTTACGATTTGTATCTTCTGGTTTGACTAAGGCTTTTGTTAGTTTAACAAAATTTTGGAATTCTGCAAAATGTTCTTCCAACTCTGCGACTTTTTCAGGATTGTTCAAATTATAGTCATCGTCCAACACCTGTTCAGAATGACCTAGGAAAAATTCTGTCCCTGGCATGACTCTTGCTTTTAGTTCAGGCGCATCAAGAATCTGACGCAAGTGCGCTTGGGCTCTAGATGTTCCAAGCAATCCAAGAGAAGCTCCGACAATCATCGTTGGTTTGTTGATCAAAGCGCGACTAGTATAGGCAATCCATTCCAAGGCTGAAGCCAAAGGTGCTGGTATCGTATGGTCATATTCAGGTGTTGAGATAATCACACCATCTGCAGCAAGGATTTTTTCTGAAAAAGCTTGAACTTCGGCAGGCGCTAGCTTGTCCTCAGGTTCGTTAAATGCTGGCAAGTGTTTGATTTCCAACACCTCAATATCGGCCTTATCTGAAAAATGCTTTTGCATAAATTTCAAAAGTTTCCGATTGGTTGAGCGGTCAGAGTTTGTTCCAACGATAGCAACTAATTTCATCTTGCTACCCCCTTTTTTGTTTTATTCACTTTCATTATACTACTTTAAATTATCTTCGACATTCATGACACTAAAACATTGTGTTATTCTATCAGTTTATCTTATCTTAGTATAACTTAGTGAAAAAATTAACAATATTTTCTTAGAAAGTATTGACCCTCATTTTTAACTATGTTATAGTCTTTGTGAAAAATGTATTAAGTTAAAGGAGGGTCTTCTTATGAAAGAGACATTCAATCGTTGGCAAGTTCTAGCTGCGTCAACTGCTATTCTTCTCTGTACAGGTGCTGTCTATTCCTTTTCAGTTTTTGCTGGACCTTTAAGCTCCTCAACAGGTTGGTCTATGTCCGAAATCATGCTCGCATTTGCTATTAACTCAGCTATCGGACCGATTCCGATGATTCTTGGAGGTTACCTGGTAGACAAGGGATATGTGAAATGGACAATTGCACTTGGTGCCCTTCTATTTGCTAGTGGCTTTTTCCTAACTGGTTATGCAAGTTCACCAGCCATGCTCTATCTGACCTACGGTTTGATGGCAGGTCTTGGTCAAGGATTTGCCTATTCAGGAGCCCTCTCAAATTCTCTTCGCCTCTTCCCAGATAAACGTGGTTTAGCTTCTGGGATTCTAACAGGAGGTATGGGGTTTGCCGCAGTTATTGCGTCACCAGTTGCAAGTAGTCTCATTCAAAAACAAGATGCCTTCTTTGCTTTTCGAACCATTGGACTTGTCTATATTGTTGTGATTATCGCTGCCATTTTCTTCATCAAGGCTGCACCAAGTGGCTACCAACCAGCAGGTTGGAAAGCCCCAGCACAAACTAAGCAAGGACCTGCTAATAAAAACTGGAAAGAAATGCTACAGAGTCCACTATTTTACATCATTATCAGCATGTTCTTTGTCGGTGCCTTCTCTGGTTTGATGATTGCCTCTCAAGCATCCCCAATTGGTCAATCAATGTTTGGACTCTCTGCTGGTACAGCAGCTCTCTATGTCTCTCTTTATTCAATCGCAAACTCTAGCGGACGCTTTATCTGGGGATCACTTTCTGATAAAATTGGTCGTTCACAGACTTTATTGATTATCTATTCAGTCATCGTATTGGCACTTTTCTCCTTAACAATCGTCCCTGGTCAATTTGGCTTTACTCTAGGAATCATCGGTCTTGGCATCTGCTTCGGCGGTGTTATGGGTGTCTTCCCATCTATTGTCATGGAGAACTACGGACCTGCTAATCAGGGAGTCAACTACGGTATCGTCTTCACAGGTTATTCTTTAGCTGCATTTTTTGCACCTAAAGTTGCGGTTCAAATGGCAGCAGCTAACAATGGAAATTACAGTGCCGCATTCTACGTCGCTATCGCTCTCGCAGTTGTCGGGCTTCTCCTTAACTTCCTTTATATGAAGAAGAAAGGTTAGAGAAAAAACTTCTCATCAAATACTCATTACTAATTTAAGGCAGGGTCGGGATTTTTTGCCCCGCCCTTTTTTTGGTATAATAAAACTAGAAATAGCTTATTGGGAGGTTTTATCATGGTTCAGCAGTCAAGACTTTTACGAGATAACCCATCTGATTTTCCCTATGATTTTGAAAAACAAATCTTATCTAAGCAATCTTCTAATACCATCTATCATTGGCATCCTGAACTCGAGATTGTCTATGTCAAAAAAGGAACTGCTACCTTCTATATCAACTCTGAGCGCTTTGAAAGTCATGAAGGCGATATTTTTCTAATTCAGCCAACTTCTCCTCACGCTATCTACCCTATTGAAAATCAAGAACAAATTTCTACAGTTTTTCGTATCCATCTCGATTTCCTAGGTAGAAGTCAAATAGATAGCTTTAGCCAGCGTTACATTCAACCTATATACTCTGGGCATTTTTATCTCACTCCTCGGATTTCGTCAGATGATCATGCTTATGAACCGATTCGCGATTGTCTTTTATCTCTTTTTTCTATCCTTGAAGAGCAGAGTATTTATTATGATCTCCTTTTAAAGGCAAAACTCTATGAATTTCTCTATCTTCTCTTTAAGTACAGGTATGTCAATCGCCACTATACGGATGATACCTATCAAAAATACCAGAAATTAAAAGAAATGATAGGTTATCTTGAGCAACACTATGCAGAACCCATTCAAATTGACCAGCTTGCTGCTACATTTGGATACAGCAAAAATCACTTTATGAATATTTTCAAACAACACACCGGGACAAGCTGTATGGAGTATCTCATACGATTGCGCCTGGAAAAAGCTTGCGAAAAGCTCGTTCAGACCAATCAAAGTGTTCAAGAAATAGCAAGCCAGGTCGGTTTTACCAACCTCTCAAATTTTAATCGACAATTCAAACAACACTTCCAGCTAACTCCTAGACAGTATCGAAACCAACAACTTAAAAAAGAATCCTAACTACATGTCTCCTTAGTGACTCACTAGGGAGAATTTTTTTCAAACAAAAAAGCCACCGAATTTGGTGGCTTCATTAGGGAGATTATTATGAAAAAGAAAAGTTTAGGATTTCTATTAAATAAAGTTAGGAGGTCTTTACTTAATAACTATATGATACAAGAGAAGACTTAAATTTAGCTTAACCTATAAATTTTATTTTTTTGCTAGAGATTTTAACTACTACCAGCCAAAGCAGAAAAGTTAGGAGGCAGATACTCAACACTATTAAGTATGTTTCTTCCTTTGTTAAAAGGTTCTGCCAATTAAGCCGGATTCCTAATTTTTCTTGAAACTCTTCTAATAGGCTACTATTCCCCATAAATGTAGTTTCTAATTGCTCCTTCATTAAGACCTGTCTATAGAGAGAAGCAAGATAGGTAGCCGGTGTGCACTTCATGAGAACTTGAGCGAAGTTAGGAAGAATTCCCATTGGTACATAAGTTCCTACTAAAAATCCTGAAGCTGTACCTACAATGGTAGCCAATTTACCTAGACTATCTACTGACTGGAAATGGTAAACCAAGAGTGCATTTACCAATGTTGAAAGGAGACTACTTAGCAGCATGATTAAACTTATTTCAAATAGCTTACTCATAGCTGGAATTTCTTGAAAATAAAGGCTCATAACAATAAGCATAAAGGCTTGCATAACAAAGGAAATGATAAGGCTACTAATAAGATAAGACAGTTGCAAGCCCCAGCTCCCTAAGTCTGTCAAAAAGAGATCCTGATCCACTTGATTTTCACGGTCTTGTACCATCTGGGTCAAGGCTGTAAAACTGGTTGTAATCCCAGTCACAGCCAAGGTTCCACCCATCAACCAGTTATTTAAAAGGCTCTTATTATCAGGAAGTTGGGACCAGGCATCCATCAAATTTTTCTGCAAAAAAATGATATAGAGTAGAAAGGAAATCAAAGCTCCCAGTAATGAGAAAAAGACTCCTGAACGATTACGAAAATATAACAAAAAATCACGTTTTAATAAGGCTAACATTAGCGCACCTCTCTTCCTGTAAGAGCTATGAAGGCATCATCCATAGTTCCTGGACGAAATTCAAAGCCAGCAATCTTCTCACGAACTTGGGTCAAATAATCAATAGCTTCCAATTGGTTCTCGGGATAAAGACTATACTCAAACTCATTTTCTTTTTCCACAGGCATATTTTTAGGTAAGAATTTCTCCACTTGCTTGTCTTTAAAACAAATTTTTAAAAGATTGGAAGCGTACTCACTTTTAATCTCAGTAGCAGAACCTTGGGCAATAACCTTTCCATGATCTATAATATAAAGTTGATCTGCCTCATCTGCTTCATCCAGATAATGAGTCGTTAAGATAATAGTCATCCCTTCATCTCTTTGTAGACGATACAATAAATCCCAAATGGATTTGCGAGTCTGAATATCTAGTCCAGTCGTAGGCTCATCTAGAAATAAAATATCGGGATTGGATAGGAGAGCCCGAGCAATGTCAACTCGACGTTTCTGTCCTCCTGATAAAGTTCCATAAAGTTGTTTCTGAAAAGCAGTCAACCCTAGTTGATTGATTAAATCTTCCACACGACCACCTTTAATCCCCTTATACTGCTGGGCACGAATGGCTAGGTTTTCTTTGACTGTCAACTTTTCATCCAATACACTTGCTTGAAAAACAACTCCAATCCTAGTATTGGGCGCATAGATGATTTGACCATTAGTTGCTCGTTTAAGACCGATTAACATTGAAATCGTGGTCGATTTGCCAGCCCCATTAGGTCCTAAGATTGCGTTAAAACTTCCTTTTTTAAACTCTAAATTTATATTTCTAACTGCTATATGGTCTCCATAGTTCTTAGTGAGACCTTTTGCTTGTAAAATCATATTTCTTTCCTCCTTTTCACACTCTCAGTTTAACAAAAAGGAAAAAGAAAAAATATACTTTGGAGCTATGTGGTCGAAATGGATGATTATGTGGTCAATTCTACCTTAAAACTTCTGCATTTGAACATAAAAAAAGCCACCGAATTTGGTGGCTTCTTTAGGGAGATTATTATGAAAAAGAAAAGTTTAGGATTTCTATTAAATAAAGTTAGGAGGTCTTTACTTAATGATTACATGATACATGAGTAAACTTAAAGTTAACTTAAGATAAAAGAATTATTTTAATTTTTTTCGATCCACCCAAATCATTCCTGTACAATCATAAGTAGATAAGGTTTCAAACCCCAGAGAACGGTAAAAAGCCAAAGTTTTTTCTGTCTGTTCAGTCGCTAGTTGTATTTGGTAGGCATCCTTATAGTCAGCCAAGGCTTCTTTCATCAAGTTACTACCAATTCCTTGGCGCTGATAGCTAGGCAAAACAATCAAATCCTGGACAAAAACGGATGAAAAACCGTCTCCAACCAGACGCACTAAACCAACGATTTTCTCACCATCACGGGCAAGATAAGTCGCTAGCGAATGAGACAAGGCCTGGGCCAACATCTGTGGCTGATTGATATAGTTTGTCCAACCAACTGCCTGATAGAGATGTAAAACGTCATCAATTGAAACAGAGGATTCTTTTGTAATCTTAATCATAGCAAACCTTTCTAACATTCTCTAAGAGATTTCAACTGATGGCCTTCTTCATCAAAATTCTCAGATTTTAACCACGCTTCAAAACGTGCTTTAACCTTTGGCCAGTCCTTATCGATCATAGACAACCAATCCGTATCTCTGGTGCGACCTTTATAGATAACAGCTTGGCGGAAGGTTCCTTCATAGACAAATCCCAAACGTTCTGCTGCTTTTCTAGATGGAAGATTGAGGGCATCACACTTCCACTCATAGTGGCGATAGTTAAGCTCTTCAAAGACATAACGAGCTAGCAAATAGTGGGCCTCTGTTCCCATCCTTGTCTGTTTGAGAGCCGGAGAAAAGGTCACCGCGCCAACCTCAATCGCACGATTGGCTTGGTCAATACGCATGAGAGAAAAAGTCCCCAGCGCCTTTCCAGTCGCTTTATCGATAATCGCATAATAGAAACGATCCTTACGCTCAAGCATCTGCTTCAAAGCTACGATTAATTCTTCGAGATTCTCTACTGGTGGTTGAAAGAGATAGGTCCACATCTCTCGAGGTGATTCTGGACCATAAACAGCCAGCAAATCCTCCGCATGCTTTTCTACTGACAGAGCTTCAATAATCGTATACTGCCCCTCTATCCGTACAAGTGAAGGCAAAACTCCAGGTGTATCGTCTACAGGTTCACCAATCATCTGACCATATTCATTTACTGGCATAGCTTTCTCCTTGTCTCACTCTTATAAGTTTAAAGATGTGAATAGTATATCACATCTCACAGGGAATCTACAAAAAATCCTCCAGATTCTACTCTGAAGGATTCATTTTTTATTTCACAACAATATTTACTAGCTTATTAGGGACACTAATCACTTTCACAATTTCCTTGCCGTCGATCTCTGCCTTGACTTTTTCGTCAGCCAGAGCAATTTCTTGCAATTCTTCGCGTGAAAGGTCTTTAGCAACCATGAGTTTAGAACGGACTTTACCTTTGATTTGAACGACGATTTCGATTTCGTCTTCAACCAATTTACTTTCGTCCCATGTTGGCCAAGCCACATAAGAGATAGACTCACCTGTTGCTGCGACTGTTTGCCAGAGTTCTTCTGCCAAGTGAGGCGCAAATGGAGCGATCAATTGAATAAAGCCTTTGGCGTAGTCCACATAGAGTTTGTCTTCCTTGTTAGCAGCATTGACAAAGACCATGAGCTGGGCAATGGCTGTGTTGAATTTCATCGACTCGATTTGCTCAGTGACAGACTTAACAGTTTCGTTGTAAACCTTGTCTAGAGCGCCATTATTTTCCGCAACGATTTCTTTACTTGTGATCAAACGGTAAACACGGTCAAGGAATTTACGGCTTCCTTCCAGACCTTCTTCAGACCAAGCGATAGAAGCATCAAGTGGTCCCATGAACATTTCATAGACACGAAGGGTATCAGCACCGTATTGTTCCACCACATCGTCTGGGTTAACCACGTTCTTGAGGGATTTAGACATCTTGGCTGGTGCTTGCTCCAATTCTTCTCCTGTTTCCACATGGAAGAAGGAACCGTCACGTTTTTCAACCTTGTCAGTCGCCACAAGAGCACCACGGTGGTCACGGTAGCTTGTTCCCAAGATCATTCCTTGGTTAAAGAGTTTTTGGAATGGCTCCTTAGTAGGTACAACACCAAGGTCATAGAGGAATTTGTGCCAGAAACGAGCGTAAAGCAAGTGAAGCACGGCGTGTTCTGCACCACCTACATAAATATCGACTGGCAACCATTGTTTGAGGAGATCCTCATCAGCCAATTTCTCAGTGTTGTGTGGATCGATATAGCGGAGGTAGTACCAGCTTGAACCTGCCCATTGTGGCATCGTATTCGTCTCACGACGACCTTTGACACCATCCTCACGAGTCACTTCAAGCCAGTCTGTCAAGTTAGCCAATGGGCTTTCACCAGTACCTGAAGGGCGGATGTCCTTGGTTACTGGCAAGACAAGTGGGAGTTCACTTTCTGGAACAGCTGTCGAAGTACCATCTTCCCAATGAATAATTGGGATTGGTTCACCCCAGTAACGTTGACGGCTAAAGAGCCAGTCACGGAGACGGTAAGTGATCTTTTCTTGACCAAAGCCTTTTTCTTCCAACCAAGCCACGATTTTAGCAATCGCTTCTTCTTTGTTGAGACCGTTCAAGAAGTCAGAGTTGACGTGAAGGCCATCTTCTGTGTAAGCAGCCTCTTCAACGTTTCCACCTTCCAAGACTTCTACGATTGGAAGGTCAAACTGTTTAGCAAATTCCCAGTCACGCTCATCGTGGGCAGGTACGGCCATAACAGCACCTGTTCCGTAGCTAGCAAGAACATAGTCCGCAATCCAGATTGGGATTTCTTTCCCATTGACAGGGTTGACGGCATAAGCACCAGTCCAAACCCCTGTTTTTTCCTTAGCAAGGTCTGTACGGGCCAAGTCTGATTTAAGGCTGGCTTGATGTTTGTAATCAGCTACAGCCTCAGCTTGTTCAGGTGTTGTGATGGCATCTACCAAGTCATGTTCAGGCGCCAAAACAGTGAAGGTCGCACCAAAAAGAGTATCTGGACGAGTCGTAAAGACGGTGAATTCCCTGTCAGTACCTTTCACTTTGAAGGTGACATTGGCACCTGTTGATTTCCCAATCCAGTTGCGTTGCATGTCCTTGATAGACTCTGGCCAATCCAAGTCATCCAAGTCGTTGAGCAAGCGCTCAGCATAAGCCGTGATTTTAAGCATCCATTGGCGCATTGGTTTGCGGACAACTGGATAACCGCCACGCTCAGATGTTCCATCTGGAAGGACTTCTTCATTGGCGATAGCTGTTCCTAGTTCCTCAACCCAGTTTACTGGTACTTCCGCTTCATAAGCCAAACCTTTTTCGTAAAGCTTGGTGAAGATCCACTGAGTCCACTTGTAGTAGTTTGGATCTGTTGTGTTGACTTCACGATCCCAGTCGTAAGAGAATCCAAGCGCATTGATTTGGCGTTTGAAGTTGGCAATATTTTCCGCGGTGAAGTCTGCTGGATCATTACCAGTATCCATAGCATATTGCTCTGCAGGCAAACCAAAGGCATCCCATCCCATTGGGTGAAGGACATTGTAACCTTTGGCACGTTTGAAACGGCTGAGGATATCAGTTGCTGTGTAGCCTTCTGGGTGTCCTACGTGAAGACCCGCTCCAGATGGGTAAGGGAACATGTCCAATGCGTAAAACTTAGGTTTTGAGGCATCTGTTCCTGTTTTAAAAGTGTGATTGTCAGCCCAGTATTTTTGCCACTTAGGCTCAATTTCCTTATGATTGTAAAAACTCATGCTATTTCTCCAATTTTATGATGTTACTATTATACCATTTTTGGGGGAATTTGAAAGTCGAGAAATGTTCTTTTGGGCTTGGATGGAAAGAAAGACTGAATCGCAAATCCAGCTTATTTAGCAGTATAAAAAATTAGCTAACACTTGAAATTAGCTTATATCGATTATTTATCTCTTCCATCTTTTTCCCCTAACGCCTTTGACTCATATTTCTCGTTTTAGATTTCTTTAAGGTTTTTATTATATCCTATAGAACTCTGCAAATTATAAACATTAAGCAAGTCGTAGAGTAAAAACGTTCGTAAAAAAGGAGACTCTTATGAAAAAACTACTATTCTTTCTCTCTTGTGGATGGATATTTCTTACTTTATCAGGATGTTCTTCAACAACAGAAGCGGAAACTAGCTCTGAAAAAGATTCAGATAACACTTTGGTTATCTACTCGCCTAACCCTGAAGACCTTATCGAAGAAACAATCCCAGCCTTCGAAGAAAAATATGGTATTAAGGTTGACTTAGTACAAGCCAGCACTGGTGAATTGTTCAAAAAAGCTGAGGCTGAAAAAGAATCCCCTGTAGCCGATGTCATTTTCGGAGGCTCCTACGCCCTCTTCTCTTCTAACGAAAATCTTTTTGAACCTTATATTTCTCAAGAGAACGACCAGATAATCCCTGAATATCAAAATAAAACTGGATTCTACACGCCTTATACACTTGATGTCAGTGTCATCATTGCCAATTCAGCTCTTACAAAAGATATTAAAATTGAAGGCTACAATGATCTACTCAATCCTAAATTAAAAGGAAAAATCGCAACTGCTGATCCAAGTAATTCTTCTAGCGCCTTTGCTCAATTAACAAACATGCTCGTAGATCAGGGGGGCTATGAAAATGAGCAAGCTTGGACATATGTGAAAAATCTATTTAGCTTAGTAGATGGGAAAATTGCTTCTAGTTCTTCAAATGTCTACAAATCAGTCGCTGACGGAGAAATGGCTGTCGGACTCACCTATGAAGATCCTGCCTTGAAACTCTTAAACGATGGCGTTGATGTAAAAGTCATTTATCCAAAAGAAGGAACCGTCTTTTTGCCTGGTAACGCAGCTATTATCAAAAATGCCAAACACATGGAAAACGCTAAAAAATTTATCGATTTCCTTCTTTCTCAAGACATTCAGGATAAACTAGGAACTGAAACAACCATTAGACCCATTCGAAAAAATGCTAAAACCAATAAAAATATGAAATCAATGACCGAAATCAATATCGCCACTGAAGATTCTGAGTACGTCATCCAAAATAAATCAGCTATTCTTAAAAAGTACAATGATATTTTCACTAATATTCAATCGAAACAGTAAAAGAGGTTCGCTATGAGTGAGATCAAAATTATTAACGCAAAAAAAATCTACCATGACATTCCTGTCATTGAGAATTTAAATGTTACGATCCCAAAAGGAAGTCTTTTCACTATTCTTGGACCTTCAGGTTGTGGAAAAACGACTCTACTTCGAATGATTGCAGGCTTCAACAGTATTGAAGGCGGAGAATTTTACTTCGATGATACTAAAATCAATAACATAGAACCCAGCAAACGCAACATCGGTATGGTTTTCCAAAACTACGCTATTTTTCCACATTTGACTGTTCGAGATAATGTTGCTTTTGGTCTTAAACAAAAAAAGGTTCCAAAAGATGAATTAGTTCAACAAACTAATAAATATCTGGAACTAATGCAAATTAATCAATACGCAGATCGAAAGCCCGATAAACTCAGTGGTGGACAACAACAACGTGTCGCCTTGGCACGTGCCTTAGCTGTTAATCCAAGTGTTCTCCTCATGGACGAGCCTCTTAGTAACCTGGATGCGAAACTTCGCTTAGATATGCGCCAAGTTATTCGAGAAATTCAACACGAAGTGGGAATTACAACTGTATATGTGACCCACGACCAAGAAGAAGCGATGGCCATTTCTGACCAAATTGCTGTTATGAAAGATGGTGTTATTCAACAAATTGGTCGTCCAAAAGAGCTATACCACAAACCAGAGAACGAATTTGTCGCAACCTTTATTGGTAGAACAAACATCATCCCTGCCCGTTTAGAAAAGCAAGCTGATGGAGCGTACATCGTCTTTGAAGACGGCTACTCTCTTCGTATGCCAGCTCTTGATCAAGCTAAGGAACAAGCTGTTCTTGTAAGTATCCGTCCCGAAGAGTTTATCAAAGATGAATCTGGAGATATTGAAGGAATCATTTCCGATAGTGTTTATCTTGGACTCACCACTGAATATTTTGTAGAGACTGCATTTTCTTCAAAAATACAGGTCAGCGAAGAATCAACTTTTGAAGAAGATCTTCAAAAAGGGGATCGAATTCGTCTACGAATCAATACTCAAAAGTTAAATGTCTTTTCTGCAGATGGTTCCCAAAATCTTATTACAGGAGTTGGCTATGAAAGGTAAAAAACTAAATATTTGGACAGCCTCCTCATTCTTCATCTTTCTTACCTATCTTATTTTTCTTGTTTATCCAATTATTATTGTACTCAAGCAAGCACTCATACATGAAGGTCAATTCTCACTAGCTAATTTTGAGGATTTCTTTAGTAAATCCTATTACTCTGAGACACTAGTAAACAGTTTTAACGTCTCCATTACTTCTACTGTAACTTCCCTAGTTTTAGGGACCTTATTGGCTTACCTCTTTTCTATATATGACTTCAAAGGAAAGAAATTTTTACAGATATTGATTATCATCGCTTCCATGTCAGCTCCTTTCGTAGGGGCATACTCTTGGATTCTCTTGTTGGGACGAAATGGTGTCATCACTAAATTTTTGACAAATGCCCTTCATCTTCCAGCTATTGATATTTATGGCTTCAAAGGAATTGTACTTGTGTTTACACTCCAGCTATTCCCATTAGTTTTTCTATACGTGGCTGGAGCCATGAAAAGAATTGACCATTCTCTTCTTGAAGCCGCTGAAAGCATGGGAGTATTTGGGTTCAAACGTATGATAACAGTTATTTTGCCCCTTTTAGTTCCAACTTTACTTGCCGCTGCCCTACTCGTATTTATGAGAGCATTTTCCGACTTCGGAACTCCTATGTTAATTGGTGAAGGATATCGAACTTTCCCTGTTTTAATTTATAATCAATTCATTAGTGAGGTTGGCGGAAATTCTGCTTTTGCATCTGCTTTAGCAATCATGGCGATTATCATTGCTTTAACAATCTTTCTTATTCAAAAATATATTTCCAATCGCTATAGTTTCAGCATGAATTCTCTCCATCCAATTGAGCCGAAAAAAACCACAAAAGGGAAAATGGCAGCAATTTATGCAACAGTTTACGGAATTGTCTTATTTTCTGTTCTACCTCAATTATTTTTGATTTATACCTCTTTCCTAAAAACATCAGGTATGGTATTTGTCAAAGGCTATTCTCTAAACAGTTACAAGATTGCTTTCAATCGCATGGGAGCTACTATTTTTAATACGATTCGCATTCCTTTGATTGCTTTGATTCTAGTTGTTTTATTTGCATCATTTATCTCCTACTTAGCTGTTAGAAAACGAAATTTGTTTACAAACTTAATTGATAGCCTTAGTATGGTACCTTATATCGTACCAGGAACAGTTCTCGGTATTGCCTTTATCTCTTCATTCAATACAGGTATCTTCGGAAGTGGCTTCCTTATGATTACAGGAACAGCCTTCATCTTGATTATCTCCTTATCTGTAAGAAGACTCCCTTATACAATCCGCTCATCTGTTGCTAGCTTACAACAAATAGCACCTAGTATTGAAGAAGCAGCTGAGAGTTTAGGAAGTAGCCGTCTCAATACTTTCAGTAACATCACTGTTCCAATGATGTTACCCGGTATTATTTCTGGAGCTATTCTATCATGGGTAACAATGATTTCAGAACTATCTACTTCTATCCTGCTATATAATGCCAAAACAAAAACTATGACCGTAGCAATCTATACAGAGGTTCTCAGAGGAAATTATGGTGTGGCAGCTGCTTTGTCAACTATCCTCACTGTCTTGACAGTTACTTCATTATTACTATTTATGAAAATTTCTAAAAACAATAGCATTACCCTCTAGTTTTTCTCCTAAAGACAGCCAAATTACTCATTGGCTGTTTTTTTATTTATACTCTATCATTCAATTAATGCTTCATAAATAATATAGATGCAAGATAGTGCTTTTTATGGTAGAATATAGGAAAGTGCTTTCTCAGAAGGAGGGAAAAATGAACAAACAAACCATCGCTGTTTTAGGGCCTGGTTCTTGGGGTACTGCTCTGTCACAAGTTCTTAATGACAACGGACACGAAGTGCGTATCTGGGGTAATATTCCTGACCAAATTGATGAAATTAATACACAACACACTAACAAACGCTATTTTAAGGATATTGTATTAGACGATAAAATTGTGGCCTATCATGATTTGGCAGAAGCCTTGAAGGGTGTTGATGCTATCTTGTTTGTGGTACCTACTAAGGTGACCAGATTGGTAGCTCAACAAGTGGCTGCTGTTTTGGATCATAAAGTGGTGGTCATGCATGCTTCAAAAGGGCTCGAGCCCAATAGTCACAAACGTCTTTCGACCATTCTTGAAGAAGAAATCCCTGAAGAGTTACGTAGTGAGATTGTAGTTGTATCTGGTCCTAGCCATGCAGAAGAAACGATTGTACGTGACATTACCTTGATCACGGCTGCATCTAAGGATTTAGAGACAGCTCAGTATGTTCAGACACTCTTTAGTAACCACTACTTCCGTCTTTATACCAATACAGATGTGATCGGAGTGGAAACAGCTGGTGCTCTTAAAAATATCATCGCTGTTGGTGCAGGTGCCCTCCATGGACTTGGATTTGGAGACAACGCTAAAGCTGCCATTATCACGCGCGGTCTTGCAGAAATCACTCGTCTAGGAGTCAAACTTGGAGCAAATCCACTGACTTATAGCGGACTTTCTGGAGTTGGGGATTTAATCGTTACTGGAACTTCTGTCCACTCACGTAACTGGCGAGCAGGTGATGCTCTTGGACGTGGCGAAGCCTTGGCAGATATCGAAGCCAACATGGGGATGGTGATTGAAGGAATTTCAACAACCAAAGCTGCTTATGAATTGGCGCAAGAACTTGGAGTCTATATGCCTATTACTCAGGCTATCTACCAGGTTATTTATGAAAATGTTAATATTAAGGATGCTGTTTCTGAACTCATGAGTAACGAGTTCAAGGCAGAGAACGAGTGGTCATAATCACCGTTAGAAAGGATGCTCATGAAGCAAAAAGTTAGAAAAGCTGTTATCCCTGCCGCGGGGCTTGGAACTCGTTTCCTTCCAGCAACCAAAGCCTTGGCCAAAGAAATGTTGCCAATTGTGGATAAGCCAACTATTCAATTCATCGTTGAAGAAGCCCTTAAGTCTGGAATTGAGGATATTCTTGTAGTAACAGGGAAATCAAAACGTTCGATCGAAGACCATTTTGACTCAAACTTTGAACTAGAGTACAACCTCAAGGAAAAAGGAAAAACCGACCTTTTGAAACTAGTTGACGAAACAACTGGTATGCGCCTTCACTTCATCCGTCAAACACACCCACGTGGACTCGGAGATGCCGTTTTACAAGCCAAAGCTTTCGTTGGAAATGAACCCTTTGTGGTCATGCTTGGAGATGACCTCATGGATATCACAGATGATAGTGCTATTCCATTGACCAAACAACTTATGAATGACTATGAGCAAACTCATGCTTCTACTATCGCTGTGATGCCTGTCCCACATGAAGAAGTTTCTGCCTACGGTGTTATCGCGCCTCAAGGCGAAGGAAAAGATGGACTTTACAGTGTTGAAACCTTCGTTGAAAAGCCAGCACCTGAAGACGCACCAAGTGATTTAGCCATCATCGGCCGTTACCTTCTCACACCTGAGATTTTCGGTATTCTTGAAAATCAAAAACCTGGTGCCGGAAATGAAATCCAGCTAACAGATGCTATCGATACACTCAACAAAACTCAACGTGTATTCGCCCGTGAATTTAAAGGTTCACGTTATGACGTTGGAGATAAGTTTGGATTTATGAAAACTTCCATCGAATATGCTCTCAAACACCCACAAGTTAAAGACCACTTGAAAGACTACTTGATTGATCTTGGAAAAGAACTTTCAGAAGAAAAATAAATCCTTAAAACCAGGTTGAATTTACCTGGTTTTTTTATTTCCTAAACACCTCTAAACCTAGTCCAAGCCTAATTTCTTGTAATGAATGCTTTTATGGTATAATAATAAGGAGTGAGGAAAGAAATGAAGAATAAATTGTTAGAACTTAAAGAAAAAGGACTGGCTTTCCTTCAGTCCCTAAAAACAAAGCTAAAAAATATACATCTAGGAAAAAAAGGTCCTAAACATTCTAAAAAGAAAAAGAAAACCAAAACTAGTATTTGGACTATCTTTGCCAATATCTTACTGGGAATCAAGGCGACCTTTAATACCCTATTCATTATCGCCTTACTTGGTGGACTTTTAGGTACCGGGGTTGTTTTCGGTTATGCTGTATCTCTATTTGACAAGGTGACCGTTCCTCAAACAGAAGATTTGCTCAAGCAAGTGAATGATATTTCATCCATCTCTGAGATTCGCTATGCTGACGGATCCATGATTGGTGCTATTGAAAGTGACCTCCTTCGGACATCTGTCGCATCAGATGCTATTTCAGAAAATCTCAAGCAAGCTATCGTTGCTACCGAGGATGAACATTTTGCCGAACACAATGGGGTCGTTCCTAAAGCAGTTATTCGTGCCAGCCTAGGAAACTTTATCGGTCTTGGTTCTTCTAGTGGAGGATCTACACTAACCCAACAGCTCATCAAGCAACAAGTGGTTGGGGATGCTCCTACACTAACTCGTAAAGCTACTGAAATCGTTGATGCCTTAGCCTTAGAGAGAGCAATGAGCAAGGACGAAATCTTGACAACCTATCTTAACGTTGCTCCTTTTGGACGTAACAATAAAGGGCAAAATATCGCAGGAGCTCAACAAGCAGCCAAGGGTATTTTCGGGGTTGACGCCAATCAGCTAACGATTCCTCAAGCAGCCTTCATAGCAGGATTGCCACAAAGTCCTATCTCCTACTCACCTTATGAATCTACTGGGGAAATGAAGAGCGAAGAGGATATGGAGCTAGGTATCAAACGTTCAAAAGATGTCCTTTACAATATGTACAGAACTGGAGTGCTCAGCCAAGAAGACTACGAAACCTATAAGGCATATGACATTAAGCAAGACTTCTTGCCAGCAGAAAGTGTAAACCTAACAGCTAAGGGTTATCTTTACTTCACTGCACTTGATGAAGCGACTAATGTCATGTATGATTATTTGGTGCAAAAAGATAATGTTTCTGCCCAAGAACTCAAGAACGAATCTATTCAAAAATCTTATCGTGAATTAGCTGAAAAAGAAATTCAAAATGGTGGTTACCGTATCACTACTACAATCGATAAAACGATCCATAATGCAATGCAAAATGCAGTGGCAAACTATAGCTACCTTCTAAATGATAGTAGTGGTCAACCTGAAGTCGGAAATGTCTTAATGGATAATAAAACAGGAGCCATCATAGGATTTGTAGGAGGACGAGATTACCAAAGCAATCAAAATAATCACGCCTTTGACACAAAACGATCTCCGGCTTCGACTACCAAACCTATCTTAGCCTATGGTATTGCTATTGACCAAGGCTTGATGGGAAGTGCTAGCATCCTATCAAACTATCCAACGAACTTTGCCAACGGAACTCCGATTATGCACGTCAACAGTCCGGGGACAACAATGATAACTCTTAAGGAAGCTCTCAATTATTCCTGGAATATCCCAGCCTACTGGACTTATCGTATGCTTCGGGAAAAAGGAGTCGATGTCCGCTCCTACATGGAAAAAATGGGTTATGAAATCCCAGAATATGGCATTGAAAGTCTTCCTATGGGAGGTGGAATTGAGGTTACTGTAGCTCAACATACAAACGGATACCAAACACTAGCTAATAATGGTATTTACAATAAGAAATATATGATTTCAAAAATTGAAAAAAGTAGTGGCGAAGTGATCTATGAGCATAAAGACGAACCTGTTCAGGTCTACTCAAAAGCTACTGCAACCATTATGCAAAGTCTACTAAGAGATGTACTTTCATCCCGGATAACTACAAGTTTCCAAAGCGATCTTTATAGCATAAATTCCAGTCTAGCAGGTGCTGATTGGATTGGGAAAACTGGTACAACTAACGAGGAAGGTGATATGTGGCTCATGCTTTCAACGCCTCGATTGACTCTTGGTGGTTGGGTTGGTCACGATGATAACAGTCCGTTAGCCAAAGGCGCATATTATCGTAATGCTAAATATATGGCCCACCTCGTAAACGCGATTCAACAAGCTTCTCCTTCTGCTTGGGGTTCTGAACGCTTTAGCCTTGATTCGAGTGTCACCTCTTCTCAAGTCCTTAAGTCGACTGGACAGAAGCCTGGCAAGGTCACTATCAACGGCAAAGAGATTGACGTTACTGGAGAAATGGTAACAAGTTACTGGGCTAACCAAGCTGGTGCTCCGACTACTACCTACCGATTTGCTATTGGTGGAAGTGACTCTGATTACCAAAAAGCTTGGAATACGATTGTTGGAAATTTAATAAAACAAGACAACAAAGATAAAGACAAGGATAAGGATAAAGATAAGGATAAAAATAATAATAACAGCTCTTCTTCGAATAGGTCCCAACGCTAACATACCTATTATCAAGAGTATGTCACCTAACTCGACTTTTATATGAATCACTATCAAAAAAATATTTTCAAGGGAACCATATATTCCCTCCTTTCCGGATTAATATGGGGTATTTGTGGCATTTTAGGAGAATTCTTCTTTACGCATTATCCAGTCTCCTCTGGGTGGATCACTTCTATGCGACTAAGCCTTGCAGGTGGTTTCGTACTCATCTTGTCCGGCTTTAAGTTTCGCTCACACTTATTCGACCTTTGGAGAAATCGTAACAACCACCTACCTTTTCTGGCTTATGCCATCTTAGGAATCTTCTCCGTTCAGTATTTCTTCTATCTCTGTGTAGAATACTCTAATGCAACAACGGCAACTATCCTCCAATTTATCAGTCCTGTTTTCATTCTCATATACAACCGTATTATCTACAAGAAAAAAGCTTCTAAAAAAGCAATTTTCTATGTTCTGACAGCAATGCTTGGAGTCTTTCTGATGGCTACTAAAGGCGATCTGTCTAAACTATCCATCACTCCCCTCGCATTGCTGACAGGACTTCTCAGTGCTCTGGGAGTTATGTTTAATGTTATCTTGCCCCAACCATTTGCTCGAAAATACGGTTTTGTCCCAACTGTTGGCTGGGGAATGATGCTAGCTGGACTCTTTAGTAATTTTCTCTACCCCGTATATAAAATTAGCTTTCAACTGGATTGGGTGAGCATCTTGATTTGTTTGACTATTGCCTTTTTGGGAACAGCTTTTGCCTTTTTCCTATCCATGAAGGCTGTCTCCCTGGTATCCCCATTGGTAGTATCGGTCGTCAGTGCTAGCGAACCTCTATCCTCTGCTATTCTAAGCGTTCTATTTCTAGGTCTGGTCTTGGATGGCTACTTGCTATTAGCTATGATTTTGATTATTATTCCCATGATCTTCTTATCCATCGAAGAATCAAAGGATAAACTGAAAGAATCCTCTTTTAACACTTAAGGCTTCAAAATTGAAGCCTTTTTTGGTAGAATAGTAAGCATTACAAAGAGTGAGGAGACACCTATGACTGCTACAAAAATGAATGCACAAGAAATTATCCAATTTATCGCTAATGCTGAAAAAAAGACAAGTGTAAAAGTGACCTTTGAAGGGCAACTTGATGGAGCCATCCCTGCTTCTGTTACCAAGCTTGGGAATGTTCTTTTTGGAGACTGGAAAGACATCGCTCCACTTCTTGAAGGACTTACAGAAAACAAGGACTATGTTGTTGAACAAGACGCCCGCAATTCAGCTGTACCTCTCCTTGATAAACGTGATATCAATGCTCGTATCGAGCCAGGCGCTATCATCCGTGACCAAGTTGAGATTGGTGACAACGCTGTTATCATGATGGGAGCTGTTATCAATATCGGTGCAGAAATCGGTGCTGGCACTATGATTGATATGGGAGCTATTTTAGGTGGACGTGCTATTGTCGGTAAAAATAGTCACGTAGGTGCAGGTGCTGTTCTTGCAGGTGTCATCGAGCCAGCTAGTGCTGAGCCTGTCCGTGTCGGTGACAATGTTCTCATCGGTGCTAACGCTGTAGTTATCGAAGGTGTTCAGATTGGTAGTGGTTCTGTTGTCGCTGCAGGTGCCATCGTTACTCAAGATGTTCCAGAAAATGTTGTGGTAGCTGGTGTTCCAGCTCGTGTTATCAAAGAAATCGATAGCCAAACCCAACAAAAAACAGCGCTAGAAGATGCGCTTCGTACCCTGTAATTATTGACAGATCCGGAATTTCTGCCTCTTTATTGTCTAGTAGAAAGGATCTAAATATGTTAGATTTAATTCAAACTCGACGTGATCTTCACCAAATTCCCGAGATTGGTTTAGAAGAATTCAAGACTCACGCTTATTTACTCAA
The DNA here is from genome assembly GCF_047464715.1 of Streptococcus infantis. Taxonomy (GTDB): domain Bacteria; phylum Bacillota; class Bacilli; order Lactobacillales; family Streptococcaceae; genus Streptococcus; species Streptococcus infantis_S. The sequence goes on from NZ_JASHBJ010000003.1 coordinate 50,897, forward strand.
TGTCATTGAAACATTAACAGCTGGTAAGGATTTTGTTCAGATTCGTACCTGGCGAACAGGTATTTTAGTATACTTACAGGGAAGTCAGCAAGAACGTACCATTGGTTGGCGAACAGATATTGATGGACTCCCAATCGTTGAACAAACAGGCCTTCCTTTTGCCTCTCAACACCCAGACCGCATGCATGCTTGTGGACACGATTTTCACATGACCATTGCCCTTGGAAGTCTCGAACGTGCTTTAGAAAAACAACCAAAAAACAACCTCCTCTTTCTCTTCCAACCTGCCGAGGAAAACGAAGCCGGCGGCATGCTCATGTATGAAGACGATGCCTTTGGCGACTGGTTGCCTGACCAATTCTATGGACTCCATGTCCGTCCAGACTTAAAAGTTGGACAAATTGCGACCAATACCCATACACTCTTTGCAGGAACTTGCGAAGTCAAGATTCGTTTCAAGGGTAAAGGTGGTCACGCTGCCTTTCCACATCAAGCAAACGATGCTCTGGTTGCAGCTAGCTATTTTGTGACTCAAGTCCAGTCGGTTGTCAGCCGTAATGTCGATCCTATCGAGGGAGCTGTCGTCACTTTTGGTGTCTTTCAAGCTGGAACAACCAATAATGTCATCGCTGATACAGCTTTCTTGCACGGAACCATTCGAGCTCTCACACATAGCATGAGTCTATTGGTACAAAAACGTGTCAAAGCCATCGCTGAAGGTGTCGCAGCTGCTTTTGATATGGATGTGGAAGTTGAACTCAAGCAGGGAGGTTACCTACCTGTCGAAAACAACCCTAAATTAGCCCAGGAATTGATGACCTTCTTTGATGAAAAAGAGGGCATTGAACTAATCGACATCGAACCTGCCATGACAGGAGAAGATTTTGGTTATCTTCTCTCTAAGGTTCCTGGAGTGATGTTCTGGCTTGGCATTGACAGCCCTTATGCTCTTCACCATCCACAGATGAGTCCTAAGGAAGAAGCACTGGCAATCGGAGTCGAGGCTGTATCAAGCTTTTTAGCAAAAAAAGTTGAGGAGTAAACGATGAAAAAAGCCCTACGCAAGCAGGTCTTACAAGAACTTAAATCTCTTTCCAAAGAAGAAAAGCAGAGCATAAACGATTGGCTCACAGAGCAACTCCTTCAACATCCATTCTACAAGGAAGCAAAAACTATCGCTACTTACCTGTCTTTTCCCCATGAATTTCAAACAGCTAGACTAATCGAACAAGCTCAAAAAGATGGAAAGACTATCCTCATTCCCAAAACCTATCCACATGGGAAAATGGACTTTGTCGTCTATAAACCAGAACAACTTGAGAGAAATCCTTTTGGACTTCTTGAACCTCAAGGAGACTTCACAATCCTTGAACCCTCTCAGATTGACTTGATTCATGTTCCTGGTTTAGCTTTCAATACTTCTGGCTATCGGGTTGGCTATGGTGGTGGCTATTACGACCGCTACTTGGAGCATTTCCCAGGCAACACTATCAGTACACTTTATCCTTGTCAGATTCAGGATTTCCATCCTGATTCACATGATATCCCTGTTGAGGAGGTACTCATCTATGAAAGAGATTTTTGATCGTCGCTATCCTGTCACGAGCTTCTTTCTCCTCGTGACAACCCTGGTTTTTGTACTCATGTTTCTAACCAGTGGTTTCAATTACACAAGCGCAGCCACCTTGTATAAATTCGGAGCTGTTTATCCTCCTGCTATCAAGGCCATGCCTGAACAAGTCTGGCGCTTATTCTCCGCAACCTTTGTTCATATTGGCTTGCAGCACTTTTTCGTTAATATGCTTTCCCTTTACTTCTTGGGACGGCAAATGGAGCAGATCTTTGGCTCCAAACAGTTTTTCTTTATCTACCTTCTTTCGGGTATGATGGGAAATCTCTTTGTCCTCGTTTTTAGCCCTGATGCTATCACTGCAGGTGCTTCAACTGCCCTCTACGGTATGTTTGCCTCTATTGTCGTTCTCCGTTATGCCTCACGCAATCCCTATCTCCAACAACTTGGTCAATCCTACCTCTCCCTCTTAGTCATCAACCTAGTAGGTAGCGTTCTAATGCCTGGTATCAGCCTTGCTGGGCATGTGGGTGGTGCCGTGGGTGGTGCCCTTCTTGCGATTGTCTTCCCAGTTCGAGGAGAACGAAAGATATACAGCCCAGGCCAACGTGGTCTAGCAACCCTAGCCTTTATTGCTCTGTCAGCCTTGTTGCTTTTTATCGGATTACTTTAAGACAAATAAAAACCATTGGAAACTCTCTCAGAGAGCTTTATTTCCAATGGTTTTTTAAATTTATTTGAAAAGTTGCTTAAAACCCATTATTGTCGCTGAGTTCTTTGAACCAGTGGCCGGATTTTTTCAGGCGGCGTTCTTGTGTTTCTAAGTCTAGCTCGACCAAACCATAGCGATTTTTGTAGCTGTTGAGCCATGACCAGCAATCGATAAAGGTCCAAATCAAATATCCTTTACAGTTAGCACCGTCTTCGATAGCACGATGAAGCTCACGAAGGTGACCTTTGACAAAGTCAATACGGTAATCATCCTGAATCATGCCATTTTCACGGAATTTATCTTCACCTTCAACACCCATACCGTTTTCAGTTAACATCCACTCAATATTCCCATAGTTTTCCTTGATGTTTTGGGCAATGTCATAAATTCCTTGCTCATAGATTTCCCAACCGCGGTGCGGATTAATCTTACGACCTGGCATCACGTAAGGTTCATAGAAATGTTCTGGTAAGAGTGGACTATCAGGGTGCTTAGCAAAACGTGGCGCCATAACACGCAAAGGCTGATAATAGTTGACTCCTAGGAAGTCAACGGTGTTCTCACGAATGAGTTCCAACTCTTCGGCTGTGTATTCTGGTAACAAGTCATGCTCAGACAAAATCTCCACCAACTCTTCTGGATAAGCTCCCAAAACAGACGGATCTAGGAAAGATTGTGCCTGGAAGAGGTCCGCAATACGAGCAGCTTTCACGTCGGCAGGATGTTGGCTACGTGGATAGGCTGGAGTTAAATTAAGAACAATCCCAATTTTAGAACCAGGTAAAACTTCATGACAAGCCTTAACTGCAAGAGTGCTCGCCAGTTGTGTATGATAGGCAACCTTAACCGCTGCTTTGGCATCTACCTTATGTGGATAATGGGCATCATAAAAATAACCAAACTCTACAGGAACTATAGGCTCATTGAAGCTAATCCATTGGTCCACCAAGTCTCCATAAGTTTCAAAACAGAAACGAGCATAGTCTTCATAAGCCTTGATGGTCTCCTTATTTTCCCAACCATCCCCATCTTCTTGAAGGGCAAAAGGCAGGTCAAAGTGATAGAGATTGACTAAAAGACGAATTCCCTTAGCCTTAATAGCTTCAAAGACCTGACGGTAGAAAGCCACACCTTGAGGATTGACTTCTCCACGACCCTGTGGGAAAATACGAGACCACTGGATTGAAGTCCTAAAGGCTGTATGCCCTGTTTCTAGCAAAAGTTCAATATCCTTTTCCCAGTTCTCATAGAAGGTCGACGTTTTGTCGGGGCCAATCCCATTATAGTAGCGATTTGGCTCTACTTGGTACCAATAATCCCAGAGATTATCTCCCTTGCCGTCACCAGGCACTCGTCCTTCTGTCTGTGGTCCAGAAGTTGAGGAACCCCAGACAAAATCCTTTGGAAATTTTAGCATAGCACTACCTCTTTTTACGCTTTTAATGTTTACTTTCTCTCATTATAAAGAAAAAACAAGGCAAAAACTAGTTACATTTTTGTCTTGTTTTTCTTCTGATTATAGATTTTATTTGTTGGTTAAGATTTCAAGGGTTTCAAGCAAGTTATCTGCATGAACTTCGATTGTATCTCCTGTCGCCTTGATCTTCACTTCTACGATACCGTCAGCTGCTTTCTTACCAATAGTGATACGGATTGGAAGACCGATCAAGTCGCTATCGCTAAATTTAACACCGACACGTTCGTTACGGTCATCCGTCAAAACTTCGTAACCTTTGTTTACCAAGGCCTCTTCGATACGGTTGGTTAATTCAAGACTTGCTTCGTCCTTGACATTAACTGGAATCAAGTGCACATCAAATGGCGCCAATTCTTTAGGGAAGTTGATTCCCCAAGCGTAACGGTATTCACCCTTTGGAGTTTTGTTCACAAAGAGGCGAGCATGTTGCTCCATAACTGCTGAAAGGAGACGGCTGACACCGATACCGTAGCATCCCATGATGATTGGCACAGCGCGGCCATTTTCGTCCAAGACATCTGCTCCCATACTTGCTGAGTAACGAGTACCCAGTTTAAAGATGTGACCAATTTCAATACCACGCGCAAAGTTGAGAACACCTTGTCCGTCAGGAGAAATTTCACCTTCACGAACTTCACGGATGTCCACATACTCGGCAGTGAAGTCACGACCTGGATTCACACCAGTCAAGTGGTAGCCATCTTCGTTAGCACCGACAACAGCATTGCGGCTATCTTGTACCTTGCGGTCAGCGATAATCTTAACATTTTCTGGAAGGTCTACTGGCCCAAGAGAACCAAAGTCAGCTCCCAACAATTCTTTTACTTCTGCCTCAGTTGCAGGTTCTAAGAAGTCTGCTCCAAGATAGTTTTTCAATTTAACTTCGTTGAGTTGGTCATTGCCAACGAGTAGAGCCACAACTGGCTCCTCATCTGCAATATAAACCAAGGTCTTGATTGTTTGCTCTTCAGAGACATTCAAGAAAGCAGCCACTTCATCAATCGATTTGACACCTGGTGTTTCCACGCGAGCCACTTGATCTTCAGTCACAACACGATTGCTTGGTTTGTACTCGTTCGTTGCCATTTCCAAGTTAGCTGCATAGCTTGATTCACTTGAGTAAGCAATGGTATCTTCACCAGAAACCATCCATTTGAGCAATTCTGCCTTGATTTCTTCTTGCACTTCTGCAGGGATTTCATCAAATGATGAGACAGACTTGTCTAAAACAACCCAACGGTCAAGGTCTGTACGAGCAGGTGTGATGGCCATAAATTCTTGGCTATCCTTACCACCCATAGCTCCACCGTCACCGATGATGGCTTTGAAGTCCAAGCCACTACGAGTGAAGATACGCTCATAGGCTGCCTTGTACTCATCATAAGTTACATCCAAGCTATCGTAGTTAGCGTGGAAGCTATAACCGTCTTTCATGATGAATTCACGCGTACGAAGAAGTCCATTACGTGGACGTTTTTCATCACGGTATTTAGGCTGGATTTGGTACAAGTTTAGTGGCAATTGCTTGTAAGACTTGACAGAATCACGGACAATCGCTGTGAAGGTTTCTTCGTGAGTTGGACCTAGGATGAAGTCAGATCCTTCACGGTTTTTCAATTTGTACAAGTCTTCACCGTAGGTATCATAACGGCCAGACTCACGCCAAAGATCTGCACTGAGAAGGGCTGGAGCCAACATCTCAACCGCACCAATCTTGTCAAATTCCTGACGCATGATCTTCTTAGCTTTTTCGATAACACGGTTAGCAAGTGGCAGGTAAGAATAGACTCCTGCTGATACTTGACGAACATAACCAGCACGCAACATAAGAGCGTGGCTGATAACTTGAGCATCGCTTGGCATTTCGCGAAGCGTTGGGATTAGCATTTTACTTTGTTTCATATTTTTCCTCTAATTCTTAAAAGAAGGTTCGCATGATGTCGTTCCATGTAACGGCGATCATCAAGACAACCATAATCACAACTCCAACTAGAGTAACATAGGTTTCAATTTCTTGTTTCAGTGGTTTGCGGCGAATAGCTTCAATAATATTGAGCACGATTTTCCCACCATCAAGTGCCGGGATAGGAATCAAGTTGAAAATCCCGATATTGATAGAAATCATAGCCAAGAAGAACAAAACATTCTCAAGACCATTTTTAGCAGCATCGCTACTTGCCTTAAAGATTGCAACAGGTCCACCTAACTTATTCAAGTCAGGTTGGAAAATCAAGTTTTTCAAGGCATTGAGAATGCGCAAAGCTGAGTCAGCTGCAGATGTGAATCCACCTACAAACATAGACCAGATATCCGATTTAAGTCTCGGTTGAACACCCAAAATATAACGCCCTTGGCTTTCCTCAGGTGTCACACTGACTTGTTTTTCAGTTCCATTTTCAGAGACTGTCACATCTAAAACAGGTGCTGTTTTATCCTTGGTCTCTGCTTCCACTGCCTGAATCAAATCTTGCCAGTTACTGATTTCGTGTGAACCGACTTTAGTGATTTGAGCCGTATTTTCAAGGCCGACCTTTGCAATCGCGCTATCAGGGATGATACTAAAGTTATTACTTTGTGTATCACGAACGCCGCCCTGCATGAAAATCAAGATCCAGAAGACGATGACTCCTAGGATAAAGTTATTCATGGGGCCTGCAAAGTTGGTAATCAACTTGCCCCAGACAGTTGCATTTTGATATTGAACGTCTAGCGGAGCGATACGAACTTCCGTTCCATCAGATTCCACAATAGTTGCATCATGGTCTACAGAGAACGTTTTTTCCTCTTCCAAGACCAAACCTGTGATAAAGAGTTTATCCTCAAAGTCATATTGGGTTACCTGCATCGGAAGGGCTGTTTGGTCGACTTTCTTACCAGAAAGATTGATACGCTTAACCTTGCCATCTTCGGCTAAAGTCAAACTAACAGGAGTTCCTGTTTTAATCTCTGTGGTATCCTCGCCCCAACCTGCCATGCGGACATAACCACCCAGCGGTAGGAGACGAATCGTGTAAGCTGTACCGTCTTTCCCGATATGGGCAAAGATTTTCGGTCCCATTCCAATGGCAAATTCACGAACCAGAATGCCAGACTTCTTGGCAAAGTAAAAATGTCCGAACTCGTGAACCACCACTATAATTCCAAAAACAAGGATAAAGGTTAGTAATCCTATCATTTAATTTCTGTTCACCTTTCCTTAAAATAAGCCAAAGAGGTGCATAATAGGGAAAACTGCTAGCATAGAATCAAAACGATCCAGTACTCCACCATGGCCTGGGATAAAGAAGCCTGAATCCTTGACTCCAAAATGGCGTTTCATGGCACTTTCAATCAAATCACCCAATTGACCTGCAATACTAAAGAAAATGGCAAAGAGTATCATTTTATAAATGCCATAAGGAAGGGCAACTGTGCTATCCACTAACATAAAGATGAGTGTGACAAGCATAGCAGCTACAATACCACCGAAGGCTCCCTCAATGGATTTGTTAGGTGAGACTCTCGGAGCCAATCTTCTCTTACCGAAATTCATTCCAACGAGATAAGCACCACTATCTGTTGCCCACACGATACAGAGAGCCAGGAGCGCTTTATCCAAGCCAGCGATTCGAGCATCGACTAAAGCGTTGAATCCAAAACCAACATAGAAACTCATGGCGATTGGGTATACAGCATCTTCAATGGTATAATTCTTGCTAAAAACAGTGCAACCTAACATGATAAAAATCACAACACCATATGCGACAACATTCCCATCTACAGGTAAAAATGTCAAGTAGTTTTCTAGGGGGATTGTCAGTGCGAAAGTTGCTAACAAGGTCAGCAAGCCCTCAGGGGTCATGGTATTTAACCCTTTCATCTGAAGCAACTCATGAACCCCTAGCATGGCTAGAAGTCCCATAGCAATCTGTAACCAGAGTCCACCAATCACCAAGAGTGGGATAAAGATTGCTAATGCCAGAGCGGCAAATATGGTTCTCTTTAATAAATCCTTTTTCATAACTTTTCCTAAACTCCTCCAAATCGACGATTGCGGCGATTATACTCTGCAATAGCCTCTTTCAAAGCTTCCTCATCAAAGTCAGGCCACAAAACATCTGTGAAATAAAGTTCACTATAAGCTGCTTGCCAAGGCAAGAAATTGCTCAAACGAAGCTCCCCACTAGTTCGGATAATTAAGTCCGGGTCGCGCAACGTTTTCGGCAAATGTCCAGTGAAGAGGTACTCCCCAATCAACTCTTCTGTAATATCGCCTGGATTCACCTTAGCATCCAAAACATCCTGCGCAATCAACTTGACTGCTTGTGTAATTTCAGCTCGTCCACCGTAATTAAGGGCAAAATTGAGAATCAAGCCGGTATTCAACTTGGTCAACTCTTCCGCCTTTTTCAAAGCTTCAAAAGTCTGTTTCGGCAAACGATTAGTTTCCCCAATCATTTGGATTTTCATGTTCTTTTGGTGCAATTCGGGAACATACTTATCATAAAATTCAACCGGCAGATTCATGATAAACTTGACTTCCTGATCTGGACGTGTCCAATTTTCAGTCGAGAAGGCATAAACTGTCATAGCCTTGACACCCATATCACTAGCAGCAATGGCTACTGTTCTCAGAGCATCCATTCCAGCCTTATGCCCAAAGACACGTGGCTGCATGCGTTTTTTAGCCCAACGACCATTCCCATCCATGATAACTCCGATGTGAGCTGGCACTACCGCTGGTGATTCTGTAACTTTATCTTTTTTTAAAAATCCAAACATGATTGTATTCCTATTCAAAAATCTATCGTTTCATTATACCATATTTTTCGCTTTTCTTCTATCATATTCTCTTATTCTAAGTCGGAATTTCCTATAGAACTCCTATCTTTCTAAACTAACAAGCCTTGCATTTCACAGAGAAAGTTGGTACAATAAAACATAAAGATTAGTCCTTGTTCAATCACAGGGATTTTTTATTGAAAGGATTTTACCATGTCAAAGAAACTACAACGTAAAAAACAATTAAGAAACAACCTTCGTCGTTCAGGTGCGCTTTCAAACGCTGTGAACAAGGTTGTCGAAGAAACAAAAAAAGTTGTGAAGCATGCTGAAAAAGCTGCAAGTGAAGCAGGAAAAGCTGTCTCTAAGCAAGTAGAAAAAACTGTAGAAGCAACTAAAGAACAAGCTCAAAAGGTTACAAGCTCAGTAGAAGAATTCGCAGCCAACCTAGGTGGACTTTCAGTAGATCGCGCTAAAACTTTCTACGATGAAGGAATCAAGTCTGCTGCTGATTTCAAAAACTGGACAGAAAAAGAACTCCTTGCTTTGAAAGGAATCGGTCCAGCTACAATCAAGAAATTAAAAGAAAACGGCATCAAGTTCAAGTAATCTTTCTTGTTCCTTGCTTTTCCGTTAAAAACTTGTTAAAATATAGCCATTAGAGGTGTTTTGAGTCCCACATTTTACAGAAAGTGGCGGAGCTGAGAAGTCCACAAATGTGTCAAAACTGGTTGCTAATGAGTTAAAATTAAAAATTGAAATATAAATCTTTTTGTTTCCTTTTAGGACTAGACAGCGAGTTGCAGGCTGTACTCAAGTACGGCAAGACGAGCTAACGACGTCATAAAAGAGAAACAAGAAGATTAGAGTTGCGGGCTCTGCCCGAAATTGGGTGGTACCGCGGATAAACATATTCGTCCCTGTCAAATTGATGACAGGGGCGATTTTTTTATTGGACCCTAGCAAAAGGAATTTGTCATGAAACAATCTTTTAAAACCAGCAAGCTCTACTTTGGTTTTCCTATCTTCATCTTAGGATATCAGGACCAGAACTTTGGGCACAATATTACGACTTGCAGTTCCTCCTATAGTCTAGGCGATTGGCTAGTCATCGGTGTTGGTGCTGAGGAAAATGCGGCTGACCAGATTAAGCATTATCAACAGTTCACCGTGAACATTCCTGATGAAAGCTTTATGCTGGAGATGGAGCAAGCTGGTTTTATCAGCCATCGGGAGAAGTTGAATCACCTGGGCCTTGACTATGAGATTTCTGAACGGACTCAGGCTCCAATTTTGGAGGCTTGTCCAGTCGTATTGGATTGCCAGGTAGAACGGATTATCGAGGAAGATGGCATCTGCCATATCTTTGCTAAAATTCTCGAGCGACTAGCTGATCCAGAGCTCTTAGATGACAAGGGACATTTTAAAAATGACCGCTTTGCGCCGACTTACTTTATGGGGGACGGCCACCAGCGCGTTTATCGTTATCTGGACGACCGAGTCGATCCCATGGGGAGCTTTATCAAGAAAGCGAGGCAGAAGAATGACAAGAGCAACATTACCTGAACGAATCGAAACGGAGCGTCTGGTCTTACGAGTCCGTACAGTAGCGGATGCTGAGGATATTTATGCCTACGCTAGTCTCCCAGAAGTTTCTTACCCAGCAGGCTTTCCACCTGTCAAGACCTTGAAAGATGAGATTTATTACCTAGAGCATATCCTTCCCGATCGTAATGAAAAGGAAAATCTCCCAGCAGGCTATGGAATTGTGGTCAAAGGGACTGATAAAATCATCGGCTCTGTTGATTTCAACCATCGCCACGAAGATGATGTGCTGGAGATTGGCTATACTTTGCACCCCGACTATTGGGGCCGAGGTTATGTACCAGAAGCGGCGCGTACCTTGATTGACTTAGCTTTTAAAGAATTGGGGCTTCACAAGGTAGAATTGTCTTGCTTTGGCTACAATGTCCAAAGTCAACGAGTCGCTGAGAAGCTTGGTTTCACCCTTGAAGCTCGCATCCGAGACCGCAAAGATGCTCAAGGCAACCGCTGTGATGATTTGAGATACGGCTTGCTGAAGAGTGAGTGGGAGACTCAAGGTCAACATTAAAAATAGAATTAATTAGAAAGGACAAACACATGTCTAAAGAACTTTCACCTAAATACAATCCAGCCGAGGTTGAGGCTGGTCGTTACCAAAAATGGCTTGACGAAGATGTTTTCAAGCCTTCAGGCGATAAAAAGGCTAAGCCCTACTCTATCGTGATTCCACCACCAAACGTAACTGGTAAACTTCACCTTGGTCACGCTTGGGATACAACTTTACAGGATATCATCATCCGTCAAAAACGCATGCAAGGTTTCGACACACTTTGGCTTCCTGGTATGGACCATGCGGGGATTGCGACTCAGGCTAAGGTTGAGGAGCGCTTGCGTGGTGAGGGCATCAGCCGTTATGACCTCGGTCGTGAGAAATTCCTTGACAAAGTCTGGGAATGGAAAGATGAATATGCGACGACTATCAAAGAACAATGGGGCAAGATGGGGCTCTCTGTAGACTACTCTCGTGAGCGTTTCACGCTTGACGAAGGTTTGTCAAAAGCCGTGCGCAAGGTCTTTGTGGATCTATACAAGAAAGGCTGGATCTACCGTGGTGAGTTTATCATCAACTGGGACCCCGCAGCTCGCACAGCTCTTTCTGATATCGAGGTGATCCACAAGGACGTCGAAGGTGCCTTCTACCACATGAACTACATGCTTGAAGATGGCTCACGCGCCCTTGAGGTTGCGACAACTCGTCCGGAGACCATGTTTGGGGACGTTGCGGTTGCGGTCAATCCAGAAGACCCACGCTACAAGGATTTGATTGGTAAAAACGTTATTCTTCCAATCGCTAACAAATTGATTCCAATCGTAGGGGACGAACATGCTGATCCTGAGTTTGGTACTGGTGTCGTGAAAATTACGCCTGCCCACGACCCAAATGACTTCTTGGTTGGTCAACGCCATAACTTGCCACAAGTTAACGTCATGAACGACGACGGAACTATGAACGACTTGGCCTTCGAATTTGCAGGTATGGATCGTTTTGAAGCTCGTAAGGCAGTCGTTGCTAAGTTGGAAGAAATCGGCGCCCTCGTTAAAATCGAAAAACGTGTCCACAGCGTTGGTCACTCAGAGCGTACAGGTGTTGTGGTTGAGCCACGCTTGTCTACACAATGGTTCGTCAAGATGGACCAATTGGCTAAAAATGCTATTGCTAACCAAGACACAGACGATAAGGTAGAATTCTACCCACCTCGTTTCAACGATACCTTCCTTCAATGGATGGAAAATGTCCATGACTGGGTAATCTCTCGTCAGCTCTGGTGGGGTCACCAAATCCCTGCTTGGTACAATGCTGAAGGTGAAATGTACGTCGGCGAAGAAGCACCAGAAGGTGACGGATGGACGCAAGACGAAGACGTCTTGGATACTTGGTTCAGTTCTGCACTTTGGCCATTCTCAACTATGGGCTGGCCTGATGTCGACTCAGAAGACTTCAAACGTTACTTCCCAACTTCAACCTTGGTAACAGGTTACGATATCATCTTCTTCTGGGTGTCTCGTATGATCTTCCAATCATTGGAATTCACAGGACGTCAGCCATTCCAAAACGTGCTTATCCACGGTCTCATTCGTGACGAGCAAGGACGCAAGATGTCGAAATCTCTCGGTAACGGGATTGATCCGATGGATGTCATCGAGAAATATGGTGCCGATGCCCTTCGTTGGTTCCTTTCAAACGGTTCCGCACCAGGGCAAGACGTGCGCTTCTCTTATGAGAAAATGGATGCGTCATGGAACTTTATTAACAAGATCTGGAACATCTCTCGCTACATCCTCATGAACAATGAAGGCTTGACCCTTGAGCAAGCAACGGCCAATGTCGAAAAAGTGGTTAATAAGGAAGCTGGAAACGTCACAGATCGCTGGATTCTCCACAACCTCAATGAAACCATCGGAAAAGTTACTGAAAACTTTGACAAGTTTGAGTTTGGTGTTGCTGGCCACATCCTCTACAACTTCATCTGGGACGAGTTTGCGGACTGGTACGTTGAGTTGACCAAGGAAGTTCTTTATAGCGATAATGAAGAAGAGAAAGTCATCACACGCTCTGTTCTCCTTTATACTTTGGACAAGATCCTTCGTCTCCTTCACCCAATCATGCCATTCGTGACAGAGGAAATCTTTGGACAAATCTCAGAAGGTTCTATCGTTACAGCAGAATACCCTACTGTTAACCCAGCCTTTGAAGACCTTGCGGCTCACACTGGTGTGGAAAGCCTTAAAGACTTGATCCGTGCCGTTCGTAATGCGCGTGCGGAAGTAAACGTAGCACCAAGCAAGCCTATCACCATCCTTGTGAAGACAAGTGATAGCGACTTGGAAGCCTTCTTTAACAGCAATGTTAACTACATCAAACGCTTCACAAATCCAGAACACTTGGAAATCGCATCAAACATCCCTGCACCTGAACTTGCAATGTCAAGCGTCATCACAGGAGCAGAAATCTACTTGCCACTCGCTGACCTCCTCAATGTCGAAGAAGAACTCGCTCGTCTCGACAAGGAACTGGCTAAATGGCAAAAAGAACTGGATATGGTCGGCAAGAAGCTCTCTAACGAACGCTTCGTAGCCAATGCTAAACCAGAAGTCGTCCAAAAAGAACGCGACAAACAAGCTGACTACCAAGCTAAATACGACGCGACCGTTGCGCGTATTGATGAGATGAAGAAGTTGGTGAAATAAATAAAGAAACACGGCGGAATGCCGTGTTTTTTTGGGGAATTGCTGAAACAACTGGGGTTGTAAAGAATAGAATGGATTTATTTGATCCTTATTTTGACATAATCGAAAAGGTTGGTGGCAAAAATCTAAGGGGCGTGTGCGTTTGACTGCCAAAGAATTTGAAAAAACCAAGGAGTTTCAATCGGATTTTATTTTATCCTTGGCTACCAATCTAGATGACATTCCAAAGTTAGTATTAATCGATAATCCATTGAATCATTTTGAATTTAAAAAGAGTATCATAAAGAATGAAGTTATAGAATACAGAAGTCCTGAAGATTTGTATTAGTTCCCTTTAACTTTTCCAATTGAAGGAACGAGAAGTATTGACAGGTCAACGACTCAACGAACTAGAAATCAATGGTAATCGATTGACCAAGTTTAAAAATGGTGAAATCGAGATCGAATTCATCTGGATCGATACCGAAAACCCACCTAGCGATGCCATCGTCTGGGTAGCAAAGAAATAAAAAGTCCGCTGTTTTTTTGTTTTGTGTTTTACAGTTTTTTCTTGACAAGTCTTTCTTTTTTATGGTATCCTTTTATGCAACAAGCGTTGCGCAACAGATGTTGCACGAAAGGAGTCTTATGCCACCCAAAGTTAAATTTAGTAAAGAGGCTATGATTGGGACAGCTTTACAATTGGTGAGAGAAGAGGGAATGGCTAGTTTGACAGCTAGAGCATTAGCGGAGAAACTGGGAGCCACACCGAGAGTCATTTTTGGGCAATTTGCTAATATGTCTGAGTTACAAGCAGAGGTTATTGGTGCTGCGGAAATGGTCGTGGTGGAGTATATTCGCAAGGCCTTAGAAGATGAGAAGCCTTTTCGATCTGTCGGGGTTGCTTATATCCTTTTCGCCTCAAAAGAGCCTCAACTCTTTCAATTGCTTTTCCAAAATCCTAGTAAAGATCCCATTCGTCGCTTTCAAGATTTTCTTCCCATGAAGGATCATAGTTACCAATTGGTTCTGGATTCGATTGTCGCAGACTATCCTTTGACTGTAGAGGAGGCTAGTCGATTGTACCAGCATCTATTTATCTACTCACACGGGATGGCCTCTATGGTTGCTTCTGGTATTTATCAATTCAGCATGGAAGAAGTAATTGGATTACTGACAGAGGTTTGTCAATCGCTCATCAAAGAAATGGTAGGAAAAAAATGATTCAACTAGAAAATATTCACAAAAGTTACGGCCAAACCAAGGTTTTAAAAGGGATTGACTTGCAGATTCAAGAACAGGATAATGTGGTTATCCTCGGCCCTTCTGGATCGGGAAAGTCAACTCTCTTAAACGTGTTATCAGGCTTAGAAAAGGTAGATGAGGGGCATATCCTCATTCAAGGGCAAGATTTATCACAACTCGCGGATGCTCAATTGACAGCCTTTAGACGTGAGAAGATTGCCTTTATTTTCCAGCAGTATTATTTATTGCCTAATCTGACAGTCAAACAGAATGTAAAGATGGGGGCAGACCTGGCAAACAATCATGACTTTTTGCAGATCATAGAAGATTTGGGACTTGGCGATAAGCTAGACAAGTATCCGAGTGAATTGTCGGGTGGGGAACAGCAGAGAGTCTCTATTGCCCGGGCCTTGGCCAAAAAGCCAGAGATTCTTTTCTTAGATGAGCCGACGGGAGCCCTCGATGAAGAAACAGGGCGCAAGATTCTGGACTATATCTGGAAACTGAAGGAAAAGCTCGGCTTTACCCTCATCATGGTGACGCACAACCAAAATATTGCGGATATGGCCAGAACCATCATTCGAGTCAATAGTGGCAAGATTACCGAAGTTGTGACCAATGATCAGCCTCAGACTGCTTATGAGATTGGATGGTAAGCCATGTTTTCAGTAAAAGATATTCGAAAATTAGTTGTCGTCAGCATCATTGGGGCTTGTGCGGTCTTTGTGGCCAATCTCTTCTTAAATTTTTACTTGGACATCGAGCAATTAGAGATTTCGAAAACCAATCCCATGATTCAGACCTACTATGATGCCCAGGTTTCGCTTTCTTGGATGGTGGCCATGGTCAGTGGGGTCGTCTTGTCCTTGACGTCGGTCCTTCTCATGTGTTTTTATATCAAACAATTTGTCGATGACCACAAAGAACAATTAGGAATTTTAAAGGCCTTGGGCTACAGCAATGGCCAGTTAGCTAAACGATTTTGGGCCTTTGGACTGAGTTTTGGTGCCGGAGCGCTTCTTGGCTATTTCGCTTCTTTTCTTATGATGGAGCATTTTTATGACTTTCGTAATGAGAAGGGGATTCTGCCAGAAATCACCATTCATTTTCATTGGCAGCTCTTGCTTGCTTTGGTGATCCTTCCAACGGCATTTTTTATGATTCTCGCGATTAGTTATGCTAGAAGACAACTACAAACGCCGGCTCTTCGCTTATTGAAAAAATCTCCAACACCAATCAAGGTCGAAAGGAGAAAGAGGGCTCCTAAGATAGAAAAAGACTTTCTAAAAGAGCTGTCTTCGTCACTGATTTGGGGAAGAAAATCGATCCTGTTTTTTGTAGTCTTTGGTTCTATGTGTTTTGCGGCCATGGTTCAATTGTCCTTTGGCCTAAGGGACTACACAGATGACATCATCCAAACCATGATGATCATGATTGGCTTGATCCTTTCTTTCTCGATTCTCTTTTTGTCATTGGGGATTGTGGTCTCAGAAAGTCGCGAAACCTTGGCTCTTATGAAGGCATTTGGATACACAGATCGTGAATGCCAAGGGCATATTCTCGCTCCCTATCGTTTTTGGGCTTATCTAGGATTTGTTTTAGGGACGGCTTATCAATACGGTATCATGGAAATCTTGATTGGTATAATCAAAGATACGGTTCCTGAAAAGATTGAGCATCACTTTGATGGGAATGCTTGCTTCTGGACTTTGATCGGTTTTGCTGTGGTTTATGAAAGCCTCTTTTATCTATCCAACAGAAAACTCCAAAAACAAACCATCAAAGAAGTGCTCTTAGCTGAATAAATAGAAAAGGTTGGCTTTCCCAGCCTTTTTCTTTGTGTGGCTTTCACTCCGTCTTGCTCCGTTAAGTGCGAGACGGACTACTAGTCACATAGCACAAAAAATCTCTTAGATTCATTTCTAAGAGATTTTTTTCTTTCTTCTCCCCTCACAACCAGCCTTCTTCTTCGGCAGTTTTGGCTGCTTCGGTTCGGTTGCTGGCGTTGAGTTTGGAGAGGATATTGGTCATGTAATTACGGACGGTACCGTTTGAGAGGTAGAGCTTGTCCGCAATTTCTTGGTTGGAGAGCCCTTGAGCCACTCCATGTAGAACAGCGACTTCCTGCTCGGTCAAGGGATTGGGATGTGTCATCATGACTTCCATCAGCTCTGGAGAATATTCCTTGCGTCCCTCTAACACCGTATGCAGGGTTTGCATAAGCTCGGAGATGCTTCGCTCTTTCAAGACATAGGCGTCGACTCCTGCTTTGACCGCTCGTTCAAAATAGCCTGGACGTTTAAAGGTCGTAACGATAACCACCTTGGTTTCAGGCACTTCTTGTTTGATCCACTCGAGCGCTTCTAGTCCCGTCTTTACTGGCATTTCGACGTCAAGGATGGCAATGTCTACTGTTTCTTTCCCCAAAACCTCAATAGCCTCGGCTCCATTTTTCGCCTGCAAGACGGTCTCCACATCTGGTTGAAAGCTTAAGAGCTGGCACATGGCATCTCTAAGCATACTTTGGTCTTCTGCGATTAATACTTTCATCTACTTTCTCTCCTTATAAGGCAGATGCACGCGCACCTCTGTGGGATCTTTCAAACTGACCAGCTCTACTTGACCTGAGAAGGCTGCTGCACGGTCACGGACTGTATGAAGTTCATTCCCTTTTACATTTGCAAATCCTTTCCCGTCATCTCTAACTGTCAGGACCAATTCCTGATCTGTACGTTCCAGTTTTAGATAGGCTTTTTTAGCTCTGGCATGCTTGATGATATTGGTTGCAAGTTCTAACAAAATCATAGCAGCTGTCGACTCCACATCTTGGGTCAAACTAGCCTTGTCCAACTGATTGTCAACCTCAACTTCAATCCCAGCAATCTCTAGCATCTTTTTGACAGTCTCAAGCTCTGAAGCTAGGGTCCGTGATTTCAGATTTTCCACAATGGTTCGCACTTCATTCATGGAATCCTTGCTGATCTGGTGAATTTCTTTTAATTCCTTTTCCACCTGTGGATAAGCCTCCATCTGAAACAACTGCAAGGCTAAATCTGTCTTGACACTCAGCATCGCAAAGGTATGTCCCAGACTATCATGCAAATCCTGACCGATACGACTACGTTCATTTTCAGCAAGCAATAGATTTATCTGGGCATTTTGCTTGGCCTGAGCTTCTTTCAAATCCTCCACAATACGAATCCGAACCAAGCCAAAAGTCATTAAATCGATAAAAGTGAGAATTCCAAGTAGATAGACTAGAAACTCAACTTCAACTTCCTGAAAAATCAACAGTTGCCCCACAACAAGGACTTGAGCAAGGAGAAAAGTTCGGACATGTAAAGAATTAAAACTACGTACGCCGAAATGATAAATTAAGAGATTGGCAAGGAAAAAGAAGAACCAGATATAATTTACACCAACAAAGGCGGTATACCCAGCTACATAGGCTAGCATGATAATCCAACAGAGCCAGGATAAGCGCTGGCTCTTGGTGGTTAAAACGCCTAAGTAAGCCACTACAAATAGAATATCAATCAATAAATGCCAGCTAGGAATTTCCCCAGTCATTACAGGAACGATGGGAAAAACCATAAAAATCAAACTGGCCCAGTACATATAGTCTATGCTTTTCAGTCTTTCAAGCATTAAGCATTCTCCTTATGACCTTGAAGGTAAATAGTCAAACCAAATAAAACTGCTGAAAAAACAAGTAGATAAACTGTGGCTGATAAATTGATGCCACCCTCGTTTAAGAAGGTTTTGAGCAACTCCATCAACTGATAAGTTGGCAGGCACTTACCGATTGCTTGCATCCAGTCTGGAAATAAAGAGATGGGCATCCAGAGTCCGCCTAAAACAGCCAATCCTAGATAGAGGAGATTGCCCACGACAGACATCAGCTGACTAGACGGTAAGAGTGTCAGGATCAAGCCAAGCGCTACAAAGGCTATACTTCCCGCAATCAGCAAGAGCGCAGCCCCAATCCAGCTTCCTAAAGGCATATCCACACCTCTGACCAAGTGCCCAACTGAGAAAACAACCAGGATTGAAACCAAATAATCAACTATCATACTTGTTATCTTTGATAGATAATATTCTACCATATTTACTGGAGTATGGCGTAATGTTTTCTGCCAGTTGTTTATTTTATCGGTATGTAAAACAACTGGGAATGAAAAGATAGCTGTCGACATCATGGAAAAGGCCGTCATGGAGATAAGGTAGTCGCGCATAAAATTAGCCGGCCCACCTGGTGTATCCTGGTACATGCCTGAAAAGAATAAATAGAAGGCCGTCGGCATCCCTACGGATAATAGATAATAGACTAGTTGTCGTTTGGTCAATAGAAATTCAATCTTGTTTAGTGCGATCCATCGTTTCATCTTAGTCATCTCCCTTTTGTGTTTCTTCAAAGATTGTATCTAGCAAGCTACGGTTATTGACTTCAATTTCTTGTATCCTACAGCCTGCCTGGACTAACAGTTCCCAGAAAGCATCCGCTTCACGTGTGACTACTTGCAGGGCATCTTGTTTTTGTGACCAGTTTTCAACCAAGTTAGACTGTTCGACGACTTCCTTGTAAGTCAGAGGTAGGATAAAGTGCTTTTCAATCTCCTCACTACGCATGGCTAGAGGTGTTGTATCACGAATCAACTCTCCCTTATTTAAGACCAAAATCCGATCCGCTGTATGCTCTACTTCCTCAATATAATGAGACGAATAGAGAATGGTGACTCCCTGCGCTTTTAAGTCTTGGACAATTTCCCAAAAACGTTGGCGGGTAGAGGTATCCATGGCCGCAGTTGGCTCATCTAAAAAGACAAGATTTGGTCGCCCGATCAAGGTCAAGACAAATGAGAAGAGACGCTTTTGCCCACCTGACAATTTTTCTGCCAATTGTTCTTTTTGCTGCTTGTCAAACTGCAATAGTTGATCGATCTCCTGGTTGTTCAAGGGATTTGGATAAATACTTTGAAAGAAAGCAATCAACTCTTTAACCTTTAATTTCTGAACGATGACATTTTCTTGAGGGAGGTAGCCTCTAATATAGTCTAACTGAGAACTCGTTACTGGCAAGCCTTGAATGGATACTTGACCGCTGGTGACTAGTTTGTCTCCAAGCAAACAATCCAAGAGTGTTGTCTTACCGGCACCATTTGGACCAATCAAGGCGACGCATTCGCCCTCTGCTACCTCAAAGGAAATATCCTTCAAAATAGCCTTGCCCTTGATGTTTTTATTTAGGCTTTCTACCTTAATCATGTTCATGATATTCTCCTTTCAACCACTCCTTCCCCATCGGAAAGGCGATAAAAATCATAAATCCTAGACCCCAAGCACCGCGAATGACTTGGTGAAGGAAGGCTTGGTCAAACCACCCTGTAATCATTTCGACCAACCATACCACTAGTGACAATCCAATAAAGAGATAGAGAATCGCTTTTTTCATTTTTCAAACTCCTTTTTCACATCTGAAATCAATTTCAAACCTTCTCGGATCAACCAAGACATCATACCAAATCCTGCAAATAACTCCCAAGGAAAATGATAGAAGCCTTGGTCCAATCCTGAAAACATGAGATAAGTCATGACTCCTGCTGCTACTAAACTCATTGCGATAATTACTTTATGTTTCATTTTTCAAACTCCTTTTTCACATCTGAGACCAATTTCAAACCTTCTCGGATCAACCAAGACATCATACCAAATCCTGCAAATAACTCCCAAGGAAAATGATAGAAGCCTTCGTCCAATCCTGAAAACATGAGATAAGTCATGACTCCTGCTGCTACTAAACTCATTGCGACAATTACTTTATGTTTCATTTTTTCTTCCTCCATTTGATACATCTATTATAATTCTTTGAAGGTTGTGTCACTAGAAGCTTCTGTCATGAGGAAATATGACAAATGTCACAAAAAAAGAAAGTTGATTTCTCAACTTTCTTTTTCTTATTATTTAATCTTTATTCCACACTGAAAAGATATGGGTAAACTGGTTGTTGACCTTGGTGAATTTCTACTTCGACATCTTCGAATTCTTCTGCGATTTCTTGGGCGATTTGGTTAGCCAATTCTTCACTTCCATCTTCTCCGACATAGAAAGTTACGATTTCACTGTCTTCATCCAACATGTGTTTCAAAGTTTCAGTCAAGGTTTGGTGCATATCAGGATTTGACACGAGGATCTTCCCATCTACCATACCAAGATTGTCATTTTCATGGATTTCTAAGCCATCGATAGTTGTATCACGAACGGCTGTTGTTACACTACCACTGATAACATCGCCAAGGGCTGCAGTCATGCGTTCTTGGTTTTCTTCGATTGATTTGCTTGGATCAAAGGCAAGAAGACTAGTCAATCCTTGAGGAATTGTACGAGCTTCTACCACAACAGCTGGTTGTTCCAATACTTCAGCTGCAGATTGAGCTGCCATGAAGATATTTTTGTTGTTTGGCAAGAAGATGATATTGCGAGCATTGACTTTCTCAACAGCCTTGATAAAGTCTTCTGTAGAAGGGTTCATGGTTTGTCCACCTTCGATGACATAGTCTACACCTTGGGCACGGAAGATATCTGCCAAGCCTTGTCCAGCCACTACTGCGATAAGGGCATATTCTTTTTCTTCAGCTGGCTTGCTAACTTGAGCTGCTTCTTTTTCTACTTGCGCTTCGTGTTGGTTACGCATGTTATCGACTTTAACCTTAACCAAGCTACCGTATTTTAGACCTTCTTGCAAGACAAGTCCTGGATCTTCTGTATGGACGTGAACTTTAACGATTTCATCGTCATTGACAACAAGTAGAGAATCTCCAAGATCGTTCAAGTAGTTACGGAATTCTTCGTAGTCAAAGTCTTTAGCATAAGTCGGACCTTGTTTGAGGGCAACCATGATTTCAGTACAGTAACCAAAAGTAATGTCTTCAGTTGCTACATGTCCAGCTACAGATTTGTGGTGTTCTGCATTGATCATCTCACCCATATTGGCTGGAGTAGCGACAAAGTCTTCAGACGCACTGTATTCACCAGTAAGAGCTGAAAGGAATCCTTCGTAGATGAAGACCAAACCTTGACCACCTGAGTCCACAACTCCAACTTCCTTCAATACTGGAAGCATTTCTGGAGTTTTAGCAAGGGCTGCTTTAGCTCCTTCCAAGGCTGCACGCATCACTTCAACTGCGTCATCTGTCTGTTCTGCTTTTTTCTTAGCACCGATGGCAGCTCCACGTGATACAGTCAAGATAGTTCCTTCAACTGGCTTCATAACAGCCTTGTAGGCAACCTCAACACCTGATTGGAAGGCAAGGGCTAGGTCTTTCCCTGTTAACTCTTCTTTTGTCTTGATGGCTTGTGAGAATCCACGGAAAAGCTGAGAAGTGATAACTCCTGAGTTTCCACGCGCACCCATCAAAAGACCTTTAGCCAAGATACTTGCAGCCTCACCAACTGTTGAAGCTGGTTTGTCTGCGACTTCCTTAGCACCATTTTCGATAGTCATCCCCATGTTTGTTCCTGTATCTCCATCTGGAACTGGGAAGACGTTCAATGAATTGACATATTCGGCTTGCTTGTTCAAACGAGTTGAAGCAGCCTGTACCATTTCTTGAAATAAGCTTGTAGTAATATTTGACACGATTATTCTCCTACAACTTTGATATTTTGAATGTAGACATTCACAGTTTGCGCAGTGATTCCAAGTTGGTTCTCTAAACTAAAGCGAACGCGCTCTTGGATGTTTTTTGAAACTTCACTGATTTTTGTACCGTAGCTCAATACAGTATATACATCAACTGCAATACTACCGTCTTCAGCTGCTTTAACGACTACACCTTTTGAATAATTTTCCTTACCAAGAAGGGCTTGGAAATTATCTTTGAGGGCATTTTTACTAGCCATACCGACTACACCAAAAATTTCAGTTGCTGCACCACCTACAACAGTAGCGATCACATCATCTGTCAGTTCGACTTGACCATCTTTTGTATTAATTTTTACAGTCATTTTTTTTACCTCAAATAGTTGATACTCTATTTTATCATATTTCAGCCCAACTGTAAAAGCAGAATGATGTATCGGCGGATATTTGCTTGATTTTTCAAATGATTTCAGCTTTCGAGCAAAAGAAAAAGACCTCATCGGTCTTTTCATGTTTATTAAACGCGTTCTACTTTTCCTGATTTCAAAGCACGAGCTGAAGCCCAAACTTTTTTAGGTTTACCATCGATAAGAACAGTAACTTTTTGAAGGTTTGGTTTTACGGCACGTTTAGTTTGGTTCATCGCGTGTGAACGGTTGTTTCCTGATACAGTCTTACGACCTGTAAAGTAACATACTTTAGCCATTGTGTTTTCCTCCTATTAGATCTAATATAGCGGATGTGCTAGCACCACATACCGTACTATGTTATCACACTTTCTCCATTTTGGCAAGGGAATTGGAAGACTTTTTTTATTTGACGTAGACGACACCAAGTTTCCCGAAAGCTACGTCTCCACGGATAATCAAGGTTTTGCTAGTTGGAGCTACAGGGGCGTCTGCCTTGGCTGCTCCACAGAAAGTCTCCACCTTCAGATCCACTCTCCAGTGTTGGGGAACATAGACAACTGCATTCCCAAATCCGACTTCTATTTTCAAGGTTGCGCTATCACCTAACATCTCTGCATTGTCATAATAAATCTTGGCATTCCCAAATCCGACTTCAAACTCGTCTTCTACCAAATCTTGGTTCTGCTTGTAAAAAGTTCCGCTACCAAAGGCTACTTCCTTTTCTGTAAGGATAGTCTTTTCACCGTCATACCACCATTTTTTCCCATTCCAAGTTCTATTAGTATGAGTCAGCATACTAACTCCGAGCACGATTAGAACTCCTGCCCAGAACAGTGATTGATTGGGGAACGGTAAAATGTCATAAAAATGATTGGCAATCAATAGGGCCACTAGGGCTGTAAAAGAGGCTGAAGTGAAGTGGCGACGAAGCAAAGCTCCAACTGATTGATAGGCAAAAAATCCAATACCAATCAAGGGCCAAATCTTCCCTTCAAGTGAAGGAATCCCAAAATTTCCCTGTAACAATACTAAAGCTGCCAATACTAGCAACACAATACCAAATGCTTTCTTTTTCATCTTCTTACCTCATGTTTCTTAGATTTTCTTTTAGGAGGGATTGGTAATGCCGTGACACGTGCACCTCCTTGTGGGTCTGATAAAAGGAAATAGTTCCTGTACCTGAGAAGGACTTGTCCACCGAGTAGACCTGCCGAAGATTGGCAATGGTCGACTTGGATACCCGACTGAAATAGCGAGGCAGGATGGACTCTAACTCATAAAGTTTGAGTCGAACCTCGTAGGCTTCTTTCTGGGTATGGGCGTAGATCTTGTTGCCTTCCGTCTCAAAAAAGAGAATTTCTGACAAGTCTAAGTAATACTCCCCCGTCCCCTTATAAAAAATCAACCTAGGAGCCTTGGTTTCTTGCAAGAGTCGTTGCAAATCAGCTATTTCATCTGTTAGGGCTGCAGCCTTGATGACAATTTCTGTCTCAGTTAATTCACTATCAATCTCGATTCGTAACTTCATCCTATCTCCTTTCTGCATCTACTATACCAAAGGCCAGAAGACTTTACAAGGGCAAAAAAGCAAGTGGTCACTTTTGACCCGTAAGTGGTTACGAGGCCAAGCTCACTTGCTTTGCTTTTTTACAAAATAAAGAATAGAATTCCCCAGATGAGCCCACAGGCATAGCCAACTAGAACATCCTTGGGATAATGAACGCCACCCAAGACTCGCACCAGACCGAGAAGAGCTGACAAGACCAACAAAATCAAGCCCACAGGCAGATTTGCGTGCAGACAAGCCATGGAAATGATGGTTGCTGAAAAGACATGGCGGCTGGGCATTGAATTGCCTGCACTATCCTTGTCTAGTAGCGGGATAATTTCCCAAGCCTCATAAGGACGCGGTTGATTGATCCACTTACGAACTAGCGTTAATAGGACAAAGCCAGAAGCCGGCACTAAGATATAAGCATAAAGGTCGTTCACCAATCCCTTGCTCATAAAGCTTGTCCCCAACAAGGTCAAGTATGCCAAGGGCATCAGGACTGTCATCATGCGATTAAAAACACGCATCAGTTGTAATCCTTGTGGATAGCGAAGGAGGTTTGATTTCCTTTTATCATACCACTCTTGATAGTTTTTCATGTATTTCTCGTTATTCCTATTCTTTTCACAAGAAGCCTGTTAGCTTCTCCTACTCTAGTATAGTGTAGAAAAAGAAGGCCGTCAAGCCTTCTTTGGTTTTATTCTTCTACTTGGTCTTCTGTAAATTGACTATTGTAGAGGTCTGCATAGAAACCACCTTGAGCCATGAGTTCCTCATGGTTTCCTTGTTCGATGATATTACCATCTTTCATAACTAGAATCAAGTCAGCATTACGGATGGTTGACAAGCGATGGGCGATGACAAAGGATGTGCGTCCTTCCATCAAACGGTCCATAGCCTTTTGAATCAACTCCTCTGTACGTGTGTCTACTGAGGATGTCGCTTCGTCCAGAATCAAGAGTGGAGAATCCTTGAGCAGGGCACGAGCAATGGTCAAGAGTTGTTTTTGTCCGACTGACAAGGTCACTGTATCATCCAAGACGGTATCGTATCCATCTGGTAAGGTTGTGATAAAGTGGTGGATTCCTACTGCTTTGGCAGCCTCAATCACACGTTCATCACTAATACCAGTTTGATTATAGATGAGATTTTCTCGAATGGTTCCTTCAAAGAGCCATGTATCCTGCAAGACCATTGAAAAGGCATCATGAACTTCTGAACGCGTCATATCCTTGGTATCTACACCGTCAATGCGAATACTTCCCTTATCAATCTCATAGAATTTCATCAAGAGGTTAACAATGGTCGTCTTCCCAGCTCCAGTCGGACCGACAATGGCAACCTTCTGCCCTGCACGAGCCGTCGCAGAAAAGTCGTGGATGATGGTCCGCTCGGGTGTGTAGCCAAATGAAACTCGATCAAAGACCACTTGGCCCTTCATGCTGGTCAATTGTCTTTCCTTATGAGATTCGTCTTCCATCTCAGCTTCGCCTAGAAACTCAAAGACACGAGTCATGGCTGCACTAGCCTGTTGTAAGCTCGTAACCCCTTGAGCAATCTGTGACAAGGGTTGTGAGAAGGTACGAACATAAACCATGAAGGCTACAATAATCCCGATACTGATATGCCCTTCAAGAGCCAAGGCAGCACCGACAATAATGACTAGAACATAGCTAAAGTTTCCAACAAAGATCATGGCTGGCATCATAATTCCAGAAATAAACTGAGATTTCCAGATACTATCATGTAGATTCTGGTTCAAGCCTGCGAATGTTTCTTTAGTAGTATCCACAGCATTATAGCTGGTCACCACATTGTGGCCAGAGTACATTTCTTCCACATAGCCGTTTACAGCTGCTAGGTTGTTTTGTTGGGCTTTAAAGTAGCCTTGTGACTTAGCCATAATCACTGAGACAGCCGCAAAACCTACAAGGGTTGAAACAACTGTTGCCAATGCCAAAATCCAGTTCATGCCAAACATGGTAATCAAAACAGCAATCAGCAAGAAGCTAGCTGAGAGAACCGTTCCCAGACTTTGGTTGAGGGACTGAGCTGCCGTATCGACGTCATTGGTTACACGAGAGAGAGTATCTCCTTGAGAATGGCGGTCAAAATATCCTAGAGGCAAGCGATTGATTTTTTCAGCAATAGCCGTCCGCAAACGTTTTGAAAAATGTTGGATACTCGTTGAAAAAATATAGGCTTGCATATAGTTTAAGATAATACCAATCACATATAGGATGACCAAAAAGCTAGCGATACTTGAAACAGCCTCTAGGTCAATCTCTGTCATTAAGCCATCTGAGATCAAGTTGGTGATTTCTTTTATCTTGGTTGGCCCATACACCGTAATGATGCTTGAACATATAGCAGCCACAACTGCGATTAGTAGGGGAAGTTGGAGACCTGCTAGAAAAGGTTTGTACTGTTTCAAAACGGACATCTTCTTATTTTCCATGTTCCAATTCCTCCTTCGATAGTTGTGAATAGGCAATTTCTTGGTAAACTTCATTAGTAGCAAGAAGTTCTTTGTGGGTGCCTTGTCCCACGACTTTACCCTGATCTAAGACTAAGATTAAGTCTGCATCCATGATGGTTGAGATGCGTTGGGCAACGATCAACTTGGTCATAGACTGGGTTTTTTCAGCTAATACTTGGCGTAAGATACGATCTGTCTTGTAGTCTAAGGCAGAGAATGAATCGTCAAAAATGAGAATTTCTGGCTTACGAGCCAAGGCACGCGCAATGGCCAAACGTTGTCTTTGACCTCCTGAGAAGTTAGTCCCACCTTGAGGCACTTCTGAATTTAGACCTGCTTCCTTATCCTCGATGAAGCTTTTAGACTGGGCCAACTCCAGAGCTTGCCACATAGCAGTCTCGCTTAGCGGAGTTTCTGGACTCTTACCAAAGTCGAGATTGCCCTTGACATCTCCAGAGAAAAGGACTGCTTTTTGTGGGATATAGCCGACTTTATTCCGCAAATCTTCCAAATCATAATCCTGCACATTGACACCGTCTACTAGGATTTCCCCATCAGATACATCATAAAAACGAGGCAAGAGGTTCACAAGCGTAGATTTACCAGAACCAGTTGAACCGATAAAGGCGACCGTTTGACCAGCTTCTGCCTTGAAGCTAACATGTTCCACAACTGCTTCTGAATTTTTAGAATAGCGGAAGGTTACATCACGGAATTCTACTTGACCTTGAATAGAAGAATCTGCCGTCTGTGGTTGACTAGGATTTTCAATAGAAGAATGCAAGTCTAGCACTTGATTGATACGTCCTGCAGAAACCAAGGTACGAGGAAGGACGATAAAGAGAGCACCCATAAGCAAGAAGCCAATCACGACCTGCATAGCATAAGACATGAAGACCACCATATCACTAAAGAGTGGTAGACGGTCTGTCAGGCTAGCATCGTTGATGATATAGGCTCCAATCCAGTAGATAGCTAGACTCAAGCCACTCGAAATCGCCATCATAATAGGATTCATAATCGCCATCAAACGGTTGACAAAGAGATTAAGACGGGTGACTTCAGCATTAGCTTCCTCAAATTTCTGATCTTGGTAGTCCTCAGCATTATAAGCACGAACCACTCGAATCCCTGTCAAACTTTCACGAGTAATACTATTGAGTTTATCTGTCAATTTTTGGATGACAGATTGTTTTGGAAAGGCCAGAGTCATGAGAACTGTTGTCATCAGAACATTGACGATAACAGCGATTACTACTGCCCAGAGCCAGTACTCAGACTTCCCAAGGATTTTTCCAATAGCCCAGATAGCCATGATTGGTCCACGAGTGACCACTTGGAGCCCCATGGTAAAGAGCATTTGAATCTGCGTGATATCATTAGTCGTCCGAGTCAAGAGACTTGGGATTGAAAAACGTTTAATCTCTGTCTGCGAGAAATCTAGAACACGATGAAAAATATCGCTTCGTAAATGAGTTGTGTAAGACGCTGCAACGCGAGCGGCAAAAAATCCAACAGTAACGGATGACAGAAAAGCAAGTAGAGACAAGCCTATCATCTTAATGGCTGGTGACCAAAGTGCACCCATATCCGTACCTGGAGTTCCAATCAATTCTGTAATTTCTGAAATGTAAGTCGGTACTTCTAACTCTAGATAGACCGAGAAACAGGTAAAGAGGACAGTCAAGAGAATCATTCCCCACTCTTTTCCTGTGATACGTTTAGCGAGTTTCTTCATTCTTACCTCCCATTTTATCTACATTAGCCTGTAGTCGATCTAGAACTTCTTCAAAAACAGCTAATTTTTCCTCAGAAATTCCATCAAGTAGACTACGGTCAATTCGATCAAAGAAAGACTTGATTGGCTTCATCTGAGAGCGTGATTTGTCCGTCAATCGAACGTACTTAGCTCTCTTGTCATTTGGACTCACTTCCAATTCCACCAAACCATTTTGCACCATACGCTTCACTAAATTACTGGCGACTGACTTGGTGATATTGAGTTCCTGCTCAATATCCTTGATTAACACCGCCTGTCCAGACTCCTCACGATAGTCTAAAAATCGTATGACTTGGCCCTGCGGTCCGCCCATAAATTCAATACCACAACGTTTAGCTTCCTGTTGCACCATAAGGTGAACCTGATGACCAAAACGTTTAAAAGCTAACATCGGCTTATCCATGATTGCTCCTTTTTACACATAAATAGTTCTCACGAGAACCAATTGGTTTCCAGGAGAACTATTTTATCATTTTCAAATAAGATGTCAAGAAAAAAGTTTCCAGGAGAACTATTTTATTTAAAATTGACATTAGGGCTCATTTTATCTATAATAAACACTATCTTACACGTAGATAATTTTAGCCTAACTAGAAATGAGAAACTTACAAATGAAACAAAAAGAAGAGAAAATCTTAGGAATCATAGCCATCATTTTAGGGACGCTCGCGCTTCTTGGATCCTGGTTGCCAATCATTAGCGTACTAGCCTTTTTCTTTGGCATTATCGCTATAGCCCTAGGAGTTTTTGGTATCGGCCGTAATCTCAAAAATCATAAAATATTGGCTATTATCGGAACGAGCCTAGGTATTCTATCTATTTTCCTTGTCTTAATGACGCAAGTATTACCTTCTGGTGTTTTTACTGACTTGGCTAAAAACTTTCGTCACCCCTACAGAAGTCTAACCTCTTTAACAGAAGATGAGGAATTTGGAAAATTGCCAGATTATAGATCAGATGAGGATAATGATCAAGAGGATATGGAAGATACCGATTCCTTCGCTTGGACCCAGGAGCAATTCGATGCTTTGATTGAAGGTGACACCTCGAATAGAGGAAAAGGCGGCTCCAACTACAAAGATATCATCAGCAAGCATGGACAGCCAGATTCTGAAATTGAGTCAACTTCAGGCGACTATGAGATTAAAAAAATCTCCTATGTCTCACTCGGTTCTAATACTAAGACAGTTGTACTGACTTTCGTAAAACAGGAAAACGGACAATTTCTTCTCATCCGTAAATTTGCCCTAGGATTAGACAGAACAGCGCAAACTGATGATGGAGTAAGAGTCTAAGATAACTAAAAAGCGAACAGGCTTGATAGCTGTTCGCTTTTCTATTAGAATCCATCTACATTGGTATAGATCTTTTGTACGTCTTCGTCGTCTTCAAGTACGCTGTATAGTTTTTCAAATGTTTCTAAATCTTCACCTAACAACTCAACTTCTGATTGAGGAATCATTTCCAATTCAGTTACTTGGAATTCTTCAATACCAGATTCACGCAAAGCAACGATAGCCTTGTGTAGGTCAGTTGGAGCTGTGTATACAGTGATTGTTCCTTCTTCTGCTTCTACATCGTCTACATCAACATCTGCTTCAAGCAAAAGCTCAAAGATAGCATCAGCATCATCACCAGCAAAGACGATAACACCTTTGTTGTCAAAGAGGTAAGATACAGAACCTGAAGCTCCCATGTTTCCACCGTTTTTACCAAAAGCAGCACGGACATTGGCAGCTGTACGGTTAACGTTTGAAGTCAAGGTATCAACAATCAACATAGAACCATTTGGTCCGAACCCTTCGTAACGTCCTTCTGTAAAGGTTTCGTCTGTGTTTCCTTTTGCTTTATCGATAGCCTTATCAATCACGTGTTTTGGCACTTGCGCTTGTTTAGCACGATCGATAACGAATTTCAAAGCAGTGTTTAATTCTGGATCTGGTTCACCTTTTTTAGCTGCTACATAGATTTCTACACCAAATTTTGCATATACTTTAGAGTTAGCTCCATCTTTAGCCGTTTTCTTGGCTACGATATTGGCCCATTTACGTCCCATTAGGAATCTCCTTTATTCTCATTTTAATCTTTCTTATTATAACACAAGTCTAGCTGATTTTCACTAGAGGAAATGGATTTTTCTTTTATAAATGAAGCTAGGATTTCCCGCCGACTGCCAAGATTTTCTTGCCTTCTTTTATCCAAGGGTGCTGGGAAAGTGAAATATAAAGCTGGGCGGTCATAACAAGCCAAAGGAGGGGTTCGCATAGGATCACACCCGTATAACCTGCCCAAGGAATAATCCAAGCGACGAAAACAATTTTCCCGATAAACTCGATAAAACTAGATACGAGGGGCAAGAATTTTTGCCCTAGACCCTGCAAGCTATTTCTATAAATCAATAAAAGACTCAAAAACGGATAGAATACTGAACTGATACGTAGATACAAAGCCCCATTTTCAATCAAGTAAGCGTCTGTCGAACTTGCCAGGAAAGAAACTAGGCTAGGACTTGCAAAAAATAGGAACACACAAGCAAAGGTCGCCCAAGACATACTCAAATAACTCCCTATACGAAGACCTTGAACGATACGTTCGGGACGTTTCGCTCCAAAGTTTTGAGAGATAAAAGTCGTCATCGAAGCCGAAATAGCCGTCATTGGCAATAGGGCAAAGGCCATGATTCTACGCGCTGCCGTTTGGGCGCTGATAATCACTGCTCCAAAGCCATTAACAGAGGATTGCAAGATGACGCTTCCGATAGAGACAATTGATCCCATCAAGCCCATGGCTAACCCCTGTTCCAAGAGATCCACATAGAGCGCCTTATTCCATTTGAAATGTTTGAGACCTGGAAGAAGCTCTGGAACACTCTTGCGAATATAGAAATAACAGAGGATTGCTGACAAGCCTTGCGAGATAATGGTTGCAAGACCCGCAGACTGAACTCCCAACTGCAATTGTGTAATAAAATACAAATCCAGGATGACATTAATAATGGCTGAAAAGATAAGAAAAGCAAGCGCCGCAAGACTGTCACCAATCGATCGTAACAATCCTGCAAAGAGATTATAGGCAAAGCTAACTCCCACGCAACTAACAATCATGGAGATGTATTCATAGGATTGGGGGAGGATTTCTGCAGGTGTTTCGAGATATTGTAGGAGTGGATAAAGACCGAAGAATCCCATCAACATGACAAGACCACTCAGGATAGCACCCAAAATCCAAGTTGCCGCTACAGCTTCTTTAATTTTAGCAAAATTACGAGCACCGTAAAGACGGGCAATAACGACTCCCATCCCATTTCCGACTCCGAGGGCAAATCCAATAATCAAATCAAAAATGGCTGTCGTAGCTCCGACTGCCGCCAAGGAATTTTGTCCTAAAAAACGCCCAACAATCAAAATATCAGCTGTATTGTAGAGTTGCTGAAAGATGTTGGACAATAGAATCGGCAAAGCAAAACTAATCAGTGAAGGAAGGATTGGACCATGAATCAAGTCCACCGTTGACTTTTTTTTCATAAGGCTATTATATCAGCTTTCTAGTAGGGGAACAAGGGAGTTTCCTTAAGAAAGCGTTGCCTAGATACAAACAATTTGGTATAATCGTGACAGAAAAGGAGGTTAGGTATGACCTTAACCAGCCAGTTAATTACAGATGCATTTCCAGATCTTGAAAAAGTGGAACAATTAAACAAAGAAGCCTTTCCTGAAGAGGAACGCGTCTCTTTGGAAGAATTTTTAAGTTACCAGGATAGAGATGATGCCCACTTTTTCGCCTTTTATAACGAAGAAGAATTTGTTGGATTTGCTTTTGCTATCGCTAACCAAAAAGCATTCTACATCAGCTTTTTTGCTATTATGCCCCATCTCCGCAGCCATGGCTACGGGAGAGAAATCATTGAAAAACTCATTGATTTTTACCAGCGTACCATGATTCTTGAAGTGGAGCGATTAGACGAAGACTGTGACAATCTCGAACAACGAAAGGCCCGCATGGACTTTTACTTACAAAATGGCTTTAAAACTGCCAACGCCTTCTTGGAATACGAGGGAATGAGTTTTGAAATTCTCTATCGTGGCGACCATTTTGATGAAAAGGCCTATCGGAACATCTTTCAAAAATTGCAAGAAGAGAACTACTTCGACTTTCGTATCGAATACCGACGCTTTAGTGACCACTAGTCATCATGAAACAAAAAGTAGCAGTTTTACTGCTACTTTTCTTTTTATTCTTCAATTTCGATTTCAAGAGCGTCGCCCAAATCAAGTGTTACTTCTTGGTTAGAATCTGCATCAGCTGCTGCACTTGCTTTAGAACCTTCTTCCTCTTCAATTAAACCATATTGAACACGAACTTGGTGGTCAATTTCATCAAAGATTTCTGGGTGATCTGCCAAGTATTTCTTAGCATTCTCAGAACCTTGTCCGATTTTTTCACCCTTGTATGAGTACCAAGCACCTGCTTTTTGGATGATATCCAAATCACTAGCAATCTTCAAGAGTTCACCAGTTCTAGAAATACCTTCTCCGTACATGATTTCAACAAGAGCTTCCTTGAACGGTGGAGCAACCTTGTTTTTCACAACTTTAATCTTCGTTTCTTTACCGACGTTAGTGTCTTTTTGGTCACCAGTTCCCTTGATCTGTGTGCTTCCACGAACATCCAAACGGACAGAAGCGTAGAATTTAAGGGCACGTCCACCAGGAGTTGTCTCTGGATTACCAAACATAACCCCTACTTTTTCACGCAACTGGTTGATGAAGATGGCAATTGTCTTAGTCTTGTTGATAGAAGCACCAAGTTTACGCATAGCTTGACTCATCATACGAGCTTGAAGACCAACGTGGCTATCTCCAATATCTCCATCGATTTCCGCACGAGGTACAAGAGCTGCAACAGAGTCGATTACCACAAGGTCAACTGCACCTGAGTCAATCAATTTTCCTGCAATTTCAAGACCTTGCTCCCCTGAGTCTGGTTGTGACAAGAGCAATTCGTCAATGTTCACTCCAAGTGCCGCTGCATAAGCTGGATCAAGAGCGTGCTCTGCATCGATAAAGGCTGCGATTCCACCTTCTTTTTGCGCTTGTGCTACAGCGTGAAGGGCTACTGTTGTCTTACCTGATGATTCTGGACCGTAGATTTCAATGATACGTCCCTTAGGATAACCACCTGAACCAAGTGCAATATCAAGGGCCAAAGAGCCTGAACTCATCACTTGTACTTTTTGCTCTGCGCGTTCACCCAAGCGCATGATTGAACCCTTACCAAAGTCTTTTTCAATCAATTTAAGCGCATCATTCAAAGCTTTTTCACGGTCAGCTCCAAATTTTTTCCCAATTTCATCTAATTTTTTTGTTGGTTTTTTCGCCATTTTGTTCTCCTATATTTTAATGATTCTAAGAACCTTCTTCTATTATATCAAAAGTCAGTCACTTAATAAAGCTTTGCGAACTAAGTTGAAAGCATGCATAACCGCAATTTTACGAACATCTGCTCGACTCCGTCCTGCGATATTAGCTTGGATAACTTCTGTCCCCGAAGCTTGCGCCAAAGCGATAAAGACTGTACCTGCTGGATGGCCTTCTAAACTATCCGGACCAGCCACTCCTGTCAAGCTAACCCCAAAGTCTGATTGAGTTTTAAGTCGTGCCTGCTCTGCCATTTTTTCCGCCGTAAAGGCTGAAACAACTCCGTGTTTTTCCAACTCTACTTGTGGAATATCTAACATCTTAGCCTTTTCTTCTAGACTATAAGTGACAAAACCACCTTTAAAGATAGCTGACACTCCCGAAAAGTCTGCCAAAGTTGCTTGGAAAAGCCCAGCTGTCAAACTTTCCGCAGCCGTTATGGTTTTATGCTGTTTTTTCAACTCCTCGACAACTACACTAGCTAGACTCGCTTCCTCGCCATAACCATAGCAAATATCCTTTAAAGCAACACCTTCAAAAGTCTGGCGGGCAAGAATTTTTTCCTCCAGATTATCCAAAGCTGTTCTAGCCTCGCCCTCACTGCGAGCCTTTGTAGACAAGCGCAGAGTCACTTCTCCTATTTTTGCATAAGGTGCCAAGGTTGGATCTGTTTGCTCTTCAATCAAATCCGACAGAATCGTTACTAGCTGGCTCTCACCAATGCCAAAGAAACGTAGCACGCGTGAGTATAACTTAGCTCCAGTGGTCAATCTCGGAAGCAGTTCATTTAAAACCATGGGTTTTAGTTCACTCGGCGGACCTGGTAGAACAACATAAGTCACGCCAGCTATCTCAATCATCCCACCAACTGCTAGACCTGTTTCATTGAGTAGCGGAGTTGATCCCTCAACGATTTGAGCTTGGCGTTCATTATTTGGAGTTCGAGCATAATCTGGGCGATGAGCAAAGAAATCATCTAATTTAGCCTGTGCTTGCGGGTCAAACACTAGATTTTTTTCTAAAAATTTTGCCAAGGTTTGTTTGGTCAAATCATCCTCTGTCGGACCCAAGCCTCCGGTTAAGATAACCAGATTACTACGTTTCTGAGCAATCTCCAACAAGGATAAGAGACGAGATTCATTATCTCCCACAGCCGTCTGGAAGTAGATATCTACTCCGATTTCAGCCAACTTTTCAGACAAAAACTGAGCATTGGTATTGACAATTTGACCTGTTAGAATTTCTGTCCCAACTGCTATTATTTCTGCTTTCATTTTTTCCTCCTACTTATCTATTCGGATTTCTTTGAAAAAATCGCAGGAAAATTCCTACGATTTGAGTATTCATTTCTTATTGTTCTTGTTGTCCTTGTAGTCCTTGTTGTTCCTGAACTGCAACAGAACCATCCGTTTGCGGCAAACGACCATAAATATTTTCATACAAGACTACATTTGTCTCCAATTCGGTAGTTTCTGGTTTGTCCAATGAACGGCGTAAAAGATTTTGCATCTCTAACATATGCTCAGATGTCACGATTTGGTATGATATCCCGTCAATCATTGCATCTTCTCCGCGCAATTGCTGAGACTCAATATTCTTAAAGGAGTCTTGATAACCCATCAATTGAGGGATTGTTGTAGTTGTAATCTCGATATTTGTCTGCATATTGTCGCTAAGAGCCTTCAAAATTTCTTGGTAGTGGCTAACACTATTCAAACTTAGAATCTTCTCAACAATCTTTTGAATGACTTCGCGCTGAC
The DNA here is from genome assembly GCF_047464715.1 of Streptococcus infantis. GTDB lineage: Bacteria > Bacillota > Bacilli > Lactobacillales > Streptococcaceae > Streptococcus > Streptococcus infantis_S. The sequence goes on from NZ_JASHBJ010000003.1 coordinate 86,472, forward strand.
GTTTCTGACGACCATAGTCTCCTTCTGGATCCTGATAGCGCATGCGTGAGTACACCAATGCCTCTTCACCATTTAGAGTTTGCTCTCCAACGCCGATTGAAATCGTGTTAAATGGTTCCTGGTCTTGGATAGAGATTGGGAAACCTAGAGTGTTGTTTACTGTGATACCTCCGACAGCATCAACCATTCTTTGAAGACCGTGCATATTAACCATAATATAGCGGTCTATATGGATATTCATCATTTTTTGAATGGTTGAAATAGCAAGTTCTGCTCCACCATCAGCATAGGCGGCATTGAGCTTCGCTTCTCTAACACTACCGTCTGGTTGTTGGATTTGTGTCAGAATATCACGTTCCAAACTCATCATAACAACTTTCTTGGTTTTAGGATTTACTGTTACCAAGATCATCGAATCACTGTTACCTGCCCATGGGTCTGTACGTTCAACGTTACCCGTATCCACACCCATCAGTAGGATTGTCAGGGGTTCAGTTGCCTCGATAACCTTCGTTTCTTCCCCGATTTGTTTATAGGTTTTAGCTAAAGTCTGTGTACTTTGTTGGTAGATAGTATAGGCATAAGCTCCCACACCAAGCACTGTCACAAGAACAAAGCCTAAAAACATTCCAATTATTTTTTTTACCATACCTTTATTCGTCTATCAGTCGACCCATTTGGTAAACGTCAAGAAACTCTCCTCCCTCTATACAAGCACCACGTTCCTGTAATCCTTCTATGATAAAGCCCATCTTTTTATATAGATGAACAGCCGCAAGATTGCGTTTTTGAACTGTCAGTTGTAACCGTCGAATACTTCCACTCAACTGGGCCCACTCAATAGCTTCTTCCATCAAGATACTACCGAGACCATTTCCCCAATAGGCTTTCTTGATGCCCAAGAAAACATCACCAATGTGTTGAACTCGCGGACGCTGATCAGCCGTTATATTGATTAAGCCTGTTAGTTCTTCATCCAAAAAAGCTAATAAAGTAATCTGATTATCCGATTGGGCCTGCTTGTCAATAAAACTCTTCATTTCGGATTCAGTCATTGCAATTCCATTTTCATCCAGACTGGTAAAGCTAGATTCATGACCAATCTGATCCAGAAGTGCAATAAGAGCCGAAGCATCTTGAACTTCTGCTTCACGGATTAAAAGATCATACTCCATCTGTCAACCTCTGCAAAAGTTCTGCTGCTCGTTGACCGTGGGCATGAAAGACAACTTTACGCCCCTCATCATCTTTAAGGATTTCTAATTCTAGATAGTCAGCTGGAAGAGCCTCACCTAATAGATGCCCCCACTCAATAACTGTCACACCTGATCCAAAAAGAAATTCGTCCAAATCGATAGAATCTGCATCCCCTTCGATACGATAAACATCCAAGTGATACAGGGGTAGACGTCCTTCATATTCTCGAACAATGGTATAAGTAGGACTCTTAATCATTTGATGAATCCCTAGGCCCTTAGCTAGCCCTTTTGTTAGTGTTGTTTTCCCAGCGCCTAATTCACCAGTCAAAATCAATACATCATTTTTCTCTAGCAGAGAGCCTAACTCTTGTCCAAGAGCAATAAGTTCATCTTCATTTTTTGTGTGCATGCTACTATTATACCAAAAAGTTTTCTTTTGTGATATCTCCACTAATAAAAAAAGAGGAGTTCCCTCCATCTTTTTTCAGGTTTAATCATTTAATCATTAGTTAAGAGCCATACTAATGTAGTTCAAGATGAACAAGGCATCCAAAATCCAAATCATGACATGCACATCTTTAACTTGGCCTTTGACAACCTTTGTCAAAGTATAAGTCAAGAAACCAACTGCAATCCCTTGAGTGATTGAGTAACTGAATCCCATAAAGATAGATGTGAAGAAGGCCGGAACAGCTTCTGACATATCATCCCAAGGGATATTTTTCAAGTTAGAGAGCATCATAATTCCGACAATAATCAAAATTGGTGCAGTCGCAGCTGTTGGAACAATCGCTAATAGTGGGCTAAAGAAGCTAGATAAAGCAAAACAGATAGCAACAACTAAGGCTGTCAAACCAGTACGTCCACCAGCACCGATACCGGCTGCTGACTCAACATAAGTCGTAACGTTTGAAGTACCTGCAATGGCACCAACTGAAGTTGCCACCAAGTCAGAGTAAAGAGCTTTATCCAATTTAGCTGACTCATGGTTTTCACCACTTGTCGCAACGATTCCAACCTTTTCACCAGTACCAATAAGAGTACCGATAGTATCAAAAATATCTGTCAATGAGAAGGCAAGAATAGCCATCAAAGTTTCTGGCAAACGAGATGTGTTTGAAATCAAAGATCCTAAACCTTCCGAACCAAGAGCAGCACCAAACAAGGTACCTAAATCGTTAACTGCTGATGAAAGATTGTTGCTAGCGAAGTCAATCCCTGACACATTAACAAGACCAACCGCAATAGCAAGGACTGTCGTTGTTAAGATAGAAAGGATGATACCACCTTTGATACCTTTAACAACAAAGAAGATTGTAATGGCAAGACCTGCAATAGCTACTAATACTGCCGGAGTATTGAAATCTACTAATCCTGGAACAGCTGCTGAATTCGCAGTAATCGCCGCTTGAGCCTTATCTGCTCCTTCACCTGCTACAGTATATGTACCTGGGTCAATTGAGAATTTCAAAAGACCAGCATTCTTAATACCAACGTAAGCGAGGAAAACACCAATACCAGCTGAAATTGCTGAGCGAAGTGTTGTAGGAATAGACTCAATGATCATTTTACGAACATTGGTTAATGTGATAATGAGTGAAATAACTCCACAGATGAAGACCATCCCAAGAGCTTCTTTCCAAGTATAGCCCATCCCAAATACGACGGTAAATGTAAAGAAGGCGTTTAGTCCCATACCTGGGGCTTGTGCATATGGCAAGTTAGCATAGAAAGCCATCATCAAAGTTCCCACAACAGAACCGATGATTGTTGCCAAGAATACACCTTGAACAGGCATTCCTGTTTGTGAAAGCATTTGAGGGTTTACAAAGAGAATATAACTCATTGCAAAGAAAGTTGTTAAACCAGCAAGAACCTCTGTACGGACGTCTGTCCCGTGCTCTTTTAGTTTAAATAATTTGTCCATTTTTAATCTCCTTTGTCATTTTACGAACAATATGTCTATTATATCATCAATCATTCACATTTTCAAGCTGTTTTTCCTATTTTTAAAAATTCTTAGAGGATATAATTCTTCTTATTTTTGCTTATAATCAGCTTTTCTTTCAGCTTTTTGATATAATAGGAAACATCTTATCTGAAACTAGATTCGGGAGGATTTTATGACTAAAAAAATGATTGCCGTGGACTTAGACGGTACCTTACTTAATGGAGAAAGCAAACTCTCTGACTTTACAAAAGAAACCATTAAAAAAATTTCTAAGGAAGGCCACCATGTGGTTATCGCAACCGGTCGCCCATATCGAATGGCCAAAGATTTTTATGACCAACTTGAACTTGAGACTCCTATGATCAACTTCAACGGTTCACTCACTCACCTACCTGGTAAGGCTTGGAAACATGAAAAATGCCTTACTGTGGACAAAAAATACCTCTTGGATATCGTAAAACGAAAAGAGGACATCGAGGCAGACTTTATCGCAGGTGAATACCGTAAAAAGTTTTACATTACAGCCCCGGATAAAGAAATTGCTGATCCTAAATTATTTGGTGTTGAAAACTTTCGCCCTGAAAATCAATTCAAGTCTGACTTAGTGACCAAGGGGCCAAACTGTATTTTATTACAAACTAGGGCAGACGATAAATATGCACTGGCTGAAGAGATGACCAGCTTTTACAAGCATCAGCTTAATATCAATACTTGGGGTGGCCCTTTGAACATCCTCGAATGTACTCCAAAGGGAGTTCACAAGGCATTTGCCCTCGAATACCTTCTCAATGTCATGAATATCGACAGACAGAATCTGATTGCCTTTGGTGACGAACACAATGACCAAGAAATGCTCTCCTTTGCAGGTAGAGGATATGCCATGAAAAATGCTAATCCCGCTCTACTTTCTTTCGCAGACGAGCAATTACCATTGACTAATGAAGAAGATGGTGTCGCCCACTTTTTACAAGAGCGATTCCTCTAACGCATAACTTATAATTCATCAGTTCTATACTTTGGGTAAAATAATGACCCTTAAAGTATGGAACTTTTTTCATACAAAAAATAATTAAAAAAGATTTGTACCTGTTTTATCCAGATCCAAATCCTTAAAAATATCTATTTTTTTAAAACAATACGATCAGAAACCTTACGGTCCATGTCGTCGATAATAATCTGGTTCTCTTCTGCCACATAAATCTTGACGTCATCTCCGATGATGACTTTCTGACTTTCTGGTTCGAAGGTTACCTTCTTAACTTCCTGTACTCCATCTGCTTCCACTTCTGTCCACGTTCCGGTATTACCAGTAACGACAAGCGTAATGCTATCACCCTCGTCCTGCCCCTTATAGGTACCATCCATATTGATGGCTGGAGCATTCGTAACACTAGCTATTGTTGACTCAGATATCTGACTTGTTATCACTTCTGAACTAGTGCTTGTTTGAGGTGCCGAAGTTGTTTGTCCTTTTGTTGAACAAGCGACTAAGAGACTAAGACTTGCCAGTGTTGCAAGAGAAAGTGTGAATCTTTTTAATGTCATGATAGCTCCTTTCTTTTGGCGGCTAAAAGTAGAAAAAACTGCTGAAACTTCCACCTCAACTATATCAAATAAGGGAAGGGAGGTCAATTAATAGATTCATAACCCAAGAGGTGGGCACGAACCTCTGATATAAAGTAGAGTGAACCCGTTACAAACAGTAACTCTTTCTCCCCTGCAGAATTTTCAAAGTCATCTATAAAATCTCGATAAGAAGCAACCTTCTGATAATCTCCCAAGTCCTGCTCTTCCAAGGAACCTTGATAATCAAAGCTAGTAACATAGAGAGGGAGGTCTGGTAAATGCTCTGTCAGATAGCCAAGCATACCACTGTAATCTTTACGCTTTAAAGCTCCAAAAAGAATTTGAGCTTGATAACCTTGTTGATTTTTTTTCTGGATAAATTCAACCAAACGCTCCAAGGCTGGTAGGTTGTGAGCCCCATCCAGATAAATGTGCTCAGTGATAGCTTCTAGCCTTCCTGCCCATCTGGTAGCTCGCAAGGCAGCTCGTACTGCTTCTTGATCAACCTTCTCACCTCTCTGATTCATAAACAATAGAAAGGCTTGTATGGCAAGAGCTACGTTTTCCTCTTGATAAGCCCCTTCCAAACCTAGTTTTAGTTGATTCAGATTCGCAAGAGAAGAAGAAAAATGACCATTCTTGAAAGAAAAATCTCGATCAGCTTGGTAGAGAGTTACTCCCAAATTATGAGCAGCCATTTGACAAACGAGCTGAGCTTCCGGCGCTAGATTGGCAACAACGGCTGATTTACCTGACTTAAAAATCCCTGCTTTCTGCTCAGCAATTAACTCTAGACTATCACCCAAGGTCTCTTGGTGATCTAAGCCGATGGACGTGATGACTGCTATATCTCCAGTTACCACATTAGTGGTATCAAGTAGTCCACCAATCCCAACTTCCAGTAACACCAAATCTACTTCTTGCTCTTTAAAATAAAGCAAAGCAATCAAGGTCAACAACTCAAAAAAAGATAATTGATCATGAGTTTCTAGAAGTCTTTTCTCCATTGCTTTTACTTGATCAGCTAAACGAATGAAATCTGCATCCGATATGGGGTTCCCATTGATGCAAATGCGATCATGAATGCTGACAATATGGGGCGAAGTAAAGGTCCCAACCTTTTTACCATGGGAAACAAAAAGTTCCCTCATAAAAGCAATAGTCGACCCCTTTCCATTTGTCCCCGTCACATGGATAATTGGATAGGTTTGCTCAGGATTCCCCAGTAAATCCACTGCTTTTTGCATCCGTCCCAAACCTGATCTAAAATTCAATCCAATCCGACTATGGAGCCATTTTTCTACTTCAAACACGTTTATCTCCTTAATCCTTAATAAAAAAGCGAAGATTCTCTTCGCTTTTTACTTCATTTGCTAGAACCTAGCTTGTTTTAATTTCAATATGGGGTACAATCACCCCCGGATGTTCCAACTCTTTCTAGTTTCTAGGAGTTGGGCTAAAAACATCCCCCGGATGTTCCTGCTTTTTCTAATTTCTAGAAGCAGGGGTAAAAACATCCCCGAAATTACCAGTTCTCTCTTATTTTAAGGAACTGGGCTGATACAGTCTCCCAGACTACCTGCGTTTCTATTTTCTAGCGCAGGGCTAAAAACATCCACTGGATATTCCAACTCTTTCTAGTTTCTAGGAGTTGGGCTAAAAACGTTCCCCGAACGTTTTTACTCCTCCATAAAGCTGTTGAAGACTTCTTCAATCATGTTCCATTCATCTTCTGAATCTTCAGGGATTGGTTGCAATTCGCCTTCTGTTCCGTCTTCATTTTCGATGAATGAGTATGCTTGAATTTCAACTTCGCCGTTTTCATCTTCTTCTGCATTAACTGGTACAAGAAGGACATAGTTTTTACCAAATTCTTCTTTTCCATCAATAGTCAAAAGGATTTCAAATAAAGTTTCATTTCCTTGCTCATCTACAAGTGTAATAAGTTCACGTTCTTCGTGATCGTGGTTGTGATCGTGTGACATAGTTTCTCCTCTGTCTTAAAATTTTCTATCTAAATAATTTTGCAAAATCAACTGAGCCGCTAATTTATCGATAACTTTCTTACGCTTATTACGACTAACATCTGCTTGCTCAATTAACATGCGCTCTGCAGCAACCGTGGTTAGGCGCTCATCTTGGTACTCCACTGGCAAACCAAAGAGTTCTTCCAGTTTTGCTCCATATGCTTGACTCGCTTCCACACGCGGTCCGCTGGTATTGTTCATATTTTTAGGCAAACCAACAACAAAGCGCTCCACCTTATAGCTATCAACCAATTCCTTGAGTCGTTCAAAACCGAACTCTCCCTGGTCTTCATTGATTTGGATGATTTCGAGTCCTTGTGCTGTAAACCCTAACGGATCGCTAATCGCTACTCCTACTGTTTTGGAACCAACGTCCAACCCCATAATTCTCATTGGTTATAGATCGACTCCTTGTCCCTTAAGGTAGTAGCGGACCAATTCTTCAACAATCTCATCGCGTTCATATTTACGGATTTGATTTCTTGCGTTATTGTAACGAGGAACGTAAGCTGGGTCTCCACTGAGAACATAGCCCACAATTTGATTAATAGGGTTATACCCCTTCTCATTCAATGAAGCATAGACTTCTGTCAATGTTTCACTGATCTCTTTTTTATTGGAATCGTCCAATTTAAAACGTACGGTTTCTTCAGTAAATCCCATTCTAACACCCTCTTTCCTTAGAATAGTACTATTATAGCACATTCACTATCGTTCTACAAATGACACAGTCTGATTTTGCTTGATTTTCTGCGACTTCTTTACTGAACAGTCGCACCACTTGCAACTCGATTTGCGATATACTCTTCTGGTTCGTTTTTTATTAGATTTTCCAAGCCAACATTTTTTAAATATTCGCTTTCACTTGCCTTTTTAACATCTAGGACTTGAAAATCATAACTTGTCTTCGTTTCAATCTCTGTCTCACTTAAAAGATTGGTTTCAAGACTAAAACCAGGAATTTTTCGAGTTGCTTGAACTGACTCATCTTTGTCTTCCTCTTCTTTCAAAGCACTCTTTGCCTGCTCTAATCCATGCTCGGCAATGTAGCTCTTAAGTTCATCTGAAACTTGCCGTTTTTGCTGAATCGTTAGAGTCAAGAACTGTTTACCCTTATAGGTAATAATTTGGGTTTGCTGTACACCATTTTCGTCAACAGGTAGAACAAGAGTCTTGGTTACAACTGTATTGTTATTCGCATTTTCTAAAACAGGTAGAGTTGATTGAAGAGCTTCTGTCGTTGTGTCTTTAGAAGGTTCCGTAGACTCTTTTTTCTGTCCACAACCAGCTAGTAAAAATAGAAGGGCAACTGTACCGATAACTATCTTCTTCATATTATTTTATTTTTCCTTATTTAATCTATCAAATAAGGCTAGGAGTCACTCCCAGCCTTTATGTTTTATAGTGCTGCACGTAAACGTGCTTCTGCATTTTCTACATTGCGGACAGAGCGTGGCAAGAAGGCACGAATGTCATCTTCTTTATAGCCAACTTGTAAACGTTTCTCGTCGACAAGAATTGGACTTTTTAGGATGCGTGGTGTTTCCATGATTAAATTAAGCACTTCATTGACACTCAAATCTTCGATATCAACTCCAAGAGCTTTAGCGTAGCGATTCTTTGATGATACAATGCTCGCAATTCCATTGTCTGTTTTCGTTAGAATATCTAATAGTTCTTCTCTAGAAATCCCCTCTTTACCGAGGTTTTGTTCTTTATAACTTAACTGGTGGGCATTGAGCCAGGTCTTAGCTTTTTTACAGCTAGTACAACTTGAGACTGTATAAATTTTGATCATGTACCTACCCCTTTCGCTACATGTTACTATCAGTTTATTCTATTATACCATAAAAAACATCCGACTTGCGACCTATTTTTAAAAAAATTTAACTTTTTCCTCAGTTTTCTATCTTTTTTCTTGACAAAAACCGAACTATAACCATTCTTTGTACTTCTTAATGTAACATTTCTTAATAACCGTGACGCTAAACATGTACAAGAAGATGATACCGACCAAAAACAAGAAGTATGGCAGTCCCAATGGAGCTAAACGAAGGATATTTACTAGTGGTCCATAAGGTAGACTAGTTACGAAAAGGGCTGCAACCAAAGTTGTCAAAATCACAAGCCAAGCTGGTCTGCTTTGTACAAAAGGAACTTTTGCTGTACGAAGCATATGGATGACCATGGTTTGAGACCACATAGATTCGATGAACCATCCTGTTTGGAACAAGATAATAAACTGAAGGGCAGATTCAGAACCATGAACATAATGATGACCTGTCACCAAAGGAACAATGATAAAGTAGAGGAAGATAAAGGTCAAAATATCAAAGACAGATGAGATTGGCCCCATCCAAACCATAAATCGCGTAATGGATTTTGCTTCCCATGTATGAGGTTGTTTGAGAAAGTCTTGATCCACATTATCAAATGGCAATGCCACACAAGACAAATCATAGACTAGATTTAGGACAATGAGATGAACAGGAGCCATTGGTAAAAATGGCAAGAAGATACTCGCAACAAGGAGTGAGAAGATATTCCCAAAGTTTGAACTGACGGTCATCTTGATGTACTTGGTCATGTTGGCGTAGACCTTACGACCTTCAACGATACCCGTTTCAAGAACCATGAGATCCTTGTCTAACAAAATAACATCCGCAGTTTCTTTGGCGATATCGACTGCTGTATCTACAGAAATACCGACATCTGCTACCTTCATAGATGGGGCATCATTAATACCGTCACCCATATAACCAACTCCATGACCATTTCTCTTCAACTGTAGAATGATACGCGCTTTTTGGTCAGGTGACAATTTAGCAAAGACTGTTACTCTTTCAACAACTTCTGCCAATTCTTGGTCTGTCATTTGGTCGATATCAGCTCCCAAAAGGATGTGTTCAACATCCAAACCAACCTTTTCACAAATAGCTTGGGTTACTTTTTCGTTATCCCCAGTTAAAATTTTTGTTCGGACACCATGCTCAAGCAGAGCCTGAATAGCGGGTGCTGCAGATGGTTTTGGTGGATCCAAGAAAGCAAGATAACCAGTAAGGATCATGTCACTTTCATCAGTCACAGCATAGGCATAGTCTTCACGTAAACCTGACTTGTAAGCAACACCTAAGACACGCAAACCTTGACGGTTTAATTGACCAACTTCTGCCAGTACTTCTTGGCGAATGTCTTCAGTAAGAGGAATCATTTCTCCTCGGTATTCTACATATGTTGAAATGTTCAACATTTCTTCTAAAGCACCTTTGGTAACCATACTAACGACATTGCTATCATCTTTGACGATGACACTCATGCGTCTACGTTCAAAATCAAATGGAAGTTCGTCGATTTTTTGGAAGCTAGTATCCAAATTTTGTAGAATAGCATGTTCTTTAGCTTCTTTTTCAGTTCTACTGATAATGGCACGGTCCATCAAGTTTTTCAAACCGGTTTGGAAATGTGAATTTAGATAAGCTCTTCTTAAGACCGCCATATCCAAATCACCGTGAATATCCAAAGGATATTCTAAAACAATCTCATCCTGCGTTAAAGTTCCAGTCTTGTCCGTACATAGGATATCGATTGCTCCTAAGTCCTGGATAGCATTAAGTTTTTTGATAACCACCTTTTCCTTGGCCATGATAATAGAACCTTTGGCCAAGCTGGCTGTAATAATCATTGGAAGCATTTCTGGTGTAAGTCCGACACCAACACTCAAGGCAAAGACTCCAGCCTCTAGCCAGTCTCCATCGGTCAAACCATTTGCGAAAAACACAATCGGAACCATGACAAGCATCAAACGGATCAAGAGCCAAGAAATGCTGTTCATTTCACGTTCAAAAGAAGTTGGTTCATCGTAGGTGTTGAGAGTCTGTTCAATAGCTCCCATCATGGTGTCATCACCAACAGCTAAAACCATAGCTGTAGCACTTCCTGAGATAACGTTTGTCCCCATGAATGCCAAAGATTCTGCTTCTAAAAGACTCTCTACATTTTGATTTGTAGCTTTATTTAAAGCAAGTTTTTCGACTGCATCACTTTCTCCAGTCAAACCTGACTGTTGAACAAAAAAGTCTCGTGATTCAAATAAGATGACATCTGCTGGAATCATATCTCCAGCGCTCAATTTCACGAGGTCTCCCACAACCAAGTCATCGATGGGTAACTCTTGTTCAAGACCATCGCGAATAACAGTTGCTGTATTGACAATCATTTTTGAAAGATTGGTTGTTGCCTTGTCACTCCGCAATTCTTGGACAAAACGGATACCTCCTGAAATCAAAACTAAGACAACGATAATGATAGAAGTCGTTGGATCCTCTTGACCAGGTTTGGCCAGCCAGACGTTTGTAACGAGAGAAATAAAGGCAATCACAAGCAAAATGATTGTGAAAGGATTGATAATGGACTCATAAATCTTTTTAAAGATGGAATCCTCTTGACCTTTTGTGATCGTGTTTTCACCATATAGGTCACGGTTTTCTTCGACTTGTTCTGAATCTAAGCCTTTTAGACTTGTATGGTAAAAAGCTAGACTCTCTTTGAATGGAGTTTGAATAGCTGTTGCTAGTCTTTCTTTTGTAGTTTTCATTGGTTTCTCCTATCTATATGAATAGTGATTTCATACACAGGGACCAATCACTTTATAAGGACAGAACGACACAAATCAGCGATTGGCTGTGTATGTGCGGTTCTGGATGATCGTCAATTTGCATCGTTTGTCTCCTTTCTTTGTTTTAAAACAGCAGAAAGTCCTGCCATAAAATGGCAGGACTAAAAAACTTATTGTCTGTTTTCGTTCAAGCTTTAACTCCATAGGGCGATGTAATGAGCTTAGTCTTGACCTTCGCGACCAGGACTGTTGACCAACGAGTAGTGTCTCCACTGTTTTGCGGTAGTCATCCGTATCCCTATGGTAGCCTCACCTACCGTTTTCGCCTTTCAGTATAAACCTTTAACTAGTAAAAGTCAACGATTTATCTCATTTTTCTTAGATTACGATTAATTCTTTTGGAGCAAGGGTTAATAACTCACAACCTGTATCTGTAATCAAGATATCATCTTCGATACGAACTCCGTATTTCCCTTCAATATAAATACCAGGTTCATCAGTCAAGACCATTCCAGATTTAATAACTTCTTTGGAAGTTTGGCTAAAGTAAGGTTCTTCGTGGATATCAAGTCCAATACCGTGCCCGATACCGTGTGTAAAGTATTCTCCATAGCCTGCTTCCACAATAATATCACGAGGGATTTTATCAAAATCACGGAAACCTAAGCCATCCTTAGCTTGGTCAATCAGAGCTTGGTTAGCCTTCAAAACGGTGTTGTAGATTTCTGCTTGTTCGTCGCTGGCATGACCTAGGTAGATGGTACGTGTCATATCACTGACATAGTGGTCGTAAAGGCAACCGAAGTCCATGGTAATAGCTTCACCTAGTTCTACTGGTTTGTGCATTGGGTGGGCGTGAGGTTTAGAAGAGTTGATTCCACTAGCTAGAATCGTGTCAAAAGACAAACCAGCAGCGCCTAATTCACGCATACGGAAGTCCAGGAAGTTGGCAATTTCAATTTCTGTCTTACCTGGCTTGATAAAGTCAAGAGCATCTTGGAAAGCTTGGTCTGAGATGGAACAAGCCTTACGAATAGTCGCAATCTCTGTCTCATCCTTAATCATACGAAGGGCTTCAACAAACTGTGTCTGTGGAACTAGTTCTAAACCTTCAAAGGCGGTTTGCATGCGATGATAATAAGAAACTGAAACCTCATCTTCAAATCCGATACGAGAAAGACCCATATCTTTTGCAATCTTTGCGATAGTTGCCAACTCATCACGTTCTGCAAAAATCTCAAAACCGGTTACTTCTTGCTTAGCAGCGATGATATAGCGAGCATCTGTCACCAAGACCTGACGGTCACGACTGATAAAGACTGTCCCATTTGAGCCCCAAAATCCTGTCAAATAGTAGACATTTTTAAGGTTATTGATAATGATTCCATCTAGTTCTTTTTCTTGCATTTTATCTAAAAATGCTTGCACACGTTTATTCATGATGTAACTTTCCTTTCAAATACTGTCCTGTATAGCTAGCTTCATTGGCAGCTACTTCTTCTGGAGTTCCTGTTGCGATAATAGTACCACCGCCAACACCACCTTCTGGTCCTAGGTCGATAATATGGTCTGCTGTTTTGATGACATCCAGATTGTGCTCAATGACGAGAACTGTATTGCCATCATCGACAAAGCGGGACAAAACGGTGAGTAGACGAGCGATGTCCTCAGTATGCAACCCAGTCGTTGGTTCATCTAAAATGTAGAAGGACTTACCTGTCGAGCGCTTGTGGAGTTCACTAGCCAGCTTCATACGCTGTGCCTCACCTCCAGAAAGTGTCGTAGCTGGTTGTCCCAAGGTCACATAACCTAGACCAACATCTTTGATGGTCTGGAGTTTGCGTTGAATTTTCGGAATGTGTTGAAAAAATTCTACTGCGTCATTGACGGTCATATCCAAGACTTGCGAGATATTCTTTTCCTTGTAGTGAACTTCTAGCGTTTCACTGTTGTAGCGAGTCCCATGACAGACTTCGCAAGCTACGTAAACATCTGGCAAGAAGTGCATCTCAATCTTGATAATCCCGTCACCCGAGCAGGCCTCACAGCGCCCGCCCTTGACATTGAAACTGAAACGCCCCTTCTTATAGCCACGAATCTTGGCTTCATTTGTCTGAGCAAAGAGGTCTCGAATGTCATCAAAAACACCTGTATAGGTCGCAGGATTAGACCTCGGTGTTCGTCCGATTGGACTCTGGTCAATATCTATCAGACGATCGATATGCTCGATTCCTGTAATCGTCTTAAACTTACCAGGTTTGTCTGAATTGCGATTGAGCTTTTGTGCAATAGCCTTTTTGAGGATGCTGTTAATGAGGGTAGACTTCCCTGAACCAGATACCCCTGTCACTGCAATGAATTTCCCGAGTGGGAAGCGAGCGGTGATATTTTGCAAGTTGTTCTCACGCGCACCTGTCACTTCGATAAAGCGACCATTGCCAACGCGACGTTCTGATGGTACAGGAATCGCGCGTTTTCCTGATAGATACTGTCCTGTAATGGATTTGCTGTTGCGAGCTACCTGCTTAGGCGTTCCTGCAGCAACAATTTCTCCACCAAAGACACCCGCTCCAGGACCAACGTCAATCAGATAATCAGCTTCTCGCATAGTATCTTCATCGTGTTCTACCACAATCAAGGTGTTCCCCAAGTCACGCATCTTTTTCAGACTGGCAATCAGGCGGTCATTGTCCCTCTGGTGAAGACCGATGGACGGCTCATCAAGGATATAAAGAACTCCTGAGAGGTTGGAACCAATCTGAGTCGCCAAGCGAATACGTTGGCTCTCCCCACCTGATAAAGTTCCCGCTGAACGAGAAAGCGTTAGATAGTTAAGCCCGACATTATTGAGGAAGGTCAAGCGGTCCTTGATTTCCTTCAGGATAGGACGAGCGATGATAGCTTCATTTTCAGATAGACTTAGTTGATCAATGACCTCCAAATGGTCTGCAATAGAGAGGTCTGAAATTTCTCCGATATGGAGCCCTTTTTCTCCTCCTACTCGAACAGATAAGGCCTGGTCATTGAGACGATAACCGTGACAGGTCTCACAAGTTAGCTCGTTCATATAAAGGCGCATCTGAGTACGAGTGTAGTCGCTATTGGTTTCATGATAGCGACGCTTGATATTCCCAATCACTCCTTCAAATGGAATATCGATATCACGAACTCCACCGAATTCATTTTCATAATGGAAATGGAATTCTTTCCCATCTGAACCGTAGAAGATGAGATGCTTATCCTCCTCAGACAAGTCCTCAAAAGGCGTATCCATATCCACTCCAAAGGCTGTCATGGCTTGTTCCAGCATATTTGGATAATAGTTAGAAGAGATAGGGTTCCAAGGTGCTAAGGCTCCTTCGCGAAGAGTTTTGCTAGCATCTGGCACTACTAAGTCCGTATCAACCTCTAGCTTGATTCCCAAACCATCACACTCACTACAGGAGCCAAATGGTGCGTTGAAGGAGAAGAGACGAGGTTCTAACTCTGGAACCGTAAATCCACATACTGGACAAGCATAGTGTTCTGAAAAGAGCAACTCTGAATCATCCATAGTATCAATAACGACATAACCTTCAGCGATACGGAGAGCTGCTTCAATCGAATCGAAGAGACGACTACGGATACCATCCTTGATGATGATACGGTCTACCACCACGTCAATGTTGTGTTGTTTATTCTTTTCAAGTTCAGGAACTTCGGTCACATCGTAAACAACTCCATCGACACGAACACGGACGTAACCATCCTTTTGAATCTTTTCGATCAGCGTCTTGTGCTGCCCTTTTTTCTTACGAATCACGGGAGCTAGAATCTGCAAGCGTTGGCGTTCTGGCAATTCCAAGACCTTGTCTACAATCTGCTCTACTGACGAAGCCTTGATAGCCCCATGTCCATTGATACAGTAGGGTGTCCCTACACGTGCATAGAGAAGACGTAGATAATCGTTGATTTCCGTCGTTGTCCCAACCGTCGAACGAGGATTTTTACTGGTCGTTTTCTGGTCAATGGAAATGGCAGGGCTGAGACCATCGATAGAATCCACATCTGGTTTTTCCATATTGCCCAAGAACTGACGAGCATAGGCTGACAGGCTTTCAACGTAGCGACGTTGCCCTTCTGCATAAAGGGTATCAAAGGCTAAACTAGACTTTCCTGATCCAGATAGTCCCGTCACCACAACTAGCTTGTCACGCGGAATTTCCACATCTATATTTTTTAAATTATGGGCGCGTGCCCCATGGATGACAATCTTATCTTGCATATTACTTCTTTCTAGTTCATTGTTGCTTTCCATTATACCAAAAAAAGTGAAATTCTATTACCAAAAACGCCGAATTTGTAGTATAATAGTACGGTGTCAAAAATCACTGGAACACGGATTAGATTAGGAAAGGATAAGAGATATGAAGCAAGTCTTTCTCTCAACTACAACTGAATTTAAAGAGATTGATACGCTCCAGCCGGGCACTTGGATCAATCTCGTCAATCCTACTCAAAGCGAATCGATGGAAATCGCCTCGGCCTTTGATATTGATATTGCCGATCTCCGTGCGCCGCTCGATGCGGAAGAGATGTCTCGTATCACCATCGAAGATGAGTACACCTTGATCATCGTAGACGTCCCAATCACAGAGGAAAGAAATAACCAGACCTACTACGTGACTATTCCCTTGGGGATTATCATCACAGAAGAGGCTATCATCACTACCTGTTTGGAGCCTCTCCCACTTCTTGATGTCTTTATCAATCGTAGACTTCGGAATTTCTATACCTTCATGCGTTCACGCTTCATCTTCCAGATTCTCTACCGCAACGCGGAGATTTACCTAACCGCCCTCCGTTCAATCGAACGTAAGAGTGAGCAGATTGAGAGCCAACTTCACAAATCTACTCGAAACGAAGAATTGATTGAACTCATGGAGTTAGAAAAGACCATCGTCTACTTCAAGGCTTCTCTGAAGACTAACGAGCGCGTGATTAAGAAATTGACCAGCGCAACCAGCAATATCAAGAAATACCTTGAAGACGAAGACTTACTTGAAGACACATTGATTGAAACGCAACAGGCCATCGAGATGGCGGATATCTATGGAAACGTCCTGCACTCTATGACAGAGACCTTTGCCTCTATCATTTCAAACAACCAGAACAATATCATGAAAACCTTGGCCCTCGTGACCATCGTTATGTCTATCCCGACTATGATTTTCTCAGCTTACGGAATGAACTTTAAGGACAATGAAATTCCTTTAAACGGAGAACCGCATGCTTTCTGGCTCATCGTCTTTATTGCCTTTGCTATGAGTGTTTCTCTCACTCTTTACCTCATCCATAAAAAATGGTTCTAAACAGGAGTTATTATGTCACAGATTGATTTACAAGAATTAACAAAGAAAAACCAGGAATTTATCCATATTGCAACCCAGCAATTTCTCAAGGACGGAAAAACAGATGCTGAAATCAAGGCTATCCTTGAAGAAGTCATTCCTCATATCCTTGAAGAACAACCAAAGGGAGTGACAGCTCGTTCTATCTACGGAGCACCAACTCACTGGGCTCATAGCTTCAGCGAAAAAGAGCAATATGAAAAAGAACATCCAAAAGAAAACGACGATCCAAAATTGATGATGTTGGATTCAGCCCTTTTCATCACAGGATTATTTGCAGTAGTGAGCGCCTTGATGAGCTTCTTCTCAAACCAACCTGTAGCCTACGGATTGGTAACACTTATCAGTGTAGGGGCCTTTGGTGGAGTTGCCTTTTACCTTCTCTATCACTTCATCTACCGCTACTACGGACCAGATACTGATCGTAGCCAACGCCCTCCATTCTGGAAATCACTTTTGGTTATGCTAGCAACCATGTTTGCTTGGGTTCTCATCCTCTTCTTGAGCAACTTCCTTCCACAAGCCATCAACATCAGCCTACCACCACTTGTTTTGTTGGTCATTGGAGGAGCTCTCCTTGCCCTACGTTTCTACCTCAAAAAACGGTTCAACATCAAGAGCGCAAGTGCAGGACCAGCTAGATATTAAGATAAACAATAAAAGTAGTGTGTTTTACAGACAGACTACTTTTATTATGGCTCCAAAGCTTTTTTTTATTCTCCAAAGAAAAGTAGCTACATTTTCTAAAAACGTTCTAATGTAAAGTCTTTCCTTAGAATCCCGAGGTTTTGTCCTTGAATCCAAGTTGTTTTTCTGTTATACTAATAAAGTAATAAGGAGAAATATATATGACTAAACAGAGAATTAATCAAGTTGTTGGTTCAATTGGTGCCTTTATCGGGATTATTGTATTTATAGCCTACATCCCTCAAATTTTTGCCAATTTACAAGGGAACAAAGCTCAACCATTCCAACCTTTATCAGCAGCTGTCTCTTGCTTAATCTGGGTCATTTATGGATGGACAAAAGAGCCTAAGAAAGACTGGATTCTAATCATTCCAAACTCGGCTGGGGTTATCCTTGGCGGACTGACCTTCCTTACTGCTCTATAAGAATGCAACTACTATAAAAAGCAACCACACAATTGGTTGCTTTTTTACTACTTTCTTGATCTAAAAGCCTTCTTCTGACTCTAATTCTTGTTGTTTCCCCTCATCTTTTGTGATACAATAGCATCAATCTATTTCTCGGAGGATAAGATATGGTTTCTACTATTGGTATTGTGAGCTTGTCTAGTGGCATTATCGGAGAGGACTTTGTAAAACACGAAGTGGACTTGGGTATCCAACGTCTCAAGGACCTAGGACTCAGTCCTATCTTTTTGCCCCATTCGCTAAAAGGCTTAGACTTTATCAAAGAACATCCTGAAGCTCGTGCGGAGGATTTGATGCAGGCATTTTCTGATGAAAGCATCGACATGATCTTATGCGCCATCGGTGGAGACGATACCTATCGTTTATTGCCTTATCTTTTTGAAAATGACCAACTACAAAAGGTTATCAAACAAAAAATTTTTCTTGGCTTCTCGGATACAACTATGAACCACCTCATGTTGCATAAACTAGGAATCAAGACTTTTTATGGTCAATCCTTTTTAGCAGACATTTGTGAGTTAGACAAAGAAATGTTGCCATACAGCCTCCACTACTTTAAAGAATTGATTGAGACTGGAAAAATCTCAGAAATCCGCCCTAGCGACCTTTGGTATGAGGAAAGAACTGACTTCAGTCCCAAGGCTCTGGGAACACCTCGTGTCAGCCATACAAATACAGGTTTTGACTTGTTACAAGGAACTGCCCAGTTCGAGGGAAAAATCCTCGGTGGTTGCCTCGAATCCCTCTACGATATCTTTGACAACTCTCGATATGTAGACAGTACAGAACTCTGCCAAAAGTACAGACTCTTCCCTGACTTATCCGACTGGAAAGGAAAGATTCTATTGCTAGAAACAAGTGAAGAAAAGCCTGAACCTGATGTTTTCAAAAAAATGTTGCAGGCTTTAAAAGAAACTGGGATATTTGAAGTCATCAGTGGACTCTTGGTCGGAAAACCTATGGATGAAACTTTCTATGACGACTATAAAGAGGCACTATTGGATATCATTGACAGCAATACCCCGATTGTCTATAATCTAAACGTTGGTCATGCCACACCAAGAGCAATTGTTCCCTTTGGAGTCCACGCCCATGTAGATGCAACGGAGCAAGTCATTCGCTTCGACTATAACAAATAAAGCTGGGAAGAATTTCTCAGCTTTTTTCAGTATCGTTACTAGCATTTTCATCATATACTACCGATGGCTAAGATAATAAAGGAGAGGCTATTGCCTAACATGTGAACAAGTAAGGGATAGTAGATATTCTCCTTTTCTTTCACATAAATGATAGAAAAGGCCAGGCCACCACCTAGGTATCCGACTGCACCGACCCACTCTGATAAAGACAAACTGTGCATATGAGTAAGTGCAAAGATAAATCCTACCAGAAGAATGCTTAACCAACTTGGCAGTTTTTTCTGCAAGTGATGCAATAAGAGCTGACGGAAAAAGAGCTCTTCCACTAAAGGGCCTATGACACAGGCAAAAACCGCTATCAGTAGTGGTTGTTCTTTAAAGGCAGTTTGTATATTAGCCTCGTTTAGTCCCTGTCCGCTTAATCCCAACATCTGTCTCAACATTTCCGATAGAAGCCCAAAGAGAATGGTTAAAATGAAAAGCAAGGCCCAGCCTTTTAAAACCCCAAAGATAAATTTCCTTTTAGAAGTTCTAACCTCTTCCCACTTTTGGAGCAATAGTGACTTAAATAAGAAGCAACCATACACAAACATGATGGTATAGACTAAATAAGTCCCTGCAGAAGAAGGCAATGGAGCATCAAATACTCGTATACCATCAAACACAAAAAGAATTGTATAGAGGAGCCCAAAAATCAGAACTCCCTTATTTTTATTAGACTTCATTTCACTTTCCCTTCCATTCACAATCATTCTCATGGTCATCAACCAAACCGGCAGCCTGTAGAAATGACAAAGCTGCAACAGGACCCGTAAACTTAAAGCCTCGTTTTTTGAGATCTTTGGATAATTTCTCAGATAGAGCTGTTTTGGCAGGCGCCTGTCTGTAGTCCGGGACATCATTGACGATGGTTTGTCCATTTACAAAAGACCAAAGATAAGTATCAAAGGTACCAAATTCTACCTGAACTTGTAGAAAGGCCTGAGCGTTGGCCCGCGTCGCAAATATCTTGGCACGATTGCGGATGATGGCTGTATTATCCATCAAAGCTTCCAATTCTTCATCCGACATCTCTGCGACCGCTTGAATTTGGTAACCATGAAAAGCTTTTCGGAAGGCTTGGCGTTTATTGAGCACCGTTTCCCAAGAAAGACCAGCCTGATAGGTCTCCATACAGAGCAACTCAAAAAGGGCCTGGTCGTCATGGAGAGGTCGCCCCCATTCCTCATCGTGGTAGGCTACATACAGAGGGTTGTTCATTTTAACCCAGCCACAGCGTTTTGGCATAGAAATCTCCTATTTCACCAACATCTTAAGGGCAGATTTGATGTAGTTTTCAGCTGTATCAGAAGTTCCTTCAAAGAATTTCTTGATTTTCTTGAGCTCGGTCGCCTTGTAACCCAAGGCCAACATGGCTTCCATGGCTTCTTCCAATTCTTGGTTGTCGTTGCTAGATGGAGTAGCAGTCTTAGCAGGGAGGTCATCACCTGCCACAACCACCTTACCTTCTAGGTCCAAAACCATCTGTTGGGCTGTTTTCTTGCCGATCTTCGGAAACTTGGTCAAGTAAGTGATGTTCTTGCTTTCGATAGCTTGGACAAGGCCAGCATTGTCATCCGCCGCAATAATAGCAAGAGCAGAAACAGGGCCAATGCCCGACACCGAAATCAAGCTGAGAAAGAGTTTTTTCTCGTCTTCTGAACGGAAACCGTAAAGCAGGTGAGCATCTTCGCGAACGACTTGATGCACATAGATTTGCGCTTCTTGATTGACTTGTCCCGAGTAAGCATAGGGATTTGCTACGTGTAGGATATAGCCGATTCCGTTTGCTTCTAGGACGATGTATTTAGCAGTAATTTTGGTAATGATACCCTTTAGATATTCGTACATAATTTTCCCTTCAATTTATACTCAATGAAAATCAAAGAGTAAACTAGGAAGCTAACCGTAGGCATAACTTAAGTTAGACAAGGTAAGGCTGACGCAGTTTAAAGAGATTTTCGAAGAGTATTAGTATTTGCCTAGTTCTCGTAAGCTCGTGTGATTTTCTTGAATGCGACGGAACATCTTTTCCATATCTGACTTGGTAAAATGCACCAAAACAGGACGTCCATGAGGACAGTTATAAGGATTGTCGCATTGAGAGAGTTGGTAAAGGAGCTGTCTGGCTGAGTGGTCATCGATACGATGGTTGGCCTTGATAGACCGCTTGCAGGACATCATAATGGCCAGCTCTGCTCGGTATTTCTTGATAGAAACTTCCTTGGTCAAGAGGAGCATATCACACAT
The DNA here is from genome assembly GCF_047464715.1 of Streptococcus infantis. GTDB lineage: Bacteria > Bacillota > Bacilli > Lactobacillales > Streptococcaceae > Streptococcus > Streptococcus infantis_S. Next base: position 107,802 of record NZ_JASHBJ010000003.1, read on the forward strand.
CTCATAGATACCTGACTCGATTTCCTCTTCTGCCATCCAAATAGGATGTTCCCTTAGGATAAATTGGTTCTCCCCGTACTCTGCTAGAAAGACGCCGACTTCCTCTAAGAGAGGCATTCTTTCCTTGAGACGAAGGGCATCATCCGCTGGAAATTCGAAGATATAAGGTACTAGGAGTTGCTGTTGGCTCTGGTCAACATTGCCAATACTTTCGCGATACTCCTCATACTTAACCCGCTCCTGGGCTGCGTGTTGGTCTATGATGTAAAGCCCATCTCGACCTTGGGCAAAGAGATAGGTCCCGTGCATTTGTCCGAAAAACTCCAACTCTGGGAAGCTTGAAGATTCTTCTCGCTCCAGCTTATCATAAGCCTTATCCAAACTAGCCATATCTAACTCTGGATGATCCAGTTGGTCGTAGCTGATAAGTTTTCTCTCTGCAAAATGCAGTTTGGCTGGTTTGGTTATCTGGTCTAAAGTTTCCTTAGCAAACAGATTCAAATCCTGTCTTTCTTCCGTCAGATTCACCTGATGGTCTGCCACCTCAGCTTGTGTCGGTCTTGTCGGTTCATTTTTTTCATAGTAGAGCGTATTTTCTCTCAGTGGCAAAGTCGTTTGCTCCACCTTTTCACGATTTCTAACCGCAGATTTGGCTAGATTTTCCAAGGCATCTGGAATCAAGGTCTGTTCCTTGAGACTCTTTGCGATAGCCTCTGAAACCAGCGCCATTAGTTCTCTTTCCTTGGAAATCCGCACCTCTTGCTTGGTTGGATGCACATTGACATCTGCTAAATAAGGGTCGATATGGATGTGAATGACAGCCAGCGGAAAACGCCCCACCATGAGCTTGCTACCGTATCCATCTAAAATGGCACGATTGAGCAGGAAATTCTTGATATAACGCCCATTGATAAAAAGGCTGATATAGTTACGATTAGCCCGTGTCAATTCAGGCAATGAGACAAAGCCTGAAATTTCAAAGTCTAGGTCAGAATTCTCAATCTCAACCATTTTTTTAGCACTGGCTAAACCATAAATTCCAGCAATGGCTTGACGCAGTTGTCCTGTACCAGCTGTTCGTGTCATTTCCTTGCCATCACTAATCAGACTAAAGGAAATCTCCGGATGGGCTAGCCCCAGACGATTGACAATGTCAATGATATGAGACAACTCTGCCTGCTGGCTCTTCATATACTTGAGACGAGCCGGTGTATTGAAAAAGAGGTCTTCCACACAAACCTTAGTTCCCACAGGACTGGTCGCTGGAATGATTTCCTCAACTTCTCCCCCACGAGCCACTAGCTTGGTCCCGTGACTGGCACCATCCACCGCTGTCAACAAAGTCAAAATACTGACAGAAGCGATAGAAGGCAGAGCTTCACCACGAAAACCGAGGGTCCGAATCCGAAAAAGATCCGCTTGATTCTTAATCTTACTGGTCGCATGACGACGGAGGGCTAACTCGACCTCATCGTGGGCAATCCCGTGACCATTATCTGTGATTTGGATCTTCTTAAGCCCAGCTTCCTCGATTTCAACGATAATCTGGCTAGAGCCAGCATCAATGGCGTTTTCAACTAGTTCCTTAACTACACTAGCAGGGCGTTCGATAACTTCTCCTGCTGCGATCTGGTTGGCCAAGACTTCTGGCAATTCAATAATATGAGACATCTTTCAGCCCCTTTCTTAACGATTTTTATCTATTTCTCTGAAAATAAGCTAGTGCTATTATACCATATTTCACTCGTTTCCAAAAAAGTCCGAGTAGCAACTTTCTTCCCGATTTTACTAGGTTATTTGCCAAGTTTGTGGTAAAATAGGTAGAAATAATATTTTAAAAAGGAGAAAAGACACATGCACATTTTTGATGAGCTAAAAGAGCGTGGTTTGATTTTTCAAACGACTGATGAAGAAGCTTTGCGTAAAGCCCTAGAAGAAGGTCAAGTTTCTTATTATACTGGCTACGATCCAACTGCTGACAGCCTTCACCTAGGCCACCTTGTCGCAATCTTGACAAGTCGTCGCTTGCAGTTAGCAGGTCACAAACCATATGCGCTCGTTGGCGGTGCTACAGGTCTCATCGGAGATCCGTCCTTCAAAGATGCTGAACGTAGTCTCCAAACAAAAGACACAGTAGATGGCTGGGTCAAGTCTATCCAAGGACAACTTTCTCGCTTTCTTGACTTTGAAAATGGTGAAAATAAAGCTGTCATGGTCAACAACTACGACTGGTTTGGCAGCATCAGCTTCATTGACTTCCTCCGTGATATCGGAAAATACTTCACTGTCAACTACATGATGAGCAAGGAGTCTGTGAAGAAACGTATTGAAACAGGGATTTCTTACACTGAGTTTGCCTACCAAATCATGCAAGGGTACGACTTCTTTGTCCTTAACCAAGAGCACAATGTAACCCTTCAAATCGGTGGTTCTGACCAGTGGGGAAATATGACTGCTGGTACCGAATTGCTTCGCCGTAAGGCTGACAAGACTGGCCACGTTATCACTGTTCCACTCATTACAGACGCAACTGGTAAGAAATTTGGTAAATCTGAAGGGAACGCCGTTTGGCTCAACCCTGAAAAGACTTCTCCATACGAAATGTACCAATTCTGGATGAACGTCATGGATGCTGACGCTGTTCGCTTCTTGAAAATCTTTACTTTCTTGTCACTTGATGAGATTGAAGAGATCCGTAAACAATTTGAAGCGGCGCCACACGAACGCTTGGCTCAAAAAGTCTTAGCTCGTGAAGTCGTAACACTTGTTCACGGAGAAGAAGCCTACAAAGAAGCACTCAATATCACTGAGCAACTCTTTGCCGGAAATATCAAAAACCTTTCTGTCAAAGAACTTAAACAAGGACTTCGTGGTGTGCCAAACTACCAAGTACAAGCAGACGAAAATCACAACATCGTAGAATTGCTCGTATCTTCTGGCGTAGTCAACTCAAAACGCCAAGCCCGCGAAGATGTTCAAAATGGAGCTATCTACGTCAACGGCGAACGTATCCAAGACCTTGACTATGTCTTGAGTGATGCTGATAAGTTAGAGAACGAACTCACTGTTATCCGCCGTGGTAAGAAAAAATACTTCGTTCTAACATACTAAAAAACAAACTGGAGGCATTTGCCATCCAGTTCTTTTTTTGCTAGACTAAAACTATGAATACAAACCTCAAACCTAAACTCCAGCGTTTTGCTTCTGCTAGTGCCTTTTCCTGCCCCATCTGCCAAGAAAATCTGACCTTGGTCGAGAGCAGTCTCAAGTGTAGCAATCGCCATTCTTTTGACCTAGCAAAATTCGGTTATGTCAATCTGGCTCCCCAAATCAAGCAATCCGCCAACTACGACAAGGAAAACTTCCAAAATCGCCAGCAAATCCTAGAAGCTGGATTTTATCAGGCTATCTTAGAAGGTATTTCTGACCTACTAGCGACTAAATCATCTGCAAAAACAGTCTTAGATATCGGTTGTGGCGAAGGATTTTACTCTCGTAGACTACAAGAAAGTCATCCTGACAAGACCTTCTACGCCTTTGATATCTCGAAAGACTCGGTCCAAATCGCTGCTAAAAGCGAACCCAACTGGGTAGTCAACTGGTTTGTCGGTGATCTGGCTCGCCTTCCTATAAAAGATGCCAGCATGGATATCCTGCTTGATATCTTTTCACCTGCCAACTACGGAGAATTTCGCCGTGTCTTATCCAAAGACGGCATCTTGATCAAGGTCATCCCTACCGAAAATCACCTTAAAGAAATCCGCCAAATAGTACAGGAGCAACTAACAAAGAAGGACTATTCTAACCAAGATATCAAGGAACATTTCCAGGAACATTTCAGCATCCAATCTAGTCAGATAGCTTCCCTGACCAAACCTATCACCGCAGAGCAACGCCAAGCCCTGCTTAGCATGACCCCCCTACTCTTTCACGTCGATCAAAGCAAGATTGACTGGAGCCAGTTAACTGAGATTACCATCGAAGCAGAGATTCTGGTTGGGAAAGCACTGTGAACGAATCTAAAAACAAAAAACGCATCTTTTTAGATGCGTTTTTTTATAATCTAATGTAAAGAATCTTAGTTCAAGTGCCAGATATCTTCGTTGTACTGAGCGATTGTACGGTCAGATGAGAAGAATCCTGCTTTAGCAATGTTGACGATGACTTTATCCAACCATGCGTCACGGTCTTCGTAGTCAGCAAGCATTTGCTCTTTAACCTTGATGTAGTCTTCCAAGTCAAGAAGAGTCATGAACCAGTCTTTGTTGATCAATTCGTTGTAAAGACGTTCCAAGCGTTCTTTCTTACCAACTGCAAGAACAGCGTCACTCACGATGAAGTCAACCAATGGTTTGATAGCTTCACGTGCGTAGAATTCACTTGATTTGTAACCTGATTTCGCGTAAAGGTCGATAACAGTTTCTGAATCTTCACCGAAGATGTAGATGTTTTCGTCGCCAACCAACTCAGCGATTTCCACGTTAGCCCCGTCCATAGTACCAAGAGTCAAAGCCCCGTTCAACATGAATTTCATGTTACCAGTACCTGAAGCTTCTTTAGAAGCCAATGAAATTTGTTCTGAGATGTCACATGCTGGGATCAAGAAGCTTGCTGCAGTAACGTTGTAGTTTTCAACCATTACCACTTGCAAGTGTGGAGCTACTGCTGGATCGTTGGCAATCACTTCTGACAAGCAAAGGATCAAGTGGATGATGTCTTGAGCGATTGTGTAGGCAGGAGCTGCTTTACCACCAAAGAATACTGTGATTGGACGAGCAGGGATGTTACCAGCCTTGATGTCAAGGTATTTGTGGATCACATACAAAGCGTTCATTTGTTGACGTTTGTACTCGTGAAGACGTTTGATTTGGATATCAAAGATAGAGTTTGTATTGATTTCCACACCTTGGTGCTCTTTCAAGTGACGAGCCAATTTACGTTTGTTGTGGGCTTTGATGCTTTCCAATTTTTCTTTGACAGCAGCCTTGTCTTCATATGAGAGAAGGTCTTCCAACTTAGAAGCATCGTGGTGCCAATCGCGTCCAAGAATCTCATCCAAGTAGTGAGACAAGCTTGGGTTGGCATGCATGAGCCAACGGCGGAATGTGATACCGTTTGTTTTGTTGTTGAATTTTTCTGGGTAGATGTCGTAGAAAGCTTTCAACTCAGAGTTCTTCAAGATTTCAGTGTGGAGTGCTGCTACCCCGTTAACACTGTATCCGTAGTGGATATCCATGTGAGCCATGTGTACACGGTCGTTTTCATCAATGATTTGAACAGCTGGGTCTTTGTATTCTGCTTTCACACGACGATCCAATTCTTTGATGATTGGTACCAAGTGAGGAACCACTTCTTCCAAGAATTCAAGAGGCCATTTTTCAAGGGCTTCAGCAAGGATTGTGTGGTTTGTGTAGGCAGTCATGCTACGAACGATAGAGATGGCTTCATCAAGTTCGATACCACGTTCAGTCAAAAGACGAATCAATTCAGGGATTACCATTGATGGGTGAGTATCGTTGATTTGTACAACTGCGTAGTCAGCAAGGTCGTGCAAGTTGCTTCCTTTTTCGATTGCTTCATCAATGATCAATTGTGCACCGTTTGAAACCATGAAGTATTGTTGGAAGATACGGAGCAATTCACCTTGTTTATCACTATCGTCTGGGTAAAGAAAAAGAGTCAAGTTACGAGCGATGTCTGTCTTGTCAAAGTTGATACCATCTTTGATGATTGAAGAATCAACTGAATCCAAGTCAAACAAACGCAAACGGTTTTTCGTAGCTGTTTTGTAACCAGGAACATCGATATCGTAAAGAGTAGATGTCAATGTAAAGTGTGCAAATGGCACTTGGTAGCTACGGCTTGAACGAACCAACCAGTTTTGGTCAGTCAACCAAGCGTTAGGAATCGTTTCTTGTTGGTTGTTTTTAAGAACTTGTTGGAACAAACCGAAGTGGTAGTTCAAACCAACACCGTCACCGTTCAAACCAAGTGTAGCGATTGAGTCGATAAAGCAAGCTGCCAAACGTCCCAAACCACCATTACCAAGTGATGGTTCCAATTCTACTTCTTCGATTTCGATTAACTCTTTACCTGCATCAGCAAGTTCTTTTTTAACTTCGTCATAAAGACCAAGGTTAATCAAGTTGTTTGACAAGAGTTTACCAATCAAGAACTCAGCTGAGATGTAGTAAACTTTTTTCTTACCAGTGTTGACTGGTTTTTGGCTGCTAGCAAGTTTGCTGTAGTTAAGAAGAGCAAGGTAAAGCTCTTCGTTACTACATTCTGCGATAGATTTATTGTAACGATTTTGTACAAATTCTTTTAATGGTAACATTTTTGTGTCTCCTGATATTGTCTTATTTCTTTAATTCTACCAAATTTTCATTAATTCGGCGATAAATTGTAGTCAAGTCAAGCAAAGTTTCTTCGACAGCAGGAGTCAATTGATCCTCTGTCATACGCCATGACCAGTTTCCACCAAGAGTAGATGGGAAGTTCATACGAGCTGAACCATCCAACTCTAGCAAATCTTGCATAGTAGCGATAGTCATAAAGCTTACTGATGAAAAGGCTGTACGAAGCATAGCATGTACTACTGTTTCGTATTCCTTGCGGTTTGTATAGCGTGCCATGTACTCACGAGTTGGATCGTCAATTTCATTACGGTACCAACCAAGAACAGTGTTGTTATCGTGTGTTCCTGTGTACATAACAGAGTTAGCTGGTGCCAAGTGTGGGCTGTCGATACTTTCGTGCTCTGGGTTGAAGGCAAATTGAAGGACTTTCATTCCTGGGAAGCCAGTGCGTTCACGTAGTTCAATAACTTCGTCAGTCATGAATCCAAGGTCTTCTGCGATGATGTTCAAGTCACCAAGTTCCTCTTTCACCGCTGCAAAGAGTTTGTAGTCAGGACCTTTCACCCATTTACCAGGTGCTGCTGTTTCAGAACCAGCAGGAATTTCCCAGTAAGACTCAAATCCACGGAAGTGGTCGATACGAACGATATCGTAGATTTTGAAGCTTTCACGCAAGCGTTCAATCCACCATTTGTAGCCATCTTTGTCCATAGCTTCCCAGTCATAGATTGGGTTACCCCAGAGCTGACCAGTTGCAGAAAATTCATCTGGTGGGCATCCTGCGATGCAAGTCGCCTTACCGTTGACATCTGTCTTGAAGAGATGTGGATTTGCCCACATATCGCTTGAATCTTCCGCTACATAGATAGGCATATCTCCGACAATTTCGATATGGTTGTCATTAGCATATGCTTTCAATTTCAACCATTGTTGGAAGAAAAGGTATTGGGTTACGCGGTGGTAAACAAGCTTGTCAGCTAATTTCTCACGGTAGCTTTCAAGAGTTGAAGCTTTACGAGCACGAGCATCTGCATCTGGCCATTCTGTCCAAGCAAGATTATCAAAATGCTCCTTGATTGCCATATACTCTGCAAATAGTTCAAGCCATGATTGATTTTCTTGAGCAAATTTTTCGAAGTCTTTGACATCTCCGGCTTCAAGGAAACGTTTGACAGCTTTCTCTAGAAGTGGACGACGTGCATAGTAGATTTTAGCATAGTCAACTTCAGTTGGGTTGCTACCAAAGTCCACACCTTCAAGATCACTTGCTTCCAACAAACCTTGCTCCACCAAAATATCAAGGTCGATAAAATGAGTGTTTCCAGCAAAGGCTGAGAATGATTGGTATGGAGAATCTCCATAGCTGGTTGTTCCTAAAGGAAGGATTTGCCAGTAACGTTGCTTTGTACGAACCAAGAAGTCAACGAAATCATAGGCGCTTTGACCAAATGATCCGATTCCGTATGCTCCTGGAAGTGATGAGATGTGCATCAACACACCGCTTTGACGTTTTTTCATATTAGCACCTCAAGTGTTTATATTGTTAATTATTTCAATTTTTGCGCAAACGTTTGCGCTAAGTCAAGTATACCCCATTTCTAAAATAAATGCAAGCGTTTGTAAAAAAAACTTTTTCTCTACTTTTTATTTCCGAAATCGGAAATTCCCTATATTTTAATTTTCCCCCTCCATTTGTTTCGTCTTCTATTTATGCAATCGTTTCCCTTCAATTATTTTTGAATTGAAATTTACACGATTTCCTATTTCTCTTCTATTATACAAACAATTTTAGGAATTAGCCAGTCACAAGCTTTTTAAATTTTTTTCAAAAAAATGCTTGCAACCGTTTTCTGTTTGTGCTATACTATGGTCATAAGGGAAAACGTTTGCGTTTCCTCGAAATTAAAATTTGTTATTCTTTAGGAGGAATACACTATGTCAACTAAATTCATGAAGAGCGCTGCTGTACTTGGTACTGCTACTCTTGCTAGCTTGCTTTTGGTAGCTTGCGGAAGCAAAACTGCTGATAAGCCTGCTGATTCTGGTTCATCTGAAGCGAAAGAAATCACTTTCTACGTTGAAGATCAATATAAAGCATTTGCTGAATCAGCTGCAAAAGCTTACGAAAAAGAAGCTGGTGTAAAAGTTACTATTAAAACTGGTGACCAATTAGGCGGACTTGACAACCTTTCACTTGATAACCAATCAGGTAAAGCTGCTGACGTTATGATGGCTCCATACGACCGTGTAGGTAGCCTTGGTACTGACGGACAACTTTCAGAAGTAACTTTGAGCGACGGTGCTAAAACAGACGATACTACTAAATCTCTTGTAACTGTTGGTGGAAAAGTTTACGGTGCTCCAGCCGTTATCGAATCACTTGTTATGTACTATAACAAAGATTTGATTAAAGAAGCTCCAAAAACATTTGCTGACTTAGAAAACCTTGCTAAAGATAGCAAATATGCCTTCGCTGGTGAAGATGGAAAAACTACTGCTTTCCTAGCTGACTGGACTAACTTCTACTACGCATACGGACTTCTTGCTGGTAACGGAGCTTACGTATTTGGTGACAATGGTAAAAATCCTAAAGATATCGGTCTTGCTAACGATGGTGCTATCGCAGGTATCGAATACGCTAAAACTTGGTACGATAAATGGCCTAAAGGTATGCAAGACACTGAAGGTGCTGGAAACTTGATCCAAACTCAATTCCAAGAAGGTAAAACAGCTGCGATCATCGATGGTCCTTGGAAAGCTCAAGCATTCAAAGATGCTAAAGTAAACTACGGTGTTGCAACTATCCCAACTCTTCCAAACGGTAAAAACTACGCAGCCTTTGGTGGTGGTAAAGCTTGGATCATCCCATCAAGCACTAAGAACCTTGAAGGAGCTCAAAAATTCGTGGACTTCCTTGTTTCAACTGACCAACAAAAAGCATTCTACGATGCAACTAACGAAATCCCAGCTAACACTGAAGCTCGTGCTTACGCTGAAGGTAAAAACGATGAGTTGACTACAGCTGTTATCAAACAGTTCCAAAACGCTCAACCAATGCCAAACATCTCTCAAATGTCAACAGTTTGGGACCCAGCTAAAACAATGCTCTTTGACGCTGTAAGCGGTAAGAAAGATGCTAAAACAGCTGCTAATGATGCTGTAACATTGATTAAAGAAACAATCCAACAAAAATTTGGTAACTAAAAATTTGGTAACTAATTGATTGATTCAAGGGAGATAATTTAAACATCTCCCTTGATTTTTAGATACATTGACAATGTTTTCAGCAATTTTGCTGATTAGCATCGAGCTTAATGCTCGTATCTTATGAAAGGAGCGCTCATGGAACAACAACCAAAAAAAGCAGCCTTGCTTTCATTGATTCCTGGGTTGGGACAAATCTACAACAAACAAAAAGCTAAAGGTTTTATCTTCCTTGCTGTAACAGTGGCTTTTGTCCTCTATTTTATAGTACTTGCAGCACCTGAATTGAGCAACTTAATCACGCTTGGTGAAAAACCTGGCCGTGACAACTCTCTCTTCATGTTGATTCGTGGTGCATTCCACTCTATTTTTGTAATTGTTTATCTAGCCTTTTATATTCTCAATATTAAAGACGCTCACACTATTGCAAAACGTATCAATAATGGCATCCCTGTCCCATTGACACTTAAGGATATGATTAAAGGTATCTACGAAAATGGATTCCCTTACTTGCTTATCATTCCATCTTACGTTGCCATGACATTTGCCATCATCTTCCCGGTTATTGTAACCTTGATGATTGCCTTTACTAACTACGATTTCCAACACTTACCACCAAATAAATTATTGGATTGGGTTGGATTGACTAACTTTACAAATATCTGGAGCTTGAGTACCTTCCGTTCAGCCTTCGGTTCTGTTCTTTCTTGGACTATTATCTGGGCTTTATCTGCATCTACTTTGCAAATCGTACTCGGTATCTTTACAGCTATTATTGCTAACCAACCATTCATCAAGGGTAAACGTATCTTTGGTGTTATCTTCCTTCTACCTTGGGCGGTTCCAGCCTTCATCACTATCTTGACATTCTCAAACATGTTCAACGATAGTGTTGGTGCTATCAATACTCAAGTTTTGCCACTTTTTGCTAAGGTTCTTCCTTTCTTAGATGGCGTTCTTATCCCTTGGAAGACAAATCCAACTTGGACTAAAATTGCCTTGATTATGATGCAAGGATGGCTTGGTTTCCCTTATATCTACGTCTTGACTCTCGGTATCCTACAGTCTATTCCAAATGACTTGTATGAAGCAGCTTATATCGACGGTGCAAACGCTTGGCAAAAATTCCGCAACATCACTTTCCCAATGATTTTGGCCGTTGCGGCACCTACTTTGATCAGCCAATACACCTTCAACTTCAACAACTTCTCTATCATGTACCTCTTCAATGGTGGTGGTCCTGGTAGTGTCGGTGGTGGAGCTGGTTCAACCGATATCTTGATCTCATGGATCTACCGTTTGACAACTGGTACAGCTCCTCAATACTCTATGGCAGCTGCTGTTACCTTGATTATTTCAATCATTGTCATCTCTATTTCTATGATTGCATTCAAGAAACTACACGCATTTGATATGGAGGACGTCTAAGATGAATAACTCAATCAAACTCAAACGTAGACTGACTCAAACCCTCACTTACCTCTACTTGATTGGACTTTCAATCGTCATTATCTATCCACTTTTAATCACGATTATGTCAGCCTTCAAGGCTGGTAACGTTGTGGCCTTTAAACTCGACGGCAATGTCAACTTTAGTCTTGATAACTTCAAAGGGCTCTTTACAGAAACCTTGTACGGCACATGGTACCTTAATACCTTGATCATCGCTTTGGTCACTATGGTCGTTCAGACAAGTATTATCGTACTTGCTGGTTATGCCTATAGCCGTTACAACTTCTTGGCTCGTAAGCAAAGTTTGGTATTCTTCTTGATTATCCAAATGGTGCCAACAATGGCCGCTTTGACTGCCTTCTTCGTTATGGCCCTCATGTTGAATGCCCTTAACCATAGCTGGTTCCTCATCTTCCTCTACGTCGGTGGTGGTATCCCTATGAATGCTTGGTTGATGAAAGGTTACTTTGACACCGTGCCAATGTCTCTTGATGAGTCTGCAAAACTAGATGGTGCAGGACACTTCCGCCGCTTCTGGCAAATCGTTCTCCCTCTTGTTCGCCCAATGGTGGCTGTACAAGCACTCTGGGCTTTCATGGGACCTTTTGGAGACTATATCCTCTCTAGTTTCTTGCTTCGTGAAAAAGAATACTTTACAGTTGCCGTTGGTCTACAAACCTTCGTCAATAATGCGAAGAACTTGAAGATTGCCTACTTCTCAGCAGGTGCCATCCTCATCGCTCTTCCAATCTGTACACTTTTCTTCTTCTTGCAAAAGAACTTCGTTTCAGGACTTACAAGCGGTGGCGACAAGGGGTAATATACCCTCGCCACCCTTTTTCATTTTTGAACTTGTACATCGATTGTCTGGTGAGAAACAAGAGCTTGCTGAGATTACCTTGTTAGTTAGTGGATGAATCATAACAAACATTCACTTTTACCAAGGATTCTACTATCCCCGCTTGAAATAAAAAACATTTCTCTATATAATACTCGTATAGAAAATGCCTATAGAAAGAGATTTATGTTACCATATCCGTTTTCTTATTTTAATAGTATTTGGGGATTCCGTAAGCCCCTCTCTCATCGTTTTGGTCTAAACTGGTTTCAACTGATTTTTACCAGTATCTTCTTGATTAGCTTGTCTATGGTCCCTATTGCCATTCAGAATAGCTCTCAAGAGACTTATCCCTTAGAAACTTTTATCGATGATGTCTACGCTCCTTTGACGGACGAAGTCGTTCAGGATCTAGCTAAGAATGCTCAGATTGTAGATGGAAAACTAAGCTATACGGGTTCGACTCCTCATCAAGCTTCTGTACAAATCGGGGCTACTGCTAGTTCAAGTTTCCCTGAGGAATTACTTCTTAGCTTTGAACCCGAGAATCTCGTCATCAGTAAGCAAGGAAAAGAACTAACCAGCATTCGCTATCACGCTATCACGACTGAAAGTTTTCAAAACAAGGAGAGCTTGACTCAGGCCATTTCTAAAGACTGGTATCAACAGAACCGTGTCTATATCAGCCTCTTTCTTGTGCTAGGTTCTAGTTTCCTCTTTGGACTTAATTTTTTCATTGTCGCTCTAGGTTCTAGCCTCTTGCTCTACTTCACGAAAAAATCTCGTCTCTTCTCATTTAAGACCTATAAAGAGTGCTATCATTTTATTTTGAACTGTTTAGGATTACCGACTTTAATTACCCTGATTCTAGGTCTTTTGGGACAGAATATGGCAACTTTGATCACTGTTCAAAACATTTTATTTGTTCTATACCTGGTCACTATCTTTTATAAGACTCATTATCGTGATCCAGACTACCAAAAGTAGGAGATTATTATGCCTGTTACGATTAAAGACGTGGCCAAGGCTGCAGGAGTTTCACCTTCAACCGTAACCCGTGTTATTCAAAACAAATCGACGATTAGTGACGAAACCAAAAAACGAGTTCGAAAAGCAATGAAAGAACTCAATTATCATCCTAATCTAAATGCTCGAAGTCTCGTTAGCAGTTATACGCAAGTCATTGGCTTGGTTCTTCCGGATGACTCAGACGTTTTCTACCAAAACCCTTTCTTCCCTTCTGTTCTTAGAGGGATTGCACAGGTTGCCTCGGAAAATCACTATGCCATTCAGATTGCGACTGGTAAGGATGAGAAAGAGCGTTTAAACGCCATTTCGCAAATGGTCTATGGAAAACGTGTAGATGGGCTTATCTTCTTGTATGCTCAAGAAAATGATCCCTTGGTGCAATTAGTTGTCGATGAGCAATTCCCCTTCCTCATTCTTGGAAAATCACTTTCTCCTTTCATTCCGCTTGTTGATAATGATAACATCCAAGCCGGATTTGATGCGACCGAATATTTCATCAAAAAAGGATGCAGTCGAATTGCCTTTATCGGTGGTACCAAGAAGCTCTTCGTTACCCAGGACCGTCTGACAGGTTACGAGCAAGCACTTCAAGAACACGATCTACCTCTTGATAGTCAACGTACCTTCTTTGCAGACGAGTTTCTAGAAGAAAAGGGCTATAACTTTAGTAAACAACTCTTTAAACACGACCCTCAGACCGATGCTATTATTACAACAGATAGCCTCTTAGCTGAAGGTGTCTGTAACTACCTCAACGAACACCAGCTTGATGTTCCTGTTCTAAGCTTTGATTCGGTGAATCCAAGATTGAATCTAGCTGCCTATGTTGATATCAATAGCCTTGCTCTTGGCCGAACTTCATTTGAAACCATTCTGCAAATCATTAATGATGTCAAAGAGAACCGTCAAATCTGCTATCGTCAGGTGATTGCACACGAAATCGTTGAAAAATAAAAAACCAACTCTCTATTTTGAGTTGGTTTTTTTGTATTCTATTTACCTGAACAACTAGTTTTCAACTTCGACAAATCGTCCAAGAATATGAACATTCTCCGAGACCGATACAAAGGCTGTTGGATCCACTTGCTTCATGATTAGTTTAAAATCATTAAACTCTGCACGAGTGATAACTGTAATCAAAACCGCCTTACGCTCGTGGTTATAAGTCCCTTCAGCATCGTGAATCATGGTCGCTCCACGGTGCAATTTATTGTGAATTTTTTCAATGACTGCATCTGGATTACTAGTAACAATCATAGCCTGCATGCGTTTTTGTTTGGTGAAAACTGCGTCTGTTACACGACTTGAGACAAAGATGGTAATCATAGAATAAAGAGCGTATTTCCAACCAAAGGTCAAGCCAGCAATCAGCATGATTGTCCCGTTCACCAAGAAGGAGATACTACCGACGTTTCGACCTGTCTTCTTACGAATGGTAAGACTGACAATATCCGTTCCACCGCTGGAGATATTATGGCGTAGAGCAAAGCCGATACCAAGTCCCATGACTACCCCACCAAAGAGAGCATTGATGATGGGATCCTCTGTCAAGACCACCACTGGCACAAATTGGATAAAGAGCGAGCTCATGGATACCGTGATAAAGGTAAATATCGTGAACTTATGCCCAATTTGGCGCCAAGCTAAAATCATGAGTGGTATATTGATACAATAGAAAGCTACAGAAATTGGAATATGGAAATTAAACCAGTAGTTACTAAGGCTTGAGATAATCTGAGCTAAACCTGTTGCTCCACTTGAATAAACGTGTCCTGGCTGGAAGAAGAAATTGACGGCTACTGCTGATAGAAAACCATATACCAGAGAAGCTGAAATTTTTTCATCGTATTTTTCTCGGGAGATACTTTGCAAAACACGCAAAATCTTCACCCGATAAGCAAAGCGGCGCAGATAATGATACCACTTTTTAGTTAGTTTCGTTTGTTTCATCTTGTTCTACTTGTAGATTAAGTTCCTCTAATTGTTTAAGAGCTACTGTTGATGGTGCTTGCGTCATTGGGTCAGTTGCCTTGTTATTCTTAGGAAAGGCAATAACTTCACGGATATTATCTTCTCCTGCTAGGAGCATGACAAAGCGGTCAAGTCCAATAGCCAGGCCACCGTGTGGCGGGAATCCATAGTCCATAGCTTCCAAAAGGAAACCAAACTGGTCATTTGCTTCCTCCGCTGAGAAACCCAGAGCTTTAAACATGCGTTCTTGGAGTTCTTTTTGATTGATACGAAGGCTACCACCACCAAGTTCATAACCATTCAAGACGATATCATAGGCAATGGCACGAACCTTAGCCAAATCACCTTCAAGTTCATGAGCAGTTTCTGCCTGAGGAAGGGTAAATGGATGGTGGGCACTCATGTAACGTCCTTCTTCTTCAGACCATTCAAACATTGGCCAGTCAACAACCCAGAGGAAGTTGAATTTGTCATTATCGATCAAGCCTAGTTCCTTCGCAATACGTCCACGAAGGGCACCAAGTGTTGCATTAGCTACCTCAAGCGTATCAGCAACAAAGAGAACCAAGTCTTTATCTTCAAGACCAAGTGCACTTGCCAAATCGCCTTGAATGGCAGTCAAGAACTTAGCAACTGGTCCGTTCAATTCTCCATCAACAACCTTAACCCAAGCAAGACCCTTAGCGCCATACTGCTTGGCTACTTCTGTCATCTTGTCGATGTCTTTACGTGAGTAGTTATCTGCAGCTCCTTTGACGACGATGGCTTTAACTGCAGGAGCTTCTGAAAAGACTTTGAAGTCTACTCCCTTGACAACTTCTGTCAAGTCCTGAAGCAACATCTCAAAACGAGTGTCAGGCTTGTCAGAGCCATAAAGAGCCATGGCATCATCATACTTCATACGAGGGAATGGAAGTGTTACTTCGATTCCTTTGGTTTCCTTCATCACGCGCGCAATCAAGCCTTCTGTGATATCTTGGATTTCTTGCTCAGTCAGGAATGAAGTTTCCAAGTCGACCTGGGTAAATTCAGGTTGGCGGTCCCCACGTAAGTCTTCGTCACGGAAACATTTGACGATTTGGTAGTAACGGTCAAATCCCGCATTCATCAACAACTGTTTGGTAATCTGTGGACTTTGAGGCAAGGCATAAAAGTGACCCTTGTTGACACGAGATGGTACGAGGTAGTCACGCGCTCCTTCTGGTGTTGACTTAGAAAGGAATGGTGTTTCCACATCGATAAATTCTAATTCATCCAAGTAGTTGCGGATAGAATGCGTTACCTTGGCACGCAGTTTAAGGTTTTCCAACATCTCTGGACGACGAAGGTCAAGATAACGATAACGTAGACGCGTATCATCGTTTGCCTCAATGCCATCCTTGATTTCAAATGGTGTTGTTTTGGATGTATTCAGAACCGTAAGAGCTGTTACATTCAGCTCAACTGCTCCAGTCGCCAATTTATCATTGGCCTGCTCACGTGCTGCAACCTGACCAGTCACCTCGATGACGTATTCACTACGAAGGCTTTCAGCTGTTGCCATCACCTCTGCCGATACTTTTTCAGGGTTGATAACCAACTGCATAATCCCTTCACGGTCACGAAGGTCGATAAAAATCAAGCCACCCAGGTCACGACGACGGGCAACCCAACCCTTCAAGGTAATTTCTTGTCCGATGTGTTCCTCACGAACACGACCAGCATACATACTGCGTTTCATTTCTTCTCTCCTCTTGTATTCTGTTACTATTTTACCATAAAAGCGCAGGCTCTTCATGAAAATCATCAGAAAAGTTGAGAGTTTCCCGCGATAAATGAAAAAATCCAGCAAAGTCTTTCGCTGGATTTGGTATTTCTTTATTTTTTTCGCTTTTCAGCAATCTCCGCTGCCTTTTTAGGGAGAACAATCTCCGTTGCATAGGCTGTCGCAAATCGCATAATACCTGCAATTGGTGCAAAGATAACTGCTAGATGATTATAAAAGAAATCCCCTTTAAAAGCATAGGCAAGCGCTCCAATAATAAGGAAGAGAACAACTGCCTGAATCACTGCTAATAATATCACTCGTTTCATGACTTCCTCCTGAGTCTATTATAGCATGATAATCATTAAAAATCCGATTAAATTATTCAAGGCATGTAGAGCTATACTATAGGCCAGACCACCCTTGCTGATGTAAGCCAGTCCCAAGCTAAAGCCGAGTGAAGCATAAACCAGGAACTGTTGGGGAGTCCCAGGGAAATGAACAAGTGCAAAAATGATGGTGCTTACAAGAAGAAAGAGAACTGTCTGCTTGACGTTATCTTGTTGAGGAAAGACATAGCGAGCTAACATTCCTCTAAAGGTCAATTCTTCTGTCAGAGGCGCAAAGACCACTATCATGAAGAAAGCGAAGAGAGGTTGATTATGAGTCAATTGTTCTGCCGTCTGTTGATTGACTGATGGATCATTTGGCAAAAAGAATTGGGCAACAATAACAAGGGCCCATACCAAGGCAGGTAACCAGATGTATTTGTTGAGGGCCGTTTTTTCAATCGTAACGGTTCCTGTCTTATACCACTTGTAGGTAACGAAGGTGAAGATTCCTGCTAATAAGACATAAACAGGAACAAAAACGTAGTCAGGTGCTCCCAACTTCATCGCTGCCACACCTACACCCTGGATGAAACTATAAATCATAATAAATGATAAGAAAGTAAGACTATACCAGCCAATATTTTTAAGTGTTTTCATAATATTCTCCTATTTGAAATAACGTTTTGTTTTTCGCAACTGTGCAACATTCGTGTACAAATGGACGACAACTGCTACGAGTAGAGCAACCAACTGTACTTGTCCTAATACTACAGATAGTACTACTAAGACAACATAGATGCCAGGAATGAGGAGTTGATTAACCTTGAACAAGATCAAGTAAGCTTCTTCCATCTCAGCCTGTTTTTCTCCCTCATCATAAGTATCGAGGTATTCCAAAACTTCCTTGGGAGTCGCCGTAATAGAAAGTTTATAGTTACGAACCGTGCTGATGATTTTGAGACAGTAAACACCCGACCAGATACCTACAACCAGCAAAAGTAAGGATGTTGCTGATCGGCCTAAACCTCCCAAATCTAAAAGTAGACAGGATAGCATACAAATTTGGCAAACATTCCAAGCTACCGTACCATAATCTAAGAAACGATACATATCAAGGTAGTCTTGCTCATTTCCTTCATCCTCTTCTTCTCTTTGATAATTCTGATAGGCCTGATGACTTTTTCTAGTGAAATAAAAGGTTAGAATCACCGTAAGCATCCCTAAACCAAGAAAAATTGAGTACGAGGCAATGATTACTTGCTCTTGACTGATACCTAAAGGATTAAGACCAAGGAAACCAGCAAATATTCCTAATAAAACACTTGCAAGAAAAATCTTCAGTGCAAAAATGATATGTTTCTTTTCCATATTTCAACCTCTTTCTAAAACAAACCAGACAACCATTGACCAAAAGTTTTACCTGATTCAAAAATAGCGGTCAAGCCTTCTGATCCAAGTGAGACCAAAAGCAAACAAACAACGACTAAGAGAAGAGCTTGGTTTCGTGCTTTTTTTGCTCCATCCCCCAAGGGATCATTGCCAAGCCAACCTGCTAGATAGGCATAGAGCGTCATTGTTAGAATCCCAACCTCAGTCGAAGAGAGGAACAACAAGACTGTCACCAAACGAACGATATTGGCTTGAATGTTAAAATAATTTCCTAAACCTGCACAAACACCGGCAAGTTCTTTGTGTTCAGTATCGACTTGAAAACCCGCTAAAAACTCTTTCATAACTTTTCTCCTTTTACGATTTCTTTAAACTTTATCTTTCTCTCTACCCATCTAAAGACTAATAGTAAAACTATGTTAATCCAGAAGAGGTATTTACTGTCAACAATTGTAAACCAACCAAGTAGGCTTCCGATCATAGCCAAAAGATTTACGATAAACACAACTATAGATAGATAATAAATCACTTTATACTTGTTCATCACTCATCCTCCTCTAAGCGAAAGACTGACTCGACTGGCTCATTGAATATCTGAGCAATCTTCAGGGCAATGACGATGGATGGCGTGTACTCATCCCGCTCTAGCAAACTGATGGTTTGCCTGGACACACCTGCTAGTTTGGCCAGTTCGGTTTGATTGAGGCCATCGCGAGCTCGAAGCTCTTTTAGACGATTTTTTAGCATGTCTTGACTCCTTTGTTCTTAACTTGATTTCATTGTAACACATCTTTTTATTTTTGACAAGTATATTTGTCAAAAAGTTTAAGATTTTTGTCATTTTGCAAAAGAAAAAGGTCAGGAGTGCTATCCTGACCGTATTTTTTATAGTTGATAAAAGATTGCTTAGTCAGCTAATGGAGCGTCTTGATTTTCTTTCAGCTGCTTTTTATCATCCTTCTTGTAATCTCTTCTGACGATATAAAGCGTTGATAGACTGATTAGAGTCAATACAGCACCTGTAACCCTTCCTTTTTGTGAGAAGACAAATTCTACTTTGTGTTGTCCAGAAGTAATCGGGAATGAAATAAAGCTGTTCCATGCTTTTGTCACAGGTACATCCTTACCATCTACTTTCACCTTCCAACCCTCGCTATAAGGGATAGAAGTCATCATATATTTACTGTCGTCAGTAATATTCACTGAACCGACGATATGAGTATTCGAGAATTTCTCAACTTGTAGACCTTGTGCCTTCCTTTTTTCTAAAGCACTTTGAATTTGACTGATTTCTGCTCGATAAACCCCTGCGTTTGAAAGGTCAACCTTGTCTGTTTTAAAGCGGAACTCAAGTACAGATTCTTGATTCTCCGCATTATCTGCAATTTGCCAGAGTTGACGTTGCGTATTTCTCTTAGAATGAGTGAACCACTTGCCATTTAGAAGAACGGAGTAATCTTTCTCTGTATTTAGACCTGCAGGTACGAAGAAGTAATAAGTCAAGTCTGTTCGCGGAGTAATTCGGTAGCGAACCACTGCATCCTTAGAAGAGTCTATCCGCTTGTAAATTGCGGTTCCTTTTTCTTTGTCGACATTTTCCTCAGTAAGATTTTCTGTTTCGACATCTCCATAGGCTAGGGGCTTGAAATAATCGAGATAATTTTCTTCGTCTTTTTTCGCACCTTCCATAGAGTTGAGAATGATATTTTGATTTTGAATAGCGTTGTTTTTACCGAAGTTGATATTTCTTACCAAATCATTTGTTCCATAAGCTAATGGGAAAGAATTTGGGTTTTCGTACACAATATAACGCTCATCTTCATATACCTTACGCGTGAAATAACGTTGCATATCAAAACGACTTGCAAAACGAGTGAAATACATTCTCTCAGGATGAGCTTCTTTCTCTGTAGGATCCAGATCCTTGACATCCATATAGTAACGAACACCGTATAGGGCATCTGTTAAGAGGGTCCCATTTTCATACTCTGTCGCCGCATTAATCCCTTGATCACCCATGTAGGCGAATTGATCCATGGTCGTACGCTCTAAGCTAGAACTAAAGGTACTTAAACCTGGGTAGGAAACAAGCGATGGCACTGTTTTTGAATAGGCAAAGGTGGAGGCGATTCGATAGAATGGTTGGTCTGCTTGTTTCTGAACATCATCTGTCACTTGTTTTACAGATACCGTTGCATCTACAAACTTATCTACATCCGCATACCCAAAGGTTGCTTGAGATAGATAAGCGTTGTAACCCAACTCAAAGATTGTTAGGGTAGATAAGGCAAGAATGGCTAATCTTGTCATTCTTGAGCGCAGTAAGAAGATAACCGCCAAGTAAACCAACAAGGTTAATACAACCTGAGATAAGAGATAACCTGTTTGGAGAAGAATGCCTAAAAGAAGGACGACAGCCCCAGCTATCAATAGCACCATTTTTTTCACTTTAGGATCTTTACGAGAACGACTCCAATAGAGATAAGAGCAGGCTACAGTGATAGCTATCAGTAAAATCCAAAATACAATAACATTCTTTGTTAGAAATTGAGTCAATGCTTCTGGCTGTGTTTTTGGAAGATAGGTGAATTTCTTTGTATAGAGATAAATTGCTGATAAAACTAGTAACACAGCTGAAAGCAACTTCCCTCTGCGAGAAATTTCTACTTGTCCCTTAACTACCTGATAGGCTAAAACGAGCATAAAGAACGAGAACAACCATGAGAAACGGAAGAAGAATCCAGCTGGATTTTGTCCCATATGCCAGATTTTACTTACAAACTCATTGACAAAGGAAAGGAAGAAGACGAAGGTGACTGCTCCTGCAGCCCAACGTTTTTCCTTAGCTATCTGCTTTGATGTAAAGTAGAGGATAAAACCTAGAAATCCTAAAGCACCGATGTAGATATTTGGAAGGTTAGGTCCAGCTGACCAGCCTGAGGCAGTATCAAAACCACCGATAGCCAGTTTAGACAGAATATCCACAGGATTGATCTGAAAGGCCAAGGAGAATTTCATGGCATCTCCAACTTGCCCCTTACTCTCAAGGAGATTATAGAAAACTGGCACAATCAATACCGATGCCGTAGCAACCCCAATGACAGAGAAGGCAAATGTTTTTACCAGAGGACTCAAGAAGTGTTTCAGCTTCTGTTTCAGAGTTCCCTGAATAGAGAGGCGTGGTGAAACATAATAACAAGAGTATAGGACGATAAAAATCGAAATCATATACCCCATATAGAACTGCAGAAAGACTGTTAGTCCTAAAATAAAGGCATAACGATAGGGTCTTCCTCCATCCAAAATCTCTTCCAGATAAACGATAACGAGCGGTAGCATAATCATGGCATCATAGAAAATGACGTTCATCTGATAGGAAACGAGCATCCCTGAAAGAGCATAGGCTGTTGCAAATAAAGGCACCAACCACACACGAGATTCTGCTCCCTTATAGCGCTTAATCAAAAAATGAGAGAAGGACAACCCGATTGCGCCGTATCTGAGCCAAATGGTCAGAAAGACTGCCAAACCATAATGTTTGAAGGGAACAATAATATAAAAAATATTAAAGGGACTCATCAAGTAATAGCCTAAAACCCCTATCATATCTCCACCGAGAGATTTGGTAAAGGAATAAGTCAGACTACTCAAATCACCTGTAAGTACTGCATTTTTAAGCAAGCCAAAAAAGCTGATATACTGCTGCCCAAAGTCAACTGCCATCAGACTTTTATTTCCAAAAGGATAGCTACCCATGAAAAACCAAACAACCAGCATAATGGTCATCGGTAGTAAGGCACTTATCGTATAAAGCAAGGCTTTAGGGTGTTTCCCTTTTAACTCTTGCCAACGCATTAACCACTTATCCATGTTTGTTTTCTCCTATGTCTTCTTAACCAATCTTATCTTTTTCAGCTTGGTCAATATTGCTTTTCGCGACGATAAAGTGAGGACGTTGCTTCACCTCGTAATAAATCTTTCCAATATACTCTCCAAGTACTCCTATGAAAATGAGTTGCACACTACTAAACAAGATGATAGCTGCTATTGTCGTGAAATAGCCACTTGTATAGTCGGAAGAAAAGATAAATTTACAAAATTCATAAACAATATAGAGAAGAGACAGAGCCATACTGACAAATCCAAATTGGATACAAATTCTAAGCGGTCGGTCATTAAATGAGATAATCCCCTGGAAAGCATAGTTCATAGACTTCTTAAAGCCAAATTTACTTTTTCCTGCCTTACGAACTTCATTTTGATAAGGAATAACCTTCTCTTTAAAACCGATCCACTCATAAAGCCCTTTGTTAAATCGATTGTACTCCGGCAGTGAAACAAATACATCCACAGCTCTCTTACTGAGGAGACGTAACTCGGATTTTCCATCTGTCAATTTAACGTCCATGGAGTGATTCGAGAATTTATAAAAACTACGAGCAAAGAAGCTTCCTACAAATGACTCCCCTTCTCGAGTTCTCTGACCGCTGACAATGTCATATCCTTCTTTATAAGCTTCTACAAAGAGAGGGATAAGGTAGGGCGGATGTTGCAAATCACCATCCATCACCATAACTGCATCACCAGTCGCATACTTAAAACCAGCAAGAATTCCACTCTCGCGTCCAAAGTTTCTACTAAAGCTGATATACTTGACCCGTGGGTTTTCATTGGCAATAGCATCGATTAATTCTAGTGTGCTATCGCTACTGCCGTCATCCACATAGAGAATTTCGTAGTCAGACAGTTCTTCCGATAAAATCATACTCTCTAACTGCTCAGAGATGGCTTTATGCGTTTGAGCGAGAACTAATTCTTCATTTAAAAGAGTGATAAGAATTGATAGTTTCATCTAAATACTCCATAATATCTACTTTTTTAAAAAAGGGAGAGAGCCATGCTCTCCCCTATCTAAAGAAACTCAACTATTACTTATTAGAATATTTACGTTTCAATACAACTGTGCCTGATAAGATGACGATTCCTGCAAATACCAAGCCAGTTCCTACGGCTTCTCCAGTTTTAGGAAGTTTTGGTTTCTCATCTGTTGTAGTCGTTGATCCTTCTGTTGTTGAAGTGGTTGTTGGCCCTTCTGTTGATGCGGTCGTTGAAGTTGTCGTTGATCCTTCTGTTGTTGAAGTAGTTTTTGGCTCTTCTGTTGTTGTAGTTGTAGAAGTTGTCGCTGGTTCTTCTGTTGTTGTAGTTGTAGAAGTTGTCGCTGGACCTTCTGTCGTTGTAGTTGTAGAAGTTGTCGCTGGACCTTCTGTCGTTGTAGTTGTAGAAGTTGTCGCCGGTTCTTCTGTTGTTGTAGTTGTAGAAGTTGTCGCTGGACCTTCTGTCGTTGTAGTTGTAGAAGTTGTCGCCGGTTCTTCTGTTGTTGTAGTTGTAGAAGTTGTCGCTGGACCTTCTGTCGTTGTAGTTGTAGAAGTTG
>NZ_JASHBJ010000004.1:0-130523 GCF_047464715.1 Streptococcus infantis
CCCCCTTGTCAAGATATTGGGTTTATTTTTTTATCTTTTTGGAGAAAAATCTCTTAGCACATGCTTTAGTTCTTTCAACATTGCTTTTCTTCCTTTGAATCGCTCATCAGCTAACAAGCGTTCAAACAACTCCAACCTTTCTTTTCCTAACCCTGCTCGATACTCTTTAAGCATTTCTTGTAATGCGTAAGACTCATCTATCAACAGCCCCCCTTCGCCTAATCGATGGCTAATTTCGCTCACTTCTTCATAAGCTTGTCGATCCAATCTTCTTTTATAACTTTCTTGTTTTCGAACTGCATCCAAAATTCGATTCCGAAATTTTGTTTTAAAGTAAATATAGAATTGTTTATCTTTTTTCTCTTCAAATTCTGGGTAACTTTCTAATAGTTCATGAAGGCAAATCATTCCTTCTTGATCCCAATCTTCTCTTTCCCATAGATGTAAATAGTATTCTTTTCGACACTTATGCACGATAGCTTTGACTTCTTCATAATTTTTTTCTAACATCTTTACCCTCCTTTTCTGCATTCAGTATACCAGAGATAGGTTTTATAAAAGCTGTTATTTTTTCTTTTGTCTGTAATCTTGCCTAAGCTTATTCCTCGGATGCCATTCCATATCTTTCAGGTGTTTTTTCTGTTACTTCAGGGAACAAAAAATGACAAGAATAGTTCTTGTCATTTAAAAATTATTGGAACAAATCTACTATTGTATCCCAAATTGTTTTTGCTTTTTCTTTAATTTTAGCATCTGAAATCGCTCGTTCTGCCTCATCAATAAGATTCTGAGCGCGACCTTGGATATCAGTTATTGAATCTCCGGATTGCGTGCCCCCATTATCACTTGATTGATTTGGAATATTTTGTGGAGCAATTCCGTTTAACTTATAGGCATTCTCTACTTTAAAGGTACTTCCCGGTGTATAAGGAAGGATTGTTTCAGCCATACTTCTAAAGATATGTGCTGCACCATTCGAAGTCGATCCTGCTAGATAATGGTTTTCATCGGTAGTCGGGAAACCAAGCCAGTGACTAATGACTACATCAGGTGTATACCCAACAACCCATTGGTCACTCGTATATTCTGGGTTAAAAGCAGTCTCTGTCGTTCCAGTTTTCCCAGCCATAACATAACCATCAGGTGAAGAACTTATTCCTGTACCATTTGTGAAGGTTCCTAGCATCATGCTAGTCATTTTATCCGCTACGGACTTGTCTATCACTCGTTTTTGAGAATTCTTATGCGTAGCAATGACTTGCCCACTTGCATTTTCAATGCGAGTAATAAAATGCGCTTCTGGCATCAAACCTTCGTTTGCAAATGCTGCATAAGCTTGTGCCATTTGTAGTGGACTAGTTTCCACTCCACCACCCAGGGCAACACCCAACACACGATCCACATTCGTTAAATCAAGTCCAAATCTTTCACCTGATTCAAAAGCCTTGTCGATGCCAAGTTGTTTAACTGTTGCTACGGCAGGGAGGTTTAGGGACTCAGCTAAAGCTTGGTACATTGGAACTTCAGGAGATGTTTTGATTCCTGCGTAGTTATCGACCTTGTAATCACCATACTCCATAGTATGATTATCCAACTCTTTATTTAGAGCCCAACCAGCTTCGACTGCTGGGGTATAGACAACTAAGGGCTTAATAGTTGAACCTGGACTTCTTTTTGATTGAGTTGCGTAGTTGAAATTTCGGAAGCCCGCTTTATCATCTCCTGCTACACGACCAACAACTCCTCGAACTCCTCCTGTTTTTGGTTCTAGAGCAACACTGCCAGACTCAGCATGAGTTCCATCTTCTGCTGTTGGAAACAGAGAAGTGTTTTCATAAATGACCTGCATGTTAGCTTGATAATTCTGATCTAGTTCCGTATATATACGATAGCCGTTGTTCACAATTTCTTCTTCAGTTAGATTGTACTTTTCAATTGCTTCATTAACAACTGCATCAAAATAGGATGGATATCGGTAGTCTGAAACTTTCCCTTCATAAGCATCTTGTAACTGAGATGCCATATCAACACCCAAAGCTTCCGCTTCTTTATTTTTATCAATATAACCAGCAGCTACCATGTTCTGCAAGACGGTGTCCCTGCGATTTGTAGAATCCTCAATAGAATTTAAAGGGTTGTACAATTCCGGCCCTTTAAGCATTCCTGCTAAGGTTGCCGCTTCATCGAGCGTCAGCTGAGAAGCTGAAACCCCAAAGTATTTTTTACTTGCATCTTCAACGCCCCAAACTCCATTACCGAAGTAGGCATTGTTCAAGTACATGGTTAGAATTTCCTTCTTGCTATATTTTTTGGTTAATTCCAAAGCTAAGAAGAATTCTTTCGCCTTCCTTTGAACAGTCTGGTCTTGAGATAGATAGGCATTCTTAGCCAACTGCTGAGTGATTGTAGAACCACCACCCGAGCGACCTGCTGTTAGGATTGCCAGGAAAAAGCGTCCATAGTTAATTCCACTATTTTTATAGAAACTTCTATCTTCTGTCGCAATAACAGCATTCTGCAAATCTTCACTAATATCCGAAAGTTCGACATAGGTCCCTTTTTGGCCTGATAGGGCACCTGCTTCTTTTTCTTCTCTGTCAAAAATCAGAGTACGTGTTTTTAAAGCATTCTGCAAATCTGTAACATTCGTCGATTTTGCTAGCGCAAATAGATAGACCCCAACAAAAAGGCTGGCACTTAGTCCTATAATCAGAAAGATCTTTGTCAAATGATAACGACGCCAGAATTTTCGAATAGGACCAACTGCCCCAGATTTCTTTCGTCCTGCTCTTGAACGTCGTAAGTTGCTCGACACATTTTCTTCTTGTTCGACTTCATTCATTTCTGTTTCTTCAATTTCAGATTCTTCTTTCTTAAATAAGGAAAGAAATTTTTCAAATAAGGTATCTAATTTCATGCGTATATTTTATCATCTTCCCCATAGGAAGACAAGAATTTTGCTAGTTTCCCTGTCCAAATAAACTAATTTTTGTTACAATATCTGTATGAAATTTACCTTTACTATCCCTGAGTCTCTACCTGAAATGACAGTTAAACTTTTCCTGGAAGAGCAACTGTTAATCCCTAGAAAAATACGTCATTTCTTGAGAGTTAAGAAACATATCCTTATCAACAAAAGAGAAGTTCATTGGCACCAAGCTATCAAAGCAGGAGACGAATGCCAATTAATTTTCGATGAGGAAGATTATCCTACAAAAGAAATTGCTTTTGGAAACCCCAAACTTGTAAAAGAAATCTATCAAGACCAACATTTAATTATCGTCAATAAACCCGAGGGCATGAAAACACATGGGAATCAGCCCGATGAGATTGCTCTTCTTAATCATGTCAGCGCCTATGTTGGTCAAACTTGCTATGTTGTCCATAGACTAGATATGGAAACAAGCGGTCTCGTATTGTTTGCTAAGAATCCATTCATTCTTCCTATCCTTAATCGCTTATTAGAAAAGAAAGAGATTTCCCGAGAATACTGGGCTCTGGTCGAGGGAAAAATAGGAACTAAAGAGCTTGTCTTCCGAGATAAAATTGGTCGCAATCGTCACGACCGTAGGAAACGGGTAGTGGATCAAAAAAATGGCCAATACGCTGAAACCCAAGTAACTCGTTTGAAACAATTTGCAACGAACAAAACTAGTCTTATTCGTTGCAAATTAAAAACGGGACGAACCCATCAGATCCGAGTTCACCTATCTCACCACGGACATCCAATTCTTGGAGACCCTCTCTACAACTCACATTCAAAAGTTAGCAGACTGATGCTGCACGCATTTAAACTATCCTTTATCCACCCTCTAACTTTAAACAAATTAAGCTTTACTGCACTTTCAGATACATTTGAAAGAGAATTAAAACAAAATGGATGATAAAATCATCCATTTTTCTTCACTAATACTAAAAAAGCAAGACCAATAGGTCTTGCTTTTTCGACTCAGAAATTATTTAGCAATTTTTGCGAAGTATTCAAGAGTACGAACAAGTTGTGCAGTATAAGACATTTCGTTGTCATACCATGAAACAACTTTAACCAATTGTTTACCGTCAACGTCAAGAACTTTAGTTTGAGTTGCGTCAAACAATGATCCGTAAGACATACCTACAACGTCTGAAGAAACGATTGGATCTTCAGTGTAACCGTATGATTCGTTAGCTACTGCTTTCATAGCTGCATTTACTTCATCAACAGTAACGTTCTTTTCGAGAACAACTACCAATTCAGTAACTGATCCAGTTGGAGTAGGAACGCGTTGTGCAGCTCCGTCCAATTTACCGTTCAATTCAGGGATAACCAAACCGATTGCTTTAGCAGCACCAGTTGAGTTAGGAACGATGTTAGCAGCACCAGCACGAGCACGACGAAGGTCACCTTTACGGTGTGGACCGTCAAGAATCATTTGGTCACCAGTGTAAGCGTGGATAGTAGTCATCAATCCTTCAACAACACCGAAGTTATCTTGAAGAGCTTTAGCCATTGGAGCCAAGCAGTTTGTAGTACATGAAGCACCTGAGATAACTGTTTCAGTACCATCAAGAATATCGTGGTTAGTGTTAAATACGACTGTTTTAACATCTGATCCACCAGGAGCAGTGATAACAACTTTCTTAGCACCACCAGCATGCAAGTGTTTTTCAGCAGCTGCTTTAGTAGCAAAGAAACCAGTTGCTTCAAGAACGATTTCTACACCGTCGTTAGCCCAGTCGATTTGTTCTGGATCGCGTTCAGCAGAAACTTTAACGAATTTACCGTTAACTTCGAATCCACCTTCTTTAACTTCCACAGTACCGTCGAAACGACCTTGAGTTGTGTCATATTTCAACAAGTGTGCAAGCATAACTGGATCTGTAAGGTCGTTGATGCGAGTAACTTCAACACCTTCTACGTTTTGGATACGACGGAAAGCAAGACGACCGATACGACCGAAACCGTTAATACCAACTTTAACTACCATTAGTGATTTCCTCCTTATGAAAATCATGAAAATTTTATTGTGAAAAGAGTAACTTGAATCACTACAAATCACCTTTCAACAAACCTATTATATAACTATTTTAGTTTTATTGCAAGTGCGGGCGTTGATTTTCACTTTAGTTTTATACTTTTCAATTCCTCTTATTTTACTAAGACACCTTAGTAAAAGCCTTCACTCTACCACATCATGATTCCTTATAAAATTTTGGTTTCATGAAAAATCAAAAAAGAGACAGGATAACTCCTGCCTCTAGGCTGATAATCTATTATTTACGACGTCCTGGACGTTCTGCATAACCATAGTAAGCATCTGCCATGATTTCTTCCATGTCAGCTACCATTGGCAAGCGTGGGTTTGCAGGTGAACATTGGTCTTCATATGCGAGCAAGGCAATTTCATGCAAGCTGTCTTTCCAAGCTTTTTCATCAATTCCTTGATCCTTGAAGTTCATCTTGATACCTACTGCAACACCAAGGTCGTAAACAGCTTTAGCGTATGCTTCAACTGCTTCTTCTGGAGTTGAGTGAGGCAAGCCAAGCATTCTAGCAATGTCTTGGAATTTCTCATCAGCTTTCCAGTAGTTGTATTTAGGCCATGTAGTAGTCTTAGATGGGCGAGTACCGTTGTAACGGATAACGTATGGAAGCAAGATTGCGTTTGTACGTCCGTGAACAGTGTGGTGAACCCCACCGATCTTGTGAGCCATTGAGTGGCTCATGCCAAGGAAGGCATTGGCGAAGGCCATACCAGCCATTGTAGAAGCATTATGCATTTTTTCACGAGCTTCTGGGTCAGCTGTTTTAACAGATTTTTCCAACCATTCAAAGACAAGTTTGATTGTTTGAAGGGCGATACCGTCTGTATAATCGTTGGCAAAGTTTGAAGTATATGCTTCAGTCGCGTGGGTCAAGACGTCCATACCAGTGTCTGCAGCGATGAAGTCAGGAACTGTTTCAACCAAAGCAGGGTCAACAATCGCAATAGTTGGTGTCAATGAGTAGTCAGCCAAAGGATATTTACGGTTGTTTTTCTTATCAGAGATAACGGCAAATGGTGTTACTTCTGAACCTGTACCTGAAGTTGTTGGAATCCCGATGTATTTCGCTTTCTTACCAAGAGATGGGAAGCGGAAGGCACGTTTACGGATATCCATGAATTTTTGAACCAAGTCACGGAAGTCGATTTGTGGTTGTTCGTAGAAGAGCCACATTACTTTAGCTGCATCCATTGGAGAACCACCACCAAGTGCGATGATTGTATCTGGTTCGAAAGCTTTCATCACTTCAGCACCACGTTCTACAGTTGTGATATCTGGATCTGGTTCAACATCTGAGAAGACTTGGACAGTTACACGGTTGCTACGTTTGTTCAATTGGTCAATAACACGTTGAACAAATCCAAGGCGCTCGATAGATTTATCTGTAACGATCAAAACGCGTTCGATATCTTCACATGTTTGAAGGTATTGGATAGAATTGCGTTCGAAGTAAATTTTTGAAGGAACTTTAAACCACTGCATATTATTTCTACGTTTCCCTACTTTCTTGATGTTTAGGAGGTTGATAGCACTCACGTTATCACCAACTGAGTTGTGTCCGTATGAACCACATCCAAGTGTCAATGATGGAATGAAGGCATTGTATACATCACCGATACCACCGAAAGTAGATGGAGAGTTCCAGATAATACGCATTGCTTTGATTTCTGTACCAAAGCGTTTAGCAAGAGCTTCATCTTTTGTATGGATAGCTGCTGAGTGACCAAGTCCGTTGAACTCAACCATTTGACGAGCTTTTTTAAGACCATCTTCAGTATCTTCAGCTTTAAGAACTGCAATAACTGGTGATAATTTTTCACGAGTTAATGGTTCTTTTGGTCCTACTTCCGCACATTCTGCAGCCAAGATATTTGTTCCTTCTGGAACAGAGAATCCAGCTTGTTCAGCAATCCATGCAGCTGGCTTACCAACGATGTTTGCGTTTAGTTTAGCACCAGCACAGTTTTTGCTGTTAGCTTTCACACCGAAACAGAATTCTTCAAGAAGAGCTTTTTCTTTCTTGTTTACAAAGTAAGTGTGATATGACTTGAATTCTTCTACAAATTCATCATAAACTTCTTTATCAATGATAACTGCTTGTTCTGACGCACAGACCATACCATTATCAAATGATTTAGACATAACGATATCATGAGCAGCTTGACGGAGGTCAGCAGATTTTTCTACATAAGCAGGAACATTCCCGGCACCTACCCCAAGTGCTGGCTTACCACATGAGTAAGCAGCTTTAACCATGGCATTACCACCAGTTGCGAGGATAGTCGCAACGCCTTCGTGGTTCATAAGTGCTCCAGTTGCTTCCATTGATGGTTCTGTAATCCATTGAACACAGTTTTCAGGAGCACCAGCTGCAATCGCTGCATCACGAACGATTTGTGCTGCGTGAGCTGATGATTCTTGAGCTGATGGGTGGAAAGCGAAAACGATTGGATTACGCGTTTTCAAAGCAATCAATGATTTGAAAATAGCTGTTGAAGTTGGGTTTGTTGTTGGAGTGACACCGCAGATTACACCTACGGGTTCTGCAATTTTAGTCAGACCTGTAATTGGGTCTTCTTCAATAACTCCAACTGTTTTAACGCCACGCATATTGTTTACTACGTGTTCACAGGCAAAAAGGTTTTTTGTTGCCTTGTCTTCGAATACCCCACGTCCAGTTTCTTCAACTGCATGTTGTGCAAGAATTCCGTGTGCATCAAGAGCAGCAACAGATGCTTTTGCTACGATGTAGTCAACTTGCTCTTGGTTCAACTTGCGCATTTCGTCAAGTGCAACCAAAGCTTTTTGTACTAATCCATCTACATGCTTTTCAGCAGCGAGTTGTTTTTGCTCAGGTGTCAAAGTTTTTTTATCAGCCATATTTTCCTCCATAGCCTTAAAGGTTTAAACCTTTGTTAAATTTTTCACAAGTATATTATAACTCTTTTTTTTTACTTTGTAAACAGTTTCATAGATATTTCACAAAGAATTTTCATATTTTTGTGATTTTTTTCTCAAATTCGCGTTATAATGCATTCTTTCCCCGAGGTTTGTGAAAATCTTATTATATTTTTTTATTTTCACAAACTTGTTTTTAATTTATTTTTCCACTCTTAAACCAAGGAAGCGTTTTCTTTATTTCTTGAGAAAAGACCTCCTTGTTAGGAGGTTATTGTGCCTGTTGGAAGAGTCCTTGTTTAAAGTCGCCTTCATAGACAACTTCTTGCTCGGTAGTTAGTTTCCCTTTGCCTTCAGCTTGGCCATTCACAAAATCACCTTCATAAACCCATCCATCCTTAGCTTGGTAGGTTCCTTTCCCATTAAATGCGCCATTTTTAAACTGTCCGGTGTAGGTATCTCCATTAGAGAAGGTCATTGTTCCTTGGCCGTTCATCTTCCCACGAACAATACTTCCGTCATATACTAGTGAATCGCCATCCAATTTTAAAACTCCTTGCTTAGGCATATTCCCCACAAATACAAATATAGCACAAAGAGCTATGACTACTACCGTTGCAATTTCCAAACGAGGACGCGTTATATAGACACTGTATTTATCATAGAATTTCTTTAAATTATCCATTTTTTGCCTCATTTTCTAAACGTGTTAGCCAAGCTTGGCAACCAGTTAAAACTCGATCATAAGTTTCATCAAAATCATCTGTATACCATGGATCAGGAACATCCTCAGAAGCAAATGCCTCTAGCTTATGTAGTTGATCTTGAGGACACATCCGAGTCAAATCTAGAAGATTGGACTCGTCCATTCCAATGACATAATCAAAATATTCAAAATCATCCTTAGAAATTTGCTGTGATGTTTTTGATGAATCGTAAGGAATCTCGTGAGCTTTAAAAATTTTCTGAGTTCCTTTATGAATCGGATTGCCATGCTCCCATGATGAAGTCGCTCGACTTTCAATCTCATAATCATCTGTCAATGATTTCATCACGAACTCTGCCATGGGACTACGACAGATATTCCCAAGACAAACAAAGACAATTTTTTTCATCATTTCCCCTCAGATTTTATAGAAAAACGGGAATGAATCCCATCCCGTTTTATTCTTCAATTGCGCTTCCGTCTTCGATTACTGCTCCTTCAGGAGTCACAGCTTCTTTAACTGGCAAGACTGTTCTAATAGCAGCTAGTTCAAAAGTAAGGTAGACACCATCTACATCAAGTACAATCGTTTTGTTTTCAGTATCAACTTCATCGACTGTACCGTAGAGACCACCGATAGTGATTACTTCGTAGCCTTTTTGAAGTTTATTAAGGCTCTCCATACGTTTTTCAGCTTGTTTTTTTTGAGAACGTTGCATGAAAAACATCAAGCCAAACATCAAAACAAGCATAATCAAGAATGTTAAATTTCCACCCATTATTTTTTACTCCTTTGTAATTCAGATAAAACTACTATATCAAATTTCACTTGTTTTTACAAGATTGCACCTTGATTTTAGGTCAATAAAAAACCAGAGCAAATGCTCTGATTTTTCTTACTTCAAGTTGTTTACAATTTCAACTAATTTTTCAACTGTAAATCCATACTCTGCTAAAACTTTTGGCGCTGGGGCAGACGCTCCAAAGGTATCAATACCGAGAACCGCTCCATCAAGACCAACGTATTTGTACCAGTTTTGAGTTGCTCCCATTTCGACTGCTACACGGCGACGAACTGCATTTGGTAAGATTTCTTCTTTGTAGTCTGCATCTTGTGCGTCAAAAACATCTGTAGATGGCATGCTGACTACGCGAACTTTTCCACCTTGGCTTGCCAATTCCTTAGCAGCTGCTACTGCTAAGTTCACTTCTGAACCAGTCGCAATCAAGATAGTGTCAAAGTCTGCTGCATTTTCATATACAACGTAAGCACCTTTCGCAACCTTTTCAAAGTCTGTTCCTTCCTCAACAGTCAAGTTTTGACGAGTCAAGACAAGGGCAGTTGGTGTTTTCTCACTCTTCACTGCAAGATACCAAGCGGCTTGAGTTTCACGCGCATCTGCTGGACGGAAAACATTAAGGTTTGGAATCGCGCGAAGTCCTGCCAAGTGCTCAATCGGTTCATGAGTTGGTCCATCTTCACCAACTGCAATTGAATCGTGAGTAAAGACATAGGTTACAGGAAGACCTTGTAGAGCTGACAAACGAACTGCCGCTTTAAGGTAGTCTGAGAATACGAAGAAAGTTCCACCGTAAACTCGAAGTCCACCGTGAAGAGCCATTCCGTTCAAAACGGTACCCATTGCAAATTCACGAACACCAAATTGGATATTACGGTTCAAGCGATTTGCATCGTCCTGAAGTCCGTCAGTTTTGATGTAAGTCATATTTGAATGAGCAAGGTCAGCTGATCCACCAAGGAAGGTTGGCAATTTAGCAGCCACTACATTTAAAGCATCTTGGCTTGAGTTACGAGTTGCTTGAGAGAAGCCATTTTCTAAAGCTGGGAAGTCTTCTGGAGTCAATTCAACTGGATCGCGTCCTTCGATGATGGCTTCCACTTCTTCAGCCAATTCTGGGTGAGCTTCTTTATAGTCTGCAACTAGTTTTGTCCATGCTTCATATGCTGATGCACCACGATCCGCAACATTTTGTTTGAAATCAGCATAAACTTCTGCTGGGATTTCAAATGGTTCATAGTTCCAACCAAGTGCTTGACGTGTTGCTGCAGTTTCATCCGTACCAAGAGGGGCACCGTGTACGGCATTAGTCCCTTGTTTGTTTGGCGAACCATAACCAATAACAGTTTTCACTTCAATCAAAGATGGTTTCCCTGAAGCCTTAGCTTCTTCAATAGCTGCTTGAATAGCTTCTAAGTCTGTCCCATCTTCAACCAAGGCTGTATGCCAACCGTAGGCATTGTAACGATCGCGAACACTCTCTGTGAATGAATCTTTTGTCTCACCATCCAAGTTGATATCATTTGAATCATAGAGAACAACCAATTTGTCAAGTTTCTGCAAACCTGCATAAGAAGCAGCTTCACTTGATACACCTTCCATCAAGTCACCATCTCCACAGATAACATATGTATAGTGATCAAAGATGTTATAACTTTCGCGGTTGTACTTAGCCGCAAGGAAACGTTCTGCTTGTGCAAAACCTGTCGCAGTCGCAATCCCTTGTCCTAGAGGACCTGTTGTTGCATCAACCCCTGCTGTATGACCAAATTCTGGGTGACCTGGAGTTTTAGAACCCCATTGACGGAAGCTCTTCACTTCATCCATGCTTACATCTTCAAATCCAGAAAGGTGAAGAAGGGCATAGAGAAGCATTGATCCGTGACCCGCTGAAAGAATGAAACGGTCGCGGTTGATCCAGTTTGGTTGAGCTGGATTGATACGAAGTTGTTTTGTAAAGAGGCTATAAGCCATCGGAGCCGCTCCCATAACCACACCTGGATGACCTGAGTTGGCTTTATTAATGGCGTCAATACCTAGGAAACGAATTGAATTAACAGATAGATTTGACATAGAATTTCCTTTCTATTTGAGGTGATGATTGAACCCCACATTCTATTTTACTATTATATGAAAAAACAGATAGAATAGCAATAAAACAATTTACTATAAAATGGCTCAGCCGATTATACTAATCTCTAGTCACTTGATAGTAAGGTGATAGTTTTTCAAAACCTCTATCAAGTTTATCTAGAACCTTATCTATAGTATCTTCATCGGCTACTGGAATATCAACTTTTACTAAAACCTTACGAATCTCCTGATTGGATAATTGTTGTCTTAAAAGTTGTCTATTCTCCTCAGTAGCTTGTACTCTATAGCTTTCATCGTTTTTCTGAACCCAATAATAGATTCCATCAACCACTGGGACATCCAATATTTTAGCCTGCTTTGACAAGGTAGCCTCATCTTTCTTTCTCTCTATAAAGCTGACTTCTATAGAGATCCCCCAATTATTCTGATTTCCATACAAACGAAGAGCCATCATGGGCTCTGTTACATGCCCCTCTCTCTGTAAATAAACCCAGAAATGTGGTCGTAATCTCTGCGCTTGATTCATCCATTGACTGGTTGGGTGTAAATTCCAATCGGAATGCCTAGCTTGAAAACATTCCGCTAGGTAAGTAAATGTCTTTCGCGCTTCCTGCCCTTTTTGACGCAGGTCTAGCATTTTATCTTTTTCAGCTCCTGCTTTTTCAGGATTCCGGTACTGTTCCCCTTGATAAGCAAGATAGTCCTTGATTTCTTTCATTTTACTCCTTCTTCAGTTAGAAAAAAATCAGGTTTCCCTGATTTTTCATTTTTATTCTGTGTCAACTACAACGTAACGATTTGGTTCGTCACCTTCAGAGTAGCTAGTAACACCTTCCATTCGTGAGATGATACGATGGATAATTTTACGCTCGCTGCTTGACATTGGATCTGTCATCTGACTACGGCCTTCTTCCAAGACACGTGTAGCTAATTTTTGAGCATAACT
Source organism: Streptococcus infantis (assembly GCF_047464715.1). Classification (GTDB taxonomy): domain Bacteria; phylum Bacillota; class Bacilli; order Lactobacillales; family Streptococcaceae; genus Streptococcus; species Streptococcus infantis_S. Next base: position 12,470 of record NZ_JASHBJ010000004.1, read on the forward strand.
TTGTAACACTTCTGCACGATGTTCAACATAATCATTCACGTTGATAGTAATGTAGAAAGTTTTTGAATAACGATTGTAGAGGTAATTTTGTGCCAAAAGTTGAAGGGATTTCAAAACCTTACCATGGTAACCAATGATACGGCCTGGCTCATTTGTATCAATTTGCATGTTGATAGAGCGACGGTTAGAAGTGCTAGAAATAGTTCCCTCAACATCCATATCATCGATGATTGCTTGAACATAATTGGTTACTTCTTCAACAACCTTTTCGGTGTCGTATGTTGGCTCGACTTTCAAACCAAGATTTTCTAAGTCGCTGCCTTTTTCAGACTCAACTTCATCTTGAGTTTCTTCAGGTTGCAATTCTTTTAAAACTTCAATATGGCCTGTTTCTTCTAAAATCGTGCTGGCTTCTTTATCATTCTTAAGAATTTCAGCCTTGACTTCTTCAGAAATTTCTTGGCCTTCTTCTTCAATTTTCTTGATAGCTGCAACTACATGTCCCAAATCAACTGTCGCTTCGCTGACTGTTTTAACTGGATCATTTTGATCATTAATTTCTTTCGGAACACCTTTGATCGCCTGCTGATTCGCTTTTACAACAGTTGTTTCACTAATTGCTTCGATATCAACTTGAGCTGGTTTTGTACCAAAAAGTCCAAAAAATCCTTTTTTCTCTCTCGAAACAACTTTGATATGAGCTTTCATTCTCGGAATATTTAATTCATTCAATCCATTTTGGATTGCTTCTTCAACTGTTGAACCTGTAAATAATACCATTATCAGATTTCTCCTTACTTTTTCTTTTTCTGTGCTTTCTTTAGAGCTTTTCTTTTCTTAACTTCTAAATCCTTCTTAGCTTGCACATCTGCTTCACGCTCTGCAATAATTTTGAAGGGATTGTTCAAAAGGTAAGTTTGCAATACTTGATAAGCATTTGACACCGCCCAGTAAAGAGCGACACCACTTGGAGCAGATATTGCAAAAAAGAAGATAATAACAGGCATCCCATACATCATACCTGTCATCGCACCATTTTTCTCAGGCAAGGCTTTGTTTGAAAGCCAGCTACTGAGGAAGGTGAATAGGGCAGCTAAAATAGGTAGTACGAAAGTGGTATCAGCTCCACCTAGATTGAACCATAAAAAGTGGCCTGTCTTCAAAAAATCTACGTTTGATAAAGCTTGGAAAAGAGCCAATAGAATTGGCATTTGAATTAAAAGCGGCCAGAAGGATGCGGATTGCTTAATGCCTAATTCTTTAAATAATTTACGTGTTTCCTGATCTAGCTTAGTACGACTTTCCATGTCGCGACCTGGATAACGTTCGCGCAATTCTTTGATAAGAGGTTGCGCCTCTTGCATTTTTCTGGAAGCCACCATTTGTGTTTGAAAGACTGGTAACAGTATTGTTCTAATCAAAACCGTGAAAAGAATAATCCCTAAACCAATGCTGACATCAAATGACAAAAATCGAATGGTTTCAGCAAAAAAATAAACAAGTTTACTCCAAAAGTCTGCCGAATCAGCAGACACTTCACTAGTTGCACAAGCAGTCATTACCAACAAGGACAAACCTAACAAACTAGTCAATTGTAATTTCTTCTTCACTCTTATTTCCTTCCTGGTAAATCTTTGCTAATCTCAAAACATGAAGTAAATTTTTTTCAATTTCTGCATATTCTAGTAGTTCAACGCCTTTTCGAGCAATCACAACAAAATCGACATTATCAACAATTTGATTGCTATTTTGAATGAGAACATGCCGGATTCTTCTCTTGATTTGGTTTCTTGTCACAGCATTTCCTAACTTCTTACTGACTGATAAACCTACTCGAAAATGTGTTTCATTGTTTTCTAATCGATAAATAACAAATTTTCGATTAGCTACACTTGCTCCCTTTTTAAATATGGCGTCGAAATCTTTCTCTTTTTTTACACGAAAGCTTTTTCTCAAAAATCATACTCCATCTAATAAAACTACTACTATTATACCATAAAATTTCAAAAAGCCAATCATGGCAAGGTTTTAGGCTGGTTTGGCTTCGAAAAAAGTAGCCATTCTTAAAAAATTTGACCAGAATCAATGATATTTTACTAGTTTTTTTGAGAATACAAAACAAAAGCCACTCTTACGAGCGACTTTTGTAGGAGATTATTATGAAAAAGTTTAGGATTTCTATTAAATAAAGTTAGGAGGTCTTTATTTAATGATTAGAGTATACACACTTATCCTTAAATTGAACTTAAATCATTTTATTCTTTTATTAATTTTTAAAACTATGAATTGGAGCTGGAATCTGTCCTCCACGAGCAATGAAATCAGCCGAAGAAGCTCCATTGACTTTCATAACTGGAGCAGTTCCCAAGAGACCGCCAAATTCAATCATGTCGCCTTCTTTACCCTTTGGAATAATACGGACAGCTGTGGTTTTCATATTAATAACACCAATTGCTGCCTCATCCGCAATCATAGCCGCAATCGTTTCTGCCGGGGTATCTTCTGGAATAGCAATCATATCCAACCCAACTGAACAGATAGCTGTCATGGCTTCTAATTTCTCAAGATTTAGGGAACCATTTTGCACTGCTGCTATCATACCCTCATCTTCTGAAACTGGGATGAAAGCACCTGACAGACCACCGACTTGGTTGCAAGCCATTACTCCGCCTTTTTTTACTTGGTCATTTAAAAGAGCTAAAGCGGCAGTCGTCCCATGAGTCCCAACTGTTTCGAGACCCATTTCTTCGAGAACCCGAGCTACAGAATCCCCCACTGCAGGAGTAGGCGCTAAACTCAAATCAACAATCCCAAAATCAACACCTAGTCTTTCACTAGCCATCTGGCCAACTAATTGACCAATCCGAGTAATCTTAAAGGCTGTCTTTTTAACAGTTTCAGCAACTACATCAAAGCTTTCCCCACGAACTTTTTCTAAAGCACGTTTGACTACACCAGGACCTGAAACACCTACATTGATAATAACATCAGCTTCACCAACACCATGAAAGGCTCCGGCCATAAAAGGATTGTCTTCAACTGCATTGGCAAATACAACTAATTTAGCAGCTCCCATATCAGAAAGACTAGCAGTTTCCTTGATAATTCGACCCATATCAGCTACAGCAGTCATGTTGATTCCTGACTTGGTTGAACCGATATTGACAGAAGAGCAAACTTTATCAGTTTCAGCTAAGGCACGCGGAATCGAGTTGATGAGTATTTCGTCTCCTTTTTGGTAGCCTTTCTGAACTAAGGCAGAAAAACCCCCAATAAAATCTACACCAATTTCTTTTGCTGCTCTATCTAAAGCTTTGGCTAATGGTACATAGTCCGTTGCATCTGTAGCAGCACCAATTAGAGAAATCGGTGTTACTGATACACGTTTATTGACAATAGGTATACCTAACTCAGCAGCAATTTCATCACCGACAGCCACTAAATTTGCCGCCTTGGTCGTAACTTTTTCATATATTTTATCTGCAGCCTTATCAATATCTGGATCAATACAATCAAGAAGAGAAATTCCCATAGTAATGGTACGAATATCAAAATTCTGCTCTTCAATCATTGCAATAGTCTCGGTAACTTGTCTAATATCCATAAGCACCTCCTAGATATTGTACATAGCATCGAAAATAGCCGCGCTCTGAATATTGATTTTGACATTCAAAGTCTGTCCAAAAGCTTCAAACTCATTTCTTAGTTGAGTAAAATCTTGTTTTTCATCACTGGATACTACAGCCATCATGGTAAAGAACTCATCCAAGACAGTTTGTGAAATATCATCAATATTTAATCCTAATTCAGCAATCTTAGTCGCAACACCTGCAACAATACCACCCTTATCTTTTCCAACCACAGTTATAATAGCTTTCATATCGGTCCTCCATCTTTGAAATCATAGAAAAATAACCATATCTAAATTTTTCTTTTTTCTCAGTATAGCACATTTATTTCAAAAAAACTAAAAAACGCCTGCTTACGAAATTGTTCTTAAAAGAAAAACAATTTCGTAAACAAGCGTCTACCCTACCATCTTATGATGAGTGTTCCCGCTAGGACAAAAGTCCTAGCGGTAGACCAGAGCTAGACTAAGAGCACAGGGCTCCATCATCATAACACTCAACAAAATTGATGATTTTATACTAATTCGATGATCGCCATTGGCGCTGCATCACCACGACGTGGTTCAGTTTTAAGGATACGAGTGTATCCACCGTTACGGTCTGCGTAACGAGGTGCGATTTCTGAGAACAATTTTTGAAGTGCTGTAGTAGAAGTGTACTTATCAGTTGCTTCATCATAGTTTTCAGATGCGATTTCATTACGTACGAAAGCAGCAGCTTGACGACGTGCATGCAAATCACCACGTTTACCTAGAGTAATCATTTTTTCAACAGTTTTACGGATTTCTTTAGCACGAGCTTCAGTTGTCACGATTGATTCGTTGATCAAAAGGTCAGTTGTCAAATCGCGAAGCATTGCTTTACGTTGTGAGCTAGTGCGTCCTAGTTTACGGTAAGCCATGTATTCCTCCTTTATTTATCTTTTAATCCAAGACCCAAATCAATGAGTTTGAGTTTCACTTCTTCCAAACTCTTGCGTCCAAGATTTCTTACTTTCATCATCTCTGCTTCAGATTTTTCTGTCAAATCATGCACAGTATTGATACCAGCACGTTTCAAACAGTTATATGAGCGTACAGACAAGTCAAGTTCCTCAATCGTACGTTCCAAAATACGGTCGTCCGATTCAGTATCAGCTTCTTTCATCACTTCTGCAGATTTTGCAATCTCTGTAAGATTTGTAAACAAATCAAGATGTTCTGTCAAAATACGTGCTGAAAGCCCTAAAGCATCTTCTGGAATAATAGTTCCATTTGTCAAGATTTCAAGGGTTAATTTGTCGAAACCATCATTGCTTCCTACACGAGCAGGTTCAACTTGATAGTTAACTTTTGTAACTGGTGTATAAATAGAATCTACAGCAAGTGTTCCAACTGGGGCATTATCTTTTTTATTTTCATCTGCAGGTACATAGCCACGACCAGTGTTTACAGTCATAGTTGCTTTGAATGAAGCACCTTCTCCGATTGTGAAAAGATAATGATCTGGATTTACGATTTCAATATCACTATCAGTTAAAATATCTCCGGCTGTCACTTCAGCAGGACCTTCAACATCAAGTTCAATAGTCTTTTCGTCTTTTACATATGATTTAACTGCAATACCTTTAATGTTCAGAATGATTTGCATCACGTCTTCGCGAACACCAGGAATTGTATCAAATTCATGTAATACTCCATCGATATCGATAGATGTAACAGCTGCTCCTGGAAGAGAAGCAAGAAGTACACGACGAAGAGAGTTACCAAGTGTTGTACCGTATCCACGTTCTAGTGGTTCGATTACAAACTTGCCATAATCTTTATTTTCATCAATTTTTGTTATATTTGGTTTTTCAAACTCGATCATTTAGTTACTCCCTCTTAAACGAAAAGCAGTGTAAAGGTAATGATTATACACGGCGACGTTTTGGAGGACGAGCACCATTGTGTGGCACTGGAGTCACATCACGAATTGCTGTTACTTCAAGACCAGCGGCAGCAAGAGCACGAATAGCTGACTCACGACCAGAACCTGGACCTTTTACAGTAACTTCAACTGATTTAAGACCGTGTTCTTGTGCAGATTTAGCAGCAGCTTCTGAAGCCATTTGAGCAGCAAATGGTGTAGATTTACGAGAACCTTTGAAACCAAGAGCACCAGCTGATGACCAAGCGATTGCATTACCATGCACATCAGTAATCATAACAATAGTGTTATTAAATGTAGCGTGAATATGAGCAATACCAGATTCGATATTCTTTTTCACACGACGTTTACGTGTTGGTTTAGCCAAGACTTTTACCTCCTATATTATTTTTTCTTACCAGCAATCGCAACAGCTTTACCTTTACGAGTGCGAGCGTTGTTTTTAGTGTTTTGTCCACGGACAGGAAGTCCACGACGGTGACGGATACCACGGTATGAACCGATTTCCATCAAACGTTTGATGTTCAAGTTCACTTCACGACGAAGGTCACCTTCAACTTTAATTGCATCCACTTCACGACGGATAGCATCTTCTTGATCTGATGTAAGGTCACGAACACGAATATCTTCTGAAACTCCAGCAGCTGCCAAAATCTTTTGAGATGTTGCAAGTCCGATACCATAGACATAAGTCAATGAGATAACTACGCGTTTGTCATTTGGAATATCAACTCCAGCAATACGAGCCATGTTTTCTCCTTTCTATCTTATCCTTGACGTTGTTTGTGTTTTGGATTTGCTGGGCAAATTACCATAACACGACCATTACGACGAATTACTTTACAGTATTCGCAAATTGGTTTGACCGATGGTCTTACTTTCATTTCTTATCCCTCCAAGTTTTTCGATTATTTAAAGCGGTAAGTGATACGTCCACGTGTCAAGTCATATGGACTCATTTCAACAGTAACACGATCTCCCGCTAAAATACGAATATAGTTTTTACGAATTTTACCAGAAACTGTTGCTAAAATCTGATGTCCATTTTCAAGTTCAACCGTAAACATTGCATTCGGCATCGTATCGACTACTTTGCCTTCAACTTCAATCACATCGTCTTTTGCCACGCAAAAGTACCTCCCTAAATTTCGATTTGATGCCTCTAGACACAGAGACAACAATTATAAGTCAGACTAACTCAGTATAACATTTGTCAAGACATTTTGCAAGCCTGAAAAACGCTTTTATTTCAAATTTGTCAATACCTTTTCGATATCTTTAAAGACATCATTGATATCTTGGTTGCCTTCGATATCATGTACTAGACCTTTAGCACGATAGTGAGCAATGATTGGTTCACCTTGAGCAATATTGACATCCAAACGACGTTTTACTGTCTCAGGTTTATCATCTTCACGTTGGTAGTAATCTTCCTCTTTGTAATCAACTGGTGGGTTGAATACTTTATGGAAAGTTTCGCCAGTTTCACGATGAATGATACGACCACTCAAACGTTCAAGTAGGCAAGATGGATCTACTTCGATGTTGATAACACCTTCAAGTTTAATTCCAAGTTCAGCCAATGTTTTATCTAAGGCATGAGCTTGCTCAATTGTACGTGGGTATCCATCCAACAAGAAACCAGTTTCTTTAATATCATCTTGAGAAAGACGTTCTTTAACAATTCCATTTGTAACTTCATCTGGAACCAATTCGCCTTTATCAATATAAGACTTAGCTAATACGCCCATTTCAGTTTGGTTAGCCATTGCTGCACGGAACATGTCACCTGTTGAGATGTGGGCAACGTGAAACTGTTCAACAATTTTCGCTGCTTGTGTCCCTTTACCTGCACCAGGTAAACCCATAATCAAAAGATTCATGATTCAAACTCCTTTTTTGTATTTAAATAGAAGCAAAAATTCATTTCAACTCCTATTTAAAAACAAAATAGAAGAGAGGAGATAAAAATCTGACAATGTCTTTGATTTTTACACTCCACTCTCTGAGCAATAGTGAATTTTATTTTCTATTACAATTATTCTGTTGTATCTAAGAAACCAACATACTTACGTTTCAATAGATAACCTTCCAATTGTTTAATTCCTTCAATACCTGTAGAGATAATGATGAGCAAACTTGTTCCCCCAAAAGCAACAACTTCTGAAAGACCAAATAAATCTTTAGCTACGATAGGTAGGATAGAAATCACACCTAGGAAGATTGATCCGACTGTTGCGAGACGACGAAGAAGTTTTGACATATATTCTTCTGTCCCTTTACCAGGACGGACACCATGGATATAAGCTCCACTCTTTTGTAAATTTTCTGCTGCTTTCTCTGGATTGATCTGTACAAATGTATAGAAGAATGTAAAGAGAATAATCAACAGAGCATACAAAGCAACACCTGTTGGGGTTGAAGTAGATACCAACTCTTGAGCTGTTTTTACCCATTCCCAATTAAGACCAGACGCACTTACGAATTGTAAAATTGCTGCCGGTGCTGCTGTAATAGAGCTAGCAAAGATAACCGGGATAACCCCAGCAGGGTTAATCTTCAATGGAAGATAGGAGCTTGACGGCGCACCTTGAGCTACCTTTGTATACTGAATTGGAATCTTGTATTTAGCTTGTTCAACGTAAGTTGTAAAGTAAACAATTAACAAAACAGCAATGATTAAGATGGCAACGAAAATGAGAGACGATGTCAAACGACTGCTTGGTACATTGACAAAGTAATCTACATAGATGCCCTTAATCATATCAGGAATTGAAGCAACAATCCCTGCAAAGATAATCATTGAAACACCATTTCCGTATCCCTTATCTGTGATTTGCTCTCCCAACCAGGTTACAATCATGCTTCCCGCGGTTAAAATTCCACCAATTACAAGGAATACTTGTGGTGTAAGTGGTACAGTCAAAAGTTTAGCTCCAGACAGAGCGTTAAAACCAGCAGTAATCCCGACTGATTGAACAAATGCAAGCACAAGGGCAATGTATCGAGTCGCTTGATTTAACTTTCTACGACCTACTTCCCCTTGTTTGCCCCACTCTACAAATTTTGGCAATAAATCCATTTGCAAGAGTTGGACGACGATTGAGGCTGTGATGTAGGGACTAACACCAAGTGCAAAAACTGAGAAGTTTTTCATGGCATTCCCTGACACCAAGCTCAACATATTCAAGAAGGATAGTCCACTCAAAGCGTTCAAGCTATTTGCATTTACCCACGGTACAGTAATACTAGTACCGATACGAAAAACAAATACGATAAAAATTGTAAATAAAATCTTTGATCGAACCTGCTTAACTTTGAGTGCTTCTCTCAATAATTTAAAAAACATAGGTCACCTCACTTAGATGACTTCAACTGAACCACCTTTAGCAGTGATAGCTTCTTCAGCTGATTTAGAGAATTTAGCAGCTTTAACAGTCAACTTCTTAGTCAACTCACCGTTACCAAGAATCTTGATACCTGATTTTTCAGCTTTAACAATTCCTGCTTCGATAAGAACAACTGGAGTTACTTCTGCACCATCTTCAAAGATGTTCAATTGGTCAAGGTTAACAATCGCATACTCTTTAGCGTTGATGTTAGTAAATCCACGTTTTGGAAGACGACGGAACAATGGAGTTTGTCCACCTTCAAAACCAAGGCGTACTCCGCCACCACTACGAGCTTTTTGACCTTTTTGACCACGGCCAGATGTTTTACCGTTACCTGATGAAGTACCACGACCAACACGGTTACGAGTTTTACGAGAACCTTCTGCAGGTTTCAATTCATGAAGTTTCATTATATTTTCTCCTCTTTTGTAAAATGCTAGCGCCGATAAGAGAGAAAAGGTTGTCTCTCCTATCAACTCGCCTATACTGAGTCATCTAAGATGACTATATCTAGTTTTAGGGGATGGTCTTATGCACATCCCCTAAACAATCATTAGTTTACTTCTTCAACTGTTACCAAGTGAGATACTGCAGTGATCATACCACGGATAGCAGCGTTATCTTCTTTAATAACAGAGCTGTTCAATTTGCCAAGTCCAAGTGCTACAACAGTTTTACGTTGTGATGGAATGCGTCCGATTGGAGACTTAGTCAAAGTAATTTTAATTTGAGCCATTTTATCCCCTTTCTTATGCCAAATCAGAAACTGAAATACCACGAAGGGCAGCAACTTCTTCAGCGCGTTTCAATTGTTTCAAACCTTCAACAGTTGCGCGAACAATGTTGATTGGAGTGTTAGAACCAAGTGATTTAGATGTAATATCTGCCACACCTGCCAATTCCACAACGGCACGAACTGCACCACCTGCGGCAACTCCAGAACCTTCTACAGCAGGTTTCAACAATACTTTAGCTCCACCGAATTCTGAAAGAACTTCATGTGGAATTGTTGTTCCAACCATAGGAACTTCGATCAAGTTTTTCTTAGCATCTTCTACTGCTTTGCGGATTGCTTCTGGAACTTCTTGAGCTTTACCAGTACCAAATCCTACACGACCATTGCGGTCACCAACTACTACAAGAGCTGCGAAACGAAGACGACGTCCACCTTTAACAACTTTTGTAACACGGTTAACAGCAACTACGCGTTCTTCAAGTTCTACTGCATTGTCTTTAAATGCCATTTTCTAGTGTCCTCCTATTAGAATTTCAATCCGTTTTCACGAGCTGCATCAGCCAAAGCTTTCACACGTCCGTGATATAGATATCCACCGCGGTCGAACACCACTTCTGAAATACCTTTAGCACTTGCACGTTCTGCAACGAGTTTACCGACAGCAACGGCTTGTTCAGTTTTAGTTCCTTTTGAAACTTCTTTGTCAAGAGTTGAAGCACTTGCGAGCGTTACACCCGCTACGTCATCAATCACTTGAGCGTAGATGCCTGTATTAGAACGGAATACGTTCAAACGTGGGCGATCAGCAGTTCCAGAGAGTTTTCCGCGTACGCGACGGTGGCGTTTTTGGCGGAGTTTGTTTTTATCTGGTTTAGAAATCACAGTTTTCACCTCTTTAATTTTAAATCGTGTGCTATGCACAAAGTTGGTAATGAGGTTGGTGGTTGATAATCAACCACTCAACATTATTTACCAGTTTTACCTTCTTTAAGACGAACATATTCGCCAACGTAACGGATACCTTTACCTTTGTATGGTTCTGGTGAACGAAGGCTACGTACGTAAGCAGCTGTTTGACCAACTACTTCTTTTGAAATTCCGCTAACAACGATTGTTGTTGGGTTTGGAAGTTCAAAAGTAATTCCTTCTGGAGCTTCAACTTCGTCTGGATGTGATTTACCAACAGCCAAAACAAGTTTGTTTCCTTGAAGTTGTGCACGGTAACCAACCCCACGCATTTCAAGTTCTTTCTTGAATCCTTCTGAAACACCAATAACCATGTTGTTCAAAAGTGCACGAGTAGTTCCGTGGATAGTTTTCATTTCTTTTGAATCGTTTGGACGGTGAAGAGTTACTTCAGTACCTTCCACACGGATTTCAATATCTTTTGAGAACTCACGAGTAAGTTCTCCTTTAGGTCCTTTTACAGTTACAACGTTGTCATTGTTAGTGAGTTCAACACCAGCAGGCAACACGATAACTTTATTACCAATACGTGACATGTTTTTATTCTCCTGTTAAATTGTCAGGCCTTTTCAGGCCAGTTTTCACGGGGTTTAAATCTTTTTGATTTAAAAGTTAATGTTTAGGTCTCAATTTCTAAGTGAATCGAGGCATTGTCTCGCAGACATAACTTTGGGTTAGACAAGAGACAATAACGAAGAGTCACAACGAAATTGGGAGCTAAATATTACCAAACGTAAGCGATAACTTCCCCACCAACATTCTTTTGGCGAGCTTCTTTATCAGTAAGCAAACCTTCAGAAGTTGAAAGGATAGCAATTCCAAGACCGTTAAGTACTTTTGGAAGATCTTCACGTTTTTTGTAGACACGAAGTCCTGGTTTAGAAACACGTTTCAAGTTAGTGATAACTCGTTCACCGTTTGCTCCGTATTTAAGGAATACACGGATGATGCCTTGTTTGTCATCTTCGATGATTTCTACGTTCTTAACAAAACCTTCGCGTTTAAGGATTTCAGCAATCCCTTTTTTGATGTTTGATGCAGGTACTTCAAGTACTTCGTGTTTTGCTTGGTTAGCGTTACGAATACGAGTTAGGAAGTCTGCGATTGGGTCAGTCATAACCATTTTATTTTTCTCCTCTTACTAGTAGTTTGCAAGTTGCACTTGCTAGTTAATGATTGAGCTAGGCTCAGAAAGTTTTGATACATACAAATGAGCATTTCTCATTTGAACACGAGCTACAACCTGGGCAAAAAAGATAGATTTGTTTTGGAGCATCGCTCCTGCACCAATTCTCCTATTTTTACTGGGGTTGTTACGCTCTTTGTATCATGCTATTACCAAGATGCTTTTGTTACACCAGGGATTTGACCTTTATATGCCAATTCACGGAAGCAAACACGGCAAAGTTTAAACTTGCGGTAAACTGAGTGTGGACGTCCACAACGTTCACAGCGAGTGTATGCTTGAGTAGAGAACTTCGCTGGGCGTTTGTTCTTAGCAATCATAGATTTTTTAGCCATTAGTTATACCTCCTATATTATTTTGCAAAAGGCATTCCAAGGCCTGTAAGCAATGCACGTGACTCTTCGTCAGTGTTAGCAGTAGTTACGATAACGATGTCAAGACCACGAGTTTTGTCAACGTCATCAAAGTTAATTTCTGGGAAAATCAATTGTTCTTTCACACCAAGTGTGTAGTTTCCGCGTCCATCAAATGATTTTGTTGGAACACCGTGGAAGTCACGCACACGTGGAAGTGATACTGAAACCAATTTATCCAAGAATTCGTACATACGTTCACCACGAAGGGTAACTTTTGCACCGATCGCTACACCTTCACGAAGACGGAAGCCGGCGATTGATTTTTTAGCTTTAGTGATAAGTGGTTTTTGACCTGAGATAAGCGCCAATTCTTCAGCAGCTTTTTCAAGGCTTTTAGCGTTTGATACAGCTTCACCAACACCCATGTTCAAAACGATTTTATCTACTTTAGGCACAGCCATCACTGATGAGTAGTTGAATTGTTCTGTCAAAGCAGGAACTACTTCATTAAGATATTTTTCTTTTAAACGATTTGCCATTATACTTCTCCTTTCCTTCGTGATTAATCAAGCACTTCGCCTGATTTTTTGTTGTAGCGAACTTTTTTACCGTCTACAAATTTGTAACCAACACGACCAGCTACACCATTTTTGTCCAAAACTTGAACGTTTGATACGTGGATAGCTGCTTCCTTCTCGATGATACCACCTTGAGGAAGTTCGTTAGTTGGACGTTGGTGTTTCTTAACGATATTGACACCTTCAACGATAACTTTGTTTACTTTTGGAAGGGCAGTAAGGACAACAGCTTCTGTTCCCTTATCTTTACCAGCGATTACGCGAACTTTGTCGCCTTTTTTTACAAACATTTTTTTCTCCTTTTATTCTTACGCCCAATGGGCACCCTGGCTAGGCCAGGGGACTGTGTTTGTTTTTTTATTGATTAAAGTACTTCTGGAGCAAGTGACACGATCTTCATGAAGCCACCTTCACGCAATTCACGTGCAACTGGGCCAAAGATACGTGTTCCGCGAGGAGTTTTGTCATCACGGATGATAACTGCTGCGTTTTCGTCAAATTTGATGTATGAACCATCAGCACGACGAGCACCTGATTTAGTACGAACGATAACTGCTTTAACAACGTCACCTTTTTTAACCGCACCACCAGGAGTAGCTTGTTTTACAGATGCCACAATAACATCACCGATGTTCGCAAATTTACGTTTAGAACCACCAAGAACTTTGATAGTCAAGATTTCGCGTGCACCGCTGTTGTCTGCGACTTTCAAACGAGTTTCTGTTTGAATCATTTCAGTTTTCTCCTTTCAGGCTTGATTAGATGATAACCGCTTCTTCAACAACTTCTACAAGACGGAAACGTTTTGTAGCTGAAAGCGGGCGAGTTTCCATGATACGTACGATATCGCCTTCTTTGGCAACATTGTTTTCATCATGTGCTTTGTATTTTTTAGAGTAGTTAATACGTTTACCATAGACTGGGTGGTTACGTTTTGTTTCAACTACAACTGTGATTGTCTTGTCCATTTTGTCAGATACAACACGTCCAACAAGAACTTTACGATTATTGCGTTCCATTGAAATTTCTCCTTCCCTAGTCTATTATTTCGCTTCAGATTGAACTGTTTTGATACGAGCGATTTGTTTTTTAACTTCTTTCAAGCGAGCTGTTTGTTCTAATTGACCAGTAGCAGCTTGGAAGCGAAGTTCAAACAATTCTTTTTTCAATTCGTTTTCGCGCTTCGCGAGTTCTTCTTGAGAAAGACCACGAAGTTCTTTAACAAATTCTTTTACTTCATTAAGTTTCATGCCTTCTCCTTATTCTGCTTCACGTTTTACGAATTTACATTTAACTGGCAATTTGTGGCTTGCAAGACGAAGCGCTTCGCGAGCGATCTCTTCAGATACACCAGCAACTTCAAACATTACTTTACCACGTTTAACTGGTGCTACCCAACCTTCAGGTGCCCCTTTACCAGATCCCATACGAACCCCGATAGCTTTAGCTGTGTATGATTTGTGTGGGAAGATTTTAATCCAAACTTTACCACCACGTTTCATGTAACGAGTCATGGCGATACGAGCAGCTTCGATTTGGCGGTTAGTGATCCAGTGGCTAGTTGTAGCTTGAAGACCGTATTCACCGAATGCCACTTCTTTTCCACCTTTAGCTTCACCGCGCATTTTACCACGGAATTCACGACGGTGTTTAACACGTTTAGGTACTAACATTGGTTATTTACCTCCTTTAGTGTTTTTACGAGCTGGAAGAACTTCACCACGGTAGATCCATACTTTAACACCAAGTTTACCGTATGTAGTATCTGCTTCTTCCCAAGCGTAATCGATATCAGCGCGAAGTGTGTGAAGTGGAACTGTTCCTTCAGAGTATCCTTCAGCACGGGCGATATCTGCACCGTTCAAACGACCTGATACTTGAGTTTTGATTCCTTTAGCTCCAGCACGCATAGCACGTTGGATTGCTTGTTTTTGTGCACGACGGAAAGCAACACGTTGCTCCAATTGACGAGCAATTCCTTCACCAACAAGGTGAGCATCCAAATCAGGTTGTTTGATTTCGATGATGTTGATGTGTACTTGTTTCCCAGTCAATTTGTTAAGTTTTGCACGGAGTGCATCAACGTTAGCACCACCTTTACCGATAACCATACCTGGTTTAGCAGTGTGAAGTGAAACGTTAACTTTGTTTACTGCGCGTTCGATTTCAATAGTTGAAACTGCTGCGTCAGCAAGTTCTTTTTGAACGAATTTACGGATTGCAAGATCTTCATGAAGGTAATCCGCGTATTCTTTTTCAGCATACCATTTGGCATCCCAATCACGGATGATGCCGACACGCATACCAATTGGATGTACTTTTTGACCCACGATTTTACCTCCTTATTTTTCTGCAACAGCTACTGTGATGTGAGCTGTACGTTTGTTGATTGGTGAAGCTGAACCTTTCGCACGTGGACGGAAACGTTTCATAGTTGGTCCTTCGTTTGCGAATGCTTCAGATACTACCAAGTTAGCTTTATCCAAACCAAAGTTGTTTTCAGCGTTAGCTACAGCTGAGTTCAACACTTTCAAGATGATTTCAGCAGCTTTGTTTGGAGTGAATGTCAAAATTGCGATTGCATCGGCTACGCTTTTACCACGGATGTTGTCAAGAACAAGACGTGATTTACGAGGTGAAACACGTACTGTGCGAGCCATTGCTTTAGCTGAAGTAATTTCTGCCATTTATGTTCTCCTTATTTTCTACGTGTCTTCTTGTCGTCTGCGGCGTGACCTTTGTAAGTACGAGTTGGTGCAAATTCACCAAGTTTGTGACCTACCATGTCTTCTTGGATGTAAACAGGTACGTGTTTACGTCCATCATAAACTGCGATTGTGTAACCAATGAAACTTGGGAAGATCGTTGAACGACGTGACCAAGTTTTGATAACTTTTTTCTTTTCGTCGTTAGCTTGAGCTTCAACTTTTTTCATCAAATGCTCATCGACGAAAGGTCCTTTTTTAAGACTGCGTCCCATTTTAATATTTTCTCCTTTAAATATAGTACCACAGCGGCTTGCGCTCACGAGGAGCGCTACCGAGCTGGCGGATTATCTAGCACTTAAGCGACTAGTTTAAAATTATTTCTCGTTGCGACGACGAACGATAAGTTTGTCAGATTTCGCTTTTTTGTTACGAGTTTTAAGACCAAGAGCAGGTTTGCCCCATGGAGTAGATGGCGCTTTACGACCAACTGGTGCTTTACCTTCACCACCACCGTGTGGGTGATCGTTAGGGTTCATTACAGAACCACGAACTGTTGGGCGGATACCTTTCCAACGGCTACGTCCTGCTTTACCAAGGTTTACAAGTCCATGTTGTTCGTTTCCGACAACACCAACTGTTGCACGACAAGTTCCAAGAATCATACGAACTTCACCTGATTGAAGACGAACAAGAACGTATTTACCTTCTTGACCCAATACTTGAGCAGAAGCTCCAGCAGCACGTACCAATTCTCCACCACGACCTGGTTTCAATTCGATGTTGTGGATCAAAGTACCAACTGGGATGTTAGCAAGTGGAAGAGCGTTTCCGACTTTGATATCTGCTTCTGGACCTGAAACGATACGTTGACCAACTTCAAGACCTTTTGGAGCGATGATGTAAGCTTTCACACCGTCAGTGTAGTGTACAAGAGCGATGTTTGCAGAACGGTTTGGATCGTACTCGATAGTTTTAACAACTGCTTCAACATTGTCTTTGTTACGTTTGAAGTCAACCAAACGGTAAAAACGTTTGTGTCCACCACCTTGGTGACGAACAGTGATACGACCGTTGTTGTTACGACCAGCCTTGTTCTTCAAAGCAACAAGCAACGTTTTTTCTGGTGTGCTTGTTGTGATTTCAGCGAAATCCAAAGAAGTCATATTACGGCGACCGTTTGTTGTTGGTTTATAAACACGAATTCCCACGATATTTCCTCCTTAGATTATTCAGCTTCAGCTGCAAACAACTCGATTGCTTTTGAATCAGCTGTAAGAGTGATGATAGCTTTTTTAGTTTTGTTAGTAAAACCAGTGTAACGTCCAACGCGTTTAGCTTTTGGTTTTACGTTGATTGTGTTAACATTTGCAACTTTAACACCTTCGAAAGCAGCTTCAACAGCTTGCTTGATCAAAAGTTTGTGTGCGCGAGTGTCAACTTCAAATACATATTTCCCTGCTTCAAGTTGAGCCATTGAGCTTTCAGTGATTACAGGTTTTTTGATAACATCATACAAATTCATTATGCAAGAACCTCCTCGATTTTAGAGATAGCTGCTTGAGTAACAAGAAGTTTGTCACTATTTGCGATGTCAAGAACACTTGCAGTTGTAGCAGTCGCAACTTTCACGTTTGGAAGGTTACGAGCTGAGAGAGCTGCGAATTCGTTTCCTTCTTCAAGAATAACAAGGACTTTAGAATCGATGCTCAAAGCTGCAAGAACTTTTGCAAATTCAGCAGTTTTTGGAGCTGTAAATTCAAGAGAATCAACGGCTACAAATTTGTTTTCAGCAACTTTTTCTGAGTAAACAGATTTAAGTGCAAGGCGACGAACTTTTTGAGGAAGTTTGTACGCATAGCTACGTGGAGTTGGTCCGAAGACGATTCCACCACCACGCCATTGTGGAGAGCGGATAGAACCTTGACGAGCACGTCCAGTTCCTTTTTGACGCCATGGTTTGCGTCCGCCACCTGAAACAGCTGAGCGGTTTTTAACTGCGTGAGTTCCTTGACGAAGGCTAGCACGTTGGCTGATGATCACATCAAACACAACAGATTGGTTTGGTTCGATACCAAAGATTGCATCGTTAAGAACAACTTCGCCCGCTTGTTTACCAGTTTGGTCGAATAATGTTACATTTGCCATTTTGACTGTATTCCCCTTTCCTTATTATTTACCAGCTTTAACTGCTGACTTGATAGTGATAAGAGATTTCTTAGCACCTGGTACGTTACCTTTGATAAGGATAACGTTCTTTTCTGGAACAACTTGTACAACTTCAAGGTTTTGAATTGTTACGCGGTCTCCACCCATACGTCCTGCAAGGTTTTTACCTTTGAATACGCGGTTAGGTGCAACAGGTCCCATAGAACCTGGACGACGGTGGTAACGAGAACCGTGAGCCATAGGTCCACGTGATTGTCCGTGGCGTTTGATAACACCTTGGAAACCTTTACCTTTAGATGTACCAGTTACATCAACAATGTCTCCAGCTGCGAAAGTTTCAACTGTGATTTCAGCACCAACTTCCAAGCCTTCAACGTTTTTGAATTCACGAATGAAGCGCTTAGGAGCCGTGTTAGCTTTTGCTACATGTCCTTTAGCAGGTTTGTTGCTCAATACTTCGCGTTTGTCATCGAAACCAACTTGGATAGCGTTGTAACCATCTGTTTCAACAGTTTTAACTTGAAGAACAACGTTTGGAGTTGCTTCGATAACTGTTACAGGGATCAATTCGCCAGCTTCAGTGAAGATTTGAGTCATTCCCACTTTTTTCCCTAAGATTCCTTTTGTCATGAGAAAATAGTTCCTTTTCTATATTTTTTATTCAAAAAGTTTTTAACGAGCGTTTTTTATGCTCAAGGTATCAAGCTTTAAATTAAAGTTTGATTTCTACGTTTACACCACTTGGAAGATCCAATTTCATCAAAGCGTCAACTGTTTTTTGAGTTGGGTTGATGATATCGATCAAACGTTTGTGTGTACGCATTTCGAATTGTTCGCGAGAATCTTTATATTTGTGAGTCGCACGAATGATTGTGTAGAGGCTACGCTCAGTTGGAAGTGGGATTGGACCCGCAACTTGTGCACCTGTACGAGTAGCTGATTCTACGATTTTTGCAGCCGCTGTGTCAAGCGTACGGTGTTCGTAAGCTTTCAAACGGATACGGATTTTTTTGTTTGCCATCTTTTTCTCCTTTTCGTCTATTTAAGATAATAGGCTAGCTCCACAAGAAAACCGACGCGCGTTGCGTGGCAATGCAACCGAGCGTGTCGCAACCTCTTGCATCAAAGCTAAGGCTGTAATTTACAGCACCATAATAGAATAACACAAAGCCCCTGCGATTGCAAGGGATTTGACAGGATTTTTTAAATTTTTTAGATGAAACTGTTTTCTTATTGCCCCTTATCTCAAAAAAGCATAAATGAAGAGCAAATTTTTATTTTTTCTTCTATATAGTATTCATAATATTCGTTTCGATCTGAAATTTATCATTCGATTGATTTATCAAGATATCTGTTTTTGACTCGGTTTCTTTATAATATTGCAGATACTGTTCTCGTCTCATTTGCTGACTAGCCAATATAAAGGATGCATCGCCATTTCTCACAGCCGTATCTCGAGCTAGACGCCTCTTTAATTCTGTCTCTTCATCCGTGTAGAAACATACAGTTTTGTCAAAGAGTTCCTTTGGTAGAAATCCCACAGACATCCCTTCGACTATCAGAATTGATTTTGCTCCCGATAAGACCTCACTAGCCTTCCAAGGTTCTTCGATTGTCAAGACATCCATACCCGCTTGCAGAGCAAGAATATCTCTTTGTAAACTTGCCAGCTCATGCGCTACTGGTAAACATGCTGTCACTTTTTGGTCTGGTGTCTCTTTAGGCACTACCAAATATCGTCCTGAAGTAATATAGGGATCTGTTTCTAGTAAATTTGCCTTTTCAGCATCCAATGCTTGGTACAATTCTTGAGCAAAAGTTGATTTTCCTGAAGCGCCGTGGCCGTAGATACCCAGTGTTCTTACTTTTCCAGTTTCTATCTCTGAGACCAGTTGTTCTATTAGGTCTTTTTTCTTCATTCTCTCTTCACCTGTTCATAGCTTTCTTTTCCATCGTTAAGCTTGTCCCAAATCACCACTTGCCCACTTTTGAGGGATTTTTGTACATCGATAATTCGTTGATTGGAAGAACCACGGAATTGAAGCATGAGATTACGTTTGCTTTTATCATACCGTCCATCAACCAAGATATCAATCATTGACAAGAGCTCCAGTTTATCAGGTGTCTCCAACATCATCTCTTCCCAGGTGTAGCCAGTCCAAGACCAGATGTCTTTCTCTGGCAATTCCTTACGAATGCGTTTTACGAGAGGTAAGAGAATTCCTGTATTTAGGAAGGGTTCTCCTCCTAATAAAGTCAAACCTTGAACATAAGGCTGAGCCAAGTCTGCCATGATTTGTTCTTCTAATTCTAGCGTATAAGGAATCCCGGCATTAAATGACCAGGTCGCTACATTGTAGCAACCTTCACAGTGAAACATACATCCTGCTACATAAAGCGAATTGCGTACTCCTTCCCCATCGACAAAGTTAAAAGCTTTGTAGTCAATGATACGCCCCTGACTAAGCTCTTCACTCTTCCACTCGCCTGGTTTTGGTGTATTCCATGTCATGCTTTCTACTCCAACTCTATCCAGTAGCGCTCCGTTCCATTTCGAGCATCCTCCAACTTCCCACCATTAGCTAAGATAACAGCTCGGCTGGCTGGATTTTCTGTGCTACAAGTCACAAGCGCTCGCTTGATATTCTTTTCCTTGGCAATTTGTAGACCTTGTCGGAGGGATTCTTTGGCGTAGCCTTTGCCCCTTTCAGAGGGACGGATGGAGTAGCCAATATGGCCAGCATAATTCAGCAATCCCTCATTTAGTCTCAGCCGTAGATTCAAAAAACCTAAAGCATGGCCTGATTCATCAAACAATACGAACTGAATTGATGGAACGCGATTTTCAGGCAAGTTTATTCCCATTTCTTTATTAAGGTTAGTTTCTAGCCAATTCTCATAATCAAAGTTCTCAGCATCCCAAAACCCACCATCGTGGGCTGATTGAGTCTGTTCAAACTCTGCCATCATCTCTAAAACTGTTTCTTTATCTGCCAATGTTGGTCTGCGTAATTCCATGTATTCCTCCCGCTATGAGAAAAGTGAGAGGGGACTCTCACTTTTTCTTGTTCTTATTCAAAAATTGTTCTCTAAGGCTGGCTACTCGATCTTTTTTATTGACTCCACCCTTTGAATGCTTTTCGTGGAATCGTTGAACCAAGGCCTTACCCTTATCGTCTAACTGATATTTTCCCATGCTATCTCTTTCTAATTCTTTACTTCATGTCCTGCCGTTTTAATAGTCGAGCCATTCATGTGTTTGACACGCGCAGCAATTTCCTTGTGACGACCATTAACCATCGGACGTGCTTGAGGATTCCCTAAATAACCACAAGTTCGTTTAACAACATCTACTGTTTTAGGATCATTATTACCACAGTTAGGACAAGCAAATCCTCTCTCAGTTGGTTCAAAATCTCCTTCAAAATCACACTTGTAACAGCGGTCGATCGGAGTATTAGTTCCTAGATAACCTACACGGTCATATGCATAGTCCCACACAGCTTCCAAGGCCTTTGGATTTTGTTGGAGAACTGGGTACTCACAGTAGTGGATAAAGCCACCAGATGCACCCGCTTCTGGGTAGACTTTCTCAAAGTCCAATTTTTCAAAAGGTGTTGGATTTTTGCGGACATCATAATGGAAGGAATTTGTGTAGTACTCTTTATCTGTGATGTCTGGAATAGAGCCAAACTTCTCTGTATCCAAGCGGCAGAAGCGGTCTGTCAGACTTTCAGATGGTGTTGAATAAATAGAGAAGTGATACCCATATTGGTCTGACCACTCTTCCACTCGATGTTTCATATCTCGAATAATATCCAGTGTGAATTCCTTGGCTTCTGGATTGGTTTCCCAATTGTTGCCAAAGAATACTGTCGCTACTTCGTACAAGCCAATATAACCCAGAGAAATAGTTGCACGACGGTTCTTAAAGAGTTCGTCAACACTTTCTTCCTTACCAAGGCGGCGTCCAAAAGCTCCGTATTGATAAAGGATAGGCGCATTAGCTGGAGTTGCTTCCTTGGTCCTTTCCACACGGTAAACCAAGGCATCTTCCGCGATATTCATACGCTCATTGAAGATTTCCCAGAACTTATTCATGTCTCCTTCGGACTCAAGAGCGATACGAGGAAGATTGACCGTCACTACACCTAGGTTCATCCGACCAGAATTGACTTCTACTCCATTTTCATCCTTCCATCCTTGAAGGAAAGAACGACAGCCCATCGGAACCTTGAAAGAACCTGTCAACTCGACAATCTTATCATAAGATAAAACATCTGGATACATGCGCTTGGTTGCACACTCGAGAGCCAATTGTTTAATGTCGTAGTTAGGAGAGCCTTCCTCTAAGTTAAGACCTCTTTTAAGAGTAAAGATAAGTTTCGGGAAGATGGCTGTACGGTGTTCTGAACCAAGCCCCTTGATACGAATGCTCAGGATTGCCTTTTGAATTTCGCGTTCAAAACGACTAGTTCCTAGACCAAAACCAAGGGAAGTAAATGGCGTTTGCCCGTTTGAGGTAAAGAGGGTGTTAATCTCGTACTCTAAAGATTGCATGGCATCATAGATGTCTTTTTGAGTTTTCTTCCAAGCATATTCTTCGCGTTTATCAGGTAGGACCCATTCCTCTGCATCTTTGAGGTGTTTTTGGTAATTTTTCTCTGCATAAGGAGCCAAGACTTCATCGATACGGTCAGCTGAACAGCCCCCGTACTGGCTAGAAGCAACGTTTGCGATGATTTGCGAAATCTGCGCTGTCGCAGTTTGGATAGACTTAGGACTCTCTACCTCAGCATTCCCAATCTTAAAACCATTTTCCAACATGCCCTTGAAATCAATCAGACAGCAGTTGGTCATCGGGGTGTAGGGGCTGTAGTCCAAATCGTGATAGTGGATATCCCCTTTTTGATGGGCATTAGCCACATGTTTAGGAAGCATTTGAAGTCCGATGGATTTTCCAACAATCCCTGCAGTCAAATCACGCTGGGTATTAAAAACATCGCTATCCTTATTGGCATTTTCATTGACAACTGCCTGATCTTTACTGAGAAGTTTATGAATACTAAAGTTGATATCTGTCGCTTTTGAGCGCTCAAAATCCCTTTGAGTCCGATAGGTGATATACTCCTCAGCCAAGGCGTATTCTTTTGCTTCCAACAACTCGTGTTCTACGATATTTTGGATTTCATAGATTTTTACACCTTGTGGGAAACGGCTATGAATCTCTTCGACGATACGTTCAACTAGAGTACTAAGTCGTTTTTCAACCAAAGGGGTTACATCCATAACCTTTTCAGCAGCCTTATGAAGCGCTTTGTCAATCTTGTCTACATCAAAAATTACACGTCTGCCGTCACGCTTTTCGACGAATAAAGTCGGATCAGGGACAGCCTTCTCTTCCAATACAATCATATCCATACCCTTTTCTTAAATATAATATTGATTCTAAAAAGTATTATATCACTAAAAAAATAAAAATCAATATCTTGTGTCAAAAAATAAAATTTTTTTAAAATTACACAAGATATTGATAGTTTTTATTTTAATTTATAGAGTTTAAAATCTTTGAATTCACTTTGAACCGCTTGATAATTTTCAGCTAAAAGCTGCTCAACTTCTGTCCAAAGAGTTGTTTTTGTATTTACTACAATCATCTTTGGTTGATTATCTCGTAGATCATTTACAAGCTTAGTACGATTTGCATCAAGTCCTGTATGCAATCTAGGCGATAGCAACTGACTAGCTGACAAGCGTTCGCTAGCTTTATAGCTACTTGTCAGATTATCCCAAACATAGATACGATCTGTAGCTTGAGTTTCCCCTTTGACCTTAGATTCAATGCTTGTACGTTCTTGATATTGTTCCGCATGGAGCAAATATCGTGATACTACAGGTGCTAAAAATAGGTAAGCCAGAGCTAAAATTGGCAGATAGGCATTTCCTTTTAGAAAAGCTCCCCATACCGAAGTTTCTTCTCTAGATCGTCTACGGCGATTCGCTCCTTCTGGCTTCTCTGTTGAAATTCGTGTCAGCAAAAGAAGCGACAAGAAAGGAAGGAACTCAACCATACGACTACCATTGATAAGATCTGTAGAAAAAATTTCTAAAACTAATACCAAAATGACAGCTATTGCAGCAGAGATTGATAAGACCGATTGCTTCAATGGTTTATATTTGAAGAGACCTGTCAATGCCAATGTCAATACTCCGAGACCTATCGACAACAATCCATAGAAGAGGATATTGTCGAATAATCCTGAGTTAGACGTAAAGTTTAAACTATCTAATGGATAGAGGATTTGACTAATGGCATTTCCGAAACTGCCTTTATAAGCTGTATAATATCCGATTGGATAAAAGAAGATTGAAAAACCAAGGCCCGCTGCAAAAAATTGATAAACACCATGAGCTAAATTATTGCGACCAACATTAAAAGCTGTTACAGCAAAAAACAAGACAAAGGCGTATAAAGTTGTGACCAAAGGTGCAAAGAAAAATGCTAGAGCTAAGCTAGCTCCAATACGGATAAATCCTTTGTCAAGGCTTGGTTCTGCCAAATAAGATGTTACTAAACTTAAGGCATAAAACAAGAATGGGAGTGCAAGAATAGTTGCATAGCCTCCACCAAAACTAAGAGCACTAGCCAGGACATAAAAGACTGTCAATACTTGTTGCGATTGCTTATCTTGTCCAGTCAGATTGAAAGCAGAACGGAAAAGAAAGAATCCGGCACCTACTAAGGCTAACCAATTAAAGACGGCAAACAAAATACTGCCCTTGGTTAAATACTGTAAAAAGTAATAGAGGAGGCCACTAGTCCCAAAATAATCTGCGTAGATATCCCCACTCTGATGCATAGCCCATCCAATATAAAAATCCTGAGACTGCTCCGGACTTATTAACCCTAAGAAGAAGGGTAGAATTACGGACACAAGGACCACTAGAGTACTCAAAATGAGGATATTAAAAAATGGTAAGCGGGCAGGCTGACGAGCTTCAACCTCGAGTTGCTCCTCATTTTCTACTGGAGCATCCTGACTTCCCATCCAAGTTGGAGTTGGTTCGTCTTCTAATCTGCCATATACGTTCATTCGCTCTCTCCTATATTTTAATTTGTTCTAGTATATCAAAAAGTCTAGTTCTTGTCAGCCTGCTGAGGACATTTGTTCAGCTTTTTACAGAGATTAGCGAAGTATTCAATCTCATAAAAACGATGATAAGACGCTTTTTTATAGGCTTCTAAAAAAATTTTTTCTTCTACTGTCAGCATAGTCATTTCTCCTTTTCTCTTAATTCGAAAAATGAAGAAAAAACTAAAAAAGCTGAAGCCCTCAATAGAGAATTCAGCTTTTTATTTTTAGTCAGCTTTTTTTTCTAAGTTTTTAGAAATACTTCGATTTTTACCTTCTAAGTACACCATAAGAATGGAAATATCTGCTGGGTTTACACCTGAAATACGGCTAGCTTGGCCGATAGTTTCCGGATTGATGAGTTTGAACTTCTGGCGAGCTTCTGTCGCAATGGAATCAATGTCATCCCAGTCGATGTTAGCTGGAATGCGTTTTTCTTCCATGCGTTTCATCTTGGCAACCTGATCCATGGCTTTTGAGATATAGCCTTCGTACTTGATTTCTGTTTCAATCAATTCGATAATCTTGTCATCCAATTCTTCAGCAGCAGGTCCAATGAAGGCTACCACATCTTGGTAAGAGACTTCTGGGCGACGGAGGAATTCCTTGGCTGTCACCGCATCCGTCAAGGGCTTGAATCCCATCGCTTCAACCTTAGCGTTGGTTTCCTTGACTGGCTTGAGTTTGATGCTATCTAAACGCTTCATTTCATTTTCAAATTGATTTTTCTTGATTTCAAAACGAGCCCAGCGTTCATCGTCCACGAGACCAATCTCGCGCCCCATCTCAGTTAAACGCATATCGGCATTGTCATGACGAAGAATGAGGCGGTATTCGGCACGACTGGTCAAGAGACGGTAAGGTTCAATGGTACCCTTGGTCACCAAGTCGTCAATCATCACCCCGATATAACCGTCACTTCGTTTCAAAATCAACTCAGGCTTACCTTGGATTTTCAGAGCCGCATTGATACCAGCAATAATCCCTTGACCAGCAGCTTCTTCGTAACCTGACGTTCCATTTGTCTGACCAGCTGTGAAGAGCCCCGAAATTTTCTTGGTTTCCAGAGTTGCACGCAATTGGTGAGGCAAGACCATATCATACTCGATAGCATAACCCGTTCGCATCATCTCTGCATTTTCCAAACCTTTGATGGAATGTACCAAGTCACGTTGCACATCCTCAGGAAGACTGGTTGAAAGCCCTTGAACATATACTTCTTCTGTATTGCGTCCTTCTGGCTCAAGGAAAAGTTGGTGACGTTCCTTGTCCGCAAAACGTACAATTTTGTCCTCAATCGACGGACAGTAACGAGGTCCCACTCCCTTAACCACACCTGTAAACATAGGCGCACGGTGGAGATTGTTTTGGATAATTTCATGACTGGTACCATTGGTATAAGTCAACCAACATGGTACTTGGTCCTTTACATAATCCTCATCACGTGAAGTATAAGAAAAGTGATTTGGTGTTTCATCTCCTGGCTGGATTTCTGTCACATCATAGTTGATAGAGGAAGCCTTGACACGTGGAGGTGTTCCTGTCTTGAAACGACCGATCTCGAGGCCCAATTCCTTGAGATTGTCAGCTAGGTTAATCGAAGCTAAGCTGTGGTTAGGACCTGACGAGTACTTGAGGTCTCCGATGATGATTTCCCCACGGAGGGCTGTCCCTGTAGTCACAATAACAGCCTTTGCAGCATACTCTTGATGGGTCGCTGTACGAACACCGACAACCTTGCCATCTTCCACCAAAATCTCATCAATCATAGTTTGACGAAGAGTGAGATTCTCTTGATTTTCAACCGTTTTGCGCATTTCCTTAGAGTAAAGCTCCTTGTCAGCCTGCGCACGAAGGGCACGAACAGCAGGTCCTTTCCCAGTGTTGAGCATCTTCATCTGGATGTAAGTCTTGTCAATAGTTTTTGCCATTTCGCCACCAAGAGCATCGACTTCACGCACAACAATCCCCTTGGCAGAACCACCAATAGACGGATTACATGGCATGAAGGCCAGCATTTCAATGTTGATAGTCGCAAGCAAAACCTTGCAACCCATACGGCTCGCAGCTAGGGAAGCTTCGACCCCCGCATGTCCCGCACCGATTACAATAATATCGTATTCTTCTGTAAAATTATAAGTCATTTTCTCTCCTATTCCTCAAGATGAATGTGTCTTAGTCGGCCGTCCCAATCTGGTAGGGCTGTTTTTAAAAAGGCTGGAACCAGCTGAATATCCACAAGCTTGTCCAAGTCAATCCACTCACAGGGCTGCGTTTTTTCGTCCTCCTGCATGGTCAATGGGGCATCCTCAAGTAATTCCACTAAATAATGAAACTCGATGTTGTGATAATAGACGCCGTCTTCTTCAAAACGATTTTCAACCACGAAAGCTAGTTGTCCAGCTTGAGCTTTGACACCCAGTTCTTCCCTCACCTCACGGACTACCGCATCTTCCGTTCTTTCGTTGACTTGAATAGCACCGCCGATGGTGTAATACTGGTCCTTATCTTTGGTGACTAGGAGCTTATGATTTTGGAGAATCAAGGCTGTTGCCCGAACACCAAAAACAGTGTTTCCCACCTTTGTCCGAAAGTCTTGTTGAGTCATTTTTGCCCTTTCCTTTAAACGACACAAAAACAGTCAAAACTCGTAAGAAGTGCAGAACAAAAAGCCTGCAATATCCATGAGCTTTGACCATCATGACTATTGTTAAAGTTATTTTATCAAATCAAATCGTTTTGTCAATGCAAATCACTGTTTGAGCAAGGTCTGCACACTGACGATAATCATCTGTATTCCTATCGAGAATAGTAAAAGTCCCATCATTTTCGTTATAATTTTCATCAAATTTTCTCCCAAGAAGCCTGCAATTTGTTTTGCACTTCTTAACAGGAGATAAGTGATGACACATAGTAGAGCAAAAGCAACTACGGTTATCAGTTGATTCTGCAAACCTCCATTAGCCAGACTTAAAGCAGTTGTAATTGTACCTGGTCCCGCAAAAAGTGGCATTGCAAGAGGAGAAATAGCAATAGACATTGGATCTGAATTTACTGCTTGCTGCTCCATTCCTTTATAGCTGGGTGAATGATTACCATTAATCATATGATAACCGATAACGGCCACTAATATTCCACCAGCAATTCTGAAAGAAACAATTGTAATTCCAAATACTTTAAAAATGAAATCTCCTGAAAAGATAAAAACAGTTACAATAACAAAGGCAATTAAAAGACTCCTAAAAGCAATTTTTCGTGAAATTTTTTGACTATCATCTGCTACTAAAGCCATGTAAGCAGGAAGATTTGAAATTGGGTTCATTATAGCGAAAAATGCCATAAATGCATAAAAAAATTGAGAACTCATCATTTTTACTTAACTCCAGTTAGACATACTGACAAACCGTGCCATCACGGTAGGCATTGTCAATTAAACCGCCACCTAAACACTCTTCGCCATCATAAAAGACAACTGCCTGTCCTGGTGTAATGGCGCGCTGTGGCTCCGCAAAGATGACCTCTGCCTGATCCCCTTTGACATGTACAGTCACCTTCGAGTCTGGTTGACGATAGCGGAACTTAGCAGTACATTCAAGCGTAAATTCCTCTGGCATGTCACGGGTAAAGTGGACTTGACTAGCTTGTAAACTTGTTGACATGAGCGAATCATGGTAGAAGCCTTGGCCTACATAGAGAATATTTTGGCTCAAATCTTTTCCGACAACAAACCAAGGAGCATTGTCACCGCCGTGTTGACCACCGATACCAAGTCCTCCACGCTGACCAATCGTATAATACATAAGGCCTGCATGCTCACCCATATCGCGACCATCTACAGTCATCATACGACCAGGTTGGGCTGGTAGGTAGTTGCTGAGAAATTCTTTAAAGTTCTTTTCTCCGATAAAGCAAATTCCTGTTGAATCTTTCTTCTTAGCAGTCGCAAGGCCTGCTTCTTCTGCTAGTTTGCGAACTTCAGGCTTTTCCAAATGTCCCAGTGGGAACATGGTTTTTTGTAATTGTTCTTGTGAAAGTTGGCTGAGAAAATAGGTCTGGTCTTTGCCATTGTCCACGCCACGAAGCATGTGAACAATGCCATCCTCATCACGCGCCACACGGGCATAGTGACCAGTCGCCACATAGTCTGCCCCCAAGGTCATGGCATAGTCCAAAAAAGCCTTAAACTTGATTTCCTTGTTGCACATAACATCTGGATTTGGCGTGCGTCCTGCACGGTATTCCGCTAGGAAATACTCAAAAACGCGGTCCCAGTACTCTTTTTCAAAGTTTACAGAGTAGTAGGGAATGCCAATCTGGTCTGCCACTGCAGCCACGTCCTTGTAATCTTCGGTCGCCGTACAGACGCCGTTTTCATCTGTGTCATCCCAGTTCTTCATGAAGATACCGATCACATCGTAGCCCTGCTCTTTAAGCAAAAGAGCCGTCACCGACGAATCAACACCACCACTCATCCCCACGACAACACGTGTTTTAGAGTTATCACTCATGGTAGTTCTCCCATCTATTCGTTTATTCACGATTGAAGGTCGTGTTTGCTATCACGATTGAAGGTCGTTTGAGCAGTTTTCATTATAACATGCTTGGTTAGAGAAGACAAGAAAGAGGCTGACAATCTATCACCCTCTTCTGTAAATACATGAAGATAAGAATACAAAAGAAATCAATTCATACCTAAATTTCTATTCTCTTTATAAACTTATTTTTTAAAATCAACTAAAAATGATATACTGTAATAAGGAGGAATGCGCACATGATTCCATACATACACCATCATCCATGTGCGTAGGACTAATGTGAATAACTACAAAGATATTCTAAAATCAAAAAATACTATTTTTATTATTACACTTATTGCAGGTATTGGACTTTTGACAGGCTTGGTCATTCATCAAGAAAAAATCCAAGCAGAGAGAGGAAACATTGCTTTTGTCAACCATCAAAAGAATCATCAAGATGTTGAACAAGTAAAAAATGCTATTAAAAACTTCGATATCGATTCTGAAACCATTATAGAGGATTGGAAAAAAATCCAAGAATTGAAACCAACTACTGATGAAGGCAAAAAGACACTAGCAAACTTTCTTACTGCTACAGCCGATAAAGTCACAAATCACTATAGTGAAAAAGCTTTGAAATTAGATATAAAGGATTCTGATAGCCAGTTTCAAGATAAACAAGCACTTGAAACAGCCATCACTTCCTTGCAAAAAATAATAGACATCATTAAAAACATTAATTCTGCCAGCGACCAAACTGCTCTTGAAGAAAAGATAAAACCAATTCAAGAACTAATCTCTAAATTCCAAAAACAAGTTGAAATCTTGACCAAAAAAGAAGAAGAAAAAACTACCCAAACAGAAACGACTACTAGAGATGCCGGACTAGAAGCCAGCCGTTCAGAAGATAGTAGCTATATTCAAAGTTATCCAGAAACAAATGGAAGCATATCTAATTCTCAAGCACCTGCAACGGACCAATACTCAACTGATAGTGCTAGCAGTGGAGGAGATAATGGTGCTAATACAGGAGGTCAAACAGAGGCTAATACCAATAGTAATCATGCTGAAGATAGCAATACAAATAGTCATCAACCTACTAATTCAGGTGTAGAAAATCCATAAACTTGTCAGAGCCTTAATAAATCTGCTACCACTAATGTTTACATCAAATAAAAATAATAGTACATAAAAAGAGCCATTCCAGGCTCTTTTTTAGGGCTCTATGATATTTGTAGTGGGTAAATTCCCTATAGATATTATGGAGCCAATTATTGATTAAAACTTTAGTCATCTTCGTCTCTATAAAAATATTTTCTATACACTCTTGATAATACCAAAATTAATGCCAATATCATACCAAGAGCCATAATAATAGAATTTATTAGATTTATTTTAGTATGTCCAATCACTAGTCCAACAATTGGACTAGTAGACATGCTTAGATATAATAAAAATGACAAAATATGATGTTGCTTTTGAATCTCTCAACTCTTTATCTTTACAATGGTGATAAGTTGCTTTGCAAACAGCTTTGCTACACTCTCTTGGAGGAAGCAAAAATAAGCAAACAGTATGACACACTTGCTTTTTCCTATATTCGTATAGGCATTTGTACTAATGATGCTCAGTTGATACAAAATGGACTCTCCTTAGCTAAGCTAGTAGAAGATGAACACTTACTAACAGAACTAGAGCGAGAAGTTGATATCTTTGTAAACAAAAAAGAAAGTCATTGAGACTTCCTTTTCTATATCTTCTTAATACCAACCGTTGTTAAGCCAGAAGTTCTTAGCAGCTGTCCATGAACCGTAACGTCCTGCAACATAAGCATCTGCTACACGTTCTTGGTTTTCAGCTGAGTAGTCACCGTTCAAGTAAGAATCTGTCAATTGGTAACGACCGATGTAACGTCCGTTTGTAGCTGTGTAGCTACCGCCTGATTCTTTTTGAGCGATCCATTCTTTCGCTTCTGCTTCAGATCCGCTTACAGTTGCAGCTGGAGCTGAGTAGCTTTCTGTCGCTGCAGGTGCTGGAGCTTCGTAAGTAGCTTCATATGTAGTTTCTTCTACAACAGTTTCAGCAACTGCTGGAGTTTCTTCAACTTCTGCTACAGGAGCTTCTGTTGTTGTAGTTTCAGCAACTGGAGCCGCCCCATCAATAACCAATACTTGGTCAATAAAGATAAGGTCAACATTTTTAATGTTGTTCAATTTAGCTAATTTTTCAACTGTTGTGTTGTGAGTTTCAGCAATTTCTGAAAGAGTGTCTCCAGGTTTAACTGTGTAAGTTTTTGTTTCTTGTGCAAAAGTTAGTGATGGTGCAAGGAAAGCAAGTACAACTGCAAATCCTGCAAGTTTAGATTTAATGTTTAATTTCATTTAAAAAAGTTCTCCTTTTTTCTTATACTACCATGATACCTTTCTAATGTTACTATTTGTTAACGAATTTGTGTAGAAATGTTACAGAACTGTGATTTATTTACCTGAAAAAAGCGTTTTTTGTTACAAAACCCTTAGTATTAAAGGTTTTTGCTATTTTTATATATTTCAGAATGTAAATAAGCACTTACATCCAATCTTTGATATAATAGAAGTAAGAATCTTTTTAAGGGGAAACAGATGCAATCACTTCGTTTTCAATCTGTCTTTGATATCATTGGACCAGTCATGATTGGGCCATCTAGTAGTCACACGGCAGGAGCTGTTCGTATCGGTAAAATCGTTTCATCTATCTTTGATGATACTCCAACTGAAGTTGAATTCCAGCTTTTTAACTCTTTTGCAAAAACCTATCGTGGACACGGGACAGACCTTGCCCTTGTAGCTGGGATCTTAGGAATGGATACCGATGACCCTGAAATTCCAAATAGTTTAGAAATTGCTCATAAGCGTGGCATTAAAATCGTATGGGCCATCCAAAAGGACAGTAATGCTCCCCACCCAAATACTACGAAAATCACTGTTAAGAACGATCGTAAGACTATCAGCGTAACAGGAATTTCAATCGGCGGTGGAAATATCCAGGTGACAGAACTCAATGGTTTTGCGGTATCCCTCAACATGAATACACCTACTATTATCATCGTTCATCAAGATGTTCCAGGTATGATTGCTCATGTGACAGAGGCCCTATCACGCTTTGACATTAACATCGCTCAAATGAATGTGACCCGAGAAAAGGCCGGGGAGAAAGCCATTATGATTATCGAAGTTGATAGTCGCAACTGTGAAGAATCTATCGAAGAAATTCGTAAAATTCCTCATTTGCACAATGTCAATTTCTTTCAATAGGAGAAAATATGTTTTACTCTATCAAAGAACTAGTCGAACAAGCCGAACTTGACTTCCAAGGAAATGTTGCTGAGCTCATGATTAGGACTGAGTTTGAGCTAACTGGTCGTGAGCGAGAAGAAGTTCTCCTTCTCATGGAACGTAACCTCGAAGTCATGAAAGCTTCCGTCGAGCTTGGTCTCAGCGAAAAGAAATCTCGTAGCGGTCTGACTGGTGGTGATGCAGCTAAGCTCGACCACTACATCAAAAGAGGAAAGACCTTATCAGACTTCACTGTCTTGTCTGCCGCCCGTAACGCCATTGCCGTTAATGAGCACAATGCCAAAATGGGCCTTGTGTGTGCGACACCAACCGCAGGTAGCGCAGGCTGTCTTCCTGCAGTTCTCACATCTGCTATTCAAAAGTTAGATTTAACGCATGAACAACAACTAGATTTTCTCTTTGCTGCTGGTGCTTTTGGGCTCGTCATTGCTAACAACGCTTCTATCTCGGGAGCTGAAGGAGGCTGTCAAGCCGAAGTTGGATCTGCCTCTGCCATGAGCGCTGCTGCCCTAACTCTAGCTGCAGGTGGAACTCCTTATCAAGCGAGTCAGGCTATCGCCTTCGTTATCAAAAACATGCTCGGTCTTATCTGTGACCCCGTTGCAGGTTTGGTTGAAGTCCCTTGTGTCAAGCGTAATGCTATGGGAGCAAGCTTCGCCTTCATCGCAGCTGATATGGCTTTAGCTGGTATCGAATCAAAAATTCCAGTTGATGAAGTCATTGATGCCATGTACCAAGTGGGCTCTAGTCTTCCAACTGCCTTTCGTGAAACTGCCGAGGGTGGGCTCGCTGCCACACCGACAGGTCGTCGCCTTCAAAAAGAAATCTTCGGCGAATAATTTCAAATTACTAGGAGAATCAATGTCATCTCTATCAGCCATCTTTTTTGATCTAGATGGAACCCTTGTAGATAGCTCAATTGGTATTCACAATGGGTTCACCTATACTTTTGAACAACTGGGAGTCCCTAGTCCAGATGCAAAAACCATCCGTGGCTTTATGGGACCACCATTGGAAACTAGTTTCGCTAGTTGCCTCCCAGCAGATCAAATCGAGACAGCTATCCAACTTTATCGTTCCTATTATAAGGAAAAGGGAGTTTACGAAGCCCAGCTCTTTCCACAAATCAAGGAGTTGCTCACTGAACTAGCTCAACAATATCCTCTCTATATCACGACCACAAAAAATACCCCGACAGCAGTCCATATGACAAGCAACTTTGAAATTGATCATTTCTTTGATGGCATCTATGGTTCAAGCCCTCAAGCAGTGCACAAGGCAGATGTCATTCGTCAAGCTTTGGCAACTCATAACCTGGCTCCAGAAAAAGTGGTCCTTATCGGCGACACTAAGTTTGATATGATCGGTGCCCAAGAAACTGGTATTAAAAAACTAGCGGTTACTTGGGGATTTGGCGACGAAAAGGAGCTCATGACCTATCAACCTGAATGGGTTGCTCATCAACCAAGAGATATTTTACGTCAACTACAATAGAAGATTTTAAAAAACACTCCAATTTTATTGGAGTGTTTTTAACTTGTGATTACTTCGGTCCGTCATTTATTAGCCAGACACTTCCTTAGTTGGCATTGCAAACAGGGCTAAAAGAATAAAGCCTCCCATTGGAGCGAAAGCGAGAAAAATGAAGGCCCAATGAAAGCCAGCGTCGCGTAAACGACGAACTCTTAGAGCGATACTCGGTATGAATATCACTAAATAAAAAATGATATAAAAACTCAGAAGTCCAATACTTGCGACAGGGTCTGCTACTTCTTCTTCAGTGAAAACAGCCTGAAAATAGGTAATGTAAAGAGGAATGGATAAGATACTGTTCATTAACCAAACCCACCAAAAATCTGGACGTGTTGAACGCCCTGAAAAATCTGCAAATCCTTTAAAAAATTTTTTATAAGCGTTAATCATAGGATACTCCGTATTAGATCTTAAACAAGGAAAAGTACTACCAAACAAGACTCAATCGTAAAACAAGAATCTCTTAGTTCTTATCTGATTCTTCGAATGGTGTCACCTCGATGACTTCTTCGACATTAACTGCCTGAGGTTCACTGTAGTTTACCACTTCAATCTCTTTTGTTGGCATAGCGAGTAGAATCAACAAAGCAAGACCCCCCATTGGGACGAAGCGAAGGAAAATAAATGCCCAGTGAAAACCAGCATCACGCAAACGACGAACCGACAAAGCTAGTGTTGGCACTAAGATTGCTAGGAAGAAAACTAAATAAATAATAACAACTAAGCCAAACACCATAAAAGTCGCTTCGCTCACTGAGTCGTCTATCGAATCCATCACGGTACTAAGTAATACAGTGTAGAAATAGATGATCCAGAAAGGAATAGAAAGGATGAAGTTTCCTAACCAAACCCACCAGAAATCTGGACGCGTCGAACGCCCAGTGAACTCTGCATAATTCTTAAAAAAATTTTTATACGCGTTAATCATAGGATACTCCCATTTTTTATTTTACTAGTAGATACTGTACAGTTATAGAACACTCCCAAATCTAGTAAAAGACCTGGGAGTGTTAGCAAATTGTTCAATAATATTCAAGAAGTCCTATGCAAGATTGAAACTTCTTAGTCCTTGTAGCATTCTTCAGATAGTTAATCTTATAGTGTTTCCTTTGTTGGCATAGCGAAAAGTACTAGAAGAACAATACTACCTAGTGGAACGAATAAAATAAAGATCAATGCCCAGTGGAAACCAGCATCACGAAGGCGACGGACCATCAAAGCAAGTGACGGCAATAAAAGTGCTAGGCCAAAAATAAAATAGATAATAGCGATAAAGCCCAAAGATATAAGAGCACCCTCGTTTCGCGAATTAGCCAGAGCATTTCCATATGTTAAGAAGAAAGGAATATAAAGAATAATATTTCCAAGCCAAACCCACCAATAGTCGGAACGTGTTGAACGACCTGCAAAATCTACATATCCTTTAAAAAAATTCTTATAAGCGTTAATCATAAGTTACTCCCTAATTTTTTATTTACTATAGTTTACCATATCTGTCCAATAATAACAAGTTTGTTCAAAAAACTCTGAAAGTCTCTCGAAATCTAGAAAAAAAGATATTATCTGTTCCTTCTATAAAAGAAGTCGCGGATAATATCTCATCTATATTTAGTCAACATGTGTTGTTTCGTTAGCAAAGCTAATAATAGCTCTCTTCAACTCAGAACCCTGCATAGTACGGAATTCTTCAATCTTCTGATTGATTATTTCAAGAGGCATCACATTTACCTTACCAACAAAGATTTTGTCCATTACTTGATTGTCAACTAATTCAGTTGATACAAGTAACTCTTCGTATAGTTTTTCACCTGGGCGAATACCTACTTCTACGATTGGAATTTCATTTTCAGTATGGCCACTGAGTAGAACCATTTTCTTAGCCAAGTCGTAAATGCGTACTGGTTTACCCATATCAAGGATAAAGACTTCTCCATCCTTGGCATAAGCTCCTGCATGAATCACCAAACGACTAGCTTCTGGAATAGTCATAAAGTAACGAGTCATCCGGAAGTCCGTCACCGTTACAGGCCCACCTTCAGCAATCTGACGTTCAAAAACAGGAATCACACTACCACGACTACCGAGTACGTTACCGAAACGCACCGCACAATAGGTTGATTGGCTACGTTGGTTAAAACCTGTAACAATCAACTCAGCCACACGTTTAGTTGCTCCCATTACGTTTGGTGGATTAACGGCCTTATCTGTCGAAATCATGACCATTTTTGGAACTCGAGCAGCGTCAACTGCCTTAGCAACATTATAAGTTCCAAGGATGTTATTCTTGAAGGCTTCTTTTGGATTACGCTCCATCATCGGAACATGTTTATGGGCTGCAGCATGGTAAACAATAGCTGGTTCGTACTGCTCAAAAACTTGAAGCAAACGATCGTAATCTTGAATATCAGCAATGACAGGAACAAAATCAATTTCCTGGAACTTGCGAATCAATTCATGGTAAATAAGATAAATAGAGTTTTCTCCATGACCGAGCAGAATGACACGTTCAGGATTGAAACGACTAACCTGACGACAGATTTCTGAACCGATTGATCCTCCGGCACCGGTC
Source organism: Streptococcus infantis (assembly GCF_047464715.1). Taxonomy (GTDB): domain Bacteria; phylum Bacillota; class Bacilli; order Lactobacillales; family Streptococcaceae; genus Streptococcus; species Streptococcus infantis_S. The sequence goes on from NZ_JASHBJ010000004.1 coordinate 49,182, forward strand.
ACCAAGATGGTTTTGCCAGTGATTTCAGAACCCAGACGTGATTCATCAAGCTGAATCTCCTTACGTCCTAAAAGGTCTGTGATATCAATCTTCTGGAAACTACCTGCTTGAGGTTGGATGCCTTGCACAACTGACTCAATCATCGGCATCTTATAGCATTTTACACCGATATGGTTACACATTTGCAGGATTCGCTCATATTCAGATGGATCTAGTGACGGAATCGCAACGATAACTTTTTCAACTCTATAGCGTTTAGCCAATTCTGGTAGATCATCATAAGAACCCAAAACTGGGATTTTACCAAGCTTTTGTCCTTTTTTCTTTTCATCATTATCCAAAATCCCAACCAGTTCAAGGTCACTAGTAGGATGTTGGTAGCTGTCCATAAAGAGCGCACCACCATCGCCTGCACCAATCAAGAAGGTACGACGGTGTTCTCCTTCGCCATTTCCCTTTCTACGTCTTGAGTAAATCAACTGCCAAGTGATACGAGGAAGTAGAATCAAGAAAGTTGTTAATAGGATAAAGAGTACGATAAAGCGGACAGAAAAGAGTGGCAAGAAAGCATAGCAGATCACATAAGAGAAGATACTACTGATAGTCACTCCGAAGAAAATCTTCATAAAATCTGTGATTTTGCTATATCTACTAATACTAGCATTCAGCCCCCAAAATCCAATCATAAGCTGGTAGAAAAGGAAGGTTAGGCCTGTGTAAATGACATAGTCTACCGGGGCTGGATTAATCAAGCCATAAAATAGAATATAGGAAACAATAATTGATAAGACCATACTGGCAATATCAAAAAATCCCCAAAAAATTTGTTTCTGTTGTTTATTTAATACTTCAACCAGATCAATTACGTAATCTGTTATTTTTTTATTCATGTGAATGGTATCCTCCTACACAGAGAAAATGTTTAATTGAGCATGAGATAAGGAGTCTTAATCTAAATACTGAATTTCAGATTTATAACTTTTTCTCCATTTAAAACCTTTAATCAACCCAACTATTGTGCCTATGCCGTAGGCAAAATGGATTGAAAACAGCATAACTGGCATTAAGAGCAATGCTACATTTTTATGTTTCAATAAGGTAAGTATAGTCAATGATATAACAAAAAGGCTATAAATCGCTAATAGAAACATTAAAAAGAATGGAGAAAAAGGTATTAGTATAGTACTTACAATAATACTTAACACAAAAGCAAAGGGAACATAATGAAAAATAGATAGACATCTTGGTTTAACATGAGTTGTCAATCCAATCCATAGACCATTTGAATACTTTTGGTGGAGCATCTTTTTAAATGTTGGTCGAATATATTGATAAGATAAAACGTTGGGACTAAATCTAATTTTATATCCGTGATTTCTGATACGATAATGAAGTTCATTGTCTTCTGTTCTTCCAAGCTGTTCATCGACTAGACCAGCTTTCTCAAAAACTTCTCGACGGTACATACCATGAAAAATTGAAGAAACATATCTGTCTTGAAAGCTATTTCGATAATCTGCGATGCTACTTCCAAACATATTTTCTTCAACGATATGTAAAGCTTCTGACCATTTCCCTTCGCCTTCAACAATCGTCGGTCTAGGGCCACCACAGATATATTCTCCCTGATTGATTAGCTCAACATTATTCCTCACAAAATTCTCTGTGACTTTGGAGTGCGCATCAATCTTCAAAATAAGGTCTCCATTAGAGTTCTTAATCCCTAAATTAAAACCACTTGCTTGATTCTTTTTAGGGTTATCATACAATCTAATCGACCTAAATTCGGTATCCTCAGAGATAAATCGCTGAATAATATCGATTGTCTTATCAGTAGACATTGCATTAATAAATAGAATTTCAATATTTTCTTTATTGTATGTCTGTCTTTTTAAATCTTCAATTAAGCCTGGTAAATATTTTTCTTCATTATAAGCACTAATCACAATAGAGACGATTAAATTATCGATTTGTTGAATCACTTACAGTCTCCTAAATATTTTCTTTCACTATTTTATCACAATTTTTCAGACTTTCCTATTTTTATTTGAATACAAGAAAAAAACTAGTAAATCTATCCTTCTTTTTTACCCATGATTTCGATCAGCTAGTTAGCGGATTCCCTCATCCTATCTTGACATCTATTGGAAAAAGCCTTAAAATAAGCTGTTATCAAAATCAGCTTATTGAGGTTCACATGAAAAAACGATCACTCTTTTTTATTCTAGGAATTATCTTAATTGGAGCGGTCTTAAGAGCTCCTTTTACGGCCTTACCGACTATTTTAGGAGATATTGCCCAAGGTTTAGGAGTGGAAGTTAGTTCACTTGGTGTTTTGACCAGTCTCCCTCTCTTAATGTTTGCCCTTTTCTCCTCTTTTGCGACCCGTTTGGCTCAAAAAATTGGACTTGAGCACCTTTTCACCTATAGTCTTATCGTCTTGACCATAGGTTCAGTGATTCGTATCTTTAATCTTCCCCTGCTCTATCTGGGGACTCTACTAATCGGAGCGAGTATTGCGATCTTTAACGTGCTCCTTCCTAGCCTGATTCAGGCAAACTACCCGCAAAAAATCAGTTTTCTGACAACACTTTATGTGACTTCTATGGGGATTGCAACAGCTCTTGCTTCCTATCTATCTGTACCCATCAGCCAAGCAAGTTCTTGGAAAGGCTTGATTCTCTGTTTATCTTTGGTCTGCCTACTAACTTTGGTGGTCTGGTTACCTAACTATAGTCACAATCATTTTCTAAAAGGAAATGAGAAAAAACAAAAGAAAGAGAATATCTTAAAAAACAAGCAAGTCTGGGCCATCATGATCTTTTGTGGTCTCCAATCCTTACTCTTCTACACTAGTATGACTTGGTTACCTACCATGGCAATCAGTGCTGGCTTATCTCACACAGATGCCGGTCTTTTAGCTTCTATCTTTTCTCTGACTAGTATCCCCTTCTCCATGACCATTCCAAGTCTAACGACTCGTTTGTCCAATCGTCACCGTCAAATCATGTTAACAATCGTCTCTCTGGCTGGAATGCTTGGAATTGCTATGCTTTTATACCCGAGCAACAGTTTCCTCTACTGGTTGGTGGCCCATCTCTTAATTGGTACTGCCTGTAGCGCACTTTTCCCCTATCTCATGGTTTGCTTCTCTATCAAAACAAGCTCACCTGAAAAGACGGCTCAATTGTCTGGACTTGCCCAGACCGGTGGCTACATTTTGGCAGCCATCGGCCCAGCCCTCTTTGGTTACAGTTTTAACTTTTTCCAATCTTGGGTCCCAGCCGTACTGGCTCTTCTAATTATTGATATCATTATCATTATTTCAGTCTTTATAGTGGACCGAGCGGATAAAATCCTTTAAAAGGTTGAAATTCAACTCAACGAGAAATACTTTTCAAGCCAGACGGATGTCTGGCTTTTTCTTTTAAAAATGTTTGATAAGACTCTTCACAAGACTTCCCTGAATCCTAAACATGCTATAATATACCTATGATGGAAACAACTATACAATTTATCTCTCAAAGAAGTCGAAACTCTCTCAATTGAAGGGGATTGTTTTGCCCCTAAAAACATCCATGTAGATTCCTCTAACTTTTTAAATGATATACCATAGTTACGCTATTTCAACTTTTTTACTGGTATCCAAAAAAGTAAGGACGCAACTTCAATCATTAATCTGATAAAGCTAGAATATCTAACAATCAAACCTTCCAAGGAGGTTAAACTTTTGCATCATAAAATCCTTCAATTACCAAATTGAAGGATGGCTCAGTCATTGAGAAACCAGAAATCTATCTAAAATAAAATCTTAAAGAACTTTACTTGTTTTAACTCGATTACAAACAAGTATTTGTTTAAAAGTCTAAAAAGACTATTGAAAATGTAGTAACATTTAAGGAGAAATTTATATGCTAGCAAAAGCAGGGGACGTATATTGTGTTTATAATTTCCATCTTAAAAAATACATAGCTTGTCAAATAACCAAGATTGAAGAGGGGGAGAAAAAGCCTCAGGCTGTCCTGCTGTCATTAGACTGGTCAGGAGAAGAACCTCTTAGAGAAGAAGAACTATCTTTCTTAAAGCCACTGTACATTGATTTTATGTACTGGGAAAGAGACTTACATCTGAGTAATGTTGATATTCATGTACCGTCAAATTATATTTTTATTGGTAATACAACACCATTAACAACCGAAAGCACAAACACATATGCTATGTTTTGGGGGAATGGTTATGATGTTTATAGGCAACTGAAATGGCAAGAAATATCAAAAGAAAAAAGAGATTTATTTAAGAAAGCAGATAAAAGCAAGGAAAAGGTTTCATTTGCAGGGAATGACTACCGTATTTCTAAACACAATATCAATGACGAGTGGGCTCCTTTTGAAGACGCATTAGAATTAAAAGTCTTTCCTTGCTTATCTAAGTTAGCATTAACTAAATGGCACAAAAATATATATGAGTATTTGCAGTCGACTCCTTTTATTACAGAACTAGTTCTTGAAAAGCATGGACAAACAAAACTGGATTTTTCTAAGACATCCATACACCGACTTTCCATTGATTTGACAGGTGTAGAGGAACTTAGATTGAATGATGATTTGGAGGAGCTACTCTTATTAGGAGACATGAGCGACAATTGTCAGATACTTGTAAAGGATCATGGAGCCAGCTTACGATTACAACTTGATCGTTCTCTGCCTAAGGTGCTGGGATTAAAGGATTTGGGAGCCATCCATTGTTCTAACATCCTTGAAATAGACTTTGCACAAATCTTGAATAACTATCCAAATCTTAGGGAATTGAGATTATGGGGGAAACCTGGTAATATTCTTAATTTCCATAAATTGTCAGAGTTAAAAGAGTTAATCAATTTTTCAACCGTTGATTTGTTTGGCTTTACTGCAGAGGATATCCCCAAACCAGAAGATTTACCTCAATTAAGCATGTTTTGGATGAGTAGCTTACCAGAAGATGCCGCTAAAGTAGCCAAAAAATATTATAAAAAACAACAGGACAAGGGACTGAATCTTTGGATAACAAAACCTAGAAAATCTGAATGGCTAGCTCAAAACCTAGACAATCCATTTCGCTCATGGGATGGACAAGAAAATATTTCAAACGCAAAAAAAGCAGCCTCTCTATATAGAAAGACTAGAGCAAGCCTTATAAAGCTTCTAGAAAACCCCAATGAGAACACTATGACAAACGTAGAAGTTCTCATAAGAGAATATACTCAAGGTTTCAATAAAATGGACAAACGTAACTGTTTTATTGAAACAATCGAGAGAGAGGATATCTATAGTGCCCTAGTTGAGATCTTAGATTTACTACCTGAAGATTTAGGGATGGACAAAGAAAAATTTATAGAAATCTTTGATGAGCTAAAAGATTTTTAAATGAGAAGCCTTTCTAGTTCATTCTTGAAACGGAGATTATCATGACTAACTTTATACAAACTATCACAGTAGAAAATCGGCAGGTCGACAAAGAAAATTACTTTACAATTGGCTACTCTCCTGAGATAGAAAAATCTTTACTGTGTGTTTATATTTCTTGGATTGCTGGTTATGAACGCTATTACCAGTTAGATGATGGAGATTTGGCTCTCTTTGAAAGCAAACGAGAAGCATTTCTCAAAAAATATGAAAAAGAAATCAAGGCTTATCGGACTGAAAGATTGATTGTTTCTGGGGCTCCGAGGGATTACAATTTCAGATCTTTGCCTGAGAATATCCTAAAAAACTTGGATAGCTATCCTCCATTTAACGGATATGTCTATCAAAACGGCATCCTCTGTGCTAGAATCAAGATTGAAGACAAGTATTTTTATCTTCCGCCCATTTATGATGAGGATTACAGATAAGCATTGCCTCAAAGTAATGCAAAACAGCCTCTAATCTTCTAGTTTTTGCTGGAAGATTTTTTATATGTAAAATTTTTATACATATTACTTGACAGCGTTTCCATTTAGATGTATGATGTATGTGTAGAATAATTATATATAAAATTTTTACATACTAAAAAAGGAGGTGCCCCATGTATTTTCCAACATCATCGGCCTTGATTGAATTTCTCATCTTGGCCATTCTAGAACAAGGGGATTCCTATGGTTATGAAATTAGCCAAACCATTAAACTCATCGCCAAAATCAAGGAATCTACTCTCTACCCCATCTTGAAAAAACTGGAGACCAACCGCTATCTGACTACATACTCTCGCGAATACCAAGGTCGGATGCGCAAATACTACTCCTTGACAGAAATTGGAGAGGAGCAACTATTTGTCCTTCGAGAAGAATGGACACTCTACACTGACACTATCAACGGCATCATAGAAGGGAGCATTCGCCATGACAAGAACTGAATATTTGAATCAGCTTGAAGCCTATCTGATGAAGCTTCCTCAAGCTGATCGCATCGAAGCCATGGATTACTTCAAAGAACTCTTTGATGATGCTGGTCCAGAAGGTGAGGAGGACCTTATCGCTAGTCTGGGAAGTCCAAAAGAAGCTGCCCATGATGTCCTGACTACACTTCTTGATAAGAAAATAAACGAAGAAAATTCCAATAAGAACAACCGTCAGGTTTTACAAATCGCAATCATCGCACTTCTGGCTGCACCTATCGGGATTCCAGTCGGGATTGGTCTTCTCATGGCTATCATCGGGATTTTTATCGCTGCTGTCAGCGTACTTATGGCCTTCTTTGCTGTATCAGTGGCTGGACTAATCCTAGGAGGCGTTCTCCTATTTGAAAGCTTCTACGTTCTGGCTGAATCGACATCTGCTTTTGTGCTGATTTTTGGAGGAGGTTTATTAGCGATTGGGGCTTCGTCTCTAGTCTTACTAGCAACTTCTTATGTGACCCGTTTCTTTGGATTACTAGTCCTTCGACTTATCCAATGGATTCTTAATAGAGGAAAGAGAGGTGAAAGAGAGGTGAAAGACATGCGTAAATGGACAAAAGGATTTCTTATCTTTGGTGTTGTTACTAGTATCATTGGTTTTTCCATGATGATCATCGGGATCCAAACAGATGGTGTCAGAAGCCTCCTTGCAATGTCTCAAAAACCAGTATTTGAAAGCCGTAAGGAAGAACTTGTATTTGACCAAGACATTGAAAATCTAAACATCTCTCTAAAAGAACATTCGCTCGTTATCACTGAATCAAGCGATGACAAGATTCACATCCAGTATCATCCAACCTTCTCTGAAAAAGAAAATCTTCAAAATTCTATCAAAGAAAAAACTCTTGATATTTCAGACACCGAGTCAACTAAGCGTCGCTCTATAGGTTCTAGTATTGAGGGTATCCTATTTATCGCAAGCAGAGTCTCAAGCCGCAATGATGAAGTCGTGCTCTCATTACCAAGAGGAAAAGAATTAAAAAATCTAACCACCCAGATCGAACATGGAGATCTTTCGATCACTAATGCAAAACTTAGTAATGCCAAGATTCAGTCAAATGGCTATCTTCGTATCACTAGTAGCGACATCAAAAATAGCCAATTAACCACAGCTGGAATCGTCAATGTATTTGAAACAAATCTAACAGATAGTCGCATCAAAGCAGAGCATGAACATATCATGGCAGACGATATCCAAGTACATGGTAGGGTGGAATTTGAGGCCAAAACAACTATCTCGCTCGAGTTATCCCAAAAGGAACTTGACCGAATCAATGTAGATTTTTCTACTGAACATGGTGAAATCTATCGTTGGCACCGAGACGGACATGACAGTCCTAGGGGAGGTAGTAAAGGTGAAACTTTAGCTAACCCATACAAAACAGAAAAAAAAGATACGCAAGATCTCCTCGTCGCAAAAGCGAATCAACGTATCTATTTCCCAAAATGAGATCGCTTGCTTTCTTATAGAAATCATGAATAAAAACAACTAGTAGTTACTACTCAAAAATTAATCAAAAAAGGGAGGTCTATTATGACTCAAGAATGGTTTGAAAGTGCTGATTTCGAAAAAACAGCCAACAATGATAAAAAAGATAGCCCATCCGACTCAGTTCTCCTTGAAGAAGATTCAGAGGCAGGAGAAGAGGCGCCAGTAGTTGAGGAAAATCCTCAAGCCAATCCTGAAAATCAGGAAACTGACCTAGAAAAAGTAGAGGCTGAAGAAGAAGAAGAAACTGAAGAAGCTGAAGAAGAACTGGTAACAAAGACAGACAAGTCAGAAGAACCTGTTAAAGAAGTTTCTCAGACAAGCAAACCTTTAACCAGCAAATCTTTGGAAAGCCCATTTTTACCAGACCCTACACCTACAAAAACTGCAATCTTCAAAGAAGAATTGGCTGATTTTTGGACTTGGCTACTAGGTGCTCTTAAAGAGCCAACAGCAAGCATTGATACAGATAAAAAACATAGTTATAACGCCTTTGCGCTCCTAACTATCTTTTCTGCCACAAGTTTCCTCTTTACAGTTTATCACGCCAAGCAAGCCTACTACGGCCATATGGCAGCCATCGACTCTAAAGCTCTCCAACATTTCCCTTCACTAAATCTCTTTTCTATCTTCTCAATTTTGGTAGCTACAAGTCTCTTCTTCTTTTCTATCCTCATGGGCGGATTCGTAGTCAAACGCTTTGTCGACCAAGACCGTAACTGGACACTGGAAAAAGCCTTGCAAGAGTATAGCAGACTCTTCGCCCTTCCTATCCTGCTCACGGGTATTGCGAGTTTCTTTGCCTTCTTTAATAGTCTACGTTTTGCAGCTCTACTTTGCCTCATTAGCATTGGTCTGGTACTTCTTGCCAACCTCTACATCATCTCAAAATCTAGTAAAGATAGTCAAAGCGACCCCTTCTATCGCCTTCTCTTGGCCTTCCTAGTCAACGGAAGCATCCTATTTCTCTTTTTCCTAGCAGAAATGGCACTGGTTTTTGATTATCTCCGAATTCTAGCCTTTATGTAATATAAAATCCTGTCAGCTCTTGACAGGATTTTTTGTACACAAAAAGCAGACCAAACGATCTGCCTTTTCACATTATTTAAAACCAATATCTTTCATTTATGCCTCTAGTTACCTTTTACTAAGTTCTCAAAATCTTTCCCTAAAACAGGGCCTACTTCTACTTGGTTAGCATCTAAGTCCTGATAAAGTTCTTTTGGCAAAGCTTCTAAAAACGCTTGATAATCCAGTCTAGCTACTGCTTCATAGTCTTCTGGTTTTGAACCATCTCCAGAGATTTTCACTAGGTCAATCTCCCATACAAGCTCCTTGCCTACTAACTGTTCAACGTAAGGTGCTGGAATCACAGGTTCTTTTGGTAAGATAGTTTTTACTCCCTGAGCTAGGTGGTAGATACCATGAACCTTACCTTCTCCATCTGGATAAAATTTTGCGCTGGCAGGGTAAGCATCTGAACCTTGAACCTTCTTGACTAACTCTTCAAAACGTGTCAATCCATCTTCTTCTAGGAAACTCTCTAAATCCTTCTTATCAAAGTAAACAGGTGAAAGAATTCCTTGGCAGAAGGCCATACGAGCAGCCTTATCCGCTAGATAGCTCTTGACAGTTTCTTGGAAATAGTTTTCCAAGTCAAAGTCTGCCAAGCCTTCAACTGCTTCACCAACCTTGCTAGACAAAGCCCGCAAGAGCCCTTCTACAATCTCCCAATCAGCTCTTGTAATCAAGTCAGGAATGATGACTTGATAGCCTTTTTGAGCATCTAGATATCGAACTTTAAAGAGAAATTGAGACTTACCTACGATTCCACACTCGATATACTCAAGGCGATTGAGAGGTTGACGGAGGTAGACAGCATCATAACTATGCGACTCTAGGCCTTCTACTAAGCCTAAAATTGATTTGGCCGTAAGAATCTCCTGTTGTCCTAAAATACTTTGTTTATTTGGAATAAAAAATGTCTTCACCATAATGGTCTCCTTTGAAATCGTTTACATATAGTATACACCATTTTCCTGAAAGATGCAGAAACAAATTTAAGATTTTTTGGTCAAAAGCATAGAAAAACAGCCCCTAAGGACTGTCTGACTTTTATACAACTTCAGAATGATCCAAGTTCTCACCAATCGCTGCTAAACGCTCGATGACTTGGTCTTGCGTCAATTCATGTTCTAAAACATAGCGATTACGTGGGTGAACACGGCACTCGTGCGAGCAGCCACGGAGATATTTATCTTCGTTGTCTTCTGATGCCAAGATACGGCGGTTACAGAAAGGATTACCACAGTTTACATAGCGTTCGCACGGTGTGCCATCAAACCAATCTTTCCCTACAATGGTTGGATTGACATGGTTGACATCGACTGCAATACGTTCATCAAAGACATACATTTTCCCATCCCAAAGTTCCCCTTGAACTTCTGGATCTTTCCCATAAGTCGCAATTCCTCCATGCAATTGACCGACATCTTTGTAGCCTTCACGGACCATCCAACCTGAGAATTTCTCACAGCGGACGCCACCTGTACAGTATACTACGACACGTTTATCCATGAATTTTTCCTTGTTATCACGAACCCATTGTGGCAATTCACGGAAGTTGCGGATGTCTGGACGGATAGCCCCACGGAAGTGTCCAAGGTCGTACTCATAGTCATTACGAGTATCAAGGACCACTGTATCTTCATCTAAGAGGGCTTCTTTAAATTCTTTTGGTGACAAGTAAGCACCTGTTGTTTCAAGAGGATTGATGTCGTTATCAAAGTTATCATCCTCTAAACCAAGGTGGACGATTTCCTTTTTGTAGCGAACAAACATCTTCTTGAAAGCTTGCTCTTCTTCTTCATCAATCTTGAACCAGAGGTCTTCCATCCCTGGAAGGCTGTGAACGTAGTCCATGTATTTTTGCGTTGTTTCGTAGTCACCAGAAACAGTTCCGTTGATCCCTTCGTCAGCCACTAGGATACGGCCCTTGAGGCCAATAGACTTACAGAAAGCCAAGTGGTCAGCCGCAAATTGTTCTGCGTTTTCGATTGGAACATATTTATAGTAAAGTAAAACACGAATAGGTTTTGCCATAAGATTCTCTTTTCTAAGATTAAATTATCAGAATTTTTCATTCAACTATACCAGTATACTCCCTCAAGAAAGCGAACGCAATTTATTTGACCGAAAATTGAAAACAAGACCTGAAAACAGGTCTTGTTTTAGCTGAATATTCGATGAAGAAATGTTAACAAAAATGGTAAGGTTGCGACAATATTATTGATAACATGAACGATATAACCAGGATAGATACTCTTGGTATAGCGAGTTAGACCCGCATAAAAGATTCCAAATGTCGCAAAAACAAGAATATCTAGTACACTGGGAAAACTTGTAAAGTGAGGAAGAGCAAATAAAACCGAAGGAAGAATCAGGTCAAGCCCAAATTTCGAATCTTTAAAGAAGGCATGTTGGAGCAATCCTCTATAAATCAACTCTTCCATCAGAGGCCCTAGGAAAAATAAGGTCAAGTAGAGTCCCAACTCGGCAAAATTTGTCTCACTATAACCGATCAACACGGCCCAACCTTCATAGGTAGACTGAACATGTCTAGCCGTTTGGAAATTAAACGTTATATGAAGCACAGCTACGAGAATCGTCAAAACTGTATACCAAAGCCATTTTTTCTTTGGAATAACAAAAAGATATCCATGACCTGTCTTGACTAATATCCATACCATCAGTCCGATGAAGACTAGACTGACAAGATTTCGAATCCAGAAAAAATTGCCAATTTGAGAAGAAAATTGCCAGTAGTTTTGGATTATAAGTGTTAGCTGAGAAAGTCCATATACGAAAAATAAGTAGGATAAGATTGCACTAGTTTTGAAAATAAGATGGTATTTTTTCATATACTTATTACCAACGATGCTTGTAAGGCAAATGCCTGGGTTCAAAATACAGATAATTATATGTATTTATTCTAAAAAAAATCACCACCCCGTCTGGAAAACTCCAGACAAGGCAGTGATCGCATCTTTTAGGAATGAATACACGAAATCAATTATTCTTATGATTTTTTGCTTTTCAAGAATTCGTCGTATTGTTTTTGCATTTCATCCAATACTTTTTGGTAAGCACCTTCAGATTTAAGTTTTTCCATCAATTCTGGAATAGCTTTTTCTGGGTCTACAGTACCAGTGTTGATAGCTGTATCGAATTGTTGCATAGTGTTAGTGATAGCTGAGATTTCAGATTTCACGTTGTCAGTGTTGAAGATGAATCCAAGCGCTGGAGATTCTTTTGCAGTTTCCAAGTCTTTCTTAGATTGTGCAATTTGTTCATCTGTTACGTTTTCGTTGATGTAAAGGATCCAGTTGTTACCAGTGTTCCATCCTGACATGTGAGTGTTTCCTTTGTATCCATCAAGGACTTTAACACGGTTTTCTTTACCTTCAACTTTTTCCCAGTTCTTGCCTTCTGGACCGTAAACAAGACCGTTCAAGAGTTCTGGGTTAGTATTCAAGAGGTTCAACACTTCCATTGCTTTTTCTTTGTTCTTAGAGTTGTTTGAGATTACAAAGTTAGCAACTTGAGTTGTTTGGTTTTTCTTGATGAAGTTAGTGAATGGTTTGATTTGGATGTCTCTGTTAGCAACACGAGAAAGCAAGCTGCTACCGTAGTCAGCTGGTCCTACTGTTTCTTCGCGAACAAGCCAAGTATCTTGAGTAAGGTCATATGAAGTATCACTAGTTGCTACGTCTTTTGGAATGTATCCTGCTTCATAGTATTTGTGCATAGTCTTCAAGTGTTCTACGAAACGAGGAACTTCGTAACGGTTTACGATCTTAGTAGTGTCGCCTTCAAGGTCAATGACGAATGGAAGACCATTTGCAACTGGGTAGTCAAAGTTTTCTGATGGGATAAAGTTTTTACCAACAGCGAATGGCATTACATCTGGAGCTTTTTCTTTGATTTGTTTCAATACTGGTTCAAGTGTTTCGTATGAAGTTACACCTGAGATATCGATACCATATTTTTCAAGAAGTGGGCCGTTGAAAGCAAAGTTTTGTGAAGATGCAACGTTGGCTGCAACTGGAACTGCATAGATTTTACCGTTTACAGTGTTACCTTTGATGTAAGCTGGGTCAAGCGCTTTGTAAAGGTCAGCTCCTTCTTTCTTGTACAATTCTGTCAAGTCAGCATAAGCACCTTTTTGAGCGTTTACGACATAGTTATCTGCAAAGGCGATATCATAGTTTTCACCTGATGAAGTGATAACTGACATTTTCTTGCTGTAATCACCCCAACCAAGGTATTGGATATCCAATTTAGCACCAACTTTTTCTCCGATGATTTTGTTTGCATTTTCTAGCAATTCATCCAAGTTATCTGGTTTGTCACCGATTTGGTACATTTTGATAACAGTTGCATCACCTGATGATGATGATTCAGCAGCTTTTTGGTTATTTCCTTTAAGGTTACCACAAGCTGCAAGGCTAGCAGCCAAAGCTACAAGGCTAGCTGATGCAAAAGCATATTTTTTCCAGTTTTTCATGATAAAAACTCCTTTTTTTATTTTTAAATTTAAAACAATTTTAGTGATCTACTTTTCAACAAAGAAAAGTTAGATAGGGTAGAGAAAACTTGTTTCTCAGCGTCTCTTATTCTTTAACACCACCGATAGTTAAACCTTTTACAAAGTAGCGTTGGAAGAAAGGATAGAGAATCGCAATTGGAACAGTCGCAACTACGACCATGGCCATACGACCTGTTTCTTTTGGTAGGGCAACTGCAAGTTGTCCTGACATCCCAACTGACTTAGCAATGTAATCCATGTTGTTTTGAATTTGCATGAGCAAATATTGCAATGGATACAAGTTGTCACTCTTGATGTAAAGTAGGGCATTGAACCAGTCATTCCAGAATCCAAGTGCTGTCAACAGTGTGATAGTCGCAATCCCTGGAAGAGAGAGTGGTAAACAGATTTGGAAGAAGATCCGCGCCTCACTAGCACCATCAATACGAGCCGATTCGAGGATGGCTTCTGGAATGGTTTTCTTGAAGAAAGACCGCATCAACATGATGTTGAATGGTGATAGAAGCATCGGAACAATCAAAGCCCAAATAGTATCCCCCAAGTGAAGTAACTGAGTTACCACGATATAGCCTGGTACCAAACCAGCATTGAACAACATACTAAGAAGAGCGAAGATTGTAAAGAATTTGCGATACTTAAATGTTGAACGTGAGATGGCATAAGCGTAGGTTGTTGTGATGAATACGTTTGTCAAGGTACCGACAACTGTCACAAAAGTTGAGATAAAGAGTGCTTGTAAAATTTTGTCTTTAAATTGAGCCAAGAACTGGAATCCATCTACACCAAACTTCGATGGGAAGAAGCTATATCCATATTGAACAATACTTTTTTCATCTGTAATTGAGATAATGATTACGAAGATGAAAGGCAAGATACAAGAGAAGGCCAGCAAACCAGATATGATACTAAAGAAGATATCTGCCTTTTTGCTGAAGGAGTGTATGCCAACATTATCAATTTTTTCTTTTTGAATTTTTTTTGCCATATGCTCCTCCTTTCTAGAATAGTGCTGAGTTAGGATCAACACGTCTTGCAAGTAAGTTTGATAGGATAACGAGAATCAAACCGACGACTGACTGATAGAGACCGGCTGCTGATGCCATACCGATATCTGCTGTTTGGGTCAATCCGTTAAAGACATAAACGTCCAATACGTTTGTTACGCTATAGAGCTGACCAGCGTTGTGAGGGATTTGGTAGAAAAGACCGAAGTCTGCACGGAAGATATTTCCGACTGCAAGGATGGTCAATACTGTCACAAGCGGAGTCAACTGAGGGATGGTTACGTTACGGATACGTTGCCATTTGCTAGCACCGTCCACTGTCGCTGCTTCGTAGTAAGTTGGGTCAATACCCATGATAGTTGCGTAGTACATCACACTACTATATCCAAAGCCTTTCCAGATACCTAGGAAAAGGAGAAGGTAAGGCCAGATGCTTACATCAGCGTAGAAGTTAATACCCTTCATTCCAAGAGCTTCTAAGGTGTGGTTGATAAGCCCTTTATCGATGTTTAGGAAAGCATCTGTAAAGAAACTGATGATAACCCAAGATAGGAAGTAAGGGAACAACATAGATGTTTGGTAGATTTTAACCATTTGCTTAGAGCGAAGTTCACTAAGGATAATGGCGATACCAACTGACACAACCAAACCGATAAAGATAAATCCAAGGTTGTAAAGTACAGTGTTTCGAGTGATGACAAAGGCATCTTTTGAACTAAACAAGAATTTAAAGTTATCTAGTCCAACCCATTTACTATTTATAATACTGTGGACGAATCCTTCACCAGTCATATGGTAGTCTTTGAAGGCAACCACATTCCCAAAAACTGGAATGTAGAAGAATAAAATCAACCAAATTGTTCCTGGTAGAACCATTAAGAGAAAAATCCAATTATCTCTTAAAGTTTTTGAAAACTTGTTCATAATTTCCTCCCTTTTTATTTTCTAAAACTTCATAATCTCACATTTTTTAGACTTGATAACGTTTACAAAAATAGTATACTCTTATTTTTAGGACAGTTTAAACTACAAATTATAGAAAAAACTCCACAAATTATTTTATGTGGAGAGCTTTTTTATATAAGAAGGATGTTTCACGAGAAACTTTCTTCCTGAATAGAGTTTTCCTAGGTTGTATAAATGGTCGAAGCTGTCGCAATAGTATGCCACTGGTTGGCTGTCGTTGCTGCGAAGTCCTTATCCCCGTAGAAATCATTAAATGGCAGGATGTCTACTTCTAGTTCGTCGATACGAGAGATTTCGCCTGCTAGGTAGTTTTCAATGCGACTTTCTGCTCGCTTGATTCGTTGCAATAGGCCACCCATACGGATGTCCACTGTATCCAAGCCAAAGACCTTGTTTTCTTTCAACCATTGTTGACTAAAGAGAGCATGGAAGATTTCAATCTGGCTTCTGAGTTTTGGCAATTCTCCTCTAGCGATTTGTTGCAAGCTCTCTTTATCACCTGCTTGATAGGCTTGACGGAGGCGTCGGCCCACATCCACTTTACTGCTTAAAATCTGGTTCAACTGGGCCTGAGTTTCAAAGAGATAGGCGTAGACACCCGCTTTTTCTTTAATGTCAGTAAGAATCTCAGCTGCCTGAGCAAAGTGCGGTTTGTCCTGTTCAGGAGTCATGTGCTTGTCGAGAATTGGGCAGAGAATATCCTGATAAAAGACATAGCGGTTAGGGTTAATTCCACTGAGATTGTCTGGTAGGTCTGGTAAGAGGTTGGCAAGATCAAGTTGCATAAAGTCCTCAACCGATAGGCCTGTATTGGTCTTGAAATGAGCAGATAGACGCTCTAAATCATTGCGGTAGCAGAGTTCTGCCCAGATTTGTAAGCTTGGCAGAATAGAGAACTGGGCTGTTTCACCACCATTGTCCCCCCAGCCAGTCACAATAACTTCCTTAATCTGATTGGCACGGCAAGCTTTATTGGCTTCTACTGCAATGAGACGGCTGAAATGGTTGTGGGGCGTAAAACCAATCCACTTCCAAGCACCACCAGCGAAGGCGATATCCTGGCTAATCTTATGGTGGTTACTGAAGTTGCGGTTGTACTTTTCTTCGCTATCTTGGTAATAATCCCAGTAAACCAAGGTGACACGGTCTTTGAGACGGTCAAGGTAAACACGAGTCTCCTCTGGAATCTCCACATCACGGTCGTACTGGCCATCTGCTGACATAAGCTTGAAGAACATATCGCTCCACATCTGGCAGTGGAAACCATATTTGTCTGCAATATCCAGCACGCGCTCCAAGTGTTGGCACATGAGGAGACTACGATCAACCACACCGTTCAGGATAAGGTAACGTCCCAAACCGACCAAGTGAGCTTCATCCATCCCGATATTGACCTTGCGAGTTTGTAGTTTAGATAACGTCGCAAACATACCGTCAATCAGGTCGTAGACTTTTTCTTCACCAATGAGAAGAATGTCTTCTACATCGCGAAGTTCTTGCACTTCTTTGACACCCCATTTGACAAAGGCTGACAAGTGGGCTAAGGTCTGGATACATGGGACAAAGGTCATGTCAAACTGTTGGGCGTATGCTTCGATTTCCTGTAATTCCTCAGCTGAATAAGCCCCACGGAAATAACCAAAGTAAGGTTGTCCTTCAATTTGATAAGTGTCTTCCATGTAGAGCTCAAAGGTTGAATAACCCATCAGAGCTAAGACTTCAATCATCTGCTTGGCAGATGCGACATTAAGCACGGCATTGCGCGAACAGTCAGCCATGTAGGCTAAATCTTCATAAGCCGCTTGTTCTTCAATCTCTACCTTATCACCTTCTTCTAAAGCTGTTACTAGCACAGATAAAGCACGGTAGAGTTGATGAGGTTTGCTGTAGGTCAGTTGATACTGCCCATTCTCACCCTTGATAGAGATAGAAGCTTGGTCAGACTGAGAGACTGCCACCTCTACATCTGGTAGAGAAATGTGATTTTTTAATACTTCGATAGATTGGGCTTGTTTGGGACTAAGTCCTGTAAAACTTACCATTGGTTTTCCTCCTGTAACCAGTTGACAAGGGCACCGTAGAGATTGGCATCTGCATGATAGGTGCAAGCTTGAATGACTGGAGCGATAGTATATTCTTCATATCTTTCCACAAAGGCGTCTACTGCTTTTTGCACCCCTTTGATAAAATCTGGGTTCTGACTGATAGAGCCACCTAGGCTAATCACATCTGGATCAATCAGGTATTGGATATTGAGCAGGCCTTGAGCTAGGTTACGATTCATGCGTTCAATAGCTTCTTGGCAAAGGGCATTGCCGGCTGCCGCCTCTTGATAAATCTTACGGCCATCCCAGTCAGACTGACCTGATTTTTCAATCACATAACGAACCATGTTTCCTGTAGAAGCTAGTTGTGACCAGTTATTGAGTTTTTCTGCTGGTTCGATAGTTGTCATGTAACCAAACTCTCCACCCAAGCCATGGCGACCACGGTGAATTTTGCCATTGATAATCATAGCACCGCCAATCCCTGTGCCAATGACAACACAGGCTGCATTTTCAATCTCAGGATGAGCTAGCAGTTCACTAAGTCCAACACAGTTGGCATCATTTTCTAGATGGACAGGGAGTTGGTGATGAGCAAGGGTCTCATACCATGAAAAACCATGGATATAAGGAATGGCACTAATCCCCTCAATCACTCCTGTTTCTTGATTGACCGCTCCTGGCACACTCATGGCAATCCCACGATAGTCCTGTTCTGACAAGCGTTGGTCCAACCAAGCTAGCAAATCTTCTAAAGTTTCTGGAGTTGGGGTGCTGGTTTTATCTAAAATCTTTCCATCAGGAGTTAGACTAGCAAACTTAATGCCAGTCCCTCCGATATCAATCGTTGCAATGGTCATTGCTTTCACCTGCAAAAAGGAGCGAATCAGCAGTTGGTTCTTACTTTTTCGCTCCTCCTTTCTGTTTATGTTTTCTTTTTGAAATTAAATTTCTTCTTTTTTAATCAATTCTGTACGAATTTCTTGCGGTGCCAATAATCCTGAGTGAACTGGATATGGGCGTTCCAACAAGTCAAGAATGGTTTGTTGTTTGTCAGACACGCGAACATTTTCTTGACTCATATTGTAGTAACGAAGGACGTATCCTTCTTCATTTTCAGCAACTTTAAAGGCTGTTGGGCAGACTTGTGGCAAGTTCAGTACCGCATGGTTAAAGAGACTACCTGTTGCTGCAACGCTACCCTCTTGTTTTGCAACTTGAAGAGCTGTAAATGGCACCTGGAAGGCTTTTGCACGACGAAAGGCTGAGAAACGTTCGCCTGCTTGATGGCATTCTACTGCAAACTCAACTTCGATATCGCGCAAACACTGGGCTTCTGGTGTTGGGAAGTAGCCCCAGTCACCTAGCTCACCTGAAGCACGGAGAAGAGTTACAGCCATGGTGTCGTCTCCAAGGATTTCGTATTCGTGCAATCCTTTATTGGATACGGTCACTCCTTTTACATCATCATACAAACTGACAAAGGCTTGTTGGTGTTGTGGATTTTCAGGATTTTCCCAAGAAGCTGCCGGCTTATTTGGTCTTGTCACAACTTCATAGATGCTTTCAGAATCATTACTTGGGCGTGTGTTATGAGTTTTGACCAAGAGACGAATGCGGTGGTCTTTGGCTGTATTGGTAAAGCGAGTCTTGAAGCGAATCTGTGGATTATCCACAAAGACTGTCATTTCTGTTTCAAGAGGAATGGTTGTCAACTCTTCTGAACGACCTGCATCTCGTTTCATGAACTCGATGATACCTCTTTGTTCAGCATCCAATTTTTCATCTGCGCTAACTGGAATAGTCAAGTCATGTTTGAGCAAGATTTTTGCATAGCGAGCATTGTTTTCTAAGACTTCATAACCTTTCAGTTGAGCATAAATTGGTTCAGTTCCTTTTGGTTGGAAATAAATGTACTCATTCCCGATATCACCACGGTCCTCGAATTGGATGAAATCTTCGTAGGCTTCGTTAGTAGTCTTGTCGTAGACTGTAATTCCTTCATCTACACTCACTGTCACGAATGGTGTATCAATGACTCCATTTTGGTAAATACCATCACGGTGATCTACTTGACCTTCGACCAATTGGAAGCTTGCCCAAGAAAGCGGAGCAAGGCGAATTGGAATTGTCACGCGCACTTGACGAGCGATATAAGGCTGACGGAATTTATCCTTAGGCAAGGTATAACCAAAACTTGCTCCCAAGTCTTCAATCTTGGCTTCAAGGACATGGCCATCCAAATCTTCAACATGGTAATCTGGCAAGGTCACAG
This sequence comes from Streptococcus infantis, assembly GCF_047464715.1. Taxonomy (GTDB): domain Bacteria; phylum Bacillota; class Bacilli; order Lactobacillales; family Streptococcaceae; genus Streptococcus; species Streptococcus infantis_S. Next base: position 68,980 of record NZ_JASHBJ010000004.1, read on the forward strand.
CTGCCATCTTCTTGTAACCTTCTGTCGGGTGCAATTCCTTGAAATCACAAGTGGCTACATCTACCACAACACTGGCAGTATCAACCTTGTCATGTAATCCAGTATTGATGACTGTAAAGAGGTGGTCGCTTTGTGCTTCTTGAGTTGCTATTTTGTGTTTCCATTCATTGAGAAGGTTTGTTTTGACGAAGTTCCCAACTTGGTTGACCTTGGCAAAGCGAGTTTCCATTTCACGGTGAACTTCGTCAATACTACATCCGCAGATGCTATCGTGTGGGGCATTCTGCAAGAGCGTTTTCCAAGCATAGGTTAACTGATCTTTATGATTATGCCCTCCTGTAAGAATAGTTAATGGTTCCACGACTTGCTCTAGCAAGTTGCTGTTTTCCTGGAAGGCTTGTTTGAGATAAACACGTGAAGATGAGGTATTGGCAAGGGTGTACCAACCATCCGTTTCCTGGCTAGTCAACTCACCTGTAACAGTTGATAGGTGTTCAGGAAGTGCACTTTCGACTGCTTGAACGTATTCATCAAAGGAGCTGTGAACAAAGGTCACGTCAGGGAAAAGTTCGTTTGCCACACGAATGGCTTCACTCAAATTTCGTTGAACTGGTTGGTGATCACATCCGTTCATCATCAACCATTGATTAGTCGATGCATAGTCACGAACATCTGACAATTTTTGTTTCCAGAAAGCTAAAGCTTCGTCTTTATCTACCGGAATTTCGTTCCCGTTACTGTACCAGTTAGCAAATAGAATGCCGAGTACACGGCTACCATCCGCACCCTGCCAGTACATCTCAGAAAATTGAGAGGTAAACTGCTCATCTTCGAGGACTTGGTTGTCAAATCCGATTGGCTTCACACCACGACCAAAGGCTGCTACGTGAATGCCTGATTTTTGAAGGATTTGAGGTGCTTGCCCCATATTTCCAAAGGTATCTGGGAAGTAACCAATTTGAGTTGATTTGCCCCATTTAGCGCATTCAGATTGACCAATCAAGGTATTGCGGACATTGGCTTCACTTGAAATCAGGTAGTCATCCTGCAAGATGTAAAAAGGACCAATCTTGAGCTTGCCTTCGTCGATATAACGCTGCACCTTGTCACGGTTTTCAGGACGAATTTCTAAATAGTCATCGAGGACGATGGTTTGTCCATCCAAGTGGAAACTCTTGAACTCAGGATCATTTTCAAAAAGATCAAACAGATTGTCAAAAAGTTCCACCAATTGCATCCGGTGACTTTCAAAAGGTAGATACCACTCACGATCCCAGTGGCTGTGAGAGATGATATGTACAACAACATTTTCCATGAGTAAAACCTCATTCTAACTTAAATTTAAAAATATATTTGTGATTCTTTACAAGAATCTGTGAAGCTAAAGCGTGCTCCTTATACTCAATGAAAATCAAAGAGCAAACTAGGAAGCTAGCCGCAGGTTGCTCAAAGCACTGCTTTGAGGTTGTAGATAGAACTGACGAAGTCAGTAACATATATACGGCAAGGCGAAGCTGACGTGGTTTGAATTTGATTTTCGAAGAGTATTAGCGGATATCCAAGTAATCCAAGACTAATTCACAGAACATCATGTTGGCCCATGAGAACCATTCACGAGAGTAGAGAGTCGGATCGTCTACGTGGAAGCTTTCGTGCATGACACCTGTTCCACCATCGCAGGCAACGAGTTGATCTAGCAAATGTTTTTTCTCCGCCTTATCCATCGTTGTCAATCCTTGGATAGAAAGGGCAATCGGCCAGATATAGCGGTAGAAGGTATGAGAACTTCCGAGACCACTAGCGTATTCTCCTTGGTAGAAGTAGGGATTTTCAGGACTGAGAATGGTGCGACGAGTGGCTTGATACACTTCGTCATTGACATCACAGTAACCAAGATATGGAGCAGCCAACAAACTTGGCACGTTAGGATCGTCCATGATGCTAGCATTTCCTAGACCGTCTACCTCAAAGGCATAAATCTTTTCACCCTTACTATTTGTAGTGTAGGCGTAATTTTCGATTCCTTCTTGAATCTCAGTTTGGAGGCGTTTGGCATCTGCAATGATACTCTCACTATCGGCTAGAGTCAATTCTGCAAAGATTTCTTGGACATAACCCAAGACAACCACTGCAAACATATTGGATGGAATCAGATAGCTATACTGACAGCAGTCATCACTTGGACGGAAGGCTGACCAGGTCATTCCTGTCACAGCAAAGTCAGGACCAAATCCATCATTTACCAAGGTATCCTCCTTGCGATCAGTGTCACGAACGAAACGGTATGGTGAATTATTGTGATCTTGCTCCACCGTCCAAAGATGAAGGATTTCCTTGGCCGCTGTAACAAAAGTCTCATCAAACTGGCTAGTCTCACCAGTTTCCTTCCAAAGGAGATAAGCCAATTGCAAGGGATAGCAAAGCGAATCCACTTCATACTTACGTTCCCAAATCCAGCCATTGAGATCTGTATGGTCTGTCTCGTGATGACCCTTCCAGTTCTCCTCAATATTGAAAGAGTTGGCATAGGGATCCTTGAGAATCAAAGTCATCTGGCGTTTAACCAAGCCAGCAATGGTCTGGCGCAAACGAGGGTCTCTTTTTGCCACATGAAGGTATGGTCTAAGCTGAGCAGTTGAATCACGGAGCCACATAGCTGGAATATCCCCGGTTAGTACAAAAGTTGAGCCATCTTCTAAGATTTCAACTGTATTGTCTAAAGTATCTGTGTAGCAACGTTCAAAGACATCCACCCATTCAGGATGATCCTTGGCACGCTCCGCTACTTGGTCCAACCATTCTCTGACGATTTCTTTAGAATAAACCATAAACTATTTTGCCTCTTTCAAACAGATTTTCATTTTCAGTATATAGCTTTTAGCCCAGAAAATATATACACAAATGATAGTCATTTTTCTACAAAATTGTTATATTTAAAACTCCTTTTCTAAAGGCTAAATTTTCTGATATAATGTAGAAAACGACTAAAGGATATTCTATGAAACCTATACTTGAAACCATTGATACGCGTTTTGGAACAGCTAGTAAACATGCATTTTCACGAGGCAACACCCTACCCTACACTGGAGTGCCTTTTGGGATGAATTACTTTGTTCCACAAACTAGTGATCAGGAAGGATCTTGGTTTTTTGATCCCCATCTTCCCATATTTCAGGGTATTCGATTAACCCATCAGCCTAGCCCTTGGATTGGTGATTATTCTTGGTTACTACTGACTCCTGTTACAGGAAAAATCAGCGGTGACACGCTCTTCTATCGTCAGTCTTCCTATAACTTGGAGCGTGCCATTTTCAATCCCCATTATCTCAGAATTTTTTCTGAACGTTACCAGATTGAAACTCAACTCACACCGACTTGCTATGGAGCTTCTATTCAACTAAGACAAACACAAGGCAAGAACCTCTCACTCTATGTTCATGCAGCTGATGATTTAACATTAGAGCAAGTGGATAATCGTACTATCGACTTTCGACAAAGTGGATTAACAGAAACAAACAAAAGTCCCCTAGTCATGTTCACTGTCCTCGCATTCTCTACGGATATTGAATCTATCAATCAAGAGGGGGAAGACTGGCGTATTGACTTGGCTGGAGCAGAAGCTCAAGTTCAACTGGCAACTTCCTTTATTTCCAAAGAGCAAGCCCTCTTTAATCTTCCTAAACAAGATTTTGAAGAAACAAAAACAGATGCTAAAGATAGCTGGGAAGACCTTCTAGGTCGTTTTGATGTCGTGGAAACCGGCTCAGTAGACAGAACATTTTTTGACCACTGTCTTTACAGACTCTTTCTTTTCCCGCAAACATTCTATGAGGTGAATGAGCAGGACGAGAATATTCATATGGACCTTGCTTCAGGAACGATCAAGCCTGGTCTACTCTTCACCAACAATGGTTTTTGGGATACCTTCCGCACTTCATTCCCACTCTTTGCCTTGATTATTCCGGAATACTATCACCAATTTCTTGAGGGCTTCCTTAATAGCTACCGCGACACTGGCTATCTCCCTAAGTGGCTTGCTCCTGACGAACGAGGAATGATGCCTGGTACTTTGATTGATGGTCTTATTGCAGATAGTGCTTGTAAAGGCATGGCACCTGAACTTGAAGAAGAATTTCTCAAAGCCATGATTGAAACTGCGACCAAGGCAGATCCAAAAGCTGTCAACGGGCGACACGGTCTTGCTCAATACCAAGAACTTGGCTACCTATCCACAGATTATCATGAAAGTGTCAGTCATACACTGGACTATGCTTATAGTGATTTTTGCATCTCTACCTGCGCAGCAAAATTGGGTCAAGAAGAACTAGCACAAACTTATTCCCAATATTCTAAGAATTATCAAAATCTATTTGACCCTGAAACAGGCTACATGAGGGCGCGTGATGTAGATGGCAACTTCCGTCCTGACTTTTCTCCTTATAGTTGGGGTCGTGACTACGCTGAGTGTTCAGCCGTTCAAGCCAGTCTCGGTGTCTTACATGATATTTCTGGACTTAGCCAACTAATGGGAGGAAAAGAAGCCTTTAGCAACTATCTTTTGAAAACTTGTCAAAGTCTCCCTCTCTTTGAAACGACCGGCTATGGTTATGAAATCCATGAAATGAGCGAAATGGCAACAGCGCCATTTGGTCAACTAACCATTTCAAACCAACCAAGTTTCCACATCCCTTACCTTTTCCGCTACAGTAATTATTCTCAATATACCAGTCTCTTAATCAAGACCCTTCGTCAAAAAGCCTTTCGATCTGGCTGGGATGCTTATCCAGGAGACGAGGATAACGGTAGTCTATCAGCTTGGTATGTCTGGTCTGCTCTTGGGCTTTACCCAACCTGTCCAGGAAAAGCAAACTATGACCTTGGAATTCCACTCTTTGACCACCTTCGTGTCTATCTTGCAGAAAAAGAGCAGTGGTTGGATATTCGTACTCAGCAAAATCATGAACACTTCTATTTTGTAAAAGACTGCCGACTGGATGGGAAAGAAAAACAAAGCATCAGCCATCAGGAACTGCTCAATGCCAAGACTCTTGACTTTGCCCTCAGCTGGTTGCCAAAGCATTAATAACCTAACCCCTTTGTCAGACGCAAAGGGGTTTTCTTATCCATATAAAGTTATCCACAAACTGTGAATAACCTTCAAACTTTCTTCGGAAAATATTTTCAAGATTTTCCAAAATATCTTTCCAATCCAAGTTCATAGGATGTGCAAGAGAATAAAGTCTATAAACCTTGTCCTAACAAGGTTTATAGAAGATTGATTTGTTTCCTATTCTATAAATTTCGTCTCTCTTTTTCCTATTAAAATTATAAAGAGACAGTTGTTGTTGATACCTTGAGTTATCCACAGATTGTGGATAACTTTTCCTCAACTAAGCAATCCTAGTGCCTATCTGTTAGCTGTTTTTTACAATTTTTATAGTAAATTTTAAATTTTGTTATGAAAAAAGATCAACCCCAACTTAATTGGCTGATGGTATCTCTGATTGCCTTCAACATGGTTTGGGGGCTGGGAAACGTCGTCAATAACTATTCTCAACAGGGAATTTCAGTCGTCGTATCTTGGGTTTTAATCCTCGCACTCTACTTTATCCCATATTCCCTCATTGTCGGACAACTAGGTTCTACCTTTAAGGAAAGTGGAAGCGGTGTTAGTGACTGGGTTGAAAAAACATCAACCAAACGTCTCGCCTACTTTGCCGCTTGGACCTACTGGGTTGTGCATATCCCTTACCTCGCACAAAAACCTCAAGGAATCCTGATTCCGCTTGGATGGGCCTTACAAGGCAACGGTCAATTTCTAAAACAAATTGACTTCCACTGGATTGTTATTCTCTGCTTACTAATTTTTGGACTTTTCCTTTACCTTTCTACAAAAGGATTAGCAACTCTAAAAGTCATCGGTAGCTTGGCAGGAAGTGCTATGTTGATTATGTCTCTACTCTTTGTGCTTTTGGCTGTCGGGTTACCTTTCATCAAACCAGACATCCAGTTTGCGACACCACACATGGATCAACTGAGTACCTACATTCCAAATTTTGATTTTTCTTATTTTACAACGATCTCACTACTAGTCTTTGCAGTTGGTGGTTGTGAAAAAATTTCCCCATATGTCAATCAAACTCGCAACCCTGCAAAAGAATTTCCAAAAGGTATGATTGTCATGGCCATCATGGTCGGTCTCTCTGCTATCCTCGGTTCTGTTGCCATGGGAATGCTATTTGATGGCAATAATATCCCTGAAGACCTCATGCGTAATGGTGCTTATCAAGCCTTCCAAATGTTAGGAAATTATTGGGGCGTTGGAAACCTATTTGTTGTGATCTATGCTCTCACAAACATGGTCGGACAAATCGCAGCACTTGCCTTCTCCATTGACGCACCATTACAAATCCTTCTCAATAACGCAGATGAAAACTTTATCCCAAGTTGGCTTCGCAAACGTACTAAAAAAGGCGTACTCATTAATGGTTATCTCCTTACGGGCGTCCTCGTCAGTCTCATCATCATCCTTCCAATTTTTGGTATCCAGGAAATTGACGGACTTGTAAAATGGATGACCAACCTTAATTCTATCGTGATGCCGATGCGTTATCTCTGGGTATTCCTTGCCTACATGATGCTTAATCGCGCTTGGAAAACATACAAAAATGCCGAATACAAGTTTGTGAACAATCCTAAGCTTGGCTTTATTATCGGTACTTGGTGCTTCCTCTTTACTGCCTTTGCTTGTATCCTTGGTATGGTTCCAAAAATTAACTATGCTGAGAATCCAACTGCTTGGCAATTCTCTCTTCTTACAAATATCTTGACCCCAATTATTCTGATTGGTTTGGGTGTTATTCTACCAATCCTTGCCAAAAAAGAGCAACAGAAACAAAGCAAATAAATTCTACTATTAGCTAGATAGTTTCGCTTTTGTCTTTTCCTGAAAGAAAAATCCCCTTTGAACCATATTGTTCAAGGGGATTTCTTTTTGTTTGATAATCTATTTTCTACTTAGCTTCGTACCAAGTTACACCTTCATTTTCGTCAGCAATCAGTGGCACACTGAGTTGAATGGCTTCTTCCATGGTTTGTTTGACAAGTTTTTTAATAGCAGCTAATTCTGACTTAGGCACCTCAAGTACAATTTCATCGTGTACTTGTAACAGCATCTTAGTCTGATAACCACCTGCTACCAAGGCTTTATCTAACTGAATCATAGCGATTTTGAGAATATCTGCAGCCGAACCTTGGATAGGTGAGTTGATAGCTGTACGTTCCGCAAAACCACGAATGTTAAAGTTACGCGAATTGATATCTGGTAACTCACGGCGACGTTTGAAGAGGGTCTCTACATAACCCTTATCACGTGCCTCACGTACCACTTCATCCATGTAGTTTTTGATACCTGGGAAGCGTTCAAAGTAGGTATCAATGTAAGCCTTAGCCTCTTTACGGCTGATGCCCAGATTATTCGATAAACCAAAATCTGAAATTCCGTAGACCACTCCAAAGTTAACAGCCTTGGCATTACGACGATCATTCGGAGTCACATCCTCAGGACGTTCAATCCCAAAGACCCGCATGGCTGTCGAGGTATGAATATCCGCTCCTTCTTGGAAGGCCTTAATTAAGTGTTCATCCTTAGAGATATGCGCCAAAACGCGCAATTCAATCTGTGAGTAGTCCGAGCTGAGAAGGACACTATCCTCCCACTCTGGCACAAAAGCCTTACGAATAAGACGACCTTGTTCCAATCGAACAGGGATATTTTGCAAGTTTGGATCCACACTAGACAGACGACCGGTCTGAGTCAAATCCTGTACATAGCGCGTGTGAATCTTGCCATCCGCTAAAATCCAGTCCTGTAGACCGATTACATAAGTGGATTGAATCTTAGCAATCTGACGGTAATCGAGAATTTTCTTAACGATTGGGGCAATAGGAGCTAGACGTTCCAAGACATCTACTGCTGTCGAGTAACCGGTCTTAGTTTTCTTGGTGTATTCGAGTGGGAGACCTAGCTTTTCAAAAAGCAATTCGCCAAGCTGTTTAGGCGAGTTGATATTAAATTCCTCACCAGCTAGTTCATAAATCTCTTGCGTCAGCTTTTCGATGACGAGCTCATTTTCAGCTTGCATCTCAAGCAAGGTTTCTTTTTTGACCTTGATCCCAGCGATTTCCATCTTAGCTAGAACAAGGGCCAAAGGTTGCTCCATTTCATAGAGAAGGTCTAGTTGCCCATTCTCATTTAACTTGTCAAGTAAAACAGGTTCAGTTTCAACTAAAACAGCAACCTTACGAGCTAAGTGTTCCAAGAATTTCTCTCGCTCAGGGATAGCTTTCTTGACACCCTTGCCGTAGAAGGTCTCATCATCAGGTAAATATGTCTTACCGTATAGACTAGCAATGGTTGAAATTTCATTATTCTCTACTGTTGAGAGAAGATACTTAGCCAAGCGACTGTCAAAAGCAGGAGCCTGCAAGTCCAAACCAAAGCGATTTAAGAGAACTTTAGCTTTCTTAAAGTCATACACTTTCAGAGGTGTTTTTTCTAGAAAATCCTTAAGAATCGGATCCTGCAGAAGTTCTAGCTTATCTGTAGCGTAAAGTTTGTCTCCACAAGACCAGGCAAAGCCAACTAAATCATCTATATGATAGTTTTCTCCAAAAAGTTCAAAGTGGAAGATGGAGTCTTCACTCAGCATATCTTGACTTACTTTATCCACCATAGTGAAATTCAAAGTCTCAGCTTGGTTAGTCTGAGAAGCATTCAAGGCTTGCTTGAGCTGTTTAAAACCCATCTCATCGTAGAATTTACCTAAGCTTTCCACATTTGGCCCACTATAAACCAAATCATCCAGACCTATCTCGATTGGCGCTTTCGTGTCGATGGTCGCTAGTATTTTAGACAGAAAGGCTTGCTCCTTATCATTGATGAGATTTTCCTTCATCTTCGATGCCTTCATCTCATCAATATTTTCATAAATACCTTCAAGCGAGCCATATTCTAGCAAAAGCTTAATACCTGTCTTTTCACCAATCTTAGTTACGCCAGGGATATTATCCGACTTATCTCCCATGAGAGCCTTAAGATCGATAAATTGAGTTGGTGTGATACCCATCTTTTCCATGAGATAATCCGGTGTAAATGCCTCAAACTCAGCTACACCTTTCTTAGAAATCTCAACCACGGTATGCTCATCCGTCAACTGAATCAAGTCCTTGTCTCCGCTGACAATCGTCACATCAAAAGACTCTTTCTCAGCCAAGCGGCCAAGAGTTCCAATGATATCATCTGCCTCATACTGAGCCAATTCATAGTGACGAATCCCAAGATGATCTAGCAACTCACGAATGAAGGGAAATTGCTCACGAAACTCATCTGGAGTCTTAGCACGACCGCCCTTATAATCAGCATACATCTCTGTACGGAAAGTCGTTTTCCCCGCATCAAAAGCAACCAAAATATGACTCGGTTGGACACGCTCCAGTAGGTGATTTAGCATCAGATGAAATCCGTAGATTGCATTGGTATGTAGTCCATTGTCATTTTTAAAACGATCCAGTTGCTGGTAAAGTGCAAAAAATGCTCTGAAAGCAACTGAAGAACCATCAATCAATAATAATTTTTTCTTGTCCATACACCCATTATATAGGAAAGCAGGGAAAAATACCATTGCTAAGAGTTAGATTAAAGGAGAAGGCTTATTGGGATGTTTTTTCAACTCGCGCACCATTGCTATCAACTTGGAAACCATCGATAATCGTATCTACTGCCAATTCTCCAGATGCGTTCACGTAATAATATTTCCCTGAAACCTGGAACCACTGACTAGCCTTCATTGCACCTGAGCTTTCGAGATAATACCAAATGCCCTTATCCTTCAACCATCCTGTCTGCATTTCCCCAGATGATTTCAAGTAGTACCACTTAGAACCGTCTTTTAACCATCCTGTTCTCATGGCACCATTTGTTTGGAAATAATACCAACTTCCGTTTATCTTTTTCCATCCAAGTGCGACTTTGCCATGTTCATAGTAGTACCAGATTGTTCCCTGTTTTTCCCATCCATTCTTCGAGGTTTCCGTTTTAATTAAGGGGATATAACGTCTGTTCCCACTTCGTGAAATATAACTAATCCATCTATAGCCATCCTTTTCAAGAGTCTGATCATAATGAACACTCATTCCAGGTTCATAGTAATCGATAATAGTAGATGTCAATGATGGCTGATTCATAATAGCTGCTTTTTCTGTAAAGTAGTGAGTTCCACTAGAAGCTAGTACAGATTGATTATTTCCTACACTAGCATTCCCCACATCTTTAAAATGAATGAACCCAGTCATAGTACTTGCTTTAACCGTCCTACGATGATACGTTTCTGTATAATCGTAATTGTACTCCTCGATTTCAACCATATCTCCAATCACGTTAGAAACCCAAGCTACGTGACCATGAGTTCCCCTCGTGCTCCAAGCAATTGCCCCAATCGCTGGTCTCTGATCCACACGATATCCTTCTTTTTGAGCTCGATAGCCCCATTCTTTCGCATGCCCATAAGCAGCTGGTAGTTCGAATCCATTTACACTACTTAATCGAAAAGCAGCAAAAGATGTACACTGTCTGGAGTATAGGCGCCATTTATCAATATTTTGACTTCCATTTTTATAATAATAAGGATAATCATCTCCACGTGCCAACGATCCATTGTTTGCCTGGTTGGCATGAACAGTTCCACCACCAAACAGAAAAGCTCCTGCTAACAATAGTGAAGCTGTACCCACAGTCGTTCTTTTAAGCAAAGTTCTCTTTTTACTAAATGCCATTCATTCTCCTTCGAATAGATAAATTTTTGAGGTTGACCTCATTTATATCATTCGAAAGAAAAAGAAAAAAGTGAGAAAACTCCCACTTTCAACCTTAATCCAAATAGTGAATCAAATTCTTTTCTGTTAAAATATCAGAATAGGTGAAGGATTCAACATAGACATTGGCTTGTTTATCTCCTTCAACATTTCCAAATTCAACGATAAAGAGTGATGGATAAACTTCGATAAGTTTTCCTAAGCGATTCTTTTGGCGTTTACGACCATTTTCTAAGGTCATTTCCACTACTTGTCCTTCATGCGCCTTGATTTCTTCTTTGATTTTTTTCATCTTGGCTACATCTGTAAATGCATCTGTCATCTTTGTTCCTCTCTCTTCGAAATACTTGAAAACTTGTTATACTCTTTTTGGAAAATCAATTCTACCGTTCCACGTGCCCCGCTACGGTTCTTCTCAATAATAACTTCTACTTTGTTATTCGGAAGACCTTCCTCTTCTTCGCCACCACGCTCATAATAGTCGTCACGATAAAGAAAGGCTACGATATCCGCATCTTGCTCGATAGATCCCGACTCACGAATATCTGATAGCACCGGTCTTTTATCTTGACGTTGTTCAACACTACGTGACAGCTGACTTAGCGCAATTACAGGAACCTTTAATTCTTTGGCCAGAATTTTCAACTGACGTGAAATCTCTGAAACCTCTTGTTGACGATTTTCACGACCAGTCCCTGTAATTAGCTGCAGGTAGTCAATCAAGATCAATCCAAGATTGCCTGTTTCCTGAGCCAATTTTCTGGCGCGTGATCGAATCTCTGTAATTCGGATTCCAGGTGTATCGTCAATATAGATGCTTGCTTTAGCAAGATTCCCTTGAGCAATCGTATATTTGCGCCATTCTTCTTCAGTCAGTTGTCCTGTACGGATAGAATGAGACTCTACTAGTCCTTCGGCAGCCAACATACGGTCGACCAAACTCTCTGCCCCCATCTCGAGAGAGAAAATTGCAACGGTCTTGTCAAGCTTGGTTCCAATATTTTGAGCAATATTCAAGGCAAAAGCAGTTTTACCAACCGCAGGTCGAGCAGCAAGAATAATCAATTCCTCCTCGTGCAAACCAGTTGTCATATGATCCAAATCTTGATAACCAGTTGCAATCCCTGTAATATCCGACGTTTGTTGCGATCGAACTTCCAGGTTTCCAAAGTTAAGATTTAGAATGTCTCGAATATTTCTAAAACCACTACGATTTGCATTTTCACTGACATCTATCAAGCCTTTTTCTGCTTGAGCAATAATTTCATCTGCAGGGCTAGAGGCTTCATAAGCTTGGTTTACAGAATCCGTCAACTTAGCAATCAGACGACGAAGAGTGGCTTTCTCTGCTACAATTTTTGCATAGTATTCAGCGTTTGCAGAGGTTGGTACAGAGTTGATAATCTCAACAAGGTAGGACAAACCACCAATATTTTGCAAATCACCTTGATCATCTAAGATCGTGCGAACAGTCGTTGCATCAATGGCTTCGCCACGATCTGACAAGTCAACCATGGCCTGAAAAATCAAACGGTGAGCATACTTAAAGAAGTCTCGAGAGTCTATATATTCTCGAACAAACACGAGTTTACTCTCATCGATAAATATAGCTCCCAATACAGATTGTTCTGCCAAGATATCCTGGGGCTGAACTCGTAGTTCCTCTACTTCTGCCATCAGATTTCCCTTCCTTTTACAACATAATTACTCAAATCTAGATTAGCCTTCTTTTACATGAAGATTGATGACGCTAGTCACATCCTGATAAATTTTTACCGGAACATCAATCAAGCCAACTGCTCGAATTGGAGATTGAACTTGAATATGACGTTTATCAATTTTAATTCCAAATTGTTTTTGGAGTTCTTCCGCAATTTTCTTGCTAGTAATTGAACCAAAAGTTCTTCCATCTGGACCAACTTTTTCAACAAACTCAACGATTGTTTCTTCTGCTTCAAGTTTCGCCTTGATTTCTTGTGCTTCTGCAAGAAGTTGAGCATGTGCTTTTTCTTCCGATTTTTGCTTGCCACGCAACTCACCAATTGCTTGAGAAGTCGCTTCTTTAGCAAGGTTTTTCTTAATCAAAAAGTTTTGCGCATAACCTGTTGGCACTTCCTTGATTTCGCCTTTTTTTCCTTTGCCTTTTACATCTGCTAAAAAGATTACTTTCATTCTTCTGTCTCCTTTTCTCTAATTTCATTAGAAATAACGGTTTTTAGTTTATCACCTGCTTCTTGCAGAGTCATATCTGTCAGTCGGGCAGCTGCCAGGTTGAAGTGGCCTCCACCTCCCAATTCTTCCATAATCCGTTGCACATTGATCTTACTTCGACTTCGTGCAGAGATGGAAATATCCCCTTGGCTGTTTTTTGCAATGACAAAGCTAGCCTCAATACCTGACATGGCTAACATAGTATCAGCTGCTTTACTAATCACTACCGTATCATACTCCTTAGTATCCTTGGCTTGAGCGACAAGAATTGAAGGTTGTACAGCCTGTCCTTGTAAGATTAGCTCATTAACCAATCGATACTCTTCAAAGTCAGTCGCCGCAAGTTCCTGGATAACAATACTATCACTTCCACGTGTTCTTAGATAACTTGCCACGTCAAAGGTACGGCTAGTTACACGAGAGGTGAAATTCTTAGTATCCAGCATCATACCGCCCATGAGAACACTAGCTTGAATACGACTTAAGCGTGCTTTCTTAGAGTTTTGGAATTGAATCAACTCTGTTACAAGCTCGCTCGCGCTACTTGCTCCACTCTCGATATAGGTGATAACAGCATTTTCCGGAAAATCCTGATCTCGTCTATGGTGGTCGATAACAATCGTTTGCGTGAATAAGTCATAAAACTCTTTTGACAAGGTTAAAGCGGTCTTAGAGTGGTCCACCATCACTAACAAGGAACGATTAGTGACCATTTCCATAGCTTGAGTTAGAGGGATGAGTTTTGTTACTCCCTCATTCTCTAAAAATTGAATGGCACGATGGATGTCCGGAGACATATGTTCTGCATCATAAACCACATAACTTTCATCCAAGACGTTACTAGAGAACAATTGCATACCAACAGCAGAGCCTAAAGCATCCATGTCTAAGTTTTTATGACCAACTACGAATACATGGTCGACACTTCTCAACTTTTCAGAGATTGCCGTCATCATCGCTCTAGTACGTGTTCTTGTTCGCTTAATAGAAGCTGCAGAACCACCACCAAAATAAATTGGATTTTTCGTCTCATCATTCTCTTTGACAACAACTTGGTCTCCACCACGAACTTCTGCAAGGTTGAGATTTGATAAAGCAACTTTACCAATGCTCTCATGGTCTCCATCACCGTATGATATACCTATACTCATAGTTAACGGCAACTCTCTCTTTTTAGCTTCTTCACGGAAGGTATCAATTACAGAAAATTTATCCTGCATCAATTGCTCCAATACCGTATAGTCGGTAAACAAGTAAAAACGATCCATGGTCACTCTGCGAGAGAACATCTTATGTTTTCCAGTAAACTCTGCGACATAATTCGCAACAAAACTATTAATATGGCTGATGTCTGATTCAGATGTTTCATTCTCTAAATCATCATAGTTATCTACCGAAATAACACCGATAACAGGGCGACTCGTAACCAACTCTACAGTGGCTTCGTACTCTCCAGAAACATCAAAAAAGTAGAGCACACCAGAATTTCTATCTAGGTGCACAGCGTAACGTTTTTCTCCCACATTGGCATAAATACCCGGCGAAGAGATGGATGTTTTTATAATTTCTTGAACTTGAGGAAGGTCGATTTCTCCATCCTCCGTTGTCAGCATTAACTCTGCATAGGGATTGAACCACTCAATCTCACTACTTTCCATGTTTAGTTTGACAACTCCAACCGGCATCTGTTCTAAGAGTGAACTTAAACTATCTTCCGCCTGATGGTTTACGTACTGGATTTGTTCAATTTCTGTTTTTTGATAAGATTTCTTCTGAAAATAAAATAGCAGAAGAAATGCCACCATTAAGAAAAATAAGCATGCTATTGTGACTAGGTTATTTTGAAGAAAAATAACCAATACAGTCATGATTATAAAGTCAATCCCAACAAATAAGTATATAAAAAAGGGATTCATTTCATTTTTTTTCATTACAAACCTCTTGCGCAATATTATACCATATTTGCACTGAAAAAGCGACCTTTAAAGAAGGAATAGCACTTGTGCTCAAATGTAGTAATCATGAATACAAAAGGTGGTTTACACTAGTGTAAACCACCTTTTTAATCTAAGCATATTAAGTATTATGATTCTTTCACTTCAAGAAGACCAATATCTCCATCTTCGCGTCGATAAATGACATTTGTTGTTTCATCTTCAACATCGATATAGATGAAGAAATCATGTCCCAATAAGTCCATCTGAAGAAGTGCTTCTTCAAGGTCCATTGGTTTTAAATCAATTTGTTTTGAACGAACAACTTTAGGTTGAGCCCCATCTGTCTCTTCAACCAAAGCATCTGTAAATAATTGGCTAGTAGAAACTTTATTTCTGTTCTTACGTTCAATTTTAGTTTTGTTTTTACGGATTTGACGTTCAATCTTATCTGTCACCAAATCAATAGATCCATACATATCTTGAGAAACATCTTCTGCACGAAGAGTAATAGATCCAAGTGGAATTGTTACTTCTACCTTAGCAGTCTTTTCACGATACACTTTCAAATTTACACGTGCATCTAGTTCTTGATCTGCTTGGAAGTATTTTTCGATCTTTTCGAGTTTAGAAACTACATAATCACGAATTGCTTCTGTTACTTCTAGGTTTTCACCACGGATACTATATTTAATCATATAAGTACCTTCTTTCTAAACATATTTGTTTTTCTATATTTATTATAACGCTTTCAAAAAATTATTGCAATCTTTTTCCTCATCTTACGAGGGAAAATGTTCTAACCTCTTCTGCTCCTGCATTCTCTAGCATACTCTTGACACGATTAACAGTCGCACCTGTCGTATAAATATCATCAATCAATAGAATCTTCTTTGGAATCCTGCTGTCTTCTTTAATAAAAAACGGAAGTTCCGTGGCCAAACGCTCTGAACGATTTTTAGAAGAACTTGCTTTTTCTTCTCTTTTCCCTAATACATCCAGATGGGAAAGTCCTGCCGCTTCTATTAGGCCTGCAACCTGATTAAAACCTCTTTTTGCATACCTCTCAGGGCTTAACGGTATTAAAATAAAATGATAATCCTTGTATTTTTTTATATTCTCTTTTAAAATCATTGCAAAAACTTTTCGGAGAATATAATCGCCATCAAATTTGTAACGATTAAAGAAGTCTTTCATTGCTTGATTATAAGTAAAAATCGCTTCATGACTTACTTCAAACCCTTCTTTACACCAAAGTTGACAATCTTGACACGATGTTGACACTCCTTTTTTATAACAATTTGGGCAATGTTCTTCCCCAATAATTTCAAAACTTGAGTAACAAGCTAAACAAAGTGAGCCCTCCTCCTTTTTCAAAAAAAGAAGCTCTCCAAAGGTTAGATTTTTCTTCAAATGTTGTCCACAAAGTAAACAAATCATAAGCCTGCCTCCTTGTTCATCAGCTTGATTTCCTTTATAGCATTCTTAATCGAACGGTTTAAGCCATTATGAAAGAAAATTAAATCTCCTGTTGGTCTATCCATGCTACGACCTACACGTCCTCCAATTTGAATGAGGCTTGATTTTGTAAAAAGACGATGGTTTGCTTCTACGACACAGACATCAACACAAGGGAAGGTAACTCCGCGCTCCAATATTGTTGTGCTTATCAATATGGTCAATTCCCTGTCCCTAAAAGCTTGAACTTGCTCTAATCTATCTTCAGTAACTGAGGATACGAAACCAATTTTCTCATTCGGAAACTCTAGCTGCAAGATTTCCTTCAACTTCTCTCCCTTTGTAATTTCTGATGCAAATATTAGTAAGGGATAGCCAGTCCTTCTCTGGTTTTCAACATATCTTTTTAACTTTAGTGGTAGGCGAAACTTATCCAAACATTTATCCAGATCAGATAGCCAGACGGGTTTTGGAATAATTAAAGGATTCCCATGGAACCGCCTTGGTAGGCTTAGTCGTTTTAGTTCCCCTAGTCGAACCTTCTTATCCAACTCGTCTGTAGAAGTAGCGGTGAGGAAAATTCTTAGTCCATCATCCTTTACACAATTCTTTACAGCTTTGTAAAGCATCCTGTTATCAACATATGGAAAAGCATCTACTTCATCTACTATTAGCAAATCAAAAGCATGGTAAAACTTTAATAATTGATGAGTCGTCGCAACAACCAGAGGGGTTCGAAAATATGGTTTGGACTCTCCATGCAGCAAGGCTATCTCACAGGTAAAATCATTCTGCAATCGCTTATACAATTCCAAACAAACATCTATTCGGGGACTGGCTAGACAAACTGCGCCACCTTCATTAATAACTTTCGCAACAACTTGATAAATCATCTCTGTCTTCCCAGCGCCGGTCACTGCATGAACTAAAGTTGGCTGCTGACTTTCTACCGCTTGAAGTAATCCCTCTGATACTTTCTCTTGAAATGGAGTCAATTGTCCCTGCCATTTAAGAACATCTTGTTTAGGAAAATCTTCTTGAGGGAAATAATACAAGGCCTGATCACTCCTAACTCGCTTCATCAACAAACATTCTCGGCAGTAATGAGCATTAATAGGTAGAGACCATTCATCTTGAATCATACTATCACATCGTTGACAGAAGAGTTTCCCCTTTTCTTTTCTCATGCTTGGTAGCTTCTCCGCTAGTTGTTGTTCTTCTGGGCTTAATTCTTGTTCTGTAAAAAGGCGACCAAGATAATTCGGATTTATTTTCATACTTCTTTATTCGTAAAATCTAGAACTTTATCCTATTTTTTAGTACAATAAAAATATGGAATGTAGAACGATAAAAGAGGACGGACAAGTCCAAGAAGAAATCAAAAAATCTCGCTTTATTTGCCATGCAAAGCGTGTCTATAGCGAGGAAGAAGCCCGTGCTTTCATTACTGCCATAAAAAAAGAGCACTATAAAGCGACCCATAACTGCTCTGCTTTTATTATCGGTGAGCGGAGTGAAATTAAGCGAACTAGTGATGATGGAGAGCCAAGTGGTACCGCTGGTGTGCCAATGCTAGGAGTTTTGGAAAATCACAATTTAACCAATGTCTGTGTAGTTGTTACCCGTTATTTCGGTGGTATTAAGCTAGGTGCTGGGGGACTCATTCGCGCTTATGCAGGTAGTGTTGCTCTTGCTGTCAAAGAAATTGGAATTGTCGAAATTAAAGAACAAGCAGGGATTCAAATTCAAATGAGCTATGCTCAATATCAAGAATATGGGAATTTTCTTAAAGAACATAATCTTATGGAACTCGAAACTAACTTTACAGATCAAGTTGACACAATCATCTTTGTCGATAAAGAAGATAAAGAGGATACCAAAGCTGCCCTTATTGAATTTTTTAACGGGAAAGTTATCCTAACAGACCAAGATTTACGAGAAATTGAAGTTCCTGTAAACCTTGTGTAAAGCACTGTTTAATACCCCTCTCAGTTTTTAGATTTACACTGACTATTTTTTTCTGATTGTTATAAAAAAATCCTATCACTCCGATAGGATTTCTATATTTTACAAAAGTTAAAGTTAGCGTTATACTAGAATCATCTTATATAAAGAGGTGCTAACATGGCTATTTATAACAATATCACAGAACTTATCGGGAAAACACCGATTGTTAAATTGAACAACATCGTACCTGAGGGTGCAGCAGATGTTTATGTAAAATTAGAAGCTTTTAACCCAGGGTCATCCGTTAAAGACCGCATTGCTCTTAGTATGATTGAAAAAGCAGAGCAAGAAGGCAAACTTAAACCTGGTTCTACTATTGTGGAAGCAACAAGTGGGAACACTGGTATCGGTCTTTCATGGGTTGGTGCTGCTAAAGGTTACAAAGTTGTCATCGTTATGCCTGAAACAATGAGTGTTGAACGCCGTAAAATCATCCAAGCTTATGGTGCTGAACTAGTCCTCACTCCAGGTAGCGAAGGAATGAAAGGTGCGATTGCAAAAGCACAGGAAATTGCTGCTGAGCGTGATGGTTTCCTACCATTACAGTTTAATAACCAAGCTAACCCAGAAGTTCACGAAAGAACAACAGGAGCTGAGATTCTAGCTGATTTCGGAGCTGACGGTTTAGATGCCTTTGTTGCTGGTGTTGGTACTGGAGGAACTATTTCAGGTGTTTCTCATGCTCTTAAAGCTGCTAATTCAAACATTCAAGTTTTTGCAGTTGAGGCAGACGAATCAGCTATCTTATCTGGTGAAAAACCTGGACCTCATAAAATTCAAGGTATCTCTGCTGGATTCATCCCAGAAACACTTGACACAAAAGCTTACGATGGCATCGTTCGCGTAACATCAGACAATGCTCTTGCACTTGGTCGTGAAATCGGTGGAAAAGAAGGTTTCTTAGTAGGTATTTCTTCTGCTGCAGCTATCTATGCAGCAATTGAAGTCGCTAAAAAACTTGGAGCAGGTAAAAAAGTCCTTGCGCTTGCACCAGATAACGGAGAACGTTACCTATCTACAGCACTCTATGAGTTTGAAGTCTAGTCTCCTAAATACACAAAGCCCTTGTTAAAGGGCTTTTTAATTTTTTCTAAAAGAAAAAGGAAGCAAATCTGCTTCCTCTTTTTATTATTAGTTATTCAAGGCTGCTGCCATTGTAGCTGCAACTTCAGCTTCAAAGTCATTTGCAGCTTTCTCGATACCTTCACCAACTTCAAAGCGAGCGAACTCAACTACTGAAGCGTTAACTGATTCAAGGTATGCTTCAACTGTCTTGCTGTCATCCATGATGTAAACTTGTGCAAGAAGAGTGTAAGCTTGGTCAACTTTAGTGTTGTCAAGCATGAAGCGATCTATTTTACCTGGAATGATTTTATCCCAGATTTTTTCTGGTTTACCTTCAGCTGCCAATTCAGCTTTGATATCTTCTTCAGCTTGAGCAATCACTTCATCAGTCAATTGAGCTTTAGAACCATATTTAAGGTGTGGAAGAGCTGGTTTACCAACCATTGCACGGCTTTCGTTATCTTGGTCGATAACGTGGTTCAATTGTGCCAACTCATCTTTAACAAATTGCTCATCCAATTCTTTGTATGAAAGAACTGTTGGTTTCATCGCAGCAATGTGCATTGAGATTTGCTTAGCAAGCGCTTCGTCTCCACCCTCGATTACAGAGATAACACCGATACGTCCGCCGTTGTGTTGGTACGCACCGAAGTGTTGTGCATCTGTTTTTTCAAGCAAAGCAAAACGACGGAATGAGATTTTTTCACCGATTGTAGCTGTTGCAGATACATATGCAGCTTCAAGAGTTTCACCTGAAGGCATTGTCAAAGCAAGTGCTTCTTCGTTGTTAGCTGGTTTACCTTCAGCGATTACTTTAGCTGTAGCATTTACCAACTCAACGAATTGAGCGTTTTTCGCAACGAAGTCAGTTTCAGCATTTACTTCAACTACTGCTGCAACGTTACCGTTAACAAATACACCTGTCAAACCTTCTGCAGCAACACGGTCAGCTTTTTTAGCTGCCTTAGCCATACCTTTTTCGCGAAGCAATTCAATCGCTTTTTCGATATCACCTTCAACTTCAACCAATGCTTTCTTAGCGTCCATAACACCAGCACCAGATTTTTCACGCAACTCTTTAACAAGTTTAGCTGTAATTTCTGCCATTTTGATTCTCCTATATTTTTTAAAAATAGGAGAGCCGGGCTAAGCCCCGCCCTCCTAGGTAATTACTATTTATACGAATTAAGCGTTGTCGCCTTCAACAACTTCAACGATTTCTTCGATTGAGTCTGCTTGAGCTTCTGAAGCTGCAAATTCTGCTTCAACTGCTACTACAGCATCTTCACCTTGGCGACCTTCGATGATAGCGTCTGCCAATTTAGCTGTGATCAACTTAACTGCGCGGATAGCGTCATCGTTAGCTGGGATGATTACATCGATATCATCTGGATCAGTGTTTGTGTCAACCATCGCTACAACTGGGATTCCCAATTTTTTAGCTTCTTTAACAGCGATTTGCTCTTTATGTGGGTCAACTACGTACATTACATCTGGGATGCGAGGCATGTCTTCGATACCACCCAAGAATTTTTCAAGACGTGCACGTTGTTTGTTAAGAAGTGCAACTTCTTTCTTAGGAAGAACATCGAAGATTCCTTCTTCTTCCATGCGTTTGATTTCTTTCAAACGAGCGATACGTTTTTGGATTGTTCCCCAGTTAGTAAGAGTTCCACCCAACCAACGGTGGTTGATGAAGTATTGACCAGAACGCTCTGCTTCTTCTTTAACAGCGTCAGCAGCTTGTTTCTTAGTACCAACGAACAATACAACTGCGTCGTTAGCTGCTGCATCACGCATAAAGTCGTATGCTTGGTCAGCGTATTTTACAGTTTGTTGCAAGTCGATAACGTGGATTCCGTTACGTTCAGTGAAGATGTACTTAGCCATCTTAGGGTTCCAGCGACGAGTTTGGTGACCAAAGTGTACACCAGCCTCAAGAAGTTGTTTCATTGAAATTACTGCCATGAGTATTTCTCCTTTTTTGTTTTTTCCTCTTCTTGATTTCAGCTTGCAAAACAACCCAAGGGCAACAGTTTCACAATTCATCAAGAATGAGTATTATCGTTCACACGACAAGTTTCATTTTATCATAATTAGAGCTTTATTTCAAGTAATTTTGTTATTTTCTCCTTATTAAATTACCAGTTAAAAGCTCTAAATTTAAAACATCTCAACATACACTGCTGAGATGTTCTAATAGCTATTTTTTTAAATTTAATGTAGTGGTGTTTATGCTATCTGCTTCGAAGTTTCTTACGAATCTTATAAGCTAGATTAAACAAGAAATATAATGAACTAGTTGGATAGTTAAACTCACCAGCAAATTCCTCAATAGTGGGATTAAACTTAGATTTAAAATTAAATAACCCGCCTTCTAAGTTGTTTTCAATTCCACCCATATTATGAGTCTCTGCCCCACGTTCAAATGAATGTTGAGCTGTCTCAAACCATGTAGGTATAGCAGGTTGATAGTGTCTAAACTCTTCATTCATTCCAGCATATAAGTTTTCAGATGTTTTCCCAAATTCGATGGTCAAAGTTCCAGACAATGGGACAACATTATCCCCTCTGTCAATACAGCTCTTAAGAAAAGCAATTTCTTCTTCTAATCGTTCTCTCTCTTGCTGATTCTCTTTTATTTTGCCTTCTTTCGTTTTATCAGTAAATTTCTGCGCTATTTTGAGATTCTTTTCGAGTTGCTGCTCAACTTCTTTCAGTCTATTAGGTAAATCTAAGTAGCTCAGTGTGATAAAAGAGTGATCAGGATAAGTATTCAGTAACTTCTGATAATAATCTTTGCCTCGTAAACTAATGTTCTTACGAGACTCTGTTTTCTTCATTAAAAATGAAAATTCATCTAATAAGTCGAGTCCACCGAATTTTACTTCCAATCCTTTATTTCTTGCAGTTCGGATTGCCTGTCTAGTAGACTTGGATAGTTGATCTAGCGAGAAGTTTTCTTTATGAATATTAGCTTGAAAACGTGGTTGTATATTTTCTGCCATATCCTTTGTCAAACCAGTCCAATGAACTTTGTTTTTTTGCAATTCCTCAATAATTTCAAAAGTTTTAGAATTTTGAATAATTTCTTGGTCGATAAGACTTCGACTGATAAACAAACTTGGATCAAATTTAACCATTATTGCATGGTTTTTTTTAGCAAGTTTTTTCAACGTTAAAAGTACAAATTTCAGAAGTTCTTTATCTTCATAGTCAATTACTGGACCTCGTGGAATATAGAACATAGAAAGTCCTAATGGTAGCGGCTGAATTAAGATATTCGCTACTCCAACTAGTTGATTTTCTTTATAAAATCCAACTCTCTCATTCCCCCAAGTATCCTTTATCTTGGCCCAATCACTACTCTGCAATAAATTTCCTTGAGGATGATTTTCTAGAAATAAATCCCACTCTTTGACATCAACATTTATTTTATACGTAAACATAACTCCAACACCAACTCCCTTTAGAAACCTTTTTTATTAACGTGCTACACTCGTACTAAATCTCTAAATTTCATCTAACTTTAACTAAATAATTCTAAGAAAAGAATATAACATAAGTTCAAGTAATTATATAATGAAATTTATTTTTCAGCACTATACAAAGGGTGAGATTCATAAAACCTCACCCTAAATTTAGTAATAATCAGTATATTAGTTTGGATAAATGTATCTTACAGTACCTCTTGATGCTGTCGGATTAAACCAGCCACGATAATTTCCAATTGGTTGAGTTCCACTACCATCATAGTTACATTCAGAAACTTGAATACGAGTTGATGATTCAACAGCCGTAACAACTGCTACGTGACCATATCCTCCATCATCCCATGAAGCAATTGCTCCAACTTGTGGTGTAGAACCTGTACGGAAACCTGCAGCCGCTGCACTTGCAGCCCATTGACCACCATTCCCCCAGTAATCGCCAGCCCATGGTGCTAAAGTTTTTGCTCCCCATGTACATTGACCTACTGGATAACTTGATGCATTTGAACTATAGGTTGGGCGCTGACTTACAGTAGTTACTGCAGGTGTGTAGCTTGAATCATCGTCTGATGATGAGCTTGAAGTTGCTTGTACTTGTGCTGCAAAGGTTGTATTTGCTGATGCAGCAACTGTTTGTTGTTGACTTGTTTGTTTCGCTTTGTATGCCGCTTCTGCTTCAGCTGCTGCTTTAGCTTCTGCTTCAGCTGCTGCTTTTTGCTCTAACAAAGTAGCTTTTTCACTTTCTGCGGTAGCTTTTTCTGCTGCAAGATTCAACTCAGCAGCTTTCAATTCTGCCTGTTTTGTTGTCAAGGCTTGAGCGTCATCAGCAAGTGTTTGTTGGTTGGCAATAACTGTGTTGATTGCATCATTGTTTGCAACTTGTTTTTCAGAAATTGCTTTTTTATCTTCTTTTTGTTGTTGCAGCATTTTATTGTTTGCTGATACAATCTCACTCATAGCTGCTACACGAGAAATAGCTTCTGTGATTGAGTTAGAGTTAATAATTGTGTTAATGTAACTTGTAGCAGTTCCGTTAGTTTGCGCACTACGGGCTTGATTCTCAAGTGACTCATTACGCGCTACAATATTTTTTGAAAGCTCTGAGATTTCGCCTTCAAGTTTTTTAGATTCTTCTTGAAGTTTTTCATTCTCAGCTTGCAACTTTTCTTGTTCCGTTTGAATAGCTGTTACTTGAGTTTGAATCTCATCAACTTGTTTTTGAGCTTCCTTTTGTTGTGTTGTCAACTCACTAATTTTGCTATCTTGAGCAGCAATTTTTTCATCTGTTGTATTGGCTTGGACACTTGAAAGTACAGCTCCTTGTGAAACTAATACTGTACTTAACATAAGTGATGCTAGAATTTTTTTCTTCATAAGTGTAAATACTCCTTCTTTAAAAAGACAATACTAGTATATCAAAAAAAGGCCTAATAAATATTACGCCTTTATTACAGTTTTGTTTCTTTCTCATAGATATATTTTTTCAAAAATATATTGGAAAACTAACATCCATATAAAATTCAATATCATACTAGGACCCAGACTATAAACTATAAAAACAGGTAGATTTTCTGCAGTCATTCCTACCACCTGCGCTAGGATAAAACTTCCAAATTCAAATGTGAAAGTCATCATTAAAACGGCAAGTACTCGAGTCCATCTATTTGACAAAATAACTGAGTTGCTTTTATACACTATTGCTCCAATAATTACAAATAGCAGACTAGCTATTCCAATCAAATGGAAGAAGTAAATATCGTATACAAGTCCTACAACTAGGCAATAAGCTAAAAACAGATACTCAGATACTTCTATCGTTTCAAATAATAAGAAGATAAAAATAAAGTGGCTAACAATTTGTATATGTGGGAAAAAACTATTTACAAACTGCCCTAAATGGCTATCGATCAAGATAATTAAAGGCAATAGTACAAACATTCCTATCTGCTTAAAAAGTCTCATGATGGATTCCCCACTAACTCTACAACCTTAAGGTTCATTGGATCCGCATGCAGTTTAACCATGACTTCTCTTGTTAGATAGTCCGTGCTATGTGTCACTGATACGACTTCTCCTACAGGGATATCTGTAGCATTAAAGTTTCCCAAACCTCCAGTTACCACTTTGTCTCCCTGACTAATGTCGCCATTGCTATTTAATTGACTAATTTTTAGAAGATCCTTTTCCTTATCATAACCAATGATGATACCATAAATGCTACTAGAGCCATGCTGGATTTTAACAGAAATCTTCTCTGTATTCTCAGCGTTTGTCAATAAATTGACCACAGTTGAGTTGTCTTCTACTTTTTCAACACTTCCAACTAATCCTCCACCAGCAACAACAAGCATGTTTGTCGTTGATCCTTGTTGAGAACCAACGTTAACTGTTAATTCTTGTTTCCAAGTCGCCGGAGTTCTCATGATAACATCCGCAGCAATTAGCTTAGTAGCATTCAATTTTGACTTCATATCTAGTAATTGACGCAGTTGTTCATTTTCTTCTTTTAAGCGATCTGCTTCATTCTTTTCCTTTTCCATTTGATAGAATTCTTTTTTGAGAGTTTCATTCTCATTATAAGCTCTCGTCAAATTTCCTAAATCTGACTTTGTAGATTCTAACCATTGAAATGGTTTTTGCACAATTCTATCTATCAGAGAAATGCCATCTCCAGCTTTTGTCACAACTGTACTTGATTGTGTCGTCACTAAAAAAACAGAAACTACTAGTATAACGACAAATAGAACAATGATATATTTTGATTTTTTAAAACGGTTCATACCTCTACCCTATCTCATTCTATACTTCACTTTAGGATTTCAACAAAAATAGAATGCCACCCAACACACATACAAGGAGCAAAGCTACACTATCTTTATTCATCCAATTTAACTGTCGATACTGGCTGCGTCCGTTCCCACCTTGATATCCTCTAGCTTCCATGGCTGTAGCAAGGGAATCCGCTCGTTTCAAACTTGTAGCGAATAAAGGAATCAAAATAGGAATCATAGCCTTAACTTTTTGGATTACATTTCCTTCTCCAAAATCTACCCCACGCGCCTTTTGAGCGTTCATAATTCGAATCGTATCATCCATTAAGGTTGGTACAAAGCGCAAACTCATAGACAACATGAGCCCGATCTCATGAACAGGAACCTTAAACCTTTTCAAGGGCCCAAGTAAGGACTCAACTGCTGTAGCCAAGCTTAATGGCATGGTCGTCAAGGTAAGCAAGGTTGAGAAAAAGATAATCAACACAAAGCGGCAAAAAATGATCCCTGCCTGTTCAATACCATGACTCGTGATTTTTATGAATCCCATCTCGAACAAGACATCTCCACCAGAGATAAAGAAAAGTTGAAAAAGGGTTGTAAAAGCAATCAGAAAAAACATAGACCGCAAACCTTTTATGAAAAAAGATAAGGGAACTTCAGATAAGGCTACAAATATACCTGTTGCAACGAAAAGGATCACATTAGTTATTGGATTATTAGCCCAAAAAACAATCAAAATTAATAAAATCATTGCCACTAACTTACTACGAGGATCCAAACGATGAACAATCGAATTTCCTGGTATGTAACGACCTAAAATCATGTTATCCATTGATGAACTCCTTAAACTCCTCTATCGTTATCGGCAATTGTTTAAAAGAAACTCCTCGTTCAGCTAGTCTTTGAGCAAATCTTGTGATTTTTGGAACACCTAATTGGATTTTTTCCATGAATTCGACATTTTGAAAAACAAGACTTGGCTTCCCATTCTTGACCAACTTTCCTTTTTCCATCACATAAACTTGGTCAGCAAATTCGGCTACGTCATCCATAAGGTGAGTCACCAAAACAATCGTGATGCCATCTTGATGAAGCTTTTTAAACAAAGTCATCAACTCTTTCCGACCAATCGGATCTAGTCCTGCTGTAGGTTCATCTAAAACTAAGATACTAGGCTCCATTGCTAAAATTCCAGCAATAGCAACCCTTCTCATCTGACCTCCTGAAAGTTCAAACGGGCTGCGCTCAAAGAGTGACTCGTCAATTCCTACTAAAGCTAGTTTTTCACGCGCAATAGCTTCTGCCTCTTCTACAGAAACTCCAAAATTTTGAGGCCCAAAAGCCACATCTTTCAAGACCGTTTCCTCAAAGATTTGATTTTCTGCAAACTGAAAAACCAAGCCCACTTGTTTGCGGATTTGACGAATTTGCTTATTGACGGATGTTGATGTAATTAATGTATCAAAGACACGAACACTTCCCTTTGTGGGAACCAACAAACCGTTCAAAAGTTGTAGAATTGTAGATTTCCCACTTCCTGTATGCCCAATAATTGCTGTATAAGATCCATCCTCTATTGACAAACTAACATCGGACAAGGCAGCTGAGGCAAAGGGTGTTCCTTCCTGATACGTATAACTCACATTGTCTAGAATAATTCCCATAAAGCCTCCTCGAGCTCCTCTTCGGTCAGGTAGTGCTCTGGTAATTTCAAGCCACTAGTACGTAGCGATTCTTTTAATTGGTTGACAAAGGGTTGATCTAAGCCAATTTGATCTAAATCTGACCTAGAGAATAATTCTCTAGGAGTGCTTGTTGAATCGACTTTTCCTTTATTCATTACCAAAACACGGTCACTCATAGCAACCTCATCTAAGTCATGTGTAATGGATATGACTGTCATCTGGTGATCTTGGCGAATCTTCTGGACTATCTTAATCAACTCTAGTCGTCCTTCTGGGTCCAACATACTTGTAGCCTCATCCAAGATTAAAATATCTGGTCGTAGAGCTACAACTCCTGCGATAGCCACCCTCTGTTTTTGCCCACCTGACAAGCGAGCTGGTTCTTTTTTAGTAAATTCAGCCATCCCAACTAATGACAGAGCTTCAGAAACTCGTTTCTTCATCTCTTCAAGTGGAATCCCTTGGTTTTCTAGCCCAAAAGCAACATCATCTTCTACGGTTGCCCCCACGAATTGGTTATCAGGATTTTGAAAGACCATGCCAATCTGACGTCTTTTTTCCCAGACGTTTTCCGGAGTTAGGCAATCACCGTCTATCCAAATTTCTCCAGATTCAGCCTCGAGTAAGCCATCAATCAAGCGAACTGTCGTTGATTTCCCACTCCCGTTGTGACCAACGATTGACAACCATTCTCCACGTTTCACGTGAAACGAAATGTTATGAACATCATAATGTTCTTGATCTGCCTGGTATCGAAATGACAGATCCTTAATTTCAATAATCGATTCCATATCTAGCGAAAGGTTCCTTTAAACAAATACGCGCTTCCCTTGAAGTAATCATAACCAGAATAAACTGTAAAGAACAAAGCAATATAAAGAGTTATCTGACCAAGTAAATTCCAATGGAACAACAAGAAGATAATCGCAAACATCTGGCTAAATGTTTTAATTTTTCCTGGCATTGCTGCAGCTAAAACAGTCCCTCCAGTTTCAACTAAGAGTAGGCGCAACCCAGTAACTGCAAGTTCTCTGCAAATGATGACGGCTACTAGCCATGCAGGTGCCATATTTAGGCCTACCAGCATAATAAAGGCTGACATAACCAACAACTTATCTGCCATTGGATCTGCGAATTTCCCAAAATTGCTAACTACTTGCCATTTTCTAGCTAAATAGCCATCTAGATAGTCAGTGATACTGGCAATGGCAAAAATAATTGCTGCTATTTTATGTAACACAGGATACTGTCCAAATGATAGAAGGAGAACAAAAATCGGAATAAATAAAATTCTACCAAGCGTAAGTATGTTAGGAATATTCTCTTTTTTCATGTTATCCTTCCTTAATTTGAACTTAATTTCAATGTAATCCAGCCAGTTTGACCAGTTAATTTCGAAGTATCAATTTCCTGATTATCGATCTTGATTTTCACGCCTTTAACAACACCTAATGTGATAGTTACTGGAGAGCCTTTAGAAACTGTTGTTTTGGCTGTTTTATTATTTGGCTCAAGAGTAGTCCCTCCAGCTAGATCCGTATCTGATACACTTATCCAACTTGTTGCATCCGTCACAGATAATTGAAGTTCAGCAGTATCTTTAGAAGTTTTATACTCTACTGATATCACATCTCCCTGACCTGAAACAGTCACAGTTGATGCTTCACTCGAACTTGATGGACTAGTGGTTTGGTTGCTAGTTGTTGTTTCACTAGTTGTTGCATTTGTAGTAGTAGTTACAACATTATAGTTAGCTGAAGTTGTTTCTGTTGGTTGTGTTTGAATATAATTCCAAACATAATAGGTTACGAATACTAAAATTGATAAGGAGAATAAGACGAAGTAAAAAAGTGGAAGCAGGGAACGTTTCTTTCGATTAGAACGTCTGCGACCTGATAGTTCTATCTCATCAACATCAACTTCTTCATAGGTAATCATACTACCTGAATCATAAGCATCTAGAACTATACTTTCATCCAATTCAACTGCCCAAGCATACTTTCTCAAAAAAGAGCGAACATAAAAGGGACTAGGCAACTTATCAAAATCATCTGATTCTAAAGCCTCTAGCATATCAAGTTGGATATCTGTCTTGCGTTGCAATTCCTCTAAACTCAAACCCTGATTTATTCTTGCTAAACGTAAAACTTCACCAATTGTCTTTTTTCTCATACTTACCATACCTTCTTTCTAGTCTAATTTAGTTTATTCATTATAACGGAAAAATCGTAACCTCAACCATCTCACTATTGTCGATAAAATGATGTCCTACCTCAAGAACATCATCCAAGGTCGTTTCCTGTATAATCTTTGGCAAATCAAACAGGTTTGTTTCATCAGAATGTGACTGATATTGGGTCGCAATAAATTCTAAAGAGTTCATATTATGGATAAATTCTCCATAAATTTCACTTTTGATTAAATCAAGATGTTCCTCTGATACATCCGAATCGGTCGCAAAGTTCTGAATTGCCTTCCGGAATTGATGAGAAATAGCAACAGGTTCCTTTGTATCCATTGTCAGCATCAAAAAGTTAAAACGTCGATTGATTTCAACTTCTAAAGATAATGAAGAATCTAATTTACCAGTTTCATACAAACTTTGAAATCTTTTAGAAGTCCAACCAAACATCATCGTAA
The DNA here is from genome assembly GCF_047464715.1 of Streptococcus infantis. Classification (GTDB taxonomy): domain Bacteria; phylum Bacillota; class Bacilli; order Lactobacillales; family Streptococcaceae; genus Streptococcus; species Streptococcus infantis_S. The sequence goes on from NZ_JASHBJ010000004.1 coordinate 99,117, forward strand.
ATAAAGCTCTTAGTAAGACGCTATATCGATAACAATCCTGGTGACTCATATCAGAATTCGTTCGAACACCAATTGCTAATTTAGGTGATGCGACATCCATACGAATACTCTCAACCTTCTTTACAGGGTGTAAAGCGATTGTTTCTCGTGGATTTTGAACTATACAAAATCCAACATCCTTTTGCAAGAAATAATTCTGTATCAACTCTAAATCAAAATTTCCAACGAGGAAAATATGGCTATTGACAGGTGTGTAAAACTCATCAAAGTTATCTCGTAAATCCTCTAAACGAATATCTTCTATCGAATCTTCAGTCCCAACAATATCTGAAGCTAGTGGAGTTTCTGGATATAGATTTGCAAGTGTTTTAAAGAACAAGCAAGAATCTGGATCATCCTGATACATCTCTCGTTCTTGCTGGATGATATCCTTTTCACGTTCAACTGACTCTTTAGTAATATGAAAACTTGTAACGAGTTCTTCAAGCAAATCCAAACATTCTATAACACGATCAGATGTTGAAAATAGATAACTAGTATTTGTAAAGCTTGTAAAGGCATTACTTTCTGCTCCTAGTTCTGTAAAAGTAGCCATGATATCTTCAGAGTTTTCTCTTTCAAAAAGTTTATGTTCTAAAAAATGAGCAATGCCATTAGGATAATTTTTCTTTTTCCCATCTCTATCTGTAAACTCGGTGTCAACCGAACCAACTTGAACAGTTACCACACCATAAACTTCGTTAAAATCATTTTTCGGAAGTAAAGTAACTGTCAAGCCGCTTTCTAATTTCGCTTGATAAAGAGTTTCCTTTACAGCAGGATAAAATTTCTCTTGAAAAGTTACTCTAGTCATTCTGCTCCTTCCATAAAATAGATAGCCTGCAATTTCAAACTAGATGCCGCCCTACAGATTTCATCCCTGTCAACTTGCTCTAGCTGCTCTATCAAAGTCTCTAGGTCTAAAACTGACTTACCAAAAAAGATAGTTAAGTATTCTCTATCTATAATCGAGTCTTGGTTATCTTGACTTAGCAACATATTTCTGCGAATCATTTCCTTAGTCTGATTGATTTCAGCATCTGTAAATCGACCATTTTTGATATCGAATAATTGATCATTCATCAGTTTCCGTACTCGATTTCGGTCTTGATGGTTAATACCAGCAAAGAGTCGCAAAAAACCACTAAAAAGATCTAAATGACTAGATACTGTATAAGCCAAGCCTTCCTTTTCCCTTACTTGAGTAAACAGTTTAGAATGTGGAAAAGCCCCAAGTAGACCATTTAAAAGAAGTAAAGCCATTTTTTGATCATCCTCATAACCAATCGTGCTATGGTAACCCATCTCTAAAATGGACTGACCTAGGTTTCTCCTGATAATTCCTTCTCTAAGAACATTTGAATACTCTTGTCGATATTGAATGTTTACAGTTTCTTTACGACCTGTCAACTTATATTTCTTCAGGCTTTCTAGAACTTCAATTTCATTAAAGTCTCCTAAAAAGAATAAATCAATCCTATCTTCTTTCAGCATTTTTTGAAAACTTGAATAGCAAGATTTAGAAGTCTCTTCGGAAATTCTGGCAATTAAATCTTTAGGAACTAACTGCATTGATTCTTCTTGGAAAAACAACTGATCCAATTCTTTATGGGCAAAGAAGAAAGGATCCTCTAATTCTGATTCTAGTCTCGCCAACAATTGTTTTTTTTCAATTTCAAAGGCATTGTTCTCAAATTCATCTTCATCTGACAATGGATTAAATATGACTTGATACAATAATTCTAAAATCTGAGCAGTTAATACGTTTTTCTTACTTAAAAATTCATCTCGAACATAAGTCAAACTCACGTCTACTAAGTGACTTTGCCCCCTTCTATAAGCATGAGTTGACAAATCTGCTCCATACAATGCTGCCAGATGTTTTCTAAGAACCTGGGCAGTTGGATAACCTTTATTAGCAGTTTCAAGCATACTGGCACTTAGCATGCGACCAGAGATTAAATCCAGAGATAATGGAGCTGTGAAACGCATGGTTATTTTATTTGTCTTAAACTTTTTAGAATAGATAAAATGCACTGCAATTCCAGGGAATAACTCCATCTTTTACCTCCTTTTACATAGAGTTCTATTATACCATGAAAACGAAAATTTTTCCTGTTCTCTTTGACGCTTTTGAAATTAAAATCGTTTTCATATCTTAGGTTTTCCTTCCACTATTTTAAGTAAAATATGGTATAATACCAAAGATTGAGGTGAACTATGGAATACAAATTATTTGAAGAATTTATTACGCTCCAAGCTCTTTTAAAAGATCTTGGAATCATCCAAAGTGGTGGCGCTATTAAATCATTTTTAGCTGACCATCTTGTATATTTTAATGGGGAATTAGAAAATCGTCGCGGCAAAAAAATTAGAATCGGAGATTCTATTGAAATCCCTGATTTAAAAACTCAAATTATTCTAGTTAAACCAACATCAGAAGAACTAGAGGAGTTTCGTCTAGAAAAACTTGAGAAAGAACGTGTAGCTAAGCTTGTCAAGGAAATGAATAAAAAGATACAAAAGAAGCCAGCGAAAAAGAACCAGTCAACAAAAGCAAAACCTGCACCACGTTTCCCAGGTAGATAAATATGTGGCTGAAAAATCTATCCATTAAACAATTTCGTAACTATCGAGATGTCGAAGTTAATTTTAATCCAAAATTAAACGTATTTGTTGGCCGAAACGCTCAAGGAAAAACCAATCTTCTTGAAAGTATTTACTTTTTAGCCTTAACGAGAAGTCATCGAACAAAGACTGATAAAAATTTAATTCAATTTGAACAAGAACAACTGCAAGTTTCTGGAATCTTGAAAAAGAAAACAACAAGCATTCCACTTGAAATTGACCTAACTCAAAAAGGGCGAATTACTAAAGTGAATCACTTAAAGCAAGCTCGCCTATCAGATTATATTGGTCATATGAATGTTGTCTTATTTGCTCCAGAAGATTTACAACTTGTCAAAGGTGCTCCGGCCATTCGTCGTAAGTTTATTGACATAGAATTAGGGCAAATTAAACCAATTTACTTGTCAGACCTGTCAAGTTATAACCACGTCCTTAAACAGAGAAATACCTATCTCAAATCTACACAAAACATAGACGAGACTTTCCTATCTGTTCTTGATGACCAACTAATAGAGTATGGATGTCGTGTAATGATTCATCGAGCTGACTTTATCCAGAAAATGGAACTCTTTGGCAAGAAAAAACATTTTGACATCTCAGATCAGTTAGAAGAATTGTCAATCATTTATCAACCTTCTGTAAACTTTATTGACAAGGAACATTTGGCTGAATCTTTCCATATAGCACTTCAAAAAAGTAGATCCAGAGATTTATTTAAAAAGAATACTGGAGTTGGTCCTCATCGAGATGATATGATTTTCATGATTAATGGAATGGAAGCAAGTTTCGGAAGTCAAGGGCAACATCGTAGCTTGGTACTTTCTATAAAACTTGCTGAGATCGAATTGATGGAGAGCATTACCAAAGAATCTCCCGTTCTTTTGCTTGACGATGTCATGAGTGAACTTGACAATACTCGTCAACTTAAATTATTGGAAACTATTTCTCATAACATCCAAACTTTTATTACAACTACTAGTTTAGACCATCTTCAAAACTTGCCTGATAACTTGAGCGTCTTTACAGTAGATAATGGTCAATTGACTGTAAATTAAAGTTTACATCTATGTAAAATAAAAAATCTCCTGTTTAACAGGAGATTTTTTTATTACATTGAATAGTTTGGTGCTTCATTAGTGATTTGCACATCGTGTGGATGGCTTTCTTTTAGACCAGCACCTGACATTTCGATAAACTGAGCATTGTCATGTAATTCTTTTAGGTTAGCAGCACCACAGTAACCCATACCAGAACGAATACCACCAATCATTTGGAAGACGATATCGGCTGCTGCACCTTTATAAGCAACACGACCTTCGATTCCTTCTGGAACCAGTTTGTTTGCTTCATTGACAGAACCTTGGAAGTAACGGTCGCTTGAACCTTTCTTCATAGCAGCAATTGAGCCCATACCGCGGTATGTCTTGAACTTACGTCCTTGGAAGATTTCAGTTTCACCTGGAGCTTCATCTGTTCCTGCAAACATTGATCCAAGCATTACTGCATTTCCACCAGCAGCAAGGGCTTTAACAATATCTCCAGAATACTTGATTCCACCATCAGCGATAATTGTTTTACCATATTCACGCGCCACTGCTGCAGCGTCATAAATAGCTGTAACTTGAGGAACTCCCACACCAGCGATAACACGAGTAGTACAGATTGAACCTGGTCCAATACCGACTTTAACAACGTCAACACCTGCATCATAAAGGGCACGCGCACCTTCAGCAGTAGCGATATTCCCAGCAATCAGTGTACGGTCTGGGAAATGCGCACGGATTTCAGCAATTTTACGAAGAACCCCTGCTGAGTGACCATGGGCAGTATCGATGACAATGGCATCCGCCCCTGCTTCAAAGAGGGCTTCAGCACGTTCAAATGTATCAGAAGTGACACCTACCGCACCAGCGACTAGAAGACGACCGAATTCATCTTTTGCAGCATTTGGAAATTCGATTACTTTTTCAATATCTTTAATGGTGATTAAACCAGATAGACGTCCTTCCTCATCAACTAGAGGTAATTTCTCAATACGGTGTTCTTGAAGAATACTCTCTGCAGTTTTTAAGTCTGTACCAACCGGAGCAGTAACTAGGTTTTCACTAGTCATGTGTTTTGAAATTGGTTGATTGTAGTCAGAAATGAAACGCAGATCTCGGTTGGTCAAAATACCAATTAACTTACGGTTTTCAAGAGTTTCAACCACTGGGACACCACTGATACGGTAACGGCCCATGAGTTCATCTGCTTCAGCGATGGTATGTTCCGGAGTCAAGAAGAATGGATCAATGATAACACCATTTTCAGAACGTTTTACCTTTCGAACTTCATCTGCCTGTTGTTCGATAGACATATTTTTATGGATAACTCCAAGTCCACCTGCACGCGCGATTGCAATGGCCATTTGGCTTTCTGTTACAGTGTCCATTGCAGCTGTAATAATTGGGATATTTAAAGTCAAATTATCTGCCAATTTTGTTGTTAAATCCGCATCATTAGGCAACACATGACTCTCTGCTGGAATTAGCAATACATCATCAAAGGTAAAACCTTTTTTCAAAAATTTAGTGTCCCAATTAGACATTGAAGTTTCCTCTTTTCTTTCTTTATTGAGCTAAACGCTTTTTGTATTGTATCTATCATACCATTCTATGAAAATTTGTCAATTAAATTTATAAGAGAATAAATAAAAAACTATCCCTCTTATTTTAAAGAAGAAATAGTTTTATAGTTCATATTTTATCCATTAATGAAAGTAATTTAACCCCATTGCTGATTTAACTTCCGATAAGGTTTGACCAGCAACTTCTCGAGCTTTTTCACTACCTTTTTGAAGCATATTATAAACCTCACCCATATCTTTAGCATATTCTAGGCGACGTTCACGGATTGGACCAAGTTCACGTTCTAGGATTTCAAGTAGGTAACGTTTGGTCTTAACATCACCAAGGCCTCCACGTTGATAATGTTCCTTCATTTCAGCAATTTCTTGAGCATCCTCAGGTCGACCGAATACGTCTAAGTAATGGAAAACCATATTTCCTTCAATCTTACCTGGATCCTCAACACGAATATGGTCTGGATCTGTATACATACTCATTACTTTTTTACGCAAAGTATCTGCATCATCAGCTAGATAAATTCCATTATTAAGTGATTTCGACATTTTGGCATTACCATCAAGACCTGGTAAACGTCCCGCACCTTCATGCTCAGGATAAAGACCTTCTGGTTCTACTAAAACATCACAGTTATAGGCATGGTTGAAAGAACGCACAATTTCACGTGTTTGTTCAATCATCGGCTTTTGATCATTCCCTACTGGAACCAAGTTCGCCTTAAATGCTGTAATATCTGCTGCTTGCGCAACTGGATAAACTAAAAATCCAGTTGGAATACTTTCTCCAAAGCCTTTTTGAGCAATTTCAGTCTTTACGGTTGGATTTCGTTCCAAACGAGCTAATGAAACTAGGTTCATATAGTACATAGACAGCTCTGCCAATTCTGGAATCTGACTTTGAATAAAAATCGTTGCTTTATTAGGATCTAATCCCACTGCAAGATAGTCCAAGGCAACATTCCCAATAGACTCTACAATTGTTTGAGGATCTTTTGCATGGTCTGTTAAAGCTTGCTGATCAGCTAAAAAAACAAACATGTCATATTTATTTTCTTCCTGTAGTAAGACACGGTTTTTTAAACTACCTACATAATGCCCAATATGTAATTTCCCCGTTGGACGATCTCCTGTTAAAATAATGGGTTTACTCATAATATTCTCCTTTGATATGGTCCTTTCAATTATAGCATTTTTTTGATAAAAAGACAGATAATTTTTTTATTGAAACAATAGAGATGTTACCCCTTTCAATCGTAAAGTGGTTGTCAACTTTGTTTACAAAAAAATTGACAAATAAAAATTTGAATAATTGGTGATTTTCTAGTAGAATTAGAGTATTACATATAATAGGAGAAAAACATTGCTAACAGTATCTGATGTTTCACTACGCTTTAGTGATCGAAAACTTTTTGATGATGTCAACATTAAATTTACAGAAGGAAACACCTATGGTTTGATTGGTGCTAATGGTGCCGGAAAGTCAACCTTTTTGAAAATTCTAGCTGGTGATATTGAACCAACAACTGGTCATGTCTCTCTCGGACCAGATGAACGTCTTTCAGTTCTTCGTCAAAATCACTTTGACTATGAGGACGAACGTGTTATTGATGTTGTCATCATGGGAAACGAAAAGCTTTACAACATCATGAAAGAAAAAGACGCCATTTATATGAAGGAAGATTTTTCAGACGAAGATGGTGTTCGTGCTGCTGAACTTGAAGGAGAATTTGCTGAACTAGGTGGTTGGGAAGCTGAGAGTGAAGCTTCACAACTTTTACAAAACTTGAATATTCCAGAAGAACTTCATTACCAAAATATGAGTGAACTAGCAAATGGTGACAAAGTAAAGGTTCTCCTTGCTAAAGCCCTCTTCGGTAAACCAGATGTTCTTCTTCTAGACGAGCCTACCAACGGTCTTGATATCCAATCTATTGCTTGGTTAGAAGATTTCCTAATCGACTTTGATAATACTGTCATTGTCGTATCCCACGACCGTCACTTCTTGAATAAAGTATGTACTCACATGGCTGACCTTGACTTTGGAAAAATCAAACTCTATGTCGGAAACTACGACTTCTGGAAGGAGTCTTCTGAGCTTGCTGCTAAATTGCTAGCGGACCGTAATGCTAAAGCAGAAGAAAAAATCAAACAACTTCAAGAATTCGTTGCTCGTTTCTCTGCTAATGCTTCTAAATCAAGACAAGCGACTTCACGTAAAAAAATGCTTGACAAGATTGAGCTAGAGGAAATTGTTCCTTCTAGTCGTAAATACCCATTTATCAGCTTTAAAGCTGAACGCGAAATTGGGAACGACCTCTTGACAGTAGAAAATCTATCTGTAAAGATTGACGGTGAAACTATTCTTGACAACATCAGCTTCATCTTGCGTCCAGGTGACAAGACAGCTCTTATCGGACAAAACGACATCCAAACAACTGCCTTGATTCGCGCCATTATGGGTGAAATTGACTATGAAGGGACTGTCAAGTGGGGAGTTACAACTAGTCGCTCTTACTTGCCAAAAGACAATTCAGCTGATTTTGCTGGCAGTGAATCTATCCTTGACTGGCTCCGTCAATTCGCAAGTAAAGAAGAAGATGACAATACCTTCCTTCGTGGATTCCTCGGACGCATGCTCTTTTCTGGAGACGAGGTTAACAAGCCTGTAAACGTCTTGTCAGGGGGAGAAAAGGTGCGCGTGATGCTTTCAAAACTCATGCTTTTGAAATCAAACGTTCTTGTACTTGACGATCCTACAAATCACTTGGATTTGGAATCTATTTCAAGCTTGAACGATGGATTAAAAAACTTCAAAGAATCTATCATCTTTGCCAGTCACGACCATGAGTTTATTCAAACTTTGGCTAACCATATCATTGTCTTATCTAAAAACGGTGTAATCGACCGTATCGATGAAACCTACGATGAATTCCTTGAAAATGAAGAAGTTCAAGCGAAAGTCAAAGAACTTTGGAAAGATTAAGTATAACTTTAAAAAACTCAGTTGGTTAAACCAACTGAGTTTTTTTATTAATTACTTGTAAATCATTCATTGTTTCACGTGAAACTTTTTTAATCTTCATCCATTTTTTTAGGTTGATAAGCTAGCATGCCTAATCCTATGAATAAAACCAAAGTTACGAGAAGGAAAATTACCTGATGATGAATATTTCCTGTCATAGAAATGGTTTGTCTCAATCCTGAAACTGAATAACTCATTGGTAACCAAGGATTAACAGCTTTAAAGAAATCATTTGTCAAAGCAAGTGGATAGGTTCCTGCACTCGAAGCTAATTGTAATAATAGCAATATTAGAGAGAAGAAAGCACCCAAACGACTATTCCATGTTGTTAATGCAGTTACCATAGACATAAATGTTAAGCTTGCGATAATAATTAAGAACAAGGTTCTCATTTCATGATTTGCTGTTAGACCAATAAGATGAACGCCACCATAGACTAAGACAGCGGCTAAAACAGCTATAACTCCATTTATCTCAAAGCGAGATTTGAACCAAGCCCAGCGACTTTCAGGATGACGACCTGAAGGTAACTTAGCAAAAATCATATTTGTTGATAATGCTGCAACAAAAAGTGCAACTGATATCATGTAAGGAGCCATTGCAATCCCATTTACAGGAACCTGATCATTATCTGTCTTTGAAAGACTTAAGGGTTCCGCTAATGTTTCTGCATTTTTTGACTCTGTTGATGCTAATTTTAATTGATTGCTTGCGTTAATTAATCCTTGTCCTAGGTCAGTAGTTCCTATTTGTAAACTTTCAATACCAGCAGTTAACGTTGCTCCACCTTCTGCTAATTTTCCAGCGCCATCTGCAATTTTTGCTGCTCCATTTCCTAACTGAGTACTAGCTGAAAGCAACTGACCTGATTTATCTGTTAATTGACTTGAACCAAGTTGTATTTTATCAAGTCCTGCAATTAATTCCGGACTCTTGCTATTTAATTGGTTAGAACCAGATGATAGTTTTTCAATACCTGTTACTAATTCTGGTGTTTTCCCAGCTAGAGTATCCAAACCAGTTGTCAATTTTGAAGAGTTTTCTGTCAACTTGGTTGAGCCAGAAACCAATTGATCCAAACTTGTTGTTAAAGTTGTATTCTTTTCACTTAGTTGATTTACACCTAAAGAAATAGTATCCAATCCTTTAGTATACGCATTAACTCCATTTTCAATTGATTGACTTCCGGGAACTAACTGATTATCTACAGCATTTTGCAACTGTGTAAATCCACTTGACATAGATGTCAAGGAACTAGACGCTATAGGTAAAAGTTGATTTGCTTTAGTCTGTAAAGTAGAAAGATTAGAGACTGGTTGGTTTATACTTCCTAAATTTTCTTTTAAATCTCCTGCCGTCGTTAAAATTGCTTTTGCTGACTCTATCGTAGAATTAGAATTATTTGAAACAGCTTCAGTCAATTCTTTTTTCTGAGTTTCAGTGAGAGATTGATAAGTTGCTGTTGCTTGAAGATTGGTAAGACTTTTCTCTTGTTCTGCTTGACTATTAGTCACAATAGTTTGAGCAAGAGTAGTTATAGTTGTTAAGTCATTAGATATTGTATTTTTAAGATCAGTATTATCTGAAACTGTAACTGATTGGAGAGCCTTATTCAACTCATCTAAACTGCTTGCTAACTGTGTTATATCCTCTTTCTGTTGAGATGTAGTATTTAATTGTGTGGATATTTCTTTGATTCCTTTATTTAATTGAGTAATACCGTCTCTCAATGTATCTGATTGACTTGATAGTTGGTTTGTACCAACAGATAATTTGTCAACTCCGCTTGTATAGGCATTGACACCAACCGAAAATTGACTGAGTCCTGAATTGAGTTGTGAAACTCCACCAGCATATGACTTCATCCCTGTATTTAACTGGTTGACACCTGCAACTAATTCTGGAGTCTTGGAAGATAATTGATTAAGTCCTGTGTCAATCTGTGAAACTGCACTTGTATAGTTCTGTAAACCATCATTAAATGTTCCTAAGCCACTATTTAGTTGCTTTACTCCAGTGACATATGTTGTCAACCCTCTTGTAAATTGTTCACTTCCATCAGAAAAAGTTAAACTTGAGTTAGCTAAAGTATTAAGATTTGAAGACAATGTTTGACTTCCTACAGCCAATTGACCAGCTCCGTTGGCTAATTGTTCACTTCCATCTGCAGCTTTGGTTAAACCGGATTTTAAATCACCCATCTTTTGAAATAAAGCTTTCGTGTAAGTCTCAGTTACACTTGCAGAAACATTTTGTTTTAACTGTGTCATAGCAGAATCACTCATCTTACTTGCAATGAAGCTATGTCCACTAGAAGTTTGATAGTCAATGTTCATTTGTTCTGGGTGATCTGTTAAAATAGAAGCAGCCTTTTCAGACAAATCACTTGGCAAAGTGACTACCATATAGTAGTCACCGTCTTCTAGTCCTTTTTTACCTTCTTCCTCATTTACAAAATGAAAATCTAATGATTTATTTTCCTTTAAATTAGACACCATGTCTTTTCCGATAGCCATCGTATTTCCATTGTAAGTCGCTTCCTTATCATTATTTACAACCGCTACAGGCAACTCAGATAATTGGCCATATGGATCCCACATAGATGATAAAAATATGATGTTGTATAAAGCAGGAATTAGAGAAATCCCTATCATTACAATGATAAAGGTTGGTTTTTTAAAAATTGCTTTCCATTCTTTAAACATATTGTCTCCTTTTTTTAAACATAATGTCTAAAATTTTGATATAATAGATTATACATTAAAAATTCTTATTTACAAGTCAAAATTATCATATTTAGACACTACGTCTATTTTTGTTCAAAAGGAGGAACTATGAAAGAGAGCAACAAACGCTTAAAAACCAAACGTACTATCGAGAACGCCATGGTTCAATTATTAATGGAACAACCATTTGATCAAATTAGCACCGTTAAACTGGCAGAAAAAGCCGGAATTAGTCGTTCTAGTTTTTATACTCATTACAAAGATAAGTATGACATGATTGAACACTACCAAAGTAAGCTATTTCATACTTTTGAGTACATTTTTCAAAAACACGCAAATCATAAAAGAGATGCTATTCTAGAAGTGTTTGAATACTTAGAGTCTGAACCTTTACTAGCTGCTCTTCTATCTGAAAATGGTACAAAAGAGATACAAAACTTCCTGAGAAATAAACTTCACATTATGCTTAGTACTGACCTCCAAAAACGCTTTATGCAATTAAATTTAAACAATATTGAGTTAGAGTATAGCAGTATTTATCTAACAAACGCACTATTTGGTGTATGCCAAACCTGGATTGCTCATGGAAAAAAAGAAAGTCCTCAAGAAATGACAAACTTTCTTATGAAAATGTTGGGAGATGCAAATTAGAGACAAAAAAAGAACACCAATGGTGTTCTTTTTGTTTAACTCCGCCAGTAGGACTCGAACCTACGACATCATGATTAACAGTCATGCGCTACTACCAACTGAGCTATGGCGGATAATATAGTCCGTACGGGATTCGAACCCGTGTTACCGCCGTGAAAAGGCGGTGTCTTAACCCCTTGACCAACGGACCATCTATCTGTAGCAGATATAACCATTATATCAATTTCTTACTAATTGTCAATTACTTTTTAGATTTTTTCTCCAGAATATCTCTCAATTTCCGAACCTTGAGACGGGTAATCGGGCAGCGATGTTCCTCATAAAAAACCACTTCTAAATTTTTTCGATCAATTTCCCTAATATTTCCTACATTAACAAGAAATGATTTATGAGCAGAATAAAATCTTTGGGTTTCTTTATCTTTTTCTTGGATATCCGTCATGGTTCCATAAAATTCTTTAGCGAAATTCTTACCAATAATCCGTAACTTATGAGAAACACCTGTTGTTTCAATATACAAAATATCATGGTAGGGAATCTTCAAATCATTCCCCTTATAGTTATAGTCAAAATAATCCACAACATCTTTATTTTCAAGCAGCATATTTTTGGTATACAAGATACTCTGCTCGATGCGTTTTTTAAACAATTCATCATTAATATCTTTATCAACAAAATCCAAAGCTGAAACTTGATACTTATAAGTCAAGGTAGCAAATTCTGATCTACTAGTGATAAATACGATAATTGCATAGGGATTGTGATGGCGAATAAACTGTGCAACTTCAAATCCTTTTTTCTCAATTCCATGAATATCAATATCTAGAAAATAAAGTTGATTTACTTCATCATTTTCGATGTATTCCTTAAATTCTCGTTCTTTACCTGTTGTTTTATAAGAAATAGGAATATTTAATTCTTTGGAAATTTCATCCAATATTCTTTCTAGTCTGACTTGATGTTCAATAACATCTTCTAAAATTAATACTTTCATTCAAAATCTCTCTTAAATCTAATAATTTGTCTAAACGTGCTATCTTCCATCTCTGTCTCTAAAATGATATTTTCATACTTATCCAAAATCTCTTTGACATTATTAAGGCCAATTCCTCTATTTCTACCTTTAGTAGAAAAACCTAGTTCAAACAAGTCTTCTGAAGGTGTCATAGTAATTCTACACGAATTTTGAATCACGATAACTGTTTCTAAATCCATCTTAATCACTGCAACTTCCATTTGTTTTAAATAACTTTCTGCAGCACCCTCAACAGCATTATTTAACAAAACACTCATAATACGAACAAGATCGAGTAAATCGATTGACAATCTTGTGATAATATCCTTTACTTCTAATGCAAACTCTACGTCATTATTTCTGGCATATACAATAGATTGAGCAATCAAACTTCGTAAAGCTGAATCTTCTATATTGTTTAAATCAAAGTATGTATACTTATCTGAACGTAATTTTTGATTAGCTTTGACTAGAACTTCATTGTAAACCCTGTAAATTTCCTGTAAATCTCCACTATCAATCGCCATTTGCATACTAACAAGCATCCCTGCATAATCATGACGAAAACCACGGATTTCATTGTACAAACCAACAATTTCATCTGTATATGTCTGTAAATGTTCTTGTTCAAATTTTTTCTGTTTTAGGGCAATTTCTTTTTCAACTCGCACCTTATGAGAATTCATAGCGAAGAATATTAGTAGTAAACAGATAAAGACAATTGTTGCTAAAATACTACTAAAACTATTAAAATGTTCATGAATATTCAACATATCTGAAATGAATAATAGAATATGTAGAGCAAAGAAAGCAAAGATGACCTTTTTAAAAAATGGATAAAGGTAATCTTTATCAAAATAAGTAAGTTCAAGATGAAAATAAGTAATAATTTTTTTAGTGATAAAATACGTCAGCATCAAAACCACTACAAAAAATAAATCTTCATATTTTATTAAGAAAGAATCACCTGTTATAGAGGATATGATTACTGCTATAAATGTATGAGTACTTTGATATAATAAAGACAATAATAAACTAATAAAAATAGCTTTGAACTTATTATATTTTTTAAATCCTATTAAATAAGCAAAGATAATACAGGTAAATGAAATTTTTTCCATTCCTAATCCATGTAAAGAAGTTAAATAGAATAAAATTTCAACAATAGACTGTAATATAAATACCCAAGAAATAAACAGATATCTTTCTTTTTTTGTTGCCTTACAAATGAGTTCATAGCTATTTGTTAGAATAAGAATATGAAGAATAACTATGAGTATTTTCAATAAATCCATTATATCTCCCTATAATGTTTTCTCTTTTTCTTTATAAATAAACTTACAAGCCTATTATACAAAACGGAGTCTGTTTTAAAACATTTCATTCTCAACTGCACATTTTTGTACCTGAACTGTCAATTTTTACAAAAAACGCTGGGTTTCCCCAGCGTTAAATCTAGTATATGATCCCAGCAGGATTCGAACCTGCGACCGTTCGCTTAGAAGGCGAATGCTCTATCCAGCTGAGCTATGAGACCTAACTAGTTTATCTTATCAAAATAATCGAGAATAGTCAATCCTATTTATGATAGGGAGAACCTTGTTGGATGGTAAAGGCTCGGTATATCTGTTCTACAAGAACTAGACGCATTAATTGATGTGGAAGAGTCAGTCTACCAAAACTAAGGGATAGATTCGCTCGATTTTTTACTTGAGGAGAAAGACCCAGACTCCCACCAATCACAAAGGTTAAGGTTGAATAACCATTAATAGAAGCTTGTTCTAGTTGTTTACTGAATTCTTCAGAAGACAAGGTTTTCCCTTCAATAGCTAAAACGACAACAAATTCTCTATCCCCAATTTTGGAAAGAATTCGATTTCCCTCTAAATCTAAGATTTTTTCATTTTCTGAATCGCTGGCACGATCTGGTGTCTTTTCATCAGCTAATTCAATCATTTCTACGGCAGCAAATCGTGATATTCTTTTAGAATATTCTGCAATTCCATCTTTGAGATACTTTTCTTTTAGTTTTCCAACTGTTACAATTTTAATTTTCATGCTTCTATTTTATCACAATCGTATTTTATTCACATCTTATTCACAAATAAAAACAGGGAAAATAGTGATAAATTCACAAGTTTTAATCAGTTATCCACAGATTGTTAAAAACTTAAACTTTTTTAAGTTAGGATTAAGTTAATAATTTTATAATTTTATAAAATAAATTTGGAGGATTCTTCTATGAAGAAAAACTTAAAAAAATGGGGACAACTTTTATTAGTCATTCTCATTAGCTTTTTTAGTGGTATTTTAGGTACTTTTACAACATTACAGCTCAGTCAAAAACAAAATAGTGGTACGACAACTACCACTACTGTCAGTAAAGCAGCTGTAAAAAATGAAAACTCAACTACACAAGCAGTCGATAAAGTTAAAGATGCTGTTGTATCTGTCATTACTTACTCATCAAACTCTCAAAACAGTTTAATCACATCTGATGAAACTGATACGGATACCAATGCTGAACAAGTATTCAGTGAAGGTTCTGGTGTCATTTATAAAAAGGAAGGGGATACTGCTTATATTGTAACAAATACTCACGTTATTAATGGCGCTAAAAAAGTTGATATTCGTTTAGCAGATGGTACAAAAGTTCCTGGTGATATTGTGGGTTCTGATACTTATTCAGATATTGCTGTTGTAAAAATTGCTGCAGATAAGGTCACAACAGTGGCCGAATTTGGTGATTCTAATCAACTAACAGTTGGAGAAACAGCTATTGCAATCGGAAGTCCCCTAGGTTCTGAATATGCCAATACTGTGACACAAGGGATTGTATCAAGTTTAAATAGAAATGTCTCTCTAAAATCCGAAGATGGACAAGCTATCTCAACCAATGCTATCCAAACAGATACAGCTATTAACCCTGGTAACTCAGGTGGTCCTTTGATTAATATCCAAGGCCAAGTTATCGGTATTACATCAAGTAAGATTGCCTCTAATGGTGGAACATCTGTCGAAGGTCTTGGTTTTGCAATTCCTGCAAACGACGTAATCAACATTATTAAACAATTAGAAAAAGATGGAAAAGTAACTCGACCTGCTCTTGGAATCCACATGGTTAACTTATCAAATCTTAATACAACTGATCTTCAAAAACTAAAACTTCCTGGAAATGTTACTTCTGGTGTAGCTGTTCGTTCTGTTCAAAAAAATATGCCTGCCAATGGACATCTGCAACAATATGACGTCATTACAAAAATAGATGATAAAGCTATTTCTTCCACTACTGAATTACAAAGTGCTCTATATAGCCACTCTATTGGAGATGAAATGACTGTAACTTATTACCGTAATGGTAAAGAAGAAACAACTAAAATCAAGTTGGACAAGAGTACTAGTGATTTAAATCAATAGTTTACAGATTTGTAAACTTACTTTACAGAATATCAAAGTTGTGATACTGTAGAAACATGGAAAAATTTAAACTCATTCGTATCAGTGATATTCAAAAAAATCCCTATCAACCACGTAAAGAATTTTCAGAAGAAAAAATAAAAGAACTTGCTCAATCTATCAAAGAAAATGGATTAATTCAACCCATTATCGTCCGTCAATCTCCAGTTATTGGATACGAAATTCTAGCTGGAGAAAGACGGTATCGTGCATCCATAGCAGCTGGACTTTCAGAGGTACCTGTAATCATCAAAAAACTTTCTGATCAAGATATGATGATTCACTCAATCATTGAAAATTTGCAGCGGGAAGACTTAAATCCGATTGAGGAAGCAAAAGCTTATCAATCTTTAATTGATAAAGGGTATACTCATGCAGAAATTGCTGACAAAATGGGAAAATCACGTCCCTATATTACTAATCTTGTTCGCTTACTTACGCTCCCTGATTTTATTCTAACGGAAGTAGAAACTGGAAAATTATCTCAAGCACATGCTCGACTCCTAATCCAGCTACCTGTTGAAGAACAAAAAAAATTACTTCATCGTATTCAGACAGAGGATTTATCAGTTCGGCAAGTAGAACATTTACTTCAAGAGGAAAAAAAGAAGAAGAAAATCAGAGAAAAAGATTACTTTATCAAAGAAGAAGAAGAAAATTTAAAAAAATTGTTGGGATTAGATGTCCAAATTGTCCTTCAAAAAAAAGAGGCAGGAAAAATAACTATCTCTTTTCATAATCAAGAAGAGTACCAACGTTTTATTAACAGCCTGAAATAAGGCTGTTATTTTATTTTTCTCAACTCACAGACTTATCCACCAAATCAATATAAATAAAACCAATAAAATCATAAATAATAGCTGTTATCCACAACTTGTGGATAAATCTTTTAAACATTGTGGATTGTTTTTCACAAGTTGTGGAAAAAATGCTTGCTATATGATAAAATAGGTGTAAGATTATACCTTTTAGAAAAGGAGGAGTTTGTTGTTGAAAGAAAAACAATTTTGGAATCAGATTTTAGAATTAGCTAAAGAGCGATTAACACGATCAATGTTTGATTTCTACGCAACACCTGCTGAATTATTAAAGGTCGAGGGAAATGTAGCGACAATATTTTTACCAAGATCTGAAATGGAAATGGTTTGGAGTACAAAACTTAATGATATAATTGTAGCTGTCGGTTTCCAAATATATGATACTGAGATAAAAGCTCAATATGTATTGACTAAGGAAGATTCTAATACCTCCGATATATCAACAACTGTTGAAGATTCTAATCTTCAACAAGAACAAACTATAAAATCTATTCCCTATTCAGAAACAGGATTAAGAGATATCTATACATTTGATAATTTTATCCAAGGCGATGGAAATATTTGGGCTAAGTCTGCTGCTTTAGCCGTCTCGGAAGATCCTGGACTAACTTATAATCCTCTGTTTATATATGGAGGACCTGGTCTAGGGAAAACTCACTTGCTCAATGCTTTGGGTAATGAAATTCTCAAAAAAAATCCTAATGCGCGTGTAAAATATATTCCTGCTGAAAGTTTTATTAATGAATTTTTAGATCATTTAAGACTCAATGATATGGATAATTTTAAAAAAACCTATCGAAGTCTAGATCTCCTTCTTATTGATGACATTCAATCTCTTAGTGGAAATAAAGTACAAACTCAGGATGAATTTTTCAATACATTTAACAAACTTCACAGTAATAATAAACAGATCGTTTTAACGAGTGACCGTAGGCCAGAACAACTAGAAAACCTACCTGAACGACTTGTCACGCGCTTCTCATGGGGATTAACAACAGATATTACTCCACCTGATTTTGAAACTCGTATCGCTATCCTAAATAGTAAAACAGAGGATTTAGATTATCATTTTCAACCTGACACAATCGAATATTTGGCTGGCCAGTTTGATTCAAATGTACGTGAATTAGAAGGTGCGCTCAAAGATATTAGTCTCATGGCTAAAGTCAAACAAATCAACACTATAACTGTGGATATTGCATCTGAGGCTATACGTGCTAGAAAACAAAGCGTCAGCACCATGATTGTCATTCCGATTGAAAAAATCCAAGAGGAAGTCGGAAAATTTTATGATGTGAGCGTTAAGGAGATGAAGGGAACTAGACGTGTTCAGAATATTGTTCTAGCTCGCCAAGTTGCTATGTACCTAGCTAGAGAATTAACTGATAACAGTCTTCCAAAAATCGGAAAAGAATTTGGTGGTAAAGATCATACAACCGTCATTCATGCTCATGCAAAAATCAAATCTATGATTGAAACTGATGATAAATTACGTATAGAAATCGAAACCATCAAAAAGAAAATCAAATAACTTGTGGATAAGTGTTTAAAATGTTACTGATTTATTAACAAATTTTAAACAAGTATAACTTCTTGATTTTTCTAAACTAAACTTGGTTTTCCACAGATTTCACACAGCCTACTATTACTATTAACCTTCTAATAATAAAAATAAATAAAGGAGATGCCATGATTCATTTTTCTATTAATAAAAATTTATTCCTGCAATCATTAAATATTACTAAACGTGCTATTAGTTCAAAAAATGCTATTCCTGTTTTATCAACTATTAAAATTGATGTGACTAACGAAGGAATTACATTAATTGGATCAAATGGTCAAATTTCAATTGAGAATTTCATTTCTCAAAAAGATGAAAATGCAGGTCTTCTGATTAACTCTTTAGGTTCTATCCTTCTAGAAGCTTCATTCTTTATCAATGTTGTTTCTAGTCTTCCAGATGTGACTCTTGATTTTAAAGAAATTGAACAACACCAAATTGTATTAACAAGTGGGAAATCAGAGATTACCCTTAAAGGTAAAGACAGCGAGCAGTATCCACGTATCCAGGAAATTGCAGCAAGTAATCCTTTGGTTCTTGAAACAAAGCTTCTTAAAAAGATTATCAACGAAACTGCCTTTGCAGCTAGTGTTCAAGAAAGTCGTCCAATCTTGACTGGTGTACACTTTGTCTTGAGTAATCATAAAGAATTAAAAACAGTTGCGACAGATTCTCACCGTCTCAGTCAGAAGAAATTGACACTTGAGAAAAATAGTGATAATTTCGACGTTGTTATCCCTAGTCGCTCTCTACGCGAATTTTCAGCTGTTTTTACAGACGATATCGAAACAGTAGAGATTTTCTTCGCAAACAACCAAATTCTCTTTAGAAGCGAAAATATTAGCTTCTACACACGTATCTTAGAAGGTAATTATCCTGATACAGATCGCCTAATTCCAACAGATTTTAATACGACAGTGACTTTTGATGTTGTGAATCTACGTCAATCTATGGAACGTGCACGTCTCCTATCAAGTGCAACTCAAAACGGTACTGTAAAATTAGAAATCAAACAAGGAGTGGTTACAGCCCATGTAAATTCTCCAGAAGTTGGTAAAGTAGACGAAGAAATTGATACAATTGCTGTATCTGGCGAAGACTTGACTATTAGCTTTAACCCAACTTACTTGATTGAAGCACTAAAAGCCTTGAATAGTGAAAAGGTAACAATCAGCTTCATTTCAGCAGTTCGTCCATTTACCTTGGTACCAGCTGATACAGATGAAGATTTCATGCAGCTGATTACACCAGTTCGTACAAATTAAGTTAAAGAGGTTGAGCCTAGCTCACCTCTTTTATGATATAATCAGAAATATGAAAAGGAGAGTAGTATGTATCAAGTTGGAAATTTTGTTGAAATGAAAAAACCACATGCTTGTACAATCAAATCTACAGGCAAAAAAGCAAATCGTTGGGAAATTACTCGTTTAGGTGCAGATATTAAAATTAAATGCAGTAATTGTGATCATGTAGTCATGATGAGTCGCTATGATTTTGAAAGAAAAATGAACAAAATTATCGACTAGAAACACTGAATTGGAGGGTTAGCAAGTTTTCCCTTTTTGTGTTATAATATTGAAAATTGAAATGTGAACGGAGAATGAGAAACTATGGCTTTAACAGCAGGTATCGTGGGTTTGCCAAACGTTGGTAAATCAACCCTATTTAACGCAATTACAAAAGCAGGAGCAGAGGCTGCAAACTATCCATTTGCAACCATTGATCCAAACGTTGGGATGGTAGAAGTTCCAGATGAACGCCTCCAAAAATTAACTGAAATGATCACTCCTAAGAAGACAGTTCCAACAACCTTTGAATTTACAGATATTGCAGGGATTGTAAAAGGTGCGTCAAAAGGTGAAGGTCTTGGTAATAAATTCTTGGCCAATATCCGTGAAGTTGATGCCATTGTCCATGTGGTTCGTGCCTTTGATGATGAAAATGTCATGCGTGAACAAGGTCGTGAAGATGCTTTTGTAGATCCACTAGCAGACATTGATACCATTAACCTAGAATTGATTCTTGCTGACCTAGAATCTGTTAATAAACGCTATGCGCGTGTGGAAAAGATGGCACGTACGCAAAAAGATAAGGAATCAGTTGCAGAATTTAACGTTCTCCAAAAGATTAAACCTGTCCTTGAAGACGGTAAATCAGCTCGTACTATTGAATTTACAGATGAAGAGCAAAAAGTAGTCAAAGGACTCTTCCTTTTGACTACTAAACCAGTTCTTTATGTAGCAAATGTGGATGAGGATGTTGTTGGAGACCCAGAATCTATTGATTATGTGAAGCAGATTCGTGAATTCGCAGAAACAGAAAATGCAGAGGTAGTGGTGATTTCTGCGCGTGCTGAAGAAGAAATTTCTGAATTAGACGATGAAGATAAAAAAGAGTTTCTTGAAGCTATTGGTTTGACAGAATCAGGTGTGGATAAGTTGACTCGTGCAGCTTACCATCTACTTGGACTTGGAACTTACTTCACAGCTGGTGAAAAAGAGGTTCGTGCTTGGACCTTTAAACGTGGTATGAAAGCTCCACAAGCAGCTGGTATCATCCACTCTGACTTCGAAAAAGGTTTTATTCGTGCAGTAACTATGTCTTATGATGATTTGATTAAATACGGATCTGAAAAGGCTGTAAAAGAAGCTGGACGTTTGCGTGAAGAAGGAAAAGAATATGTCGTTCAAGATGGCGATATCATGGAATTCCGCTTTAACGTATAATCAACATTTTTAATAGTGTCAATTAGGTTGGAAAAAAATTCCAACCCTTTTGGATTTTGAAAGGAAATTTTAATGACAAAATTACTTGTAGGATTGGGAAATCCAGGGGATAAATATTTTGAGACAAAGCATAATGTTGGTTTTATGTTGATTGACCAACTAGCAAAAAAACAGAATGTATCCTTTACACACGATAAAATATTCCAAGCTGAATTAGCTTCATTTTTCCTTAATGGTGAAAAAATTTATCTAGTGAAACCAACAACTTTTATGAATGAAAGTGGGAAAGCAGTTCATGCTTTATTAACCTACTATGGTTTAGATATTAAAGATTTACTGATTATTTACGATGATCTTGACATGGAAGTAGGAAAAATTCGTCTTCGCGCTAAAGGATCAGCTGGCGGTCATAATGGTATCAAGTCAATTATCCAACATATTGGTACACAGGTTTTCAATCGTGTAAAGATTGGTATAGGTAGACCTAAAAAAGGAATGTCTGTTGTTCACCACGTTTTGAGTAAATTTGACAAGGATGACTATATAGGTATTTTACAGTCTATTGACAAGGTTGACGATGCTGTAAATTATTATTTACAAGAGAAAAACTTTGAAAAAACAATGCAGAAATACAATGGGTAAGGGAATGTCATTAATCGAATTCTTTTTAGAGAATAATCAGATACAATCATGGAATGGGCATTTATCTCTCAAACAAAGACAATTACTACTTGGTTTATCAGGATCAGCAAAATCCTTAGCTATTGCAAGTAGTGCTAAAAATCAGGACAAGATTTTAGTGATGACATCTACTTATGGAGAAGCTGAGCGTCTAGTAAATGATTTAATTTCTATCCTGGGTACTGATATGGTTTATCCATTTTTAGTAGATGATTCACCAATGGTAGAATTTTTAGTATCGTCACAAGAAAAGATTTTTTCTCGCGTTGAAGCCTTACGTTTTCTAAGAGATAAATCTCAAAAAGGAATATTAGTTTGTAACATGGCAGCTAGTCGTATATTCTTGCCTGATCCTAAGATTTTCGATGATAGTGTTTTAAAACTGCAAGTCGGACAAGAGTGTGAACAAAGAGAATTAAAAAATAAGTTAACTGCACTTGGTTATAAGAAAGTTACACAAGTTCAGAGTCAAGGTGAATTTAGTCTTCGAGGGGATATTTTAGATATCTTTGAAACATCACAAATTTCTCCTTACCGAATTGAATTTTTCGGTGATGAAATAGATGGGATTAGAGAATTTGATGCAGAGACACAATTATCAAAGGAAAGTCGCCCTGAAATTTCTATATATCCCGCTAGTGATATTTTACTAACTGCTGAAGATTATCATCGTGGTCAGGAATTTTTAGAAAAAGAGATTGACAAGACATTGTCACCAACTGTAAAGTCTTACCTAGAAGAAGTTTTTAGTTGCACGAAAGAGCAAGTTTTTCATGCAGATATTCGAAAGTTTTTATCTGTTTTGTATAAAAAACAGTCGACCTTGATTGACTACTTGAACCAAGCGCCTATTATCTTTGATGATTTTCAAAAAATCATGGATCAGTATGATATTTTTGATAAGGAAACAGCTAGCTACTTTACAGAGAATTTACATAATAGTAAAGCTGTATCAAGTTTACAATACTTTGCAGATGTAGAAAGTCAATTAAAAAAATATTTACCAGCTAGCTTCTTTTCTAATTTTCAAAAGGGACTTGGAAATCTAAAATTTGATCATCTTTATCAATTTAATCAATATCCAATGCAAGAGTTCTTCAATCAATTTTCTTTTCTGAAAGAAGAAATTGAACGCTATAAAAAATTAAAATATACGATTGTTCTTCAGTCAAGTAGCGAGAATGAACTAAAAAAATTGTCAAGTATTTTAGAAGAATATGACATAAAAGTTGATAATATTAGTGCGAATGAATTCTGTAAAGGAACTGTCAATATTGTTGAAGGAAACCTTCGTCATGGTTTTAATTTTGTGGATGAGAATCTTGTATTCATCACTGAATATGAAATATTCAAAAAGAAGATTAAACGCAAATACAGAAGACAAAATATTAGCAATGCTGAAAGATTAAAGGATTATAGTGAACTCCAAAAAGGAGACTATGTTGTTCATCAAATTCATGGGATTGGTCAATATTTAGGAATTGAAACGATTGAAATCAAAGGGATTCATAGAGACTACGTAAGTGTTCAATACCAAAATGGAGATCGAATTTCTATCCCTGTAGAACAAATCCAAACCTTATCTAAGTATGTTTCAAGTGACGGTAAGGCTCCAAAGTTAAACAAATTAAACGATGGACGTTTTAAAAAAGCTAAGCAAAAAGTTAAAAATCAAGTTGAAGACATCGCAGATGACTTAATTAAGTTATATGCAGAGAGGAGTCAACTTGAAGGTTTTGCATTTTCAAAAGATGATGAAGACCAAGTTGCTTTTGATGAGGCTTTCCCTTATGTTGAAACTGAGGACCAACTTCGAAGTATAGATGAAATTAAAAGGGATATGCAGACTTCTCAACCAATGGATCGACTCTTAGTTGGAGATGTTGGTTTTGGTAAGACAGAAGTTGCCATGCGAGCTGCATTTAAAGCTGTCAATGATCATAAACAGGTTGTCGTTTTAGTGCCAACAACTGTTCTTGCGCAGCAACATTACAGTAATTTCAAAGAAAGGTTTGAGCAATTTGCTGTAAACGTAGATGTTTTAAGTCGTTTTAGAAGTAAAAAAGAGCAAACTGAAACACTTAAAAAATTGAAAAAAGGCCAGGTAGATATCTTGATTGGAACCCATCGAGTTTTGTCTAAAGATGTTGAATTTGCAGATTTAGGATTGATCATCATCGATGAGGAACAACGTTTTGGTGTCAAGCATAAGGAAGCACTTAAGGAATTAAAAAAGAAGGTGGATGTCTTAACCTTGACAGCTACACCAATTCCTCGAACTCTTCATATGTCTATGCTAGGTATCCGAGATTTATCTGTCATTGAAACCCCTCCAACAAATCGATATCCTGTTCAAACCTATGTTCTTGAACAAAATGATCGTGTGATTCGTGATGCTGTGTTGAGAGAAATCGATCGTGGTGGTCAGGTTTACTATCTTTACAACAAAGTTGACACGATTGAAAAGAAGGTTTCAGAATTACAAGAACTGATTCCTGAAGCTTCTATTGGTTTTGTTCATGGTCAAATGAGTGAAATTCGTTTGGAGAACACACTACTTGATTTCATTGAAGGTGAGTATGATATTTTAGTAACCACGACAATCATAGAGACAGGAGTAGACATTCCAAATGCCAATACCTTGTTTATCGAAAATGCGGATCACATGGGTCTGTCAACCTTGTATCAATTAAGAGGTCGAGTTGGGCGTAGTAATCGAATCGCTTATGCCTACCTCATGTATCGTCCAGATAAATCTTTGACAGAAGTTTCAGAAAAGAGATTAGAAGCCATCAAAGGTTTTACCGAATTAGGTTCTGGTTTCAAAATTGCTATGCGTGATTTATCCATTCGTGGAGCTGGAAACCTTTTAGGGAGTTCGCAGTCTGGTTTTATCGATTCAGTTGGTTTTGAATTGTATTCTCAGTTACTAGAAGAAGCAATTGCTAAGAAAAATGGAACTGACAAGAAACGTGAAAAAGGGAATGCTGAGTTAATTCTACAAATTGATGCTTATCTTCCGGATGAGTACATATCAGATGAGCGCCATAAAATTGAAATTTATAAGAGAATTCGTCAGATTGACAACCGTGTCAACTATGAAGAATTACAAGATGAGTTAATTGACCGTTTTGGTGAGTATCCTGATGTTGTTGCTTATCTTTTAGAAATTGGATTAGTTAAAGCTTATCTAGATAAAGTATTTGTCAATCGAGTTGAAAGAAGAAATAATAAGCTTGTCATTCAATTTGAAAAAATATCGCAACAACTTTTTTTAACCCAAGATTATTTTCAGGCTCTTTCTCAGACAAGTTTGAAGGCTAATATTTCTGAAAATCAAGGTTTAATCGAAGTTGTTTTTGATATTCGAAATAAAAAAGACTATGAGATTTTAGAAGGACTCTTAACCTTTGGAGAATCGTTAGCGAAGATAAAAGATTCAAAAGAGTTACATTAGGGATTACCTTTTTTCTTCTATAAAAGGGATAAAAATGGTACAATAATAATTTGAGGTATTATAAGATGAGATTAGATAAATATTTAAAAGTATCACGAATTATTAAACGCCGTACAGTGGCTAAGGAAGTTGCAGATAAAGGGCGTATCAAGGTAAATGGTATCCTTGCTAAAAGTTCAACTGATTTAAAAATCAATGATCAGGTTGAAATTCGTTTTGGAAATAAATTGTTGCTTGTAAAGGTGCTCGAAATGAAAGATAGCACAAAAAAAGAAGATGCAGCTGGAATGTATGAAATTATCAGTGAAACAAGGGTAGAAGACGATGTATAAAAAAATAGTCCAAATGAATAATTCATTTATTCAAAATGAACACCAACGACGTAAATACATGATGGAAGAACGTCAAAAACGTAATCGTTTTATGGGTTGGGTTTTGATTTTGATTATGTTGTTATTCATCTTACCAACTTACAATTTAGCACAAAGTTATCAACAATTATTAACACGTCGCCAACAACTAACTGATTTGAAAAAACAATATCAGGAATTGAGCGATGAAAAGGATAAAGAAGCTAGTTTAGCAACTAAGTTAAAAGACGAATCCTATGCGGCTAAATATTCCCGTGCAAAATATTATTATTCAAAAACATGGGAGGAAGTTTATACAATTCCGGACTTACTTCCTAGGTAATGTGAAATGGAAAATTTATTAGATATTGTCGAAAAATTTTTAAGTCAGTCAGATGAAAAATTAGATGAGTTAGCTCGAAAGAATCATCTGTTACGACTACAAGAAGAAGAGGGGAAAAAGAATGCGTAAATTTTTAGTGATATTACTACTTCCTATTTTCCTAAAAAGCGTTCAAGTAGTAAGCACTGAGAATCCAGTTATCATTCCAAAACAAGAAGTTTATTCTTTAACTCATACTCCATATCATTTTTATTATCAAGATATTATAGAATCTCCAAAATTTTATGGTGAGACGCCAGTTTATTCTACAGAAGACCTGATTAAAGAATCAGGAAAAGTCAATGCAGAAACAAAATTATCTGTTTTAGAATGGCGATTAAATAAACAAGGACAGCCTGTGTTTAAATTGTCAAATAATCAATTTGTGATGGCTGATAAACGACTTTTATACGATAGTTCCATCGTAAACGATTTTTCTAAACGAGTATGGCTAGAACCAGGATTTGTCGTTTATAATAGTCCTTATGATCAACAAGAATTAAAATCTACTTTAGCAGCTTATCAAGAGGTTGAAGCAGATATGTCTATTTTTGCTGAAGGTCGTGAATTCTTACATATCAAGCAAACGGGCTGGATTTCGACGGATTATATTTCCGATGATGATAATCGTATTCAGAAAGTACAAGAGTTGCTATCTGCAAATTATCAAAATGAACAGTTCTCTATTTATGTGAAACAATTGAGTACAGGTAAGGAAGCTGGCATTAACGAAAATCAGAAAATGTACGCTGCAAGTGTTATGAAATTACCTTATCTTTATTATGTTCAAGAAAAAATCAATCAAGGTGATTATCAACTTGACACGAAATTAAAGTATGTTTCTGAAGTTAATGAATTCCCTGGTTCATACAAACCAGAAGGAAGTGGAAGCCTCCCTAAAACAGCGGATAATAAAGAGTACACAATTAAAGATTTAATCACAAAAACAGCGAAAGAATCTGACAATGTAGCTCATAATATTCTTGCTTATTATGTTACGAATAAATCAGATGATATCTTCAAAAAAGAGATGACTACGATTGCTGGTAATGAATGGGATGTAAACGATAAGTTAGCTTCGGCTAAAATGGCTGGTCAAGTTATGGAATCTATTTACAATCAAAATGGTTTTGTTTTAGAATCCCTATCACAAACATCATTTGATAATCAGAGGATTGCTAAGAATATTTCTGCTAAGGTAGCCCATAAAATTGGGGATGCAGATGAATTTAAACACGATGTGGGAATAGTCTACACAGATTCTCCTTTCATTATTTCAATCTTTACCAAAAATTCTGATTACGATACCATTTCTAAAATTGCTAAGGATGTATATGAGGTCCTAAAATGAGAGACCGCGATTTTTTAAATCATCTTCTAGAAAAGGATTATTTCAAAGATCATTCAAGAGTTGTGCTAGCTTTGTCTGGTGGATTGGATTCGATGTTTCTCTTTCGTCTTCTTTTAACTTATCAAAAAGAACTTGGTATTGAATTGTTTTTAGCTCATGTAAATCATAAACAACGACCAGAGTCAGAGAAGGAAGAAAATGAATTAAGAAAACTGGCAGAACAAGTTGGAGTTCCAATTTATGTAGCTTGTTTTACTGGAAATTTTTCAGAAGCAAATGCTCGTCAATTTCGCTATGAATTTTTTAGAGAGGTAATGGCGCAAACGTCATCTACAGCTCTTGTAACAGCTCATCATGCAGATGATCAAGTTGAGACAATCTTTATGCGATTGATTAGAGGTGTTAGACTACACCATTTATCAGCTATTAAAGAAAGACAAACGTTTAATAAGGGAGAGTTAATTCGTCCTTTGTTGTCTTTTTATAAGAAGGATTTTCCTAAAATTGAGCATTTTGAAGATCCAACGAATAAAGAAAATCACTATCTTCGCAATCGTATTCGCAACCTCTATCTGCCACAGTTAGAAAAAGAAAATGTTCAGGTAAAAAAAGCAATTTTAGAGTTTGGAAAAGAAATTTCTGATTATCAAATTGCTCTGGCTGAATTATCTCAAGCGGTTGATGTAGAAGATTTAACTCAGTTTTTATCTTTTAGTGAAGCAACGCAACGAGTTTTACTACAACAATACCTTAGTCGTTTTGCTGATTTAAATGTAACAAGAGAACAATTTCAAGAAATTCATCATATTTTAAAAACTAAGAGTCAATATCGCCATAGTATAAAAAATGGTTATGAACTTATAAAAGAATACCAGCACTTTCAAATTGGTAAAATCAGACCAAAGTCTGATGAAAAAAGTAGTGAGTGTGTGTTAAACTATCAAAATCAAGTTTATTATGAAGGTTTTCTATTTTCATTCGGAATTCCTTTAAAAGGCGAAAATGTTCAACAAATAAATGTTTCCCGTGAAACATCATTGATTTTGAGGCATCGACAGCCAGGTGATTATTTGATAATAAATGGTCATCGAAAAAAAGTAAGGCGACTTTTTATTGATTTAAAAATTCCTGCAGAAAAACGAAAAAATGCGATTATTGTTGAGCAATTCGGAAAGATTTGTTCAATTTTAGGAATTGAACTCAGTGATTTGAGTATAAAAATGAAAAATGATATAATGAACACTGTACTTTATATAGAAAAAAATAGATAGGTAAAATCATGTTAGAACAAGATATCAAGAAGATTTTGATTTCACAAGATGAAATTACAGAAGCTGCTAAGAAGTTAGGTGCTCAATTGACCAAAGATTATGAAGGTAAAAATCCGATTCTAGTTGGTATTTTAAAAGGATCTATTCCTTTTATGGCAGAATTGGTGAAATATATCGACACTCATCTTGAGATGGACTTTATGATGGTTTCTAGCTATCATGGTGGTACTGTAAGTAGCGGTGTTATCAATATCAAACAAGATGTAACTCAAGATATTAAAGGTAGACATGTTGTTTTTGTGGAAGATATTATCGACACTGGTCAAACCTTGAAAAGTTTGAGAGATATGTTTACTGCTAGAGAAGCGGCATCTGTTAAGATTGTTACAATGCTTGATAAACCTGAAGGCCGTACTGTAGAAATCGAAGCAGACTACACATGTTTTACTATTCCAAATGAATTTGTTGTAGGCTATGGTTTAGACTATAATGAAAATTATCGTAACCTTCCTTATGTAGGCGTATTGAAAGAGGAAGTATACTCAAAATAGAAGGGTAAGTTGTTGAATGCAAAAGCAAAATAATGGTTTTATAAAAAATCCATTTCTTTATTTGTTGATGATTTTCTTGCTAGTAACAGGATTTCAGTACTTTTTCGCTGGAAGAGCTGCTGGGCACAGTCAACAAATTAAATACTCAGAATTGGTGCAGGAAATCACTAACGACAATGTAAAAGAAATAACCTATCAACCAAGTGGTAGTGTTATTGAAGTGTCTGGTGTCTATAAAACTGCTAAAACAGAAAAACCGGAAACAGGTATTCAGTTTTTCACACCTTCTGCAACAAAAGTAGAAAAATTTACAAGTATTATCCTTCCATCAGATACTACTGTAGCGGATTTACAAAAACTGGCTGGCGAACATCAAACACAAATTGAAGTGAAACATGAAAGTTCAAGTGGGATGTGGATTAACATCCTAGTTTCGGTAGTGCCATTTGCCATTTTATTCTTCTTCCTCTTCTCTATGATGGGAAATATGGGCGGAAATAGTGGACGTAATCCAATGAGCTTTGGACGTAATAAAGCTAAGGCTGCTAATAAGGAAGATATCAAAGTACGCTTTTCAGATGTAGCAGGAGCTGAAGAAGAAAAACAAGAACTTGTTGAAGTTGTTGAATTCTTGAAAGATCCAAAACGCTTTACAAAATTAGGTGCTCGTATCCCAGCTGGTGTTCTCTTAGAAGGACCTCCGGGAACTGGTAAAACATTACTTGCTAAAGCAGTAGCAGGAGAAGCTGGAGTACCATTCTTTAGTATTTCAGGTTCTGACTTCGTAGAAATGTTTGTCGGTGTCGGTGCCAGCCGTGTACGTTCTCTCTTTGAGGACGCTAAAAAAGCAGCACCAGCAATTATCTTCATTGATGAAATTGATGCCGTTGGTCGCCAACGTGGTGTCGGTCTTGGTGGAGGTAATGACGAACGTGAACAAACCTTGAACCAACTCTTGATTGAAATGGATGGTTTTGAAGGAAATGAAGGGATCATTGTCATTGCGGCAACGAACCGTTCAGATGTTCTAGACCCAGCCCTTCTTCGTCCAGGTCGTTTTGATAGAAAAGTATTGGTTGGTCGTCCAGATGTTAAGGGACGCGAAGCAATTCTAAAAGTCCATGCTAGAAATAAACCTCTAGCAGAAGATGTAGACTTGAAGTTAGTAGCACAACAAACTCCTGGTTTTGTTGGTGCTGACTTGGAAAACGTATTGAACGAAGCGGCATTAGTTGCTGCTCGTCGTAACAAATCAGTCATCGATGCTTCTGATATTGATGAGGCAGAAGATCGCGTTATTGCAGGGCCTTCTAAGAAAGATAAAATTGTTTCCCAAAAAGAACGTGAAATGGTTGCTTATCACGAGGCCGGACACACTATCGTAGGGTTAGTCTTATCGAATGCGCGTGTCGTTCATAAGGTGACAATTGTTCCTCGTGGTCGTGCAGGTGGTTACATGATTGCTCTTCCAAAAGAAGATCAAATGTTACTATCTAAAGAAGATATGAAAGAACAATTAGCAGGTTTGATGGGTGGACGTGTTGCTGAAGAAATTATCTTTAACGTTCAAACAACAGGTGCATCAAACGACTTCGAACAAGCTACTCAAATGGCGCGTGCTATGGTTACTGAATATGGAATGAGTGAAAAACTTGGTCCGGTTCAATATGAAGGTAATCATGCAATGTTTGGTGCTCAAACTCCACAAAAATCTATTTCAGAGCGTACAGCTTATGAAATTGATGAAGAAGTCCGAGCGTTACTGAATGAAGCACGTAATAAAGCAGCTGAAATTATTCAATCAAATCGCGAAACGCATAAATTGATTGCGGAAGCCTTGTTGAAATATGAAACATTGGATAGTACACAAATCAAATCTCTTTATGAAACAGGAAAAATGCCTGAAGAAGTAGAAGAAGAATCACGTGCCCTATCATATGATGAAGTCAAATCAAAAATGGCTGAAGAAAACTAAAATATTAGTAGGCTATATACAAGAGAGGATACTATTATATCCTCTCTTTCTTATTATAAAAACTAATCTATGAAAAACCAGTAAAAAATTTCAGAAAAATAAACCCAATATCTTGACAAGCGTC
>NZ_JASHBJ010000005.1:0-93438 GCF_047464715.1 Streptococcus infantis
CTTAGCTTGCTTGTCATCACCGAGTTCAGCTGTTTTTCTTTCAATCGCTTCGGTCAGACTTGCCATAGCCTTGTCATAGTTTGGTTCTTCTGGCTGTTTTGGTTCTTCTGGAGCCGGCTCCTCTTTCGGAGTCGCCTGAAGACTGTTGATAGATGCCAAAGCTGCTTGCAAGGCCTTATCTACCGCATCCTGAGTCTTAGCTTCTTGGATGGCTGCCAAGGCTTGCTCTGTTAGTGCAACTAGCTTCTTCTTAGCTTCCTTGTCATCACCGAGCTCAGCTGTTTTTCTTTCAATCGCTTCGGTCAGACTTGCCATAGCCTTGTCATAGTTTGGTTCTTCTGGCTGTTTTGGTTCTTCTGGAGCCGGCTCCTCTTTCAGAGTCGCCTGAAGACTGTTGATAGATGCCAAAGCTGCTTGCAAGGCCTTATCTACCGCATCCTGAGTCTTAGCTTCTTGGATGGCTGCCAAGGCTTGCTCTGTTAGTGCGACTAGCTTCTTCTTAGCTTCCTTGTCATCACCGAGTTCAGCTGTTTTTCTTTCAATCGCTTCGGTCAGACTTGCCATAGCCTTGTCATAGTTTGGTTCTTCTGGCTGATCTGGTGTTGGCGTATCATCTGTGCCATAATTTTCTTCCTTATCAAGGATTGTTTGTAAAGCTGCTGCTGTCTTCAGAACTTCTTGTGCATTGGCTTCACTTGCTGAAAGTTGCTCAGATAATTTATCCAAGTTTGACTTGAAGGCTTGACGCGCCTCTGGAGTGTTCTTCAAACTTGTTTGGTCAAATTTAGCCAATTCATCCTTCCAGCTCTTCATGGCTTGAATTAACTCTGCTTTGGTATAAAGAGCACTATCTTCACCATGAGTGATGAACTGGTCAACTTGGATACCAATATTTCTCGTAGTATCATTACGTTTTGGATCCAATTGCAAGGTCACAGCATGCCAACCTTCTTCGAGTCCAGTCAAACGAACGAGAGTCTGATTGCCTTGACGTGTAGCTGCTGTACCACTGAAGTACTTCTTGCCATTTACATCAGTGGCATTTCCTTGACCATCTTGATACTCAAGTTCTTTACCATCTAGAGTAACCTTGTAGATACCATGTCCAGGATCAACAAAACCTTTGATTTCAAGACCTGTTCCGTAGAAGTAGGCTGTTACACTAGCATTTTTCTTTTGCTCGTCATTCAATCGACCGAATGATGCCCAAGACTCAGTGTTTTGGTATTTACCTGATGAATTGGTTTCACGGTGCCAACCTGGGCTATAGTCAAGCTGAGTTGCTTGATCGTCATAGCTTGTCTGGTCTTTTTGGAGTAGTTCTGCCTTCATCACTTGAATCGTAGCTTCTGAAGCAAAACCAAGGAGGGCATTATCAGAAACGCTAGTCATTTTCACTTTGAAGTCAAAGATTGAATCAGCTTGCTCTGTAAAGTCAATCGTTGGAATCGTGATTGTTTTCTCAGTTTCACCATCTTGGAAAGTCAAGTCAGCTGTTGTGTCCTTGTACACTTTACCATGAACCCCTGTTCCTGGTTCTGTTACAACATGGACTGTTGCTGTTCCTTTGCTACCACCAACACGCTTAATGGTTACAGTAACCGGTTGACCTTTTTGAACTTCATAAGTTGTTTCTTTCATCTCAAACATACCTTTGCCGGCATTGTTAAGAGTGTAGATACCTTCAGTCGCAATAGGTTTACCAGTCTTGTTAACAAGTTTGATGGTATGTTCACCTGGAGCCAAATCACCTGTTTCATAAACCATCTGGCTACGTTTACGAGCTGCATTATTGGTTTGCACGTCTGCAACCTTCTGACCATCTACGTAAACTGACATTTCACCATGGTTTGGATCCACTGTAGATACGACATAAGCCTTAGTTCCGTTGAAACGGTAGGTTACACTTGCATCTTTTTGGTTTGTCCACATAGATGTTCCGCGAATACCTTCAGATTCGTCATACCAAGTTGTATTTTCTTTATCAGCTGTTGTATTTGAATGGTAATCCAATCCTAGAGGGTAGCCGTCTGTTTTCTCAATACTGCTTGGTGTCTTATAAACAGAGAAGTTTGTCAAAATAGGTGTCGCTTGTGCACCAGTAATGGTCACGCGAATTTTTTGTGCTTCTACTGGTTGACCTTGGATAAGGCGACGATAACCAACAGTTGATCCTTCCCCGTATGGTACCCAACGACCGTTGAGTTCAACTTCAACCTTGAACCCAGAGATTCGTTGACCTTTAGCGATATCTTCTTTGAGTTCGACTACGTCAAAGCGTCTCTTTTGACCAAGATCGACAGTGAATTCACCTGTCTTAGCATCATTTGCTAGTGCCCAGCTCGTATCATCCTTACCATCTGTTAGGTGGCTTGCTTGATACAAGTGATTCTTACGAGTAGAGCTTGCAGTAACTGTTGCACCCTTAGCGAAGTCAGTCGCATACATTTGATCCAATGTTGCTCGGAATTCTTGCAAGCGAGCGACATCTGCATCTGCGAATCTACCTTCTTTATTTGGTGGAATATTGAGTAGAAGTGGCGTTCCACGACCAACAGACTTGAAGTAAATATCCATCAAATCTTTGATTGATTTTGGTTGTTGATTGTCATGGTAGAACCAACCTGAACGGATAGAAACGTCTGCTTCACCGACTGAGTACATATCTCCTTCTGGATCCCCATGATTGAGATAATCATTCTTCACATCGTCGGTGATTTTAGCTTTCTTGACTTTATGCCAAACTGGATCTCCAGCGATCCCACGTTCATTACCAATCCAACGTACGCTTGTCGGTTGAGCAGAGAAGATAGCGATATCCCCTTCAGCTTTCTTGATGTACTCGAACCACTTGTCAAAGGTATAGGTTACTTTTTGAGCTCCGCTACCACGAGCACCGTCCATCCATACTTCGATGAATTTACCATTATTTCCGTATTTAGGATTGCCAAGGATTTCCTTGAGTTGGTTAAGGTAGTATTCGTTGTACTCTTTTTCAGTATTCACGTGATAGTTTGGATTATTTGCATCCCATGGTGATAGGTACACACCCATATTCATGTCATACTTAGTTGCTGATTTTGAGATTTCTTCAAGAAGGTCACCCTTACCATTTTTCCATGGACTAGCAGCTACGGTATGTTTTGTATATTGAGAAGGATAGATTACAAATCCGTCATGGTGTTTGACAACCATGATTGTTCGTTTGAATCCAGCGTCCTTCAATGTCTTAATCCACTGGTCTGTATCAAGGTTAGTCGGGTTAAAGTTTTGAGGATTTTCTCTACCGTTACCCCACTCAGAGTTAGTATAGGTATTCATACCATAGTGGATGAAGGCAGCCAATTCTTCCTTGTGGTAGTCCAACTGAGCCTTGCTTGGAAGTGGACCGTAAGCAGCAATTTCAGTTTCTTCATCTTTTGGATCAACCACTGGAGTTACAGGAGTTGCTGGTTTTGGATCTTCAATCTTTTCGTATTCAAAAATAACTTCATTCACCCCTTTATGCTTGATAGTTGCTTCTTGACTTGCATTGACTGCACGATAACCTGCAATTTCTTTAGCTTGGAATTTATGAACAAAGGAAACATCGTATTCTTTACCTTCGTTATTGTCCACATCTGCAGTCGTCAACTCTTTATCAGAGTCTTTCAGGCGATAGTGAACCTCAAAGGAACCTTTGTTAACTTTATAGACTACTTTAATGACACGAGTTCCTGCAGGAGCCTTGCTCACAACACTATGATCCTCATTCCAAGCGTCTTTCAATTGTTTATTGACTGGAGAATCACCAATTGAAACAATCTCATATTTTTCTTTATTCTTCTTGTAGAAATCTGTTTTTTCAATTTCCGATTTGTAGTTATAATTGAATTGTGCACCAACTTCTGCCCTGTCTACAAAAGTATCGTTTTCTTTGACTGGGTTATCATTTTGGTCCACATGTTCGATAACTACACGGCCGTAGTCAACGCCTTCAACTAGGGTAGCAAGACCGCTATTGTCAAAGGCATACTTGTTTCCACCAATGACAGCTGTGGTATTTCTGAGTAATTGTCCTTTTGAATCAAAGTAATAGCGATTATCGTTATCGCCTTGATACCAGCCTTCTTTGACACCGTATTTTTCAATGATGCCTTTAGCCCAAGCTAGTTGTTCTGGAGATAAGACCAAACCTCCTCCGAAACGATCTTTTTCAGCAATGTTCATATTGTCAACAGTACCACGTTGGTGAATTCCGATGACTTTGCCATCACCGTTGATAATACCGCCACCAGAAAGGCCTGATACAGAAGTCAAACGATAGGTAACACCTACTGTTCCCTTATCATCATATTTTTCAGTACCTTTAACAACACCGTCAGCCTTATACAACTGTCCTGGAACAATCGGCTCCTTCAATTCTGGTGAGCTTGAATCTGTAGGATAACCAATGGTACTAACAGGTTCTCCAGCTTTGTATTCCCGATGCTCTGCCAGAGGAGTGAAGGTTGCGGCCTTATTTGGACTAGCGATTTGAAGTGGAACAGGTGCTACGACCAAGGCTAGGTCATTCTTGTAACCTTCACCAAACTTATCTTTATTCCAAAAATGGATATCCTTTTCCTTGAAAATAACCGTCTTTCCTGAGTTTGGCAAAGATCTTACCTTGGGACTATTTGAACCGACATTGTAGTAGAATTTAGCAGTATCACCACCACGAATAGATCCCGCATTGGTATCCGCATCCTTGACTAAGAAGTTGTGTGCTACTGTCAAGATAATATTTGGTGCAACAAAGATACCAGAGCCAGAATTGAGATAATCCTGCTTCCCACCATTTGCAAGTGGAGAGCTAAAAATGCTATAAACCATAGTCGCAGATGTAGCTGGTTGTCCTTCATAGTCAATATGTTTGAGATCCTGACCACCATTGATAATGGCTCTATTTTCTTTCTCTCCTCCAGTTGCACTTGCTTCTTCAGCTTTTAGAATACTCTTAGTTTCTACTTTCGGGCTATCCTTTTCTGATACAATAGTTGAAGTATCAATTTTTTTCACTGGCGTATCAGGATAAGCACGGTCAGGAATTTCTTCTGGAAGTAAATCTCCAGCCTCTTCAGTAGTTTTAGCCTCTTCTGTTACTTTTTCTATAGCAGGAGCTGCTTGTTTAGCAACTTCTTCATTAACAGGACTCACTACTTCTTTAGTTTCCTTAACTGCTTCCGCTTTTTCTTTATCAACATCGATTACTTCTTTTGCTTGACCTTCTACTTCCAGTTTTGGCTCTGTCACAACTTCGTTAGCGGCAACATTTCCAGATGCAAAAAAAGCCAGTCCAACTGCCACAGAGGCTACACCAACCGTTAGTTTACGAATACTAAATATACGACTTCTTTCAAAAAAATACTGTTTCATCAAATTCTCCTAATGAACAAAAGCAGTCAGCTACTGCAAGAGCCCAGTTTCTGCTGGCGACAATTTTATTTCTCAGTACCTACTTTAAAACTCTTCTTCCTCCCACTCTTATCTTCTGTTTAAATTCATTTTAGAAATCGCTTACATTTTTCTGAATAAAAAAATGACTTGATTTTACAAACGCTTTTTCGAGATTTCTCAGTATAATAAATATACTATATTATTCCAAGAAATGCAAGGGCTTCCAAAGTTTTATTAAAGTTTTACCTAACTTTTTTCCTGCCAAAAAAACCTAAATTGGCAAAGCCAATTTAGGACTGTTTGGTTCTGAAATGATAATATGCTCCGAGCATACCAGCAGTATTCTGATGGTGGGCAAATTCAAGTCGAGTCTTGTCTGCCAAACTTGGAACAAGCGAATCTTTCAAAGCCTTACGGATTTTTGGTTTTAGGATGGCTTCCTGTCCCATGATGCCTCCACCAAGAATGACAACTTCTGGATTGGCAACATAACAAATATTAGCCAGACCCTTACCAAGGTAATCCACCATACGGTCAATCCCCTTCATACAGAGTTTATTGCCTTCAGTAGCTTCTTTGAAAATTCTGCGACCGTTCCACTGTTCCACTTCATCTCCATGTGCGTCTGCTACATACTTAACAAGAGCTGTCGTAGACGCTAAATCCTGGAAAGCTCCATCTTGCATGTGCAGGTAACCAACTTCACAGGCAGAATTACTAAAGCCATGGAAAACTTGTCCATCAATGATTAAGCAACCACCGATACCAGTCCCAATTGTCAAGCAAAGGGTAATACTTGCACCTTTTCCTGAACCAGAGACAGCTTCAGCAAGCCCTGCACAGTTGACATCGTTTTCAATTTCACAAGGAATATTAAAGCTAGCTTCAATTTCCTTTTTAAATTGGATTCCGGCATAATTTGGAATCTGTGGACCAGCATAGAAAATTTCACCCTTATCAGGATCAACCATTCCCGCTGAGGAAATGGCTACACCTGACACTGGTCCTTTTTCTAGATAGCTAGCTACGATATCTTTTGTTTTCTGTAAGATGTGTGGGCCACCCTTATGAGCCTCAGTCGCTACTTCGTTAGACTCTACAAGTTGTCCATCTTGGTCAATTAAACCGTATTTGATATTAGTTCCACCAATATCAATTGCAACGTAATTAGTCATAAAGCCTCCTATTGATTAGAGGAAACGCTCCTTAGTTTCACGAATCAATTGAGCAGCTGCTTCTACAACTGGACGATCTTCTTCGGTCACTGGTGTAAGTGGAGAACGAACTGATCCGATATTAAGCCCTTCATTGATTTTCAAGACTTCTTTGATAACACAGTACATATTACCATGAGCTGCAGTTAATTTACCGATAATAGCGTTGATAGCGTATTGCAATTCACGCGCTGTTTCTAGGTCTTTATCTGCAATCAATTGGTTGAGTTTCAAGAAGAGTTCTGGCATAGCACCATAAGTGCCACCGATACCAGCTTTTGCTCCCATGAGACGACCACCTAGGAACTGCTCATCTGGACCATTAAAGACGATATGATCTTCGCCGCCAAGGCTAACAAATGTTTGAATATCTTGAACTGGCATTGAAGAGTTTTTAACACCGATAACACGTGGGTTCTTCAACATTTCTGTGTAAAGACTTGGAGTCAAAGCAACACCTGCCAATTGAGGAATGTTATAGATGACATAGTCTGTATTTGGTGCAGCAGCACTGATGTCGTTCCAGTATTTTGCAACTGAGTATTCAGGTAAGCGGAAGTAAATTGGTGGGATTGTTGCAATAGCATCTACTCCCAAGCTTTCTGCATGACGAGCAAGTTCGATACTGTCTTTAGTATTGTTACATGCCACGTGAGCAATGATAGTCAACTTGCCTTTAGCAACTGCCATCACTTCTTCCAAGATCAATTTGCGGTCTTCTACGCTTTGGTAGATACATTCACCTGAAGAACCATTGACATAAAGCCCTTGAACACCTTTATCAATAAAGTATTGCACCAAGGCACGAGTACGTTCTGGGCTTACTTCACCCGCATCATCATAACATGCGTAGAAGGCAGGAATGACACCTTCATATTTTTTTAAATCTGACATAGATTTCTCCTAAGATTTCTTATTTTCTGCACTGAGCAGATGATTTTTTACTATTTTAGTATACACCTTGTAAAAAGCGCTTTCAATATATCTCAGCCACTTAGATTTTAATTTCTATTCATCTCCCATAGCTTTTCTTGTTTGAAAGTAGTTTCATATCGTTTTCAATCTGCTTGATATTTAGCAAACAATTTTTCCATTAATCCAGCTTGGCAAAAGGCAAGTAGACCAAAGCCAAAGAGTAGAAATGCTGAACCACCAAGCACTAGAGTAAAGCCTGATAGATAGAGAAGCATAATGATTAACAAAATAATCGCAAGCATCAAGAAGAACCAAACGAAGTTAAAACTGACCAAAAGTAAGCCCTTTTGGAGCACTTCTTTCCAAGTTAATTCATAGCGTGCAGCAATTGGATAGCTAGCCAACATAACTAGTGTTAAAAATATCAGAATTCCCAAACAAATAGCTTTAATGAGTTGAAAGGCAACTCCAGTTTGACTCCAAAATAGTGATAAGTCAACCACACTGATCAAAAAGATTCCTAATTCCAGCAATCCTAACTGAAAACCTAATTTCAAATTTTGCTTAAAGGCTCTAATGTAGATTTTGAAAACAGGAATACGACGGCTGCGTTTCACTTCAAAGATTGTCTGATAGAGACTGATTTTAGCTACTCCAATAGTCACAATAGGCAAACAAGACACAACAAAGAGTAGGTTAACCGTCACGATATCTAACACTTTCTCACAAAAACGCATCAGAAAGTTATCCGTATCAAATGCCGCTTTTATCAATCCAGATCCTTTATGTGCCATTGTTTGCTCCTCCTAACTGACTAATCGATTAAAATTTTAAATAAATATTTGCGAACTGTATCTTCCATACCTGCATAACCGTTAGGCTGATGAGGTTCTCCTGGGAAGAAAACTGCAAAATTGTGATATCCCAACAAAAGTGGGTATTGTTCGTGACAATGAACAAAGCCAATATCACTGGCTTCATCAAAGGCTACAGCCTCATCTTTGATGCGAGAACCGTAGCTAGAATACTCATGTCCTTCAACTAACAAATGCAAATCTGCATAGTTTTTATGATGCTCAAAGCGATCATTTTCTTCTTTGTTGAGATCATTTTCCTGTACAACTAGAAAGACCTTATCCCCATCAATATCGTATTTACCTAATTCAAAAGTATCCTTACGATGCTCATAGAGATAATCTATAGCTTTGTCCAGATTTGGGTGAATTCCCTTGTAAAAGCTAATGTTTTTTAAATCATCAAAAATCATAGTAATTTCCTTTACTTCTGATGCTTATTTCCAATTTGATTTATCTTTTTTACCATTTCCCTTAAATAGTGCGGACGGAAGGTAAAATTATCCAGTGGATGATTTTAGAAAACCATGAAATGAAAGACCTAATTTTTGAGCTCCTCGCTCATTCATTTCTAGGCTCAGGCTAAAATAGTTCCCCGAACTATTTTACTCTCAAAAACTCCGTCCAAGATAAGTACAACATACTTATCTTGGATACCACTAAAATGGGAAATAACTATTCTAAATAGTATCTAAAAAGTCAAAAATT
Organism: Streptococcus infantis; assembly: GCF_047464715.1. Taxonomy (GTDB): domain Bacteria; phylum Bacillota; class Bacilli; order Lactobacillales; family Streptococcaceae; genus Streptococcus; species Streptococcus infantis_S. Next base: position 9,110 of record NZ_JASHBJ010000005.1, read on the forward strand.
AAGTTTATAAGTGTCTAACAAAACTTCCTGAAGTAACCAACTCCTCTCCATTTTGTAGACACTTATATATCCTGTATTCTCTTAGTCTATCAACTATACTTCTGCATACTGATAAACAGATTGTACTATATTCAATTTTCGCAGAGTATTAACCTTTAACGGCTCCCATAGTAATACCTTGAGTGAAGGATTTTTGGAAGACAAGGAAGACTGTTACGATTGGCACAGCTGCAAGAGCAGCCCCTGCCATAATTAAACCATAGTTGGTTGCCATCTCAGCCTGCATAGTCGCAACCCCGAGTGAGATGGTCAAGTTGTTACGAGATGTCAACATAACCAACTGCATGAAGTAGTCATTCCATGTATTGATGAAGGTAAAGATTGCAAGAGCTGCAAATCCTGGTTTCACAATAGGGAAGGCTACGCTCCAGAAAGTACGAATCTCACCACATCCATCGATTTTAGCAGATTCGAGCAATTCTGTTGGAATGTTTTCACTGAACTGTTTCATGAGGAAGACCCCAAATGGCCATCCGATCAAAGGCAAGATAACTGCCCAAAGAGTGTCATGGATTCCCATGAAGTTGACGATACGTACCAATGGTACAAGGACAACTTGTTTTGGAAGAGCCATGGCAGCAATAAAGATAGCAAAGAGAATGCGTTGTCCATAGAAACGTTTCTTAGCCAATACATAACCTGCTAGTGAAGAGGTTGCACAAACCAAGAACATTGTTACCAATGAAATGAAGACTGAGTTCCACATCCATTGCAAGGCTGGGTTTTGCACCATCAATTGTTGGAAGTTCTCCATTGTTGGAGCTTTAGGGAACCATTGTGGTGGAATCATAATGGTATCTGGTTGTGATTTGAATGCACCTGTCAAAATCCAGTAGAATGGAAAGATAAACAGTACAGTCAATAAAAGCAAGAAGATGGTTGAAATAACAGTGAAGGCTGTTAAAGGTTTCTTTTGTGTAGATTGCATAGCTGTCTCCTTTCTATTAATATTCTACGTCGTTTCCAAGTACTTTAAATTGAACAAAGCTGACGATAGCGATCATAACTGCCAAGAATACACCAATAGTATTGGCATAGCCATACTCAGTCAATTGGAAGGCTTTTTCGTATAGGTAGTACATAAGTGTACTTGTTGAATAGTTTGGACCACCGGAAGTCAAAAGCTGAATCAAAGCGAAACACTGGAATGAGTTGATTGTTGTAATGATTGCGATATAAAGAGTTGTTGGAAGAAGGCTTGGCCATTTAATTTTCCAGAAAACTTGTAACTCAGTTGCTCCGTCGACACGCGCCGCTTCTACAAGAGAGTTATCAATATTACCCATTGCAGCGATGTAAAGGATGATTGGCTGACCAACTGATGTTGTCAAAAGAATAATCATAATCGCCATCAAAGCCCAGTTTTTATCACCCAACCAAGAAATGTTTTGGCTAATGATATGGCTTGACTTAAGCACGAAATTCAAAATACCTGATAGAGGATCATAAATCCATTTCCATACAACCGTTACGGCAACACTACCTGTTACAACAGGAAGGAAGAATACAAAACGATAGAAGGATCTAGCAACTGCATTTTGTTGGTAAGTTTGTGATGCCACAAATAGTGAGAAGAGTACAACGACTGGTACAGATCCGATAACTAAGATTACGGTATTAATCAAAGATTTTGTAAAGACAGGGTCTTTAAACATGCGGATGTAGTTGTCAAATCCCACAAACTCAAAGCTAGTCATCGAGTAGTTAAAGAAACTAGTGATGAATCCCATGATCATTGGAGCTAGGACAAAGACGGTAAAGAAGATTAATACTGGTGCTAAGAATGCATAAGAAACAATTGTTTCTCTCATGCGAATTTTATTGACTTTCACAGTCGGCACCTCACTTTCAAATAGTTTTTGTTTTTTTGATTGTTGTCTGACATTGATGTAAAATCAAAATGAAATTTTTTCCAAGAAAAGCCTATGTAAGAACTTCATTTTAATTTTGACCTGTCAGTTCCTTACATTTTTTAAACAAAAGTCCCCCTTTTCGTACACAGATGTGCACAGGGAAAAGGGGGGATTTTACTTTTTATTTAGGGCTTATTATTTAGCTGCTTTTTTGATTGTTTCATTCGCTTTTTCAGTGAATGTTTTCAAAGCTGCAGCAGGTTCTTCGTCACCATTAGATACTGATTGAAGCATTGGGAACCATAGAGTTCTCATTTCAGCAAATCCGTCGATTGTGTTGTAGTATGGAGAGTAGTATTTAGTCCAACCACTGATAGTTTCCATACGTTTATCGTCGTAAAGTTTACCAAATGAAGTACGAACTGGGAAGGCACCTGTACGAACTACGTCTTTAGGACCCCACTCTTTATCATCAGCGATGAATTGGATGAATTTCTTAGCAGCAGCAACTTTCTTTTCATCTTTGTTGTTAAATACTGCAAATCCGTTTACAAGGTATTCAAGAGCTGGTTTGCCAGAATCAGATGGGAATGGAACTTCTACCACTTCAACTTTACTTGCTTCCAACAATTTAGCTTGGATACCGTTTTGAGCTGGTGCCCAAAGGATTGTGTATGATGTTTGACCGTTTGCAAAGTTTTGGATGTCTGCTCCACCGTCAAATTGTGAACCGTTGTTCAACAAACCATCTTTAATCCAGCTAGTTGCTTTTTCAAGACCTTTGACGAACTTAGGATCGTCAGTTGTGTATTTAGTAACTTCTTTGTCTGTTACAGAACCGCCGTAAAGGTTAGCGATGAAGGCACGTGTTCCTTGGTCTCCCCCTTGACCAGAACTGAACAATGAACCTGGAGTGTATCCTTTGTCTTTAAGCGCTTTCAAAACTTTTTCAAAATCATCAGTTGTCCAACCTTCTTTAACAAGGTCAGCTACACCAGCATCTTCCAACATTTTCTTGTTCATAGCCATGTAGAATGGTGCAGAACTGATTGGATACATGTATGCTTTGTCACCAGCTTTACTTGCTTGAATGATGTTTTCATTGTTAACATCTTTAACAAATTCATCTGTAAAGAGGTCATTCAACTCAGCCAATTTACCATTTTTACCGTAATTAATGATACGACCTGGTGCATCGAAAAGTACATCTGGAGCAGTTCCAGCTTCAATAGCTGTCGTGATTTTTTCTGGACCAGATTTGAAGTCGATTGTTTCTAGTTTAACTTTGATATCTGGGTTTGCTTTTTCGAAAGCTTCGATGATAGATTTTTCATAAGTTCCTACACCGTCACCAGATTTTTCTTGAGTGAAGACTGGGAAAGCCCACCAAGTGATTTCAGTTTGTCCTGCATCACTTGCAGCGTCTTTTTTAGCGTCTGATTTGCCACAAGCAGCAAGAGATAGGACAGCAGCACCCGCAAGTACTGTACAAGCTAGTTTTCTAAATTTCATTAGTATTCTCCTAAATGATGATAAGCGTATCCGAAACGGATAATGAGTATTGACAACTTTGTATACGTTTACATTTTGTTTTACTAATCAACCACTCTCCTCGTGTTTTAATTGTCTTATTTGAGACCCGCAACAAATCGTTCCGTTATCTCTTTTGGTCTAGTAATAGCGCCACCAACTACAATGCCTCGCACTCCGTAACCTAGGATTTGCTTAGCCTGTTCTGGTGTGTGAATCTTACCTTCTGCGATGACGTCTACTCCTGCATCACAAAGTTTCTTAATCAATTCAAAGTCTGGACCATCCAATTTCGGGCTATAAGATGTGTAGCCTGACAAGGTTGTTCCAACAAAGTCAATTCCTGCTTCAACTGCTGTAAGCCCTTCTTCAAAGGTACTTGTGTCAGCCATCAAGAGTTGATTTGGGTATTTTTCTTTGATTTGACGGATGAATTCTTGAATTCCCAAGCCATCATGGCGTTCTCTCTTGGTACAATCAAGAGCAATCACCTCAATATCTAGAGCCGCTAGTTCATCAACTTCTTTCATAGTAGCAGTGATGAATGGTTCCTGTGGTGGATAATCACGTTTGATAATTCCGATAATCGGAAGATTTGTGACCTCTTTGATTTCCTTAATATCTCGAACACTATTTGCTCGGATACCGACTGCTCCACCCTGCTCAGCCGCTTTGACTAGCAAGGGCATTACACCTCCCGCTTCTGTATAAAGCGGTTCATGAGGAAGTGCCTGACAAGAAACGATGATTCCATCTTTAATCTGCTCAATCAAAGCTTCTTTACTGATCTGTGGCATCTACTTTCCTCCTTTTCTTTTTTCTTATGAGCCTATTATATATCATTTTAAAAGCGCTTTCAAGAACTTGTACTAGAATAGATTGAAGTTTCAAAACAATTTTATGAAACAGAATCTCCTGAAAGTAGTTTCAGGGAGAACTGCCCGAGTTAAATTCTCCTTTCATCCGCTTATTTCTACTAGAATCTTCGCTTTCTGCAAACAAAAGAGCCTGTAACGAATGAGCGTTACAGACCCTTCTAATATAAGTCTAAACCTTTTTTATAGAGACTTTTTAGATTCAATGTTGCCATTAATCTTCTTTTTTCTTAGCCATTCCAAACAAGCCGAGGAGCATTCCAACCATTCCTACAGATACTAGAGGAGTAGAAACCTCACTTCCTGTTGCAGGGAGGGTTGATTGCTGTGGTTGAGCTGCTGGAGCTTGATATGTCTTGTCTTGCTGTGCTACTAAAGTGACAAGCGGTTTTTCTTCACCCTTATATTCTGGAGCTTCATTGACTGCTGCTTCGACTGCATTTACTCCGCCTGTGAATTCTGGAAGTTCATGCTTAAGGGTTTGAACTGCATTTGCTCCACCTGCAAATTCTGGAAGCTCATTTTTGAGCGCTTCAACTGCGTTTACTCCGCCTGTGAATTCTGGAAGCTCATGAACTGCCGCTTCTACTGCATTGACACCACCTTCGAATTCTGGGATTTCCACCGTTGGCGCTGCTTCGTCACCTACTGTTGCACTAGGTTCAGTGTACTCAGGGAGCTCTGTTACAGCCGCTTCCTCACCATTCACGCCACCTTCGAATTCTGGGACTTCTACAGTTGGTGCTGTTTCCTCACCTGCTGTTCCAATAGCTTCTGTATACTCAGGTGCCTCTGTTACAGCTGCTTCTTCGCCATTTACGCCACCTGTGGATTCCGGAACTTCTACTGTTGGTGCTGGCTCGTCGCCCACTGTTCCAATAGCTTCTGTATACTCAGGTGCCTCTGTTACAGCTGCTTCTTCGCCATTTACGCCACCTTCGAATTCCGGAACTTCTACTGTTGGTGCTGGCTCGTCGCCCACTGTTCCAATAGCTTCTGTATACTCAGGTGCCTCTGTTACAGCTGCTTCTTCGCCATTTACGCCACCTTCGAATTCTGGAACTTCATGAACTGCCGGTTCCCCTTTTGAGGTCTCCACTGGATTATATTCTGGAACTTCATGTACTGCCACTTCGTCACCATTGACGCCTCCAGTGAACTCTGGAACTTCATGAATGGCAGGTTCTTTACCATTAATTCCACCAGGGATTCCTGCATCTTCAAGGCTAACTGGTAAATTATGCATACTTTCAATTGCACCACCAGCTAATTCTGTAACTTCTTGGCCAATATCTTCTTTTTTGACAACAAATAGTAGAGTTTTTGTATCGTACTGAGTTAAGAAGGTTGCTAGGTTTCCATTCGCTAATTTAAGAACAGGAGCTTGGTTTACCAAGACTTCTGAATCAAATTCTAGTGCAACAATATTGTTACCCATATCTACTGCACTTTTTACTTTTGCTTTAGTTGGTGCAACCATATCTTTGCTCAAGAAATCCCAGTTGAATTTCTTATAAGACAAAGTATATTCATTTTGATTGGCATCTGCATGTTCATAAAGTAAGCCAAATTCACCATTCCCAAGATCTTGCAATGAGTTATAGGCAAATTTACCACTTTGAATTGGATTATGTTTAAGCCAAGTTAATTCTCCGTTAGCTTCCACACGTGCCAAGTGTACCAAACCGTTGTAACGTCCTGGTCCACCTGCGTTACTGAGGACGATATATTCCTTACCATTTTGTACAGTATGAATAGCAGACATTTGAACGTATACGTCCTTAACATCCGCATAACGTTTTACATCTTTTTCCCAAGTTGCTCCACCGTCCTTACTTGTTGCAACCTGCAAATCTCCTGTTAATCCACGCATGAAGAGTTTGAGGTCTCCGTTGTTCAACTGAACAACAGTTGACTCAGTATTTTGAGCACCTGGATTATTCATTGTTGAAGAGTGAATTGTTTGGTTACCTACTGGACGGTTATCATTGACTGCTTCACCTGCTTGCCAAGTTTCACCATGGTCATCTGAGTAAATAACACGTGAAGACTGAGAACCACTCAAGTAAGATACGTTATTTGTAGTATAGACTGGGATAACGAGACGACCTTTGTGAGGTCCTGAGTGCAAGGCAATCCCTGTACCAGGTCCAGTACCTAAGAAGTGCATCCAGTCCTTGCGAATACCGTATGTAATATCTTTAGGTGCAGACCATGTTTTCCCATCATCATCACTATAAGACATCCAGAGATAGTTGGTATTTGAAACTCTAAAGATATTCTTGTCACTGTATTCGAAATAGACATTGCCAATTAGTTCTTCACCCTTGTATAAATCACCCTTATCGCTATAAGCTGGTTGTTTAGGATCAACTACAACACGGTATTCTGTTTTTCTATTTTCAGGGTCAAAAACTTCACCATTTTCACGGATAGTATAACGTCCCGCATCACCTTGTTTGTACAAGACTTGATAAACCTTATCTCCAATTTGCTCATAGGCTTGTGGAGCTTTCCCTGGTAGAGAGAATACTGCCTTCCCTTCGAGGAACATATCATAAATTGAGAAAATTCTCTTGGTTTTCGGATCTTGGACTAAAGCCATGTCAATATTAACCGGAGATGGCCATTCTGGATTTTTAGCTTTTTCATTGTCACGAGGATTAGAGATGGTAATTCTATCTCCCCATGTCTTCCCATTGTCATCACTACGACGAACAACCATACCAATATCACCCCAGTCAGAGTGATGCAAGCGTCTTTCATCCGTTCCGGCAATCAAGGTACCTTTATCTGTCTTTAGAAGTGCAGGTATACGGTAACTTGCAATACCATCTTTATTTGGCTTGCGGTTCACACCACCTTCAAAAACGTCCAGTTTATCCGTAACTTTTGCTCCTTCAGGAAGTTTCTTCTCCAACTCTCCTCTTTCAAAAAGTTGGCTACGTTTTTTAACTTCTTCTGGAGAAAGGGCACGATCATAAACAGTTAGATTACGGACTTTAAGATTAGCGCCCCAGAAGTTTTTTCCTGTACGTTTTGTTGTACCAATTTGTACATGGTTGACATCTGGCATGTCTTGGATGAAGCGACCAGACTGAGGACTTGTGCGCGACAAGACACCATTTACATAGACGCGAACCTGACCATTTGGTTGGTCAGCATTTGGTCTTTCAACTGTAAAGGTTACAGAGTTCCACTCACCTGGCTTAATTTTCAAAGGAGCAGTTTTATAATCACCATAGAATTGGTTTCCATTTGCATCACGACCTTCAACGATAGCTGTGTTATCAAGGATGGCCATGGTGAAGTACTCATTTACTTTGGTATCACTAGAAACTGAGAAGAGGTTGTAAAAACGTGGAGCAGATGCATCTGGCTTAAACTCCATATGAACGGTAGCATTCTGAAGTTTTTTCAGTTTATCAAGTTCATCATTCAAATCAACTCGTTGACCATTTGTTGAGTTGGTCTCTACATCTTCTTTTTCAACAACAGCATTAGCATTTTCTAATTCTCTTGCGTAGAAGTCACGTGGGACGCTACCAACTTCCTCATTCTCAGTTTCAGCTGCTGGAGTCTCTGCTGGAGTTTCAGTTTCTGTTGGTTTTTCAGTTTCTGTCGGTTTTTCAGTTTCTGTCGGTTTTTCAGTTTCTGTCGGTTTTTCAGAACCTGGGTTTGCTTTCAGCTCTTCACGGTTTACTTCAGTTCCTTTATCCGTCGCTTTTGCCAACTTATCAGCAAGTTCCTTATCAAGGTTAGCTAGATTTCCTGATTCTACTTCTTTTGGCAATTCTGGCAAAGCTTGTCCAGCTGTTTCACCACTGGTTGCTGGAGCTTCTTGAGCTAAAACTGGTGAAGCACCAAAAACAACTGCCCCAATGACTACTGATGTAGCTCCTACTGTAAATTTTCTAATCCCAAAACGTTGTTTCCGTTCAAAATCTCTCTGTGTCATATATTTCCTTCCATTTTCCACAAAAATAAAGCGCTTTCTTTTTTGCTTAAAAATTTTTGCCCCTAGGGCTTTGAGCAATAAAGAAACTGTATTGTTGATGGGTTTTTCCCATTCTTTTCATCTGAATTTCTGTTGCATTTTTCTACTTTATATCTTAAAGCAAGCAACAATTTTACTCCTTTCAAATTGATACTACACTTATTATATAATAAATATTCCAAGTTTTAGCCTTAGTAATCTATAATAGAATTTACTTTCAGATATATTTCTATGTTTCAAACTTTTTGAAACTACTTTCTTTACTCCTCAACAAAGAAAGCCCTGCTAAAACAGGGCTCTTTTTCATTTTTTTAATGACCTACATAGGTAAAGGGAATCTCACTACCACACAACCAGTTGTAAACCTGGTCATTGACATGGACATTCATAGCTTCGTGGGCATATTCTGGCATGAGACGATAGCTCTTTTCACAAGTCAAACGATTGTAAATGGAAAACTGGGTGATTGGATAGCAGACATCGTCATCAAGCCCTGTAATCATTCTCACCTCACCTTTAATGCGATGGGCAAGGTTTTTCACATCAATATAACCAAGCGTCTCCATGATTTGTTCTTCTGTTTCATGGAATGGATCATGAAACTTAAAATAACGGAAGAGTTCATCATAGGCTTCACTGGTATTCCCAATTTCTAATACTCGTCTAAAGTCTGACAAGAATGGATAAATAGCAACAGTTCGCTTGATACGTGGATTGAGCCCTGCAGCCACTAAAGCCAGCGCTCCACCTTGTGAAGCTCCGTAACTAGCCAACTGCCCTTCATCTACTTGAGGCAGACTAGCGACAATTTCAACCAATTGATAAATATCTAGATAGACATCTTTATAGAAGAGTTGCTCTTTTCCTTCTACTGCACCACGAATGATTTGGCCCTTAACTGTATTTCCGAGAGGCGAACGTAAGCCATCTTGTGAGTATCCAGATTGCCCACGAACATCCATCGATACAACACCATAACCAGCGACGGTAAAGGCTAGCATATCTGTCCAATCCCAGCAACGTCCCATATAGCCATGGAAGTGGAAAATGACAGGCACTTTCTGTTCTGATTTTGGTAAAACTACACGCGCATAAACGAGACCATCACGTGTACCTTTAAAGGTTAATTCATAGCACTTTACATTTGGAATATGAAAATCACGTTCCTCTAGTTGGTAGTCTGGCAAGATCGAAACCTTGCCAATCTCACCATCCCAAAAAGCATCAAAATCTTGAGGAACTTCATCTCGCCCTCTATAAGTTTTCATTTCTTCTACTAATGCTGGATTTCTCATAGAATTCTCCTTTGTTTTGTAACCGTTATCATAACTGTAGCACATATGGAGAAGCAATGCAAGAAAGAAAGGGAAACGGAAAGTGGATTTACTGTCCGATCCCTGCAAGAATCCCTCTGAAAGTAGTTTTAAAAAAATAAAAAAGAGCGATTTCGCTCTTTTCTTAGTATTTAGGAGAAGGTTGAATTTCTTTTTGAAATGTCTTTGGGTAATTTACTTTAATAATCATGAGAGAGTCCTCGTTTCTTTTTGATGACTCTAGTATAGATACTCATCCTAAAAGCAAACTTAACATTATCTTAGAAAAAGCTTAATCCAGATATTCTTTCTTTTCCAGATGCAAGGCAATCATGTGCCATTCTGGATCCTCTTGCCAGTTAGGAAGGGAGCTGATATAGCTAGCTACCTTTCTGGCTTCCTCAAGGATTGGGAAGTCTTCGATGATATCAGCTACATGAAACTCTGGTAGACCCGACTGTTTGGTCCCAAAGATTTCTCCAGAGCCTCGCATTTTCAAATCTTCCTCCGCAAGGACAAAACCGTTGGTCGTTTCTGTCATGATACGCATGCGGTCTTTCCCAGAGTCAGTTTTTGGGTTGGCCACTAGAACTGCATAGGACTGCTTGTCTCCACGACCGACACGTCCTCTAAGCTGGTGAAGTTGACTAAGCCCGAAACGATCAGCATCCATGATAATCATGACTGTCGCATTTGGAACATTGACCCCAACTTCGATAACCGTTGTAGAAACCAAGATATCTGTCTTTCTCTCTTTGAATTCCTGCATAATCTGGTCTTTCTCGTCGCTCTTCATCTTTCCGTGTAAGAGAGCAACTTTTGCTTTTCCTGCAAAATGAGTCGTCAACTCTTCTGAGAGTGCAATGGCATTTTTAAGATCCAGGGCTTCAGATTCTTCGATCAAGGGCGAAATAACATAGGCTTGAGAACCTTTTTGAATCTCACCTTCCAACCAAGTCAAAACCTGGGGTAATTGCTCATGCTTGATCCAACGTGTCACGATTGGCTTACGTCCAGCTGGCATCTGGTCAATAATGGAAACATCCATATCTCCAAAGGCTGTGATGGCTAAGGTTCGTGGAATCGGAGTTGCCGTCATCATGAGGACATCTGGATTTTCACCTTTTTCCCGTAAAATACGCCTTTGCCCTACACCAAAGCGGTGTTGCTCATCGATGATGATCAATCCAAGTCGATCGTAGTCCACCCCATCCTGTATAAGAGCATGGGTACCAATAATTACATCAACTTGACCCTTAGCAATGCTTTCCAAGACCGTGCGTTTTTCTGCAGCTTTTAATGAACCTGTTAGGAGAGCTAGTTTCAAATCAGGAAAGAGACTCTCTAGACTTTCAAAATGTTGCTCTGCAAGAATCTCTGTTGGAACCATGAGGGCGGCCTGGTAACCAGCCGTTACAGCAGCATACATGGCAAGACCTGCAACCACTGTCTTCCCGCTTCCTACATCCCCTTGTAAGAGTCGATTCATGTGGTGGTCCGACTTCATATCTGTTAGGATTTCTTGCAGGCTTTTTTCTTGGGCTTGGGTCAGAGCAAAGGGTAACTTTTCTTTTACTGCAGTTAATTTTTTCTGAGACCAGTTCAAGACCAGACCACTTCCATCAACCTTATTTTCAGACTTGAGGGTCTGTAATTGCATTTGGAAATAAAAGAGCTCCTCAAACTTGATTCGACGAAGTGCCTGTTTGTATTCTGCCAAATCCTTAGGAAAATGCATAGCACGAACAGCCTGACAGCGAGACATGAGTTTGTATTTATCTAGCAAGGACTGAGGGAGATTTTCCTCTATCAAGAGATCTAGCCCCTGATCAAAGGCGGTTTTAATAATCTTAACAAGACTTGCTTGACTAACTCCTTGTGCGAGACGATAGACAGGTTGAAGGTCGTCCTCGACTTGGGCTAAAACCTTCATGCCAGTGAGACTTGCCTTGGCGCGATCCCACTTGCCAAAGACTGCTAAAGTCGCTCCTAGCTCGATCTTATCTGCTAGGTAGGGTTGGTTAAAGAAGTTCACCGCAAACACAACCTCACCCTGCTTGAGGCTAAAACGTAGGCGATTACGCTTAAAACCATAATACTGAACACTGGCTGGTGTCACCACCTGACCAGACAGGACTGCCTTCTCACCGTCTTCTAGCTCTAGCACCTGCTTGGTCTTAAAATCTTCATAACGAAAAGGAAAGTAGAACAAGAGATCTTGCAGGTTTTCAATTCCTAGTTTGGCATATTTCTCTGCTGATTTTGGTCCCACGCCAGGCAAGACATGCAAGGGTTGATGTAAATTCATGCTCTTCTCCTTTCCTTCTGTTTCTTAATAATATTCTCTCGGAACTCGATCACTGAGGAGACAAACTACCTCATAATTAATAGTTCCTCGGTAGACTGCTACATCTGTTGCAGTAATTTCTTTGTCCCCGTTTGAGCCAATCAAAGTTACCTTGGTACCTAATGGATAAAGCTTAGGCAAACGAACCGTGATTTGATCCATGGATACGCGCCCTACGATAGGGCACAATTGTCCATCCACCAGAACTGAGAAATTCTGCATATCGCGTGTCCAACCATCCGCATAACCGATTGCCAAAGTAGCAATAACTTGCTCACTGTCTGCCTGATAGGTCGCTCCGTAGCCCATACAAGCCCCAGCTGGAACTGTTTTGACATGAACAATAGCAGTTTCTAAGGTCAAGGCCGGCTTCAGTTCATAAGGCAACTCTAAAACTTGTCCGCTTGGATTGAGACCATACATAGAATCTCCCATACGAACTGCATTAAAAATCGTTTCTGCATGCCATAGAGTAGTCGCAGAGTTACTCGCATGGACTAGTTCAGGGACTTCTTGCAAGCCAGCGAGTATTTCCTTGAAACATTCCAACTGTTGCTTAAAGTAGCTGTCTGACTCTTCATCTGCAGTTGCAAAATGGGTAAAGATCCCTTCAACATTAGCCCCATGTTCCTTGAGCAAAGTTTGAGCCTGTTCTGACTCGCTTGCACTTCTAAAACCAATTCTCCCCATACCTGAATCAATTTTAAGATGAACGGTTAAACCTGATAAGTCTGGCTCTGTAGCTATGAGTTTCTGGATCCATTCCAATCCTGCCACTGTTAAGGTAATGGCATACTCCTTAGCCAGTGAAAGAGATTCAACCTCAGATACTCCTAAAATAAGAATCTTCTTAGAAATTCCTGCCTGACGAAGTTCGAGGGCTTCATCGATATTAGAAACGCAAAAGCCGTTAACATCATCCTGGATAGCCGTCGCAACAGCTACTGCTCCGTGTCCGTAGGCATTGGCTTTTACAACCGCCCATTTAAGGGTATCTTTGGGAATGTGAGCTCCCATCTGTTGGATATTGTAGCGGATAGCACCCAGATCGATGAGGGCTTTGGTTGGTCTATGTGGACTAGTTTTCATGATTCTCCTCCAAAATAACACTAGCTGTCACAAACTGATCTGTATGGCTGATTGATAGCCAAACTTTTCCTGAAAACGGGGATTTGCTGAAGTAGGGAGCTCCTCTTTCATTGTTCAAGATTTCCAAGTCTTGAAAGCCCAACTTCCCAATTCCCGTTCCCATAGCCTTTGAGAAAGCCTCTTTAGCTGACCAACGACCAGCCAAATACTCGACCTGTCTGCGACCTTTGAGACTAGAAAAGCGCTCCATTTCCTTGTCTGTCAAGACACGTCGAGCAAAACCTTCTCTTTTTTCAACTGCATTTTGTATGGAAGCTAATTCTTCGATATCAATTCCGTGTCCAACTATCATTTTCATCAAAAGGAGTTGAGATACCCCCAACTCCATCCTTTTCACTTATTTTGTTAAGGTAGTATAGATTTCTTCTACCAGGGCTACTGTATTTTCCCATCCTAGGCAGGGGTCTGTAATCGAACAACCAAAAAGTTCTGGTTGATTTTGTCGACCATCTGCCAAGTAAGACTCAATCATGAAGCCTCGAACTGTCTTCTTGATTTTTTCATTCCAGTCACGATTGAGCAAAGATTGGCGAACAATTCGAACTTGCTCCATATATTGTTTCCCTGAATTATCATGGTTGGTATCAATCATGATAAAAGGATTTTCAAGACCCATAGACTCGTAACGTCCAATAGCATCTAAAAGAGTTTCATAGTAGAAGTTTGGCTCATTCTTCCCATATTCATTCATAGCTCCACGTAAGATTACGTGAGCCAAGGGATTTCCTGAAGTTTCAACTTCTTGGCCATGGAAGAGAAAGGTTTGTTTGTTTTGTGCTGCATAAATAGCATTAAACATAACAGACAGATTCCCAGAGGTTGGATTCTTCATTCCCACTGGTGCATCAATCCCTGAAGCAACAAAACGGTGCTCCTGGTCTTCGACTGAACGTGCACCTACTGCATGATAACTCACCAAGTCATCGACTAATACGAGATTGGCCGGATACAGCATTTCATCCGCTGTAGTCAATCCGGTTTCTGTAATCACTCGATAATGAAGTTGACGAACTGCCTGCAAACCATTAATCAAACTTGGCGCTTTAGAAGTATCTGGCTGATGAACTAAACCCTTGTAACCATCTCCATTGGTACGTGGCTTTGCAGTATATACACGCATAACCATGAAAATCTTATCCGCCACTTTTTTCTGCAAGTCTGCTAAACGACGGGCATACTCAAGCACTGCTTCCTCATTATCAGACGAACAAGGTCCAATGACCAAAAGGATACGATCATCCTTACCTGAAAGGATATCTGCTAATTCTTGATCACGATTTTCCTTATGTTGCAAGACTTCTGCAGATAGCTGTGTTTCCGCCTTAATCGCTTCAATATCGATTTCTTGACCCTTCTCGATAAATGCCATATTAGTCTCCTAGTCTTTGGTAGATTTCGCGAACTAGAGCTTCAGTATTTTCCCATCCTAGACATGGGTCGGTGATAGATTTTCCAAAGACCTCTGGTTCATTTTGACGACCGTCTTCTAGATAAGACTCAATCATGAAACCACGGACATATTTTTTAATCTTTTCATTCCAGTCGCGGTTAATCAGAGTCTGACGAACGATACGAATCTGCTCCATATACTGTTTACCTGAGTTATCATGGTTGGTATCAATGATGATAAATGGATTTTCAAGTCCCATCTTTTCATACTGGGCAATAGTATCCATCAAATTATCGTAGTAGTAGTTAGGAATGTTTTTCCCGTACTCGTTGAGAGCTCCACGGAGAATAGCATGCGATAAAGGATTTCCAGTAGTTTCGACTTCTTTCCCTAGGAAAAGGAAACTTTGCTTATTTTGAGCTGCATAAATACCGTTGAACATGACATTGAGATTTCCAGAGGTTGGATTTTTAAAACCTGTTGCAAAATCTGCTCCACTAGCTACAAAACGGTGTTGTTGGTCTTCAACTGAACGGGCTCCAACTGCCATGTAAGAAATTAAATCATCTACCAAAGGAAGGTTCTCTGGGTACAACATCTCATCAGCTGTTGTCATTCCTGTTTCAGAAATAACACGGTAGTGCAAATGACGAACTGCCTTGATTCCATTGATGAGACTAGGTGCTTCTTTGGCATTTGGTTGGTGAATCAAGCCCTTATATCCATCACCATTAGTACGTGGTTTTGCAGTATAGACACGCATAACCATAAAGACACGGTCTTTGACTTCTTCCTGAAGTTTTGACAAACGCTTAGCATACTCAAGAACCGCCTCTTCATTATCAGACGAGCAAGGACCGATTACCAACAAAATACGTTGGTCTTCCCCACGAATAATTGCTTCAAGCTCTTGATCACGTTGGAGCTTGTTCGCAAGTACTTGTCCTTCTAGTTTAGACAAACTACGTACTTCATCAATATTAATTTTAGGGCTTTTTGCTGTAAATACCATTATCCATCTCCTTATAAAGCAAACGGACGCCAAGCGAAAATTCACTTTTCACTAGGCATCCGCCTGAAAATTAGTCATTCTTAACGTCGTTTACCGTGACAGTTTTTAAATTTCTTACCAGATCCACATGGGCATAAGTCATTACGTTTTACTTGACTGAGGTCCAAATCAGCTGGAAGATTTGTCTGTTGGGCAGCAATATTTCGAGTTGCTGTCGTACTAATATGATGTTCGGTTTGTGGTCGTTCTTGTTCATGAATTTGTGCTTTCATCATCAAGCGAGTCACATCAAACTCAATCGAACCAATCATATCATTAAACATACGGAAGCCTTCCGCTTGATATTCCACGACAGGGTTGTTTTGGGCATAACCACGAAGACCAACAGCATTTCTCAACTGATCAAGGGCATCGATATGGTCAGTCCACTTGTTATCTACAACACGTAGAATCAAGACTTTCTGGAATTCTTTCACTGCTTCTTCGTCACGAAGTTTAGCAACTTGGCTATCGTAGACTTTCAATGCACGTTGGTATAATTCATCCTTGATAGCTTGGTCTGACAAACCTTCTAGATCTGAAAGTGAAATCGAATTTTCTGGAAGCAAGTTGTACTTGGCAAAGTTCAAGATTGCTTCAAGCTTTTCATCTTGTTTAGAACGAGCATGGCCATCGACAATTCGTCCAATCGTACGGCGAATCATAGCGTGAATTTCAGGAGCCAAGTCACGTTCTGCAGTTATAACTTCATAACGTTGTGCGTAGATAATTTCACGTTGTTCACGCATAACGTCATCATATTGAAGGACTTGTTTACGAGTATCGTAGTTATTTCCTTCAACACGTTTTTGCGCTGCTTCGACCTGACGTGTCAACATACGAGATTCGATGGCTTCGTCAGACATGTTGAGACGTTCAAAGACACCTTTCAAACGTTCTGAACCAAAACGTTTCATCAAATCATCTTCGAGCGACAAGTAGAATTGTGACTCACCTGGGTCACCTTGACGACCTGAACGTCCACGAAGCTGATTATCGATACGACGGCTCTCATGACGCTCTGTACCGATAACACAAAGTCCACCAAGCTCACGAACACCTTCACCAAGCTTAATATCGGTACCACGACCGGCCATGTTTGTTGCGATAGTGATCGCACCACGTTGACCAGCATTCATGATGATTTGTGCTTCTCTGTAGTGGTTTTTAGCATTCAGCACTTCGTGAGGTACGCCTGCTTCAACCAATTTTTTAGAAAGAAAATCACTGGTTTCAACGGCAACAGTACCTACCAAGACTGGTTGACCTTTTTGGTAACGGGCCTTAACATCTTCTACTACAGCCTTGAATTTTGCATCGAGACTAGCGTAGAGAAGGTCTGAATGGTCGATACGTTGGATCGGACGGTTAGTAGGAATTGGAATAACACGAATGTTGTAGATTTCGCGGAATTCTTCTTCTTCTGTTTTACCAGTACCTGTCATACCTGCCAATTTCTTATACATACGGAAAAGATTTTGGTAGGTGATCGATGCTGATGTCTTAGTCTCGTCTTGGATTGGCACACCTTCTTTAGCTTCAATCGCTTGGTGCAAACCATCAGAGTAACGACGACCTTCCATGGTACGACCTGTAAATTGGTCGACAATCAAGATTTCTTGTTCTTCGCTGACCACATAATCAATATCAAGAATCATGATGTAGTTGGCACGAAGGGCGTTGTCGATAAAGTGAGTCAAAGCCACATTTTCGATATCATAAAGGTTTTCTAGTTTGAAGTAGCTTTCAGCCTTGTCAATACCTGAGTCAGACAAACCGATTGTCTTAGACTGAATGTCGATGATGTAGTCATCTTTATCCAAAGACTTCACAAAGTGGTCAGCCATGTGGTAGAGTTGACTCGTTTCAACTGCATTAGCTCCTGAAACGATCAATGGTGTACGAGCTTCGTCGATCAAGATAGAGTCAACCTCATCGACCAAGGCATAGTTAAGTGGGCGTTGAACCATGTTCTCCGCACGAACAACCATGTTATCACGAAGATAGTCGAAACCAATTTCTGAGTTTGTTGAATACGTAATGTCACAGAGATAAGCTTCTTTTTTCTCCATTGGAGATTTCGCAGCCAAGTTGATCCCTACTGACAAACCAAGCCATGAGTACAACTCACCCATCTCAGTCGCGTCACGTTCTGTAAGGTATTCGTTGACGGTAACTACGTGTACACCTTTACCTGAAAGAGCGTTTAGGTAAACAGGCATTGTCGCTGTCAAGGTTTTCCCTTCCCCTGTACGCATTTCTGGAACGTCACCGTGGTGAAGAACGATACCACCCATAACCTGAACCTTGTATGGGAAAAGTCCAAGAACACGCTTAGCTCCCTCACGTACAACCGCAAAGGCTTCGTACAAGAGTTGATCAAGCGTCTCACCATTTTGATAGCGTTGTTTAAATTCTTCTGTCTTAGCTTGTAACTGCTCGTCTGTCAAAGCAGCCATTTCATCTTCGTATTTGAGGACTTTATCAGCCATCTTTTCTAATCGGCGAAGTTCCCCTTTATCATTTTCGATGATTGTTTTTAATAAATTTGCCATTTTTTTCCTTACTTTAAATTCTGAATATTTTAGAATGTTCTTTTTATTGTAGCATATTTGCCCAGCTTTTTCAAGAAATAATCCGTGTTTATACAAGCTAAAAAAGGCTCATTTAGAGCCTTTTTTTGTAAATGTTCAAACAATTGCTAATCATCGATTTTCTTTTAGAAATTTCAAGCCTATTCTTTAGTTGTAGAAGTGCTAAAATCAACCTTTGGAGCTGTCTTGGCTTCTTCGCTTTCTTTAAAGGTTTCTGCCTCTTTAAAGTTCATCATGTTAGCGAAAAGAACTGTTGGGAAGCTTCTTAATTTTTGATTGTATTCTGTTGCCACTTTGTTGTAATCCTTGCGAGCTACAAAGATACGGTTTTCACTTCCAGCCAACTCCGTCATGAGTTGTTCAACGTTTTGATTGCTCTTCAATTCTGGATAGTTTTCTGTTAGCGAAATCAAACGTGAGATAGCCGAGCTCAACTCTCCTTGAGCTTCTTGGTTCTCTTTTGAAGTCACTGATCCGGTTCCAATTTTTGCTCGTGCTTCTGCGATTTGGGTAAAGACTTCTGTCTCATGGTTCATCTGTCCCTTTACAGACTCTACCAAATTTCCTATCAAGTCTGAACGACGTTGAAGGGCTGTCGCTACATCTGCCTGTGCTTGTTCGACCTTGGTTTGTTCTGAGACAAGACCGTTATAAGTGCCTACTACTGAGCATCCACCTAGCAAGAGAATAGCTAACAAAATGCTTAATACATAAATAATTCCTTTATTTTTCATTTCTTAAACCTACTTATTTCTTTAAATTTCATACGAACATTACCAATCATCGGATGAGCCACCGCCATCGAAGCCTCCGCCGTCCCAGCTACTAGAGGAGTCTGATCCTGAGTCGGACCAAGATGACCCTGAGTCGGAAGAGTCACTAAACCACCATCCTCCATCAGAGGAATCTCCTCCTCGGCCACCTCCGCCGCCTCTAATAATGGCTATAAATACGATAATGAAATAAATGATTATCCCGACTCCGAACACATTGTCCATAGGGTCACTGTTCTTACGATGACTAGACGAGCTACTATTGCGACTCGATTTTTTCCCACTGATGCTATCAGAATAACGTTTGATTTCAGAGGATTCATCAGATGGAAATGTTCCACTTCCTCTATAAAACTGATTGTCCAATCCTTTGGCAATCGCTAGAATTCCTTTACCATAGTCACCAGTTTTGAAATCTGTACGGCTGGCTGCCAAAATCTGCTTGGTTTGATAGTCCGTTATTCTAATGGCGGTGTTATTACTGGTTTCAATTCTTGATTTACGGTCTTGAACAGCTACTACAATGAGACTTCCAAAATTATCTCCTGAATAGCCAATCTTCCAAGCCCTGGCAGTTTCATTAGCCACCGTTTCAATGCTTTCTCCTTCCAGACTATCTACGATATAGACACCTATTTGAAGCTTTTCTGCCTTTTGACTATTGGCTTCATTCAAATCACGAATCTGAGTAACTACTTCCTCTGTCAAATAATGATTTGGGTCATAAATACCGTAGTCTGGTTTTTCAGG
This sequence comes from Streptococcus infantis, assembly GCF_047464715.1. Lineage (GTDB taxonomy): Bacteria > Bacillota > Bacilli > Lactobacillales > Streptococcaceae > Streptococcus > Streptococcus infantis_S. The sequence goes on from NZ_JASHBJ010000005.1 coordinate 28,792, forward strand.
TACAGTGAATGCTGATAGGAAGAAAAATGCCATCAGCAATCCAAGTAAACGCACCAAGAATGGATTCTTTAACAAACTATCTTTTTTCATAATAACCTCCTTATGCAAGGAAAATTGTTTAGAGCATTATAGCATTTTGACTTTTACAAAGAAAGTACGTTTCCATTACAAAACCGTGACAAGGACCAGGAAAATGATGTTAATTTGATGACAAATTTAGTCTTACGTTCTTGGTAACCTCTACAAAAAAGAAGGCCTGAGAACCTTCTTCTTTTTATCATTTTATTTCCGTTTTCTTGCAATGAGATGAATCGGTGTTCCTTCAAAGACAAAGGCCTTGCGGATTTGATTTTCCAAGAAACGCAAGTAAGAGAAGTGCATAAGTTCTTCTTCATTCACAAAGATAACAAAGGTTGGTGGTTTGGTTGCCACTTGAGTCGCATAGAAAATCTTGAGGCGCTTTCCTTTGTCTGTCGGTGTTGGATTGATGGCAATAGCATCCATAATGACATCATTCAAGACTGCTGAAGGGATACGGGTATTTTGGCTCTCGCTGATTTGCTTGATAATCTCTGGGAGTTTGTGAAGACGTTGCTTGGTCAAAGCCGAAACAAAGATAATCGGTGCGTAAGGTAGATATTGGAACTGTTCACGAATATCCTCTTCCCAGTTTTTCATGGTGTGGTTATCTTTTTCAAGAGTATCCCACTTGTTAACTACAATGATCATCCCTTTACCAGCTTCGTGGGCAAATCCTGCGATACGCTTGTCGTACTCACGGATGCCTTCTTCAGCATTGAGGACCATCAAGACTACATCTGAACGGTCAATAGCACGCATGGCACGCATGACTGAGTATTTCTCTGTGTTTTCATAGACTTTACCAGACTTACGCATACCAGCCGTATCAATCATGGTAAACTCTTGGCCATCCGCATCTGTAAAATGTGTATCAATGGCATCACGAGTTGTACCAGCTACAGGACTGGCAATTACGCGATCTTCTCCCAAAATGGCATTGATCAAGCTAGATTTTCCGACATTCGGGCGACCAATCAAGCTGAATTTAATGACATCTGGATTTTCATCTTCGACTTCGTGTGGGAGATTTTCGACGATAGCGTCCAATACATCCCCTGTACCAATCCCATGCACAGATGAAATTGGCAGTGGTTCTCCCAATCCAAGAGCATAGAAATCATAGATATCATTTCGCATTTCGGGATTGTCAACCTTGTTGACAGCGAGGATAACAGGTTTATGAGTTTTATAGAGTTTACGGGCTACGTATTCGTCAGCATCTGTGATGCCTTCTTTTCCGGAAACTACAAAAACGATGACATCAGCTTCTTCCATGGCAATCTCTGCCTGGTGCTTGATTTGTTCCATAAATGGAGCATCAACATCATCAATCCCTCCAGTATCAATCATACTGAAAGAACGGTTAAGCCATTCACCAGTAGCATAGATACGGTCTCGTGTTACTCCTTCGACATCTTCTACGATTGAGATGCGTTCCCCTGCAATACGGTTAAACAGGGTTGATTTCCCAACATTGGGACGTCCTACGATGGCAACAGTTGGTAAGGCCATGTTTTCTCACTTTCTACAATAAGTTCTTTTGTTCAAGATTTTCTCTAGTTGAGCTTGGTTCAGGCTGACCGAATTGCTCTGCAAGACGTTGACTCCAAGTAGTAGTCGCACGAGCTCCTGCATATTCAGTCTGCACACGATCATAGGCTTCAATAGCCTCAGCTGTTTGTTCTTGGTATTCTTCCTCAAAAACAACATTTTCGAGTGGCAATCTTGGTTTTACATCATGATTTTGGTTTGGCACACCGAGTGCAATCCCAAAAACTGGGTAGGTATAGTCAGGAAGGTTGAACAATTCTGCCAATTCAACAGATTTGTAACGCACTAAACCGATGATTACTCCACCATAGCCCAGGCTTTCTGCTGCAAGCAAGGTGTTCTGCCCAGCCAAGGCTGCGTCCACAGAAGTAATCAGGAGACCTTCCACTCCTTGAGGTCGGAAAGTATCCGTATGGAGACGAGCTCCTTTTTCTGCACGGTTTAAATCTCCTACAAAGAGAAGGAAGGCAGCAGACTGACGAATCGCTTCCTGAGGAACCAGCTCAAAAAGAGCATCTTTCTTTTCTTGACTTCTGACTACAATCACAGAATAAGATTGGAAATTTTTCCAAGAAGAAGCCATTTGTCCTGCAGACAAAATGGTATTTAAATCTTCTTGAGGAATCGCTTCTTCTTTAAATCTGCGAACCGAAGTATGAGATTTCATTAAGGTGATTGTTTCACTCATCGGCGGTTTTCTCCTTCAAGTCGTGTTTCTTCTGCAAGATAACGGATACGCTCCATAACGCGTCTAGCTTCCCATGTTTCATCGTTTCCGTTCTTACCTTTAGCAAAATGTTTTTCCAAATCTTCAAAATTGAAATTTGAGGTAAAGAAGGTTGGCAAATCTTCCTGCATACGATATTGGAGAATGACTTGCAAGACTTCATCACGAACCCAAGGCGTTGATTGCTCGGCGCCAATATCATCCAAAATCAAGACTTCAGCTTGCTTGATTTCATCTACCAAATTCTTAACATTCCCATCACCGATAGCATTTTTGACATCAATGACAAAGCTAGGATAGTGAAGAAGGGTTGATGAAACACCACGTTTTTCTGATAAATCATGGGCTAGGGCAGCCACCATAAAGCTCTTCCCGACTCCAAAGTCTCCATAGAGATAGAGACCTTTACGGACTTCTGGATATTGCTCAACAAAAGTAAAGAGCTTTTCAAAAACTGGCATGCGTCCCAAGTCATCCAAATCAACTTGAGCTAGGCTAGCTTTTTTAAGACTAGCTGGAAGATTAATCAGTCTGAGACGGTTCTTGATAGCAGCTTCCTTCTCAGCCGCAATCAGTTCCGGAGTTTCTTCATAGGATACATCTGCGTAACCATGATTCATGACTAAAATTGGCTTATAACCTCGAGCAATATAGTCGGTATCTCCGCGAAGGAACTTATCACGTTCGGTGATATATTGATTAAACTTAGAGATACTACGATTCAATTCCTCTTGACTGAGAGATTCCTTCTGGATAAAAGCCGCAACATCAGGATCTTTTACAATCTGCTGGACCAAGTCCTGGTATTGAAAACGGCTGGGATGATCTTTAAGCACATCTCCTACACTTTCCATCTAGTCTCCTCCTTTTCCTAATCGGGCTAACATTTCTTTTTTCTTGCGTTCTAATTCCAAGCGAGTTTCTTCGCTGGTTTCATTTTTATATTCTGGATTACTCCATTTTGGGACATTACTTTTGGCTTGGCTTGTTTTCGCTGATTTTTGTTCTTGCCCCTTTTGATTCTTCTCTCTGATGCGAAGTACAGCTTCTTCAGCAGTTCTGATCTTGTTATAAGAGTAATCATTGGCCACTTTCATGGCATATTTTTCATTGAGGTTGGCAGAATCAACCTTATTGAAGGTCAAGAGTATAACAATGTTGATAACCTCATCAAGCAAGCCTAAGTCAGCCATCTGTTTTAACAAATCGCGTTCAGCTTGGATAATTCCTGCATTTCGTGTTTGTTTGATTCCCGCTAAAAACTGCAGGGCAGTTTTGCTTTTAGCTTCCCTGATAATAGTCGCTTCTTGGGGACTAAAGTCCGAAGAGACAGACTCTTGTGCTAATTTTTCACGCATACGCTTGACAGAAATAACTTGTGAAACTGCTGTCGCCTTAGCCAATTGATAGGTCTCAAACCAAGTCCATTTTTTCTCGTCAGATATTTTAAATAACTCTAAGACATCTGTCTGTTCATCTTGGAAACGGAGGCCGTCTCTCGTCATAAGTTGACGAAAATGCTCCAAATCAAAATCATTTTTAAAATCAGCTTTTACTGGTGTCTCATCATGACTAGCCAATTCTTCTATCTCTGGAAAAGCCTGACTCAAAGGAACAGTCAAAGCTTCCCCATCTGCAGACTCTTGGCGCAAATCAGAAACTGCTGGTTCACCGATTTCTTTCTCCAATAAGGTACGATAAACCGTATGACGCAAGAAATCCGAACTAGAAAGCGTTGGGTGAATAACAAGTTCATAGGCATCCCCATTTTGGTAAAGAGTGACCAAGTTGAAGGCTGATAAGATTTTTAAGGCTTTTAAAAGCCTGTCCATCCCAAAATTGAGATGATTGAGAATAGCAGCAAAAAGATGTTCCTTTTGCCCATTATCCCAAAAGGCTAGGGTGTAAAGGTAAAGACTCAGCGCATCCTGACCGATAATCGGGAGGTAGCACTGCACCAGAGATGTGGGATCTTGCGACACCCGATTATTCTTTAGAAAAGAAAAACGATCATTAGGCTTCATTTATTTTTCCTTTTTCTTCTTTGAAGATTGCGTAATTTGTTTGAGAAGATTTTCGAGCTCACTCACGTCTTTAAAGCTACGATAGACGCTGGCGAAACGAACGTAAGTGATTTCATCCAGTTCAGCCAATTCTTCCATGACCAGAGAACCAATATCTTCACTTTGAATCTCATTATCATTGCGACTGAGGAGTTTTTGTTCGATACGATTGACCACCATGCCAATCTCATCACTAGACACCGGACGTTTTTGAGCCGAACGAATAATCCCGTTAAAGATTTTATCTCTGGAGAACTGCTCCCGTGTGCCATCCTTTTTGACCACAACCAGCGTTCTTTCTTCTACACGTTCATAGGTCGTAAAACGATGTTGGCATTCTTCACACTCACGTCTTCTTCTAATCGTATTTCCTTCTTCAGCCTGACGGCTATCGATAACACTTGATTTAGTGGCGCCACATTTTGGACAACGCATGCCTTCCCCTCCTTGTCGTTTTCTTTTCATTATACCATTTTTTGAGCAATTCCCAAAATAATTCTCCTTTTGACTTGACAAGTTTATTGTTTAGTTGTATTATTTAAGTGACACAAAAAGAAATTGTAGAAAGGAGACCGTGATGTCCTGGACATTTGATAACAACAAACCCATTTATTTGCAGATAATGGATAAGATCAAACTGCAAATCATTTCCCATAAACTAGAACCCAACCAACAACTGCCAACTGTCAGAGAACTTGCTAGCGAGGCTGGCGTTAATCCTAATACCATCCAACGTGCCCTATCAGATTTAGAAAGAGAAGGCTTCGTATACACCAAGCGGACTGCAGGGCGTTTTGTCACCGAGGACTTGGACTTAATTCTCCAATCCCGGAAGCAACTATCAGAAGAACAGTTGCAGCAGTTTGTAACAGGCATGGTAGAATTTGGCTATGAAAAAGAAGAACTACCAACTGTTTTGAGAGATTATATTGAAGGAGTTTAGACTATGACCTTGTTAACGTTTGAAAATGTTTCAAAATTCTATGGAGCAAGCCCTGCTCTTCAAAATGTTTCCCTTGAAATCCCGGCAGGAAAGATTGTGGGTCTCCTTGGCCCAAACGGTTCTGGAAAAACAACCCTGATTAAATTAATCAACGGTTTACTCCAACCAGAGCAAGGGCGTATCCTCATCAATGGCATGGAACCAAGCCCAGCAACTAAAGCAATTGTTTCTTATCTACCTGATACGACCTATCTCAACGAACAGATGAAGGTCAAAGAAGCTCTTACCTTTTTCAAGACCTTCTATAAAGATTTCAATCTCGAACGTGCTCAAGGTCTTCTTCGTGACCTTGGTATCGATGAGAATAGCCGTTTCAAGAAACTCTCAAAAGGGAATAAAGAAAAAGTTCAGTTGATCCTTGTCATGAGTCGTGATGCTCGTTTGTATGTCCTTGACGAACCAATCGGTGGTGTCGATCCTGCAGCTCGTGACTACATCTTGAACACCATCATCAACAACTACTCTCCAACTTCGACTGTCTTGATTTCAACTCACTTGATTTCAGACATCGAACCAATCTTGGATGAGATTGTCTTCCTCAAGGATGGAAAAGTTGTCCGTCAAGGAAATGTGGATGATATTCGCTACGAATCAGGAGAGTCTATCGGCCAGCTCTTCCGTCACGAATTCAAAGCCTAGTTAAAGGAGATTCTTATGTTTTGGAATTTAGTTCGTTATGAATTTAAAAATGTCAATAAATGGTTTTTAGCCCTCTATGCTGCTGTACTATCCCTATCTGTCATCATAGGAATTCAGGGCAGCACCCTCACTAGTACCTATTATCAAGACAAGGGTGTTGTCATGTTAGTATTTCTATCTCTGGTTTTTGGGGGTCTGGTTATTACTTTGAGTATCTCAACCTTGATTTTGATTATTCAACGATTTAAGGGAAGCGTTTACGATCGTCGTGGCTATTTAACTCTCACCCTGCCAGTATCTGAACACCAGATCCTCTCCGCTAAACTTCTTGGAGCCTTTGTTTGGTCTTTGGCAAGTACAGTGGTTTTCCTTTTTAGTCTTTACATCATCATGTCCATGATTCAACCAGACGTCTTAATATCCAACGTTGCCGATTTTATTCTCAAAAATTATCAAGATGATTTCTGGTTAGCCTTGATTTCCTATATCGTTAACACTCTTGCAAGTATCCTTTGTATCTACTTTTCTATCTCTATCGGTCAACTCTTTAATGAATACCGTACAGCTCTTGCGGTTGTCGCCTACATCGCTATCCAAATAGTCCTTGGTTTTATCACCCTAAATCTTCGCATCGATTTCGACTACAATTGGGTATTATCCTTTGAAATTTTCAAGGACTTAATCCTTAGCGTCGGCTTCTATCTCGGCACCTACTATATCTTAAAGAATAAAGTTAACCTTCAATAATCAATAACCCCCTAGCAAAAAAATTTGCTGGGGGTGTTTTATTCTTAATTAAACAGATAAAAGGCCAAGAAATACTTGACCTTTAACTCAATATTAAACCAGCTACGATGGGACTGATAAAGACATACAGCAGACCTGTGACACCGATTGCCAAACCAGCCATGGCACCAGCGACTGATCCGTAACGGAAGGCTGTCCCAGTTCCAACCGCATGACCTGTTCCTCCCAGGGCCAGTCCAACAGCTACTGGGTCGTCTATTTTTAGCCATTTCAAAAGTGTTGGTCCAATAACGCTAGTCAGAATGCCAGTTGCTACGACCACTACCAAGGTGATTGTTGTGATCCCTTGAAGTTTATCCGTAATCCCAACTGCCATCGCAGTCGTTACTGACTTAGGAAAAAGCGAAATCGCCAAGAAGAAATCCATGCCGAAAAATTTGGCGACTAGTGCTGTAAAAGTGGTATTTACGATGACTGCTAAAAGACTACCTAGCAGAATACTTCTAACATGGTGCTTCATGAGGTGAAAACTTTTATAGAGAGGAATCCCAAGTGCTACTGTCGAAGGTACAATCAAGTTATTCAGATAAACCCCACCTTGATAATAGTCAACATAGGAAATACCCGTCAATTTCAGAAATGCTATGATAAATAAAGTCGCTAGCAGCAAGGGAGTCGTCAGAGGATGAGGATATCGTCTAAAGATAATCATGCCCCCGAGATAGGCCAGGATAGACAAGGCTATCCCAAAAAGTGGATTGGATACAAATTCGCTCATTTAGCACCTCTTTCTTCGTAATCACCTTCATAACGCTTTTTGATAAACTGAACGACCAACGCAATCAAGATAATATTGATAACTGCTGCAAAAAAGACAATCAAGACAATCGGCAATAAATAGGGAGCAATCACATCAAATTTCTCCATAATCCCAACTGCAGGAGGCAAAAATAGAATAGTCATATTAGCCAGGAGAAAATTCCCAACCATGTTGACATGACGTACCCGCAACCACTTGAACTGCAAGGCTAAAAATAAAATAATCAAACCAATAATGCTTCCAGGGATAGGCAAATGGAAAAAGCTAGAGATTCCCTCACCAATCAGTGAAATGACAAAGAGAATCATTAACTGAACATATAACTTCATCGTTTACTCCACAAATAGACTTTCTGCATACCAGTTTACTACTTTTTCAGAAAATTTCAAGGAAATACACAAGAAACATCCTTCTTGCTATCTCATCTAAAAAGTTGTATACTAATTGCGTGCGCAAGCATCTTAGATGCAAAAATCCATTTACATCTATTATAGAGGAAAGGAGATTAACATGACTTACTTGGAAAAATGGTTCGACTTCAACCGCCGACAAGTAGAGCTAGAAGCTATTTTAGAGCAAACGATCGCTGAGCAGAGTGAACAGAGTCTTACGCTCAAAGAATTCTATCTCTTGCACTTTTTAAATCAGGCTCAAGAAAAATCTTTGAGACAGATTGACTTGCCAGATAAACTTCATCTGAGCCCTAGTGCTGTATCACGGATGGTGGCACGCCTAGAAGAAAAAAACTGTGGTTTACTTAGTCGGAGATGCTGCGATCAGGACAAGCGAGCTAGTTTTATCTGCCTCACTAAGGAGGGCCAGACCACTCTTGCTTATCTACAAAAAGCAGTCGAAGAAAGTCTTGAAACAAAAGCAAGTTGGTTATCTTAAAGTTTTTCAAAAAACTTGCGTGCGCAATCAATTTTCTTGACATTCCCTTTTCCGAGGAGTAAAATGAAGACATGATTTAGCAAAGGAGAATCCTATGATTGAAATCACTTATCTGGATGCCAGCAAGCAAGAGAGAAGTATGACTTTCGAGTCATACGAAGAATTTGAACGTTCTCAACATGCCTGCCTGATTGGTGTCGCAGACTATTACCCTGTCCAAAAACTAACCTACAATGGTCATGTTCTGGACTACCATGGGACTTATGGAGATGTCTTCTTCTATCTCATGAAACAAGATTTAAGCCAATATAACTAAAAAGGAGAAATACTATGGCAAAAGCAATTACAGACGCAACATTTGAACAAGAAACAAAAGACGGATTGGTCTTGGTAGACTTCTGGGCAACTTGGTGTGGTCCATGTCGTATGCAAGGTCCAATCTTGGACAAATTGTCTGAAGAACTTTCAGAAGATGTTTTGAAAATCGTTAAAATGGACGTTGACGAAAATCCAAATACAGCTCGTGCATTTGGAATCATGTCTATCCCTACTCTTCTCTTCAAGAAAGATGGACAAGTCGTTAAACAAGTTGCAGGCGTTCACACTGCAGAACAAATCAAAGCCATCGTTGCTGAATTGAGTTAATCACAAATCCCCCACTTCTCATGTGGGGGATTTTAATATATAAAAAATCCTACTCTCCAATGTGAAGAGTAGGTTTTTTGAGTTTCAATTATTCTTCAGTTCCAAGGAAGTTTTTAGCAACAAGAGCTGCAAGAACTCCACCAACGATTGGTGCAAGGATGAAAATCCAAACTTGTTGAAGAGCTGCGCCACCTACCAATACAGCAGGAGCCAAACTACGAGCTGGGTTTACTGAAAGTCCAGTGACGTTCAAACCAGCTAGAATCAAAGCTGTCAATGACAAACCAATTACTAAACCAGCGATTGCGCCATTTCCTTTGCTTGCTGATGTTACAGTCATGATCACCAAAACAAACAAGAAAGTTGCGATTGTTTCAAACAAGAAACCACCAAAGACAGTGACACCATTTGCCAAGGTATTTTCACCAAGACTTGCAGTTGACATACCTGAATTTGCCAAGAGGAAGAAGACAGATCCAGATGCAAGGAAAGCACCAACTACTTGTCCAAGGATGTAGTTTACAAGTTCTGAAGATGACAAACGTTTGTTAACAAACATAGCGATAGAAACAGCTGGGTTCAAGTGAGCACCTGAAACAGTTCCAATTGAGAAGGCTGCGACTACGATTGCTAAACCAAAAGCAAGAGCAATTCCAAGGTGTCCAAGTCCTTCAACACCATTTCCAAAAACAACAGCTCCTGTTCCGATGAACACAAGCATAAAAGTACCGATTAATTCAGCAACAAATTTTTTCATGTTAAGTCTCCTTTATTTCAAACTATGTATTAGTCTATCAAATGAAGGAAAGGGTTTCAAGAAAAGTGCTTGGAAATACAGGGGAAAGTTTTTCTTATAAACACTTTTAAAAAAGAGCGCAATTCATCTGATACAGTTTCCCCAAATTATGTACTTTTATTTTTTATTATAAAAACTTATGGAGTCATTTGAAAATCTACACCTCTTAAATAGTCAAACTATATTAGACAGAATGATAGTGTTTTAACTCCATTTTTCAGATAGTCAAGAATTCCCTATCTAATCCACTCGCCATTGTAATTAACTCGATATCCATCAGGTGTGGTTGTACTGATTGCTAAGGCACCTGAACCATATGCATAGTACCATTTCCCTGAGACAGTAAACCAACCTGTTTGCATTGCTCCCGAAGAATTGAGGTAATACCATGATCCACCTGTTTTTACCCAGCCAGTTTTCATTTCTCCTGAAGAATTGAGATAATACCATGAACCGCCTGTTTTTACCCAACCTGTTTGCATCCATCCTGAACTGTCAAAATAATACCATGTACTGTCGATTAGTTCCCAACCATTAGTTGTATAAGAACCATTGTTGTGTCTGTACCACCAACGGCCGGAGGATTGAACCCAACTTCCTTTCGAAGCCGCTTTTTGTTTTAACAATAAATATTGTTTATATGCTTCAGATACTTTCGTATATTCCTTTTTAGCAGCCTCTTTTTTAGCATTAGCAAGTTTTAATTTAACATTGGCATTATCGAGTGCTTTTTTAGATTCTTCAAGTTTTTGTTTAGCGCTAATCAATTGTTTTTTAGCATCGTCGAGTTTTCTTGGAGCATTTTTGAGATCAATGACATCTTGTTGCGCCTTTGTCAAATCCTTTTTAGCATTAGCTAATGACTGTTCCGCATTCTTACTAGCATGTGATTTATTATTCTTGATTGCTTTCAATCGATTTAATTGAGATTCTTGCTTCGAAAGTTCAGATTTTGCAGCATTTAGCAGAGTTTGTTGTTTACTCAACTCAGATTTAGCAAATTTTAAAACGTTTAACTTAGATTGATTTTGTTTTGTTAAATCTGCAAGACGTTTTTTAGATTTGTCTAGTTCTTTTTTATATTTATCTAAAGTCGCTTTAGCAATGGTAAGGTTATTGTTTAGAGACGATAGTTTTTCATTTGCCACAGTCTCTTCATTTCTTTGTTTTCGATTAAAATTATCTAAAGCTTCTTTCGCTTTAGTATAGGCTGGATTTTTAGGATGTGTGATTTCATTCCAAACATAACGGAAGGTTATTTTAGGTAAAAATTTTACTCGTTTCCCGTTAAAGTAAAATTCGCTATAATCTGGATTACTATCTTTATTTTCCGCTTTTGCTAAAAAATAACTACTATACCCTTTAGCTCCAGAAGGAAGTATTCCATAAACATCTTTATTCTCACTAATAAATGTTAACACTCCATAATTGCCATAGCTTGTTTTATCGCTAGAGGATGCTCCTATAGCCATTCCTGTCCCAGAAGCTGCTAGCAATGGAATTCTATGACCATAGTTAAATGTATTTGCTTCTTTAGGATCTGACGAGCCATATGCTGAGGCATTGTTGTAGTCATTAAAGTAGCTTAAAACCTCTTTATAAGCAAGTTCTTTTTCACTTAACAGGCTCTTTTCTGGAACGGAACCAGCTGTAGCGTTTTCTGTTGCGTCCTTAAAACCAAAATCTTGATTTTTTAATTTTGTATCGTGTGATAGTTTATCATTTGCCACCATTTCATCGGCCCTAGCTTTTCCATATCTCAAAGCCTTGTCAGTCACAGGTGGCACTGGAATATCAATGCCGTTGATTCTACGTAACTCGATTAAGTACTTACGAACATATTCAGAAACTTTCTTATAATCAACTACATGAGGGGTGTGGATATAATCCTTAGATTTTACTACAATTGTTTCAGTTCTTTCGCCACTAAAATTCACATCTTCGTTCGCAGCAACATAAAGGGTCTTTCCATCTCTTCCTACAAAAGTTTTTTCCTCAAGTGGAGGAGTCTTGGAATCACTCTCGCTAACAGAATTTGATTGAATCTCGTGAGGGACCGTAACTGTTAAAAACTCATTCCCAGCTGATTTTAAATTCTTTTCAAGAGTAGAACGGTTCTTATTTCCTCTTTCTACAAGTGCTTTTCTTTCTTGTTGTGCTTTTGAGAACTCACTAGTTAAAGAACTCACTTTAGCCTGGTCAGCTTTCACCTTCGCATCCAATTTCCCAGCAGTTTGTTGGACCTCACGTAATGTATTCCAATCAAAAGAATTCTCTGCTACCCTTACTTTGTCTTGTGCCTTTTTTACGTCTACTGCTCTTTGATCAACCTGAGTTTTTGCCTTATTAACAACTGTTTGTTGGTTCTCGACACTTGTCTGAGCTTGTTTCTCACCTTGTTTTGCTCCAGCCAAATTTTCTTCGGCTTTCTTGACAGTTACTTGTTTTGCGGCAAGATCCTTTTCTGCATTTTTAATTTTCTCAGGTGTAGCTTGCTTAGCAAATTCTTGAGCTTGTTTCAAAGCGTCATCTGCTTTGTTCTTATTTGTTACAGCAGATGCATACTCTTGTTGCGTTTTATCAACAATCTTCTGAGCATTCTTTTCTTCTTCAATTGTTTGATTCAGTTTTACTTCTACATTTTTTACATCTGATTCTGAAACTTCAACATCCTTTTTGGTCTCTGATTGACTGACGGTAGTTTTAGTCGATTGTTTATTTGTAACCTCATCTGCTTGGACATGACCATTAAAAGCAGTTACTATTGCAGTTGCAACTCCCAAACCAATCAGCACTTGTTCCTTTTTCATAAAATTAACCTTTCTTTAAAAACGTTTACATTATTAATTTTAACATATTTACTTATATTTCAAAATAAAATGAGTAACTCTTCATCTGTACTCTCTACATCACTCCTTCTCAGGAGAATATTTAAGAGTAGAGACTTCAGCTATTTTTAGGGCAATCTTATTATATAGTATAAATAAAAGTATAGAGAATACCAATACTATTCCTGCTTCAATATTTTTTTAATCACCACCAAAAATAAATGTCATTCTAAAATCTAAACAATATTGCTATATTGTTGCACTTTTATGATTTTACTCCCCCAACTCCGCACTGTAGGTGATAATTTGATCAACTGTATCAGACAAGAACTGAATGGTATCACGGAGTGGTTTATCTGTTGAAATATCTGCTTCGATAATCATTGCTGACTCAAGTGGTGTCTTACTGCCACCTGACTTGAGGAGATTGAGCCAATCTTCAGCTCCAGTTTCTGAATTTTTCAGATGAAGGTAACCTGCAGTCGAGATTACAAGTCCAGCTGAGTAAGTATAGCTATACAAGCCCATGTAGTAGTGAGCTTGGCGCATCCAAGTCAAAGCCGCATCATCATCGATTTCAATAGCATCCCCCCAGAAGTCTGTCAAGACTCCCTTCATAATGCTGTTGAGTTTACTTGCTCCAAAGGTCTCTCCTTCTTCAATCAACGTATATACCTTACGTTGAAAAGCTGCTTCCAAGAGATGGGTAATAAAGTTATGGAAGTAGGTGTCCGTCAAGCGATGAGCTAAGGCAAAGCGTTTCTGACGTGGGTCATCAAATTGGTGTTCCAAGTAATCACTTAACAGCAATTCATTGAAGGTTGACGGTGCTTCGACATAGTAGGTCGACATGTGGGCATTGAAGTAGCTCTGATGATTATCCGAAAAAATAAATTGACCAGAATGCCCAATTTCATGAATCAGGGTATAAACATCACTCAAACGACCTGTCCAACTCATGAGGATATAAGGATGCACACGATATGGATCAGCTGCATAACCACCAGAATCCTTTCCACTATTAGCAGCGAAGTCAACCCAGCGCTCTTCTTGATAGCGAGCGATTTCCTGACAATATTCTTGTCCCAAAGGTTCTACTGACTTCATAACCAAATCATAGGCATCGTCAATAGTCACTTCAGGATTAAGAGCGCTATCCAAGTCCAATTTCCAGTCTGCAAAGGTCATCTTCTCAAGACCATTCACCTTGGCAACATGCTTGAGATATCGCTGAGCAACTGGCGCAAAGTCCTTCATGATGAGGTCAATCTGGCGGTCAAACATGGCACGGTCCACTTCTTGTTCAGCCAGAAGATAATCAAAGACTGAGTCATAGCCCTTCATATCTGCCAACAGTTTTTCAGATTTAACCTGAGCAAGATAGGCTGCCGCAGCTGTATTTTGGTGCTTACGAAGTCCTTCTGAGAAAGAACTGAAGGATTTCTCACGAACCTCAGCATCCTCGTGGTTTTGATAGAAGTTTTCATAGGTCACAAAACTGTTTTTGTAGGTTTTTCCATGGGCTTCAAAATCAGCCATTTCAAAGTCCCCAGCTCGCATTTTAGTATAGATATCCTGTGGACTGTAGAAAACTTCACCCAGATTGGTCAAGGCCCTCTCCACATCAGCCCCAAGATAGTGGGCTTTTTTAATTTTTGCCTGACGAATAGCTGCAGTCAAATGTGGCAAGTCACCCAAACGGTCCAAGACTTCTTCGTCTGCTTCTACCAAGGCATCATCAAAGAAGGTCAAGGCTACGCTGGCATCTGTTTCAAAGTCCATTCCAGCTTGGGCGATATTGGCAAAATCTTCATTGCTATAGTCTGTCGTCTGAGGCATAAAAGCGTAATTCCCGATATGGCTCATCTGAATATAGATTTGCTCCAATTCTTCAAAGGCCTTCTCGAAATCTTCAAAAGTGTGAAGATTGCCCTTGTAGTCACGACTAAACTGGTTAATATCTTCACGCGCCTTCTCAATCGCACGCAAGAAGTCCTCACGGTCTTGGTATAGAGCTGTTAAGTCCCAAAGTTCATTTTCAGGAAATTCTGAACGGTGTTTTTGTTCCATCTTTTTCCTCTTATTTCTCTAATTCTAATAAAACACTGATGGCTGATACGACATAAAGCGGTGCTGTTTCTGCTCGTAGGATGCGAGGGCCAAGTCCTGCAAGGACTGCTCCTTTGGCTGTAAAACTGTCAATTTCTGCAGGTGAGAGACCACCTTCTGGCCCAAAGATAAAGAGCAATTTAGCCCCTTTTTCAAGACTAGTAATAGCTTGGATAAGGGCAGCTGATTCTCCTTCTTTTGCTGACTCTTCATAGGATACCACAATGCGGTCAAACTGGTCCAGTTGGGCTAGAAAGTCAGACTTTTTTTCAAAAAGAGTGATACTTGGGACAAGGTTTCGCTTACTTTGTTCTGCTGCTCCGAGGGCGATTTTTTCTAACTTCTCAACCTTTTTGCCCAATTTCTTGCCATCCCATTTGGCAACTGACCAATCGGCAGGGAAGGCCCAGATCTGACTAGCTCCGAGTTCTGTTACTTTCTGAGTGATGAACTCCAGCTTGTCTCCTTTTGGAAAGCCCGATGCGATGGTCACTTGAACTGGCAGTTCTACATTGTCTGCTAATTCCTCAATCAGCTTCAACTGACGGGCTTCTACATTAACCACGCGCGCCAAACGCTTGATGCCATCATTAAAGACTAGGGTCACCTCATCATCTTCTTTCAGGCGCATGACCTGAAACATATGCTTGCTGGTTTCCTTGTCCTCGATAGTGACAGGAGAGATTGCACTGCCTTTTACAAAATATTGCTGCATGCTAGCCTCCAATCACACCTGAAATATCCTTGGTTTTCTTGAAGACACAGGCATTCCATTCTCCTTGAATCATGTGAGTTTCAAGGAAAAATCCAGCTGCTTCTGCTGACTCACGGACCATGTCCCACTTGTCCCTGATAATGCCACTCATGATGAGGTAACCTTCATCCTTGACCAAGTGATAAGCATCCTCTGTCAGATGAATGAGGATATCTGCCAAGATATTAGCCACGATGACATCTGCCTCAATCTCAACACCCTTAAGCAAATCTCCTGCTGCTACATGGATGTTTTCCATGCCAGGATTGAGCTCAATATTTTCCTGAGCGACTCGAACCGCTACATCATCTAGGTCATAGGCGAAAATCTCCTTGGCACCTAGGAGTGAGCTTGCAATAGAAAGAACCCCTGAACCAGTCCCTACATCTAGCACTGTTTCTCCACCACGAAGGACCTGCTCCAAGGCAAAAAGACTCATCTTGGTCGTAGGGTGGGTTCCTGTTCCAAAGGCCATCCCTGGATCTAGCTTGATAATCTTTTCTCCCGCCGTCGCCTCATAGTCCGTCCATGATGGTACGATGGTCAGGTCATGGGTAATGCGAGCTGGTTCATAGTATTTCTTCCAGTTGTCTGCCCAGTCTTCCTCAGCCAAGGCAGTCGTCCCAATCTTGACCTCTCCCAAATCCATAAAGTCTGTCAATTCTGCAAGACGAGTTTGCAAGTCCGCTTCCACCGCTGCTACATCAACTGTGTCAGGGTAGTAGGCAGTCACCACGATTTCTTCTTGCTGCTCGACCTCAGGGAAAATCTCACCGAAACGGTCGACATTTCCCACATAGTCCATGCTGTCTTCGATCGCTACCCCTTGGGCGCCTAACTCGATCAAGAGATTGGAAACTAATTCCTCTCCCTCACGCTTAACCGTTACTTTTAACTCTTGCCATGTTTCCATTTTGTATTTTCCTTATTCTTCTTAAATTCTTCAATCACATCTGTATAGTGTTCTTTCATTGCGCTATGAATCTGCTGTTTAAAAATACCAAACATAAGATAATAAACAAATAGAACAATTCCTGCAAGCAGTAGCAGTAATAAAAAATGTACTGAAAGGGGCAGTACGAGACCTTCACCACTCAGTAAGGGTAAAACAAGCATTAATCCCCAAATAACAGCCATAGAGATCCCAGCTACTTTCGTACCACTTTCTCTCTGCTTCTTTAACTTTAAATATTCCATGTAAATGAATGTAGCTTCTTCCCTAGAGTATTGTCCAGTTTTTAGTTTGCGTTTAACTTCCTTGTTTAACGTGGTTGTTGCAATCGCAAAAATCATTTCACTTCCTCCAAATAATCCCTCAATCTACCCTGCAACTGCGGAACTACTTGACTGGATGTCAAAAATTCCTCAATGTTCATCAATTTATAGCCCTGCCCTTCATCTCCAAAGGTGATACTGTCAAACTGTTCTTGACTTAGTTGCCCGACCATAAATACTGACTGTCTGCCTTCATAGAGCATGCTGGGATAGACCTTACTCCAGAGCAGGCAATCTTCGGTCAAGTGAATGCCTAGTTCCTCATAAACTTCACGCGCCGCGCATTCAAATGGGCTTTCGTCCCCTTCACGACCACCACCCGGCAACTCCCACATATTGGGCCAAGGGATATTTTCCTTGTCATCACGCAAGATGGTCAGTAGCTTATCTCCGCAAAATAGAGCAATCTTGCAACCTTGGAAATCAGTAAGTTCTATTTCCATGCTAGACTCCTAATATCTCGGATAAGGATAAAATTCTCCCTCTTCCAAGCCTGCTTTCCCTTCTTCAAAGACTTCTTGGTTCCATTCCATGACGAATTCTTCTGCTTCTGGGTCTTCCAAAAAGTCCATGAGGGCATCTAGTCCAACCTCTGCAGTATCTTTGAGGAATAGTGCAAAATAAGCTAAAAATTCACGAGAAAAACCTTTCTTCGGCAGATAAGGGATGACTGTGAGATAGTCTTCTGCATTAACTGTTGACTTGGCAGGGTTATAAAAAAGCATCGCTTCTTCAAAAAGGATATCATCTGACGAAACCTCTCCGTCTTCATCTAGCATCTCCACTCCTGCAGGATTTTGCGCCTCTAGCAGAAAACTCACTTCAACTGCATGATTGCGTTTGTCCCAGCTAATCTCATAGTCAAAAGGAAAGTTCTTGTCCAACTCTTCTTGTAAAACATCTAAAAATCCGTATGTTGCCATGTTGTCCTCTTTCTATACGACTCTTCAATCGCCCCGAATACTCGGAAATATGCTAAAATAGATACTACCATATTACCACATTCGTATCAGAAAATCCATGTTAGAAAGGACTGCTATGCCAGACAATCTCGCGCTTCGTATGCGCCCCAAAACCATCGACCAGGTCATCGGTCAAGAGCATCTGGTAGGCCCAGGAAAAATCATCCGCCGCATGGTGGAGGCTAACCGCCTGTCCTCCATGATTCTCTATGGACCTCCGGGTATCGGGAAAACCAGTATCGCTTCTGCCATCGCTGGAACAACCAAATATGCCTTTCGAACCTTCAATGCAACTGTTGATAGTAAAAAACGTCTCCAAGAAATTGCTGAAGAAGCTAAATTCTCAGGTGGCCTTGTACTGCTACTGGACGAGATTCATCGTCTTGACAAGACCAAGCAAGACTTTCTCTTGCCTCTCTTGGAAAGTGGACTGGTCATTATGATTGGAGCGACGACTGAAAATCCTTTCTTTTCTGTCACGCCAGCCATTCGTAGCCGTGTTCAGATTTTTGAGTTGGAACCCTTGTCTAACCAAGATGTTAAAGAGGCCGTTCAAATAGCCCTGATTGACCCTGAAAGAGGCTTTGATTTCCCTGTCGAGTTAGATGATGATGCCCTTGATTTTATCGCAACATCTACCAACGGTGATCTCCGTTCTGCCTTTAACTCGCTGGATTTGGCAGTTCTCTCCACTCCAGCTAATGACAAAGGTATACGTCACATTACGCTCGACATCATGGAAAATAGTCTTCAGAGAAACTACATCACTATGGACAAGGATGGAGACGGACACTATGATGTTCTATCTGCCCTGCAAAAATCCATCCGTGGATCCGATGTCGATGCTAGTCTCCACTATGCTGCTCGCTTGATAGAGGCCGGTGACCTTCCTAGCCTAGCTCGTCGTTTGACTGTGATTGCTTATGAAGATATTGGCTTAGCCAATCCTGAAGCCCAGATTCATACTGTAACTGCTTTGGATGCAGCACAGAGGATTGGATTCCCCGAAGCCCGCATCCTCATTGCCAATGTTGTGATTGATTTGGCCCTTTCTCCAAAATCCAACTCAGCCTATGTGGCTATGGATAAGGCTCTGGCTGATCTTAAATCATCCGGTCACCTACCAATCCCACGTCACTTGCGTGATGGTCACTATAGTGGTAGCAAGGAACTAGGCAATGCCCAAAACTACCTCTATCCACACAACTACCCAGGTCACTGGGTCAAACAAGAGTACTTGCCAGAAAAAATCCGCAACCATAGCTACTTCTCACCAGAAGATAGTGGAAAATACGAACGTGCCCTAGCTCAACGCAAGGAAACCATTGATAAATTACGAAACTTATGAAATCCTTTTCAAAATTTTTAATTTTCCCTTGATTTTTTTTGAAAAAGTGGTATCATATAATCATAGAAACGCTGTGGTGTACGACTTCACATTTAAGTGTTGACCGACTATTTTTTGTATTATTAGGGAAACAAAAGTCTTCTAACAGCATGTAGGCCGTCTCACACGGAAACAGCTTCAGTTAGAGCGAGTTGCCCACCTGCTTAATTGCGCGGGTTCAATACAAACCGTGAAGTTTCGGCACCAATACAGCTTTTTATTTGCCTCCTTAGCTCAGTTGGTAGAGCAGTAGACTCTTAATCTATGGGTCACAGGTTCGAGCCCTGTAGGGGGCATCTAAATCAACAGGAAAAAGCCTTTATTTATAAGGCTTTTTTGCTTGTCTATAACTGATTTGCCCCATCATTTGCCCCACATTTTTTTTATGAGCAATCTTTCCAGACATCTCTGATTATGAAAAACAAAAAAGCTATCCTACCTTTGCAAATTTGGATAAGATAGCGGAATATTTTAATGCAACTCCAACCCAACTCTTTGGAACGAGTAAAGAGATTGAGTTAGAAAAGAGTGTTCTTGAATCTAATGAATACTCTGATAAAGTAAGTGAAATCTTAAAAGCTGTCAAATACATCGAGCATTTCCTACATACTGATGGACAGTACTTAGAGGATTTACTTTACCTAACAAGAGGCAACCAACTATACACAGAAGATGGAGATGAGTTGTATATTGATCCAACTTCTCAGAAAAGAACACTTCATAACCAATATGAACCTGGTTTTATTGAAGCAAGGGATAAATCTCCACTAGAACTCTTAATTGAAAATAAGGAATTGTTTGATAAATAGAAAAAGCGAGGATAACCTCGCTTCAGATTGAAGTTAAAATCTTTAGAAGACACTTTTATAAGGACTTTGTCTTCAATCTGTGAAAAGGAGTGAAAACTCCTTTTCTTTTTGTAAGTCAGACTGAAACTTCCAAATTGTTTATTTATTTTATTGACATTTTCTATAAAAATAAGTACAATAGTTTTATTAGAAAACTATACTATATAGGGGGTGTTGAAATGAAATTTTCTAATCGTTTACTGCTATTCCTTGCAGGAGTTGTTTTTGTCCTTTTAGGACTTTTCCTATTTACAAACCCAGTAGCTAATCTTGTTGCTTACAGCTGGTGGATTTCATTTGGTTTACTGGTTTCTTCTATAGCAGCTATTTTAGGCTATTTCTCTGCACCAAAAGAGCTTCGCTCACCTGTTTATCTTTTCCAAGGATTTGTTAGTCTTCTCTTAGCTCTTTACCTCGTTGCTTATGGCTTTGTGACCCTGCCGGTCGTCATTCCGACCATTGTAGGAATTTGGTTAATTGTAGAAGCCATTATTGCTTTCTTTAAAGGCAATCGTCTGGGATTGATTTTCCCTATTATTGGCAACCATATCATGTGGATAGCGTTGCTTGCATTTTTACTAGGTCTAGTGATTTTGTTCAATCCAGTAGCTACAAGTGTCTTTGTCGTTTATGTCGTTGCCTTTGCATTTTTAATTGTTGGTTTCACCTATATCCTTGATGCCTTTCGTAAATAATCTAGCTGCCATTTTGGGCATATTAAAATAGCTGGGAAGTTACATTCTCAGCTTTTTCTGTTGCCTCTTTAGCTAAGTTGGTAGAGCAGTAGACTCTTAATCTATGGGGCGCAGGTTCGAGCCCTTGTAGGGGCATCTAAATCAACAGGAAAAAGCCTTGAAATCAAGGCTTTTTTACGTCCAATAGCTTTTTGTAGCAAAGTATTTAAAAATAAAAGAGAAGAGAATCTTTCACTCTCTTCTTAGTATATCTTATTAAATTCAGTCTTTCTCAATCTACCTGATTTTCCTTTGCAACGACAAATTCTTTAACCAATCGATAGATAACAGCAAATACGGGGGTAAAGAATATCATCCCAAGTAAGCCAAAGAGATTGCCTCCAATACTAGCAGCCGCAAGCGTGAAAATAGCTGGTAAACCAATAGACTGACCTACAACTTTGGGATAAATAAGGTTTCCTTCAATCAGCTGTATAACTTGATATAGAAGAAGAGAAAGTAAGGCTTGAGTAGGACTGACTGTGAAGATAAAAATCGCTCCCACAACACAAGCAATCATAGGCCCTACATAAGGAATGAACGATAGCACTCCTGCAAATATACCTGTCATTACTCCATAGGGTATCCCAAACAGGCTGTAACCAACCGCTATCATAACTCCTATGATAAATGCTTCAATCAGCTGACTCATCAAAAATTGGTCATAAGTCTCTAGTGCTACTTGTCCAATGTAAGTCAACTTTATCACCACCTTCTCTGGAAGAAAAACTTTTAGAAGTCGACTCGTCATCGCTGCCAAATGTTCCTTACTGGATAAAAATAAAAAGGTGAAGACTATAATCAAAAAGGCATTCATCAAACTTGAAAAAATATTGCCGATATTACTAGTCAGACCTGATAAAAAACCTATCAAAGCTTGGCTAATAGAACTAGATTGTCCCTGTATGCCTGATACGATAGTTGACAACATGTCTTTGGTTACAAATTCCGAGCTGCCTAGCAATTTCCCAAGTTGAGTAAGGACTGTTGAAAGGACTGTTCCCAGCTGACTAATAGTCTGAGCTAGGGTTGGCAGCACCAAAACCAAAAGAGCAATCACGATTAAGATAAGAGCTAGGAAAACAAGTACCATGGCAATCGGACGACGCAACTCTGCCTTTACCTTCAATTTAACTAAGTACTGTTCAATTTTTTTCATAGGAACATTAAGCACAAAAGCAATAACAGCACCATAAATCAAGGTTGATGTTACATCAAAGAGAGAGATTGCTCCTGATATAAAGCTCGATGCATTCAGAATTACAAGAGCAACCAGCCCTATAAAAAGGATTAACGGGGTATATTTTTTAACTAAGTTCATAAATTCTCCTTAATAAACATGTTTAGATACGACTATACTATTTGGTTTTTCAAACTCTCGATCAAGGTAGGCTTGGTAAGTTCCTGGAGCGATAAATCCTTTTGGTGAGAGGATATCTGTTCCAGCTTGACCGACTATGGTATCAGCCAAGAGCACACAGTTTGTGGACAAGACAAAGTAGGATTTAAACTTAGATTTGATAAATTTATAAAGTTCCCCATCCGTCTCATGTCTGATTTTATAAGCGTAGGTGTAGTCTTCCTTACCATCTTCCGTTTTAATTTTATCTGCGCTTGGCTCCCAAGGAATCGTTAGTTGTTTTAATTCAGCTAATTTTTCCTGAACCGCTTCTTCCATTTCCGGTGTCAAATCTATTCCGTAACCAAATAGCGTTTTTTGACTCTCCCGTTTACATAAGTCAATGTACTTATCACGGTCACAGAAATATAAGACACCATCTCCTACCATACCAAATAAGGTCTCAGATGACGGATCATAGTTGCCATAAGAAATAACACGGCCCTGATAGAAGATATCCACATGACCAATAGCTGAAAACAGGGAGGTCTCAGCTGTATGAACAAAAATTTCTAGCTCTGCTGTCTTACCAGACTTCACTATTCCAAGATGGATATCTTCTTCCTCATCAGCATTTTCCTGCATGAATTTATTGATTTTTGCTAAAGTACTTGCAGGGATGAGAGCGGCTAGGGCAATAGGTAAGCTCATTCTGACACGACGTTTGAGATGGTTTTTCCCAATTTCCTTTTCAAATAAGAAACCGTCACGGATATTGGACACACCATAAAGGCAAAAATAAGCCCCTAAAACAAAGAGTTGAAAGACAGAATTTCCCGTAGAGGACAAAAGACTAGTCCCACCAAGAAAAACTAGTACGAGACCATCTAGTAAGAAACGAAAACGAGGTCGAATTTTGTTTTTGCGGTAGAGAACATAGGTGACAAGGTTGATACTAGCATGAAAAATCTGAGAAATTCCAATCACAAGAGCCAAAATATAAATTGGCACATCAGTAGCAAGATTCGAGCCTAGCAAATATCCCATCACTAACAATTTAACCAGTGCAACTCCCAAGGTGTCCGTTGACTGACTTTTTTTGAAAATACGTAATACTAAATCTAAGACCGTTGCTATCCAAGCTAAAAACAGAACCAGTCGAATAACCGTCACTGGCAACCAAGTTCCCGTGACCATCAAGATAAGACCTAGCAGAACAAACAAGAAACCCTGAACAAGTAATTTCTTACCTGTCAGACCTAAAGAAAGAATTTTTTCCATAAAAGACCTTTCAAAAATAATAATTAAGCCCTTTGATCAAATTGACTGGTAAATAGCTGACGGCACAAACAGCCTGTGCCAGCAAGACATGGCGACTGACTGTAGCAATGTCACCATCTTGTCTTTTGCACTTCTGAAATTTGTTTTATTGAGTCGAAATCAGAGCTTTTAAAAACTAGCTAAACTTGAAAGCTAACCATAATTGCTAGATAAAAAAGGTGCAACCAATCCTTCTTGTAAAGGTAGGAAAATATTATTTCTATTCTATTAATGATTTATATACTATCTATTGTGACACAAAACTCACTATAGTTCAACATTTTACTAATTAAAAATCATAAAAGAAGTTTCAAGTCCTCATAACGCTTTGAAAAGAACAAAAAAACGGAATGAAATAACATATAATTAGATTATTAAACAAAGTTTACTAGGCACAAACTAAGATATGTTTGATCAAGCAGAGAGGGGAGATGCTGTTTCTTTAAAACAAGTTTATCTCACTATTTTTTATGAACTGCCTTTCCAGACATCTCTAATCTGATGACACTCTTCAAAAATATTTTAAAAATTTAAAACAAAAGTCTTGCTTTTCATTTTATTTGTGATATACTTGTTCTCGTATTAGATACAAGTTATCCAAAGGAGTTTATATGGATACAAAATTTTCAGTAGCCTTACATATCCTAACCATGATTAGCGAGAGCAAGGATACCTTAAGTTCACAAGCTCTGGCTGAGAGCGTCGGAACCAACGCTAGTTATATTCGTAAGGTGATTGCCTTATTGAAAAACGCTGGCTTAATTACTTCCCATCAAGGAAAAACAGGCTATCAACTCAGTAAGTCCCCAAAGGAAGTGACCTTACTTGAGATTTATTTTTCCACACAAGAAGTCAACCACATCAGCTTATTTCCCGTTCACCAAAATAGCAATCCGGATTGCCCAGTAGGGAAACATATTCAAGCTGCCATTTCGCCACTATTTGCTAGCGCTGAAGCTCAACTTGATAAGGAACTAGCCCAGCAAACCTTAGAAGATGTCATTAACAATCTTTATAAAGATGCCAAACAAAAACGAAACTGATTTGCATGCAGATCAGTTTTAAAAAGACTATGCTTGTATCTCTATCGGATACAACAAAAAATAGAAAAGGGTAGACAATGAAAGTCGCACAACATACTACTTATAACAAAAACAATATCACACTAAACATCACAGAAATCGCAAAACCAAGCATCACAGACAAAGAAGTTTTGGTCAAAGTCACCGCAGCTGGTGTTAATCCTCTGGATAACATGATTTCCCGTGGTGAAGTAAAGGTGATCGTCCCTTACAAACTTCCACAAACTGCTGGAAATGAAGTGGTCGGTATCATTGAAGAGACAGGTAGACAAGTCAAAAATCTCAAAGTCGGAGACCGAGTTTTTGGGCGTTTACCACTTAATCATATTGGTGCCTTTGCAGAATACGTAGCTGTCGATAGTCAGGCTCTAGCCAAGGTTCCAGACTATCTGTCTGACGAGGAAGCCGCTGCTGTTCCTTTGACTGCCTTAACCATTATGCAAGCCTTAGAACTCATGGGGGCTCAAGCTGGCAAAACCATCTTTATCTCTGGTGGTACAGGCGGTGTCGGCGGTATGGCCATTCCGATTGCTAAGGCTAAAGGTTTGAAGGTCATTACCAATGGGGCTGGAGATAGCGCTGAGCGTGTATTGAACCTAGGAGCAGACCGCTTTATCGATTATAAAACAGAGGATTATACAAAAACTGTTAGCCAGGTTGATTATGTCCTCGATACCCTTGGTGGCGCTGAGACTGAAAAACAAATGTCTATCATGAAAAAAGGTGGTCAGCTTGTTTCCCTCCGTGCTATGCCAAATGGTGACTTTGCCAAACGCATGAACCTGCCAAAATGGAAACAGATGATTCTTGGCTTAGCTGGTCGCAAATTTGATAAGATGGCTGACAAATACGGCGTTCACTACCATTTTATCTTTGTGGAAAGCAATGGTGCTCAATTACAAGAGGTAGCTGACCTCTTTAGCAAATTAGAAATCAAGCCATCTATCGATACAGTCTATCCATTTGAAGAAGTGAATAGCGCCTTAGACAAGGTCGCTAATGGTCGCTCACGTGGAAAAACTGTCCTCAGCTTTAAGAAATAAAAAGGAAAAGACAATGTCATATCTTACAACTAAAAATCAATACATCACTGTTGAAGGGAACAAAATTGCCTATCGCGAACTCAGCAAAGGCAAATCAAAACTACCTCTTCTGATGCTGGTCCACTTGGCAGCAACCCTCGACAACTGGGATCCAAAACTTTTGGACTTGATTGCTGAAAAGCACCATGTGATTGTGGTCGACCTTCCTGGTGTGGGAGCCAGTCAAGGAAAAGTGGCCCCAACCATTTCTGGAATGGCTGAGCAGACGATTGCCTTTATTCAATCCCTTGGTTACGATAAAATCAATCTCCTAGGTCTTTCTATGGGAGGGATGATTGCCCAAGAAATGGTCCGAATCAAGCCTGATTTGGTCAATCGTCTCATTATAGCAGGAACAGGACCTCGAGGTGGAAAAGAGATTGATAAGGTCACAGGGAAAACATTTAACTATATGTTTAAAGCTGGACTCGAGCGCATCGATCCTAAACGCTATATCTTCTATAACCATGATGAACAAGGAAAAATCGAAGCTTTGAAAGTTCTCGGACGAATGGGAATGCGAACCAAGGAATTTGCGGACAAAGACATGAGTGTGCCTGGTTTCTTGACTCAACTCAAAGCCATTAAACGTTGGGGGAAAGATTCTCAAGACGACCTAAGATTTATCACCCAACCAACCTTAATCGTCAACGGGGACAAGGATATGCAGGTTCCAACAGAAAATTCTTATGATATGCATGAGAAAATAAAAGATAGTAAGCTGATCATCTATCCAAATGCTGGTCACGGTTCGATCTTCCAATATGCAGAGGAGTTTTCAAAAGAACTCATTGCTTTCTTGGAGGACTAATATGGTCAAAACGATTCTGATTACAGGTGCTACTGACGGTATCGGTAAACATTTGGCAAAGAAATTAGCCAGTGAAGGCCATCAGGTCATCCTCCATGGTCGCAATCCTCAAAAACTTGAGCTGGCGCTTCAAGAGGTTCGGGCCGTTTCCTTGAGAGGCAGAGTTTCGAGCTACTTGGCAGATTTTTCAAAATTAGACGATGTTTATCGATTTGTAGGGGAAATCAAGCGAGACTTTCAAAGGATCGATGTCTTGTTTAACAATGCAGGCCTGTATGCAGGAAAAGAACGAAAAGCGAGTGCTAAAAATGTCGAGTTGACTTTTATGTTATTCGTTCTCGTTCCCTATCTGTTAACAACTGAGCTAAGCCCCTTGTTAGAAAAATCGGCTGACAGCCGTGTCATTAATACTTCTTCCTATATGCATCATTTTGCCAAGGTCAAGGATTTGGACTTTGGATTTGAGAAAGAATACAATCCAGGATTGGCCTACAATAATTCAAAACTTTACACTATTTGGATGACACGCTATCTGGCAAGAGACTTCTTTTTAAGAGGTTCAAACATCACCATCAATGCCTATCATCCTGGTCTTATCTCGACTAACTTAGGGAATAATTCTAGTGATGAAAAGACAAAAAAGTCTCTCTTCGGACGCCTGATGAAGTCTCTCTCGAAAGATCTAGATCAGGGAATCGAAACAGGCTATTATCTCACCTTATCAGAGGAAGTCAGGGGCTTGACTGGCTACTATTTTGATGAAAAGAAAGTCAAGTCTGTATCTGAAAAAGGCTACACATTTGAAAAAGCACAAGATTTAATCAATTACTGCAATGATAAAATTGAGTTGTTTAAACAGAAATATGCTCTGCTTAATTAGAAAAAAATTCTCTTTCCATTTTGCTAGAAAGAGAACTACCAATTCAGGGATAAAGGAATTCGTGTCACGAGCGCCTGCAGTATTGAGCAAGACACTCTTTGGAGCAGCTAAAGCCTCTCCTGTCTTTTGGTCATAATAAACAGCCTGTCCATTGCATTCGCCGATAAAGACACGACGGCGTCATAGAAAAAACACCTTTACCTCTTTCTATTTCCTTTGTTATATTTTAAATTGGTTAGAAAGCAAGGGCGTTTCTACACCCTTACTTCTTACTGGTATTCTTAGTTACGGTAAAAATGACTATCTTTGTCACTTGGTGATTGGCCGATGGACAAGACTTCTTGGCTACCATCTGTACCTGTCAATTCATTTTGGACTCCCGCTGGAGTGTAGATAAGGCGAGCACCTTCTCCACCATCAACAAGTTGGATTCCTGCTGAGTAATAACCATTTTTTTCCTCTACTCGACCCATCTCATAATTAAAGGTTCCTTTTGAACTTTGGATTGTTACAATTCCATCAGATGTAACTGTTGCAGTTGTCCCTGCATAATTTTCCCAAGTTCCCACAAATTTAGCGTAAGCTTCTTGTGACTTTTGCTTATCTTCCTTTTGTTCTGCTTGCGTCGTTTTAGCATCTGACCCACTACTTGCTTCAGACTTCTGCCCCTCTTTTTGGCCTGCTTCTGTTTTACTTGCTGAAGCCGTCGTTACTTGAGTTGTTGTTTCCTTTTGGTTTGAAACTGACGTATTCTTGTCGGTCTTTCCACCACAGGCAACCAAGGTCAAGGCAGTCAACAAGGTCAGGACTGATAGGCTCGTATAGCGCAATGTTTTGTTTTTCATAAAAATCTCCTTTGAAATAGACTCAGATAAAAGTAGCTCGTCAGATTTTGCATATATTTGACGGCTGTATCGTAGTCTTCAGTGTATCATTTATTTGCTTTTAATTCAATAGCTATCATATATCGAAAAAAGGCTAATCCAAGTAGGAATTAGCCCTTTTATTTCTAGTTTTGATTTGCTCGTTTTTTAGTAGATAAACATGGCATCGCCAAAGCTAAAGAAACGGTATTTTTGCTCGATAGCATGCTGGTAGGCTTTGAGGACCAATTCACGGCCTGCAAAAGCTGAGACAAGCATGACCAAGGTAGACTTCGGCAAATGGAAATTAGTAGAAAAAGCATCCACCACCTTCCAGTCATAGCCTGGCTTGATAAAGATATTAGTCCAGCCAGAGTCAGCCTGGATTTGCCCATCAAACTTGCTTCCGATGGTTTCTAACGTACGGATAGAGGTAGTCCCCACAGCAATGACACGGCCACCATTTTCTTTGACCCGACGCAAGGTCGCTGCTGCTTCCTCAGACAATTGATAAAACTCTGAGTGCATCTCATGCTCATCCAAATTATCTACTGAAACAGGTCTAAAGGTCCCAAGTCCAACGTGCAAGGTCAGGTAGACTAGATGAACGCCTTTTTGCTGGATTTCTTCTAGTAATTCTTTGGTAAAATGCAAACCTGCAGTTGGGGCAGCGGCTGATCCACTCTCCTTGGCATAGACTGTCTGGTAACGTTCACGGTCATCCAATTTTTCGTGAATATAAGGAGGTAAAGGCATTTCTCCAAGACTTTCAAGTACTTCTAAGAAAATTCCTTCATACTCAAAACGGACAATACGACCGCCATGGGTTAATTCCTCAGTCACGACTGCGCTAAGTCGACCATCACCAAAGATAACACGGGTGCCGACCTTGAGACGTTTAGCTGGTTTAGCCAAGACTTCCCACTCATCTCCAGCTGTATTTTTCAAAAGCAAGAGTTCAACATGGCCCCCTGTTTCTTCTTTTTGACCATGAAGTCGAGCTGGCAATACACGGGTATCATTCATAACCAGGGCATCACCTGGCTCTAACATTTCGATAATGGAGTGAAAGTGGCGGTCTTGAAATTCACCTGTTTTGCGATTGACCATCAAGAGTTTAGAGGCATCGCGCTTTTCCAAAGGAGTCTGAGCAATCAATTCCTCTGGTAAGTGAAAATCAAAATCATTTGTATTTAATGTCGTCATTCTTCTTTTCTCTTCTCATTTATTCAAATTACTTATCAAAGCGAACTTCTTCAAGTAGGTACTCGATGAAGCGTTCACCCATCTTAGACAAGCTAGTTTTCTCATGCTGGATATAAACCAGTTCAATGGGATCATCAATATCAAGTGGAATCGAAACGATATTGTCTCCATTAAGATTACTATTGAGGATACCAGTCGCGATGGTATAGCCATCCAAACCAATCAAGAGATTGAACAAGGTTGCACGGTCACTAACAACGATGGATTTCTTGTGGTGTTCCTGTGACAAGATTTCTTCTGAGAAGTAGAAGGAATTATGGGTCCCTTGGTCATAGCTCAAATATGGGAAGTCTTCTAGATCTGCCAACTGCACCTTGTCTCTTTTGGCAAGAGGGTTGGACTTGCTGACAAAGATATGGGGCTGGGCTGTAAAGAGATGATGAGCAACTAGATGGTTGTCATCCAACATCTTAGAAAGAACATCTCGGTTATAGCTATTTAAAAAGAGGACTCCGACTTCACTGCGGAAGTTCTTGACGTCGTCGATGATTTCCCAGGTTCTGGTTTCACGCAAAAAAAGCTCATACTTTTCCATATCGCTTTTCTTAAGCAAGGAAACAAAGGCATTGACCACAAAAGCATAGTGTTGCGAAGACACACTAAAAAGCTCGCGATGAGCGATTGGGTTCTTATAGCGTTCTTCTAGAAGTTGAGTTTGCTCGACAACCTGACGGGCATAGGATAGAAACTCCATCCCATCACGTGTGAGGGTGATTCCCTTGGGATTTCGGATAAAAATCTCAATTCCCATCTCATTTTCTAGGTCACGAACTGCATTTGATAGACTGGGCTGAGTAATAAAGAGTTGCTTGGCCGCCTCATTCATCGAACCAGTCTCTACAATTTTGATAATATAGTGTAATTGTTGAATTCTCATACTTTTATTGTACCATACTTGACGAAATATAAAAAGAACCAGTCACTGAAAGCCAAGCTAGTCGCATATCAGTCTTTTGGCAGTTCATAAAAAAGAGGTTGGAAGATTTCCAACCTCTTTATCTGTTCTAGCAAGTTAAAACTAGCTTCCTCTTTCCCAGAAGATGGCTAATAAAATCATGGCTCCTAAAACTGATGGGATAATGGCTGTACCGCTTAGGCTTGGCCCCCAAGAACCAAAGAGTAATTGTCCTAGAAAGGCACCAATCCAACCGAGGAACATTTTCCCGAAGCATCCCATCCGTTCTCCACGATTGGTGATAGCTCCTGCTAATAGTCCGATCAAAAGACCGACAAACATACTTCCAATCATAGTTTCTCCTTAAATTGCCCAATCTCCATTGCGGAAGAGTGGTACACGTGTTCCATCCTCACGGATACCATCGATATCCATTTGGTTAGAACCAATCATAAAGTCAACGTGAACATCTGAACGATTAAGTCCTGCAGCTTCAAGCTCTTCTTCGCTCATCTCTGCCCCACCAACGACGCTCGTTGCATAGGCTGCACCGATAGCCAAGTGGTTAGAAGCATTTTCATCAAAAAGAGTATTAAAGAAGGTAATACCTGACTGAGAAATTGGGCTTGGATCTGGTACCAAGGCACATTCACCCAAAGCACGCGCACCAGCATTCTTAAAGACAAGGTCCTTCATAACCTGGTCACCTTTTTCAGCTGTAATATCAACGATTTGACCATTTTCAAAGGTTACTTTAATACCTTCGATGATATTTCCATTATAGCTAAGTGGTTTTGTAGAAGTAACATAACCATCTGTACGACGGAAGTCAGGAGCTGTAAAGACTTCTTCTGTTGGCATGTTTGGCAAGAAACCTTCGCCTTGAGCATTGATAGCTCCAGCTGATTCCCAAACGTGGTTCTTAGGCAAGCCAAGTGTCAAATCAGTTCCAGGTGCTGTGTAGTGAAGAGCTGAGAATTGTTCTTTGTTGAGCATTTCTGCCTTGCTCTTCAAGATAGCTGCATGCTCTTCCCAAGCCTTAACTGGATCTTCTTCGTAGACACGGCAAGTTTTGAAGATTTGGTCCCAAAGGAGGTCCACTGCTTCTTCGTCACTCGCAGCATTTGGAAAGACTTTCTTAGCCCACTCTAGTCCAGCAGCAGCTGCTACAGTCCAGCTAACCTTGTTAGATTGAGTTGCGATACGCATTGGCTTCATAGCAATTCCCATAGCTTTAGCAGAAGCTGAAAGTTTTTCAGCATCCACTCCGTTCAAGGCACCTGGGTCAGAAGAACGGACACCGAGACGACTTGCTTTGTTTTCAAGAAGGTAGTTCATCTCAGCAATCTTGTATTCTGGTACATTGTCCAAACGCTCCATCGGCGCGTGAAGGAATTTCTCACGGTTTACAAAGTCATCTGCCCATTGAACGATAACTTCATGTGCACCAAGTGCATAAGCTTCTTTGACGATTAAGTGAGCCAACTCACGTTGCTCCACATCGATAGAGAGAGCCAGAGTGTGACCAGGTTGCACGTTCACTCCGTTTGCAACCAAAAGCTTAGCGTATTTTTCTAGATTTTCTTTAAAATTCGGTAAAACCATCTTGTTTCTCTTTTCTATTTTTATTTTTCTTTCAAAGCAGAAAATAATCCTGCTAAAGCAATAGCACCCGACAAGAGTGCTGTCGATAGAAGAATTGTCTGATCAGCAAGCTCTAACTGATATTCAAAAACCTTTTGAGCAGGTTTGTCTTCCGCAAAAATTCTGAGTTTCATCAAAAGTCCTTTCTTATTCTTCGTACTCTCCTAGATAGAGACGTCGAGCCTCTGGGCTGTTAGTGAGGATATCTACATAAGTTTCATAGTCATCAAGCAGGGGCTTTCCCAAAGAGATATCTTGTTCTGGATTTATATTTTTCCCATAAAGATAGCAAAGGTAGAGACGCTCATTGAGTGTTGGAAATACTTCAATGGACATGTGTTCAGCCTGACCTACTCGTTCCCAATCCTGTTCTTTGATATCTGGTATGATATAAGCTTGGAAGAGGCCCATAAGTGGATTATCCTCCGGTTGACCACTGTCCTTATCCGCTAGAACTAAAGAACAGCGTCGACCAAAACCAGCTACTTGGCGCTCCCGTCCCTTTACCGAAACAGTAATAGGATGCCCTCCAATATGGCTATAGATCCATTCTTTGGGTAGTCCATAATCTAACAGGGGGTTAATTTCTTTGACAATCGCTACAGAACTATAGCGTAGAAACTGACGAGTAACTGCTTTACAAAAAAGGATATCTTCCTCTTTCAAGGTCACTCCCTTCCAGTTATTTTCTTCGTTAAAATGGTTGAAAAATACCAGATAGGGATCACGCACCATTTGTGCTAATACGTAAACGCCATTTCGCAAGCGTATGGAAATAACTTTCCCTGGTTTCCAAGGTGTTGCTCTGTTTTTCTTTAGCATCATTAACTAACCTCAAACCTACATAAGACATTTCAAACTATTAAAACAAATCGTCAAACAAACTCAACTGGTTGTCCTCTGGCATATTTCCGAGAATCCCCATCTCATCCATCTTTTCAACCAAGGTTGATGAGAGCCCACCACGCTTGCGGAGTTCTGTTTTAGAGAGGAATTCTCCCTCTTGACGAGCACGAACCAGTTGCTTGGCAACGTTCTCTCCTAGACCATCCATAGCGACAAACGGTGGGATGAGGGTGTCTCCATCTATGATGAATTCAGTCGCATCACTGCGATAGAGGTCTAACTTGCCAAATTTAAAACCACGTTCCCACATCTCATTGACGATTTCAAGTGTTGTGTAAAGGTCAATTTCTACGTTAGAAGCTTCATTGTTCTTGCGCTTTTCAGCAATTTCTTGCATCTTGCGTTTGATAGCATCCAAGCCTGCACCCATGGTCTTGATATCAAAGGCCTTGGCACGGATGGAGAAGTAAGCACAATAATAATAAATCGGATGGTGAACCTTGAAGTAGGCCACACGAAGGGCCATCATAACGTAGGCAGCCGCGTGGGCTTTAGGGAACATGTACTTGATTTTCCCACAAGATTCGATATACCACTCAGGGACATTATTAGCCTTCATGGCCTCGATATATCCATTACGCTCTTCTTCAGAGATTTTGAGCCACATTCCCTTACGCACTCGCTCCATGATGGTAAAGGCCATCTTTGGATCTAGACCAGCGTGCATGAGGTAAACCATGATGTCATCCCGACATCCGATAACGGTTGATAGGTCCGCAATTCCAGCCTTAATCAAGTCCTGGGCATTTCCCAACCATACGTCGGTACCGTGGGATAGACCTGAGAGCTGAAGCAACTCTGCAAAAGTCGTCGGATGCGTCTCGTCTACCATCCCACGTACAAAGTTGGTTCCAAACTCTGGAATCCCCAGCATCCCCGTCGGTGTACCGATTTGCTCAGGAGTCACCCCAAGAACATCAGTTCCTGAAAAGAGGGCCATCACGCCTTCATCATCCATAGGAATTTCATTAGGATCAATCCCAGACAAGTCCTGCAGTTTCCGAATCATGGTCGGATCGTCATGTCCCAGGACATCAAGCTTAAGGACGTTCTCATCGATATCGTGGAAGTTAAAGTGAGTGGTCTGCCATTCAGCAGTCACATCATCTGCAGGATACTGCACTGGAGTAAAATCATAGACATCCATATAGTTAGGGATAACAACGATTCCCCCTGGGTGCTGACCAGTCGTCCGTTTAACACCAGCAGCTCCTTGGGCTAGGCGCTCTACTTCGGCTTCCCGGTAGAATTTACCATAGTCACGCTCGTAACCCTTGACAAATCCATAGGCTGTCTTAGCAGCCACCGTACCTACCGTTCCTGCACGGAAAGCATATTCTTCCCCAAAGATATCACGAACATCCAAGTGGGCACTCGGCTGGTCCTCCCCTGAGAAGTTCAAATCGATATCGGGAACCTTGTCCCCGTCAAAACCAAGGAAGGTCTCGAAAGGAATGTCCTGTCCATTCTTGCTGAGCTTGTGCCCACAGTTAGGACAGTCTTTATCTGGCATATCAAATCCTGAACCGTAAGAACCATCTGTGATAAACTCACTGTACTGACACTGGCCACAGACATAGTGAGGCGAGAGCGGATTGACCTCGGTAATCCCAATCATGGTCGCAACGAAACTAGATCCAACAGACCCACGGGAACCAACCAAGTAACCTCGTTCGTTGGAACGGTGCACTAGCATCTGTGAAGCCAGATAAATCACGGCGAAACCATTCCCCAAGATAGAGGTCAATTCCTTTTCAATCCGCAAATCAACGATATCTGGGAGTGGATTCCCATAGATTTCGAAGGCTTTTTTATAGGTTAATTCAGCAACTGTTTCTTCGGCTTTGTCAATGAAAGGCGTGTACAAATCACCCTTTACAACCTCCACAGGCTCAAAGATTTCTGCCAAGGCATTGGTATTTTCAATGACAATCTTACGAGCCAAATCTTCTCCTAGAAAGGCAAATTCGTCCAACATTTCATTGGTCGTTCTAAAATGTGCCTTTGGTAGCGGAGCTGGTTGGGCAGCTTCTCCATGGCCGATAGTCCGGTTAATCATAGCTCCCTGACCTAGACTTCGTACGATAATCTCACGATAAATCTCATCCTCAGGTTCGATATAGTGGACATTTCCTGTCGCCAGAACGGGTTTCCCAAGGCGCTCTCCAACCTCAATCAAGCTCTTGATGATGGTGCGGAGTTCCTCCATATCCTTAACCTGCTCCTTGGCAATCAGAGGTGCATAGATAGCCGGAGGCATCACCTCGATAAAGTCATAGTATTTAGCTACTTCGACTGCCGCATCTACTCCTTGTGACACGACTGCATCAAAGACTTCTCCTTCCGTACAAGCCGATCCCAAGATTAAACCTTCTCGATGGGCATCCAGAACCGTACGTGGAATTCGTGGAACTCCTTCAAAATACTGGGTATTTGAGAGAGAAACCAGCTTAAAGATATTTTTTAAGCCCACCTGATTTTTCACATAGATGGTCGCATGCTTGACACGAGCTTTTTTATACGAATCTGGACTGATTAAATCAAGGTTTAATCGTGCCAAATCTGTCACACCGTGTTTTTCTGCCACTTCCTTGATAAAGATAAAGAGCAGACGGCCAGTTGCTTCCGCATCGTAGTTGGCCATGTGGTGGTGTTCTAGGGCAACTCCAAAACGCTTGGTCAAAGGTCCTAGACCGTGGCGCTTGTATTCAGGATAGAGATTTCTTGCGAACTCTAGCGTATCGATGACAGGCTGAGTGATTTTGGGCAGTCCATAACGTTCATAGTTGGCATTCATAAAGCCAACGTCAAAGGTTGCATTGTGGGCTACAAGAACGGTATCCTTACAAAATTCTTGGAACTCTTTTAAAACTTGAACTAAAGGTTTCGCATTTTTTACATGGTCATCCGTAATTCCAGTCAATTCAGTCGTAAAGGCTGACAAAGGATGCCCAGGATTGATAAATTCATCAAATTCAGCGACGATATTACCCTTATACATCTTAGAAGCCGCAACTTGAATCAAGTCATTATAGATAGCTGAAAGTCCTGTCGTTTCCACGTCAAAGACTACATAGGTAGCTTCAGAAAGGTCCATCTCCACTTCGTTATAGACGATAGGAACACGGTCTTCAACGATATTGGCTTCCATCCCATAGATCAGCTGGATACCAGCTTTCTTAGCTGCCTTATAGCCATGAGGGAAGGATTGAACATTCCCGTGGTCTGTGATTGCTACTGCCTTATGTCCCCATTTGGCTGCTGTTCCAACGATTTCTTCGACTTCAGGTAGAGCATCCATGGTCGACATATTGGTATGCGCATGGAACTCAACCCGACGTTCTCCCTCTGGCATCAAGTCTTTACGCTCATAGTGGACAACTTCCTGCACATCTTGCACATTCATGGTCAAGTCTCGCGTGAAATTATTCATTTCAACATTCCCACGAACACGAAGCCAAGAATTTTTCTTGATCATGTCAAATTTCTGAGCTTCTTCTTCATTTTTGACCCATTTTTGCATGGAGAAGCTAGATGTATAGTCGGTCATCTTGAAGTTAATCAAAACACGACCTGTTCTAGTCACCTTCTGCTCAACATCAAAGACAACTCCTTCAAAGACCAGACGGTTCTCCTCAGTATTGACCTCAATCATTGGAGTAATTTCTGCCTTTTCTAGTTTTGGCTTGGCAGCTGCCTTCTTAGCTTGAAAATCAAAGACAGGCTTGTCCTCTACTGGAGGTGGTGGCGCCATCTGTTCCAACTGTTCCATGGACCGAAGTGTTTCTTCATTAGCAGCCTGAACAATCATTTGATTTTCCAAATGGAAAGCTTCTTGCTCTTCCTTGGTCAAATGTTCATTTTTCTCTAAATGGCATGTAAACTTAGGAAAACCAAAGAGCTCAAGTTGTTTGCTAAGATTTGGTAGGTGGTTTTTTCTAAAATGTTCTGTATCTGCTGCTTCAGAAGCCTCAATAATCAACTGATCATTTTCAAATCGGACTTGAAAATCCTGATACATGGTCCGAAATCCTTGGCTAGAACAAGGCCCGTCTGAAAAAGCCTCCCGATAGTAGGCCTGTAAAAGCTCTCTTGAAAAATCTTGATCTTTCGTTTTAATTTTGAAAGTCGCTTGATTTCCTGTTTTTGAAAATTCTTCTTTCAATCCCTTCTTCAACGCTAAAAAGAGTTCAAAGGGGAGGATATTCTCAAAGACAAAACGAAACTCCCAAATATTACTTTGCTTGTGTACAATAACTTGTTCAATTTCAGCCTGGGAGAAGGCCTCATGATTTCTTATGTCAGCGGGGATTCCCAACTGATTCATTAAAATTTCAAAAGTGGTTGACATCCATTTTCCTCACAATATACTCCTTCTATTTTACCATATTTGAGGCCATTTTAGCTATTTCTACCAAACAGAAAAAGAAGCCACAAAGTGACTTCTTTTAAAGTGACGGTGAATTATTCTTCACCTTTGTTTTTCTTAATGATTTCTTCTTGTACTGACTTAGGTACATCTTCGTAGTGGTCGAATACCATCATGAATGTACCACGTCCTTGTGATGCAGAACGAAGAACTGTTGCGTAACCGAACATTTCAGCAAGTGGAACGTAAGCACGAACGATTTGGCTGTTACCGTGTGCTTCCATACCATCTACACGTCCACGACGAGCAGTTACGTGACCCATAACATCACCAAGGTTTTCTTCTGGAACAGTGATTGTTACAAGCATCATTGGCTCAAGGATAGCTGGTTGTGCAGTCTTAGCAGCTTCTTTAAGTGCAAGAGATGCAGCGATCTTGAAGGCAGTTTCAGATGAGTCGACATCGTGGTATGAACCATCGTAAAGCTTAGCTTTAACGTCAACCATTGGGTAACCAGCAAGAACACCGTTAGCCATAGATTCTACCAAACCTTTTTCAACCGCTGGGATAAATTCACGAGGAACCACACCACCGACGATTGCGTTTTCGAATTCGAATCCTTTACCTTCTTCGTTTGGAGTAAATTCAATCCATACATCACCGAACTGACCTTTACCACCAGACTGACGTTTAAAGAATCCACGTGCTTGAGTAGGAGCACGGAATGTTTCACGGTAAGATACTTGAGGAGCACCTACATTCGCTTCAACTTTGAATTCACGACGCATACGGTCAACAAGGACGTCAAGGTGAAGCTCACCCATACCAGAGATAACTGTTTCACCAGTTTCAACGTTTGTTTCAACGCGGAATGTTGGATCTTCTTCAGCCAATTTTTGAAGGGCGATACCCATCTTGTCTTGGTCTGCTTTAGATTTTGGCTCAACCATCAATTGGATAACTGGTTCTGGAACGTTGATTGACTCAAGGATGATTTTCGCTTTTTCATCTGTCAATGAGTCACCAGTTGTAGTATCTTTCAAACCAACGGCAGCAGCGATATCACCTGAGTAAACAGTGTCGATTTCTTGACGGCTGTTAGCGTGCATTTGAAGGATACGTCCGATACGTTCACGTTTACCTTTAGAAGTGTTCAATACGTAAGAACCTGATTGAAGAACACCTGAGTAAACACGGAAGAATGTCAAACGACCTACGAATGGGTCAGTCATGATCTTGAAGGCAAGAGCTGCAAATGGCTCTTCGTCAGATGCAGGACGAGTTTCTTCTTCATCTGTATCTGGGTTGATACCCTTGATTGCTGGGATGTCAAGTGGGCTTGGAAGGTAGTCGATAACCGCATCAAGCATCAATTGAACACCTTTGTTCTTGAAGGCTGAACCACACAATACTGGGAAGAATTCAACGTTGATAGTCGCTTTACGGATACCAGCTTTCAATTCTTCGTTAGTGATTTCTTCACCTTCGAGGTATTTCATCATCAATTCTTCGTCAGTTTCAGCAACTGCTTCAACCAATTTTTCACGGTATTCTTGAGCTTGGTCAAGGTATTCAGCTGGAATGTCTTCTTCAAGGATATCTGTACCAAGGTCGTTAGTATAGATTTCAGCTTTCATCTTGATCAAGTCGATGATACCACGGAAGTCATCTTCAGAACCGATTGGCAATTGAATTGGGTGTGCGTTCGCTTGAAGACGATCGTGAAGTGTGCTTACTGAGTAAAGGAAGTCAGCACCGATTTTGTCCATTTTGTTGGCAAATACGATACGTGGAACTCCGTACTCAGTTGCTTGACGCCAAACTGTTTCAGTTTGAGGCTCAACACCTGATTGTGAGTCAAGAACTGTAACCGCACCGTCCAATACACGAAGAGAACGTTGTACTTCGATTGTGAAGTCCACGTGTCCTGGTGTGTCGATGATGTTTACGCGGTGGTTGTTCCATTGAGCTGTTGTCGCAGCAGATGTGATAGTGATACCACGTTCTTGCTCTTGCTCCATCCAGTCCATTTGTGACGCACCTTCGTGAGTTTCACCGATTTTGTGGATTTTACCAGTGTAGTAAAGAATACGCTCAGTTGTAGTTGTTTTACCGGCATCGACGTGAGCCATGATACCGATATTACGAGTTTTTTCAAGTGAAAATTCGCGTGCCATGAGGTTTGTTTCTCCTATTATTTTTTATTTCTATTCTATTATAACACGATTTAATAAAAACGGATAGGCAGGACCTACCCGTTCTCAGTGTTTATCTTGTTTAGTTGGTTTCAACTTATAGATAAGTTGAGTTGAACTCGGGCTAAAAGCTCGAGTTAACTGATTTGAACCCGAGCGAGGCCCGGTGCAAAAAAGATAAACTGCTTTGTGTTCACGGAACACTGCATCAGTTTCCTATTTTTGCCTTGGGCCTTTACCGCTCTTGGTATCATTTTATTACCAACGGAAGTGTGCGAAGGCACGGTTAGCTTCAGCCATACGGTGAGTGTCTTCACGTTTCTTAACTGCTGCACCAGTGTTGTTAGCAGCATCCAAGATTTCTTTTGCAAGACGGTCTTGCATTGTGTGTTCACCACGAAGGCGAGCGATTGTTACCAACCAACGAAGTCCAAGTGTTGTACGACGTTCTGGACGAACTTCAACTGGGACTTGGTAGTTAGATCCACCAACACGACGTGCACGTACTTCAAGTACAGGCATGATGTTTTCCATAGCTGTTTCAAATACTTCAAGTGCATCGTTACCAGTAGCTTCTTTGATTTGCTCAAAAGCACCGTAAACGATTGAAGCAGCTGTACCACGTTTACCGTCAAGCATAACGCGGTTGATAAGACGAGTAACTAGTTGTGAATTGTAAAGCGGATCTGGCAATACGTCACGTTTTGGAGCTCTATTTTTACGACTCATTTCTCTTTATCCCCTTTCCTTATGCTTTTTTCGGACGTTTAGTACCGTATTTAGAACGGCCTTGTTTACGATCGTTAACACCTGCAGTATCAAGTGCACCACGGACGATATGGTAACGTACCCCTGGAAGGTCTTTTACACGTCCACCGCGAAGAAGCACCACGCTGTGCTCTTGCAAGTTGTGTCCGATACCTGGGATGTAGGCAGTAACTTCGATAAGGTTGCTCAAACGTACACGAGCAAATTTACGAAGGGCAGAGTTAGGTTTTTTAGGTGTCATAGTTCCAACACGAGTTGCTACACCACGTTTTTGTGGTGAAGAAACGTTTGTTTGAACTTTTTTATGACTGTTGTAACCAACGTTCAAAGCTGGTGATTTAGATTTTTCTACTTTTGATTTACGCGGTTTGCGAACCAATTGGTTAATTGTAGGCATCTACATTCTCCTGTGTTTTTTTATTTTTGGTGATGATACACTTGGTGACAGCTATCATCTGTGTGTACTTTTGCAACATTTGTCAGCACGTCCCTGTACACTCTTGAGAGACCAAAAGTAAAAAGTACCGTCTAACATTGTACCACTTTTTTTCTATTTTTGTCAATATATTTCTTCTTATTTTTTGACTTCTTTACTCTAAAATCTCTTTGAAAACGGTCACCTACCAGATAGACTCTTCAACCGACCACATAGACAAAGCTTCTTGTAATTGTCAAAAAAATGGTGTTTAATAGACTTGTAAGTAAGAGATCTCTATTACAACTAGATAAAGGAGAAATTATGAAAGTCAAACTCGACATTGATCTGCAGTATATTGAAGAACAAATCATCATAGAAGCACCAACTTTGTCCCCTAGAGTTCAAAAAGTTCAAGACTTTGTTCAATCGCTAGATCAAAAAGAAACACTTAAAGGAAAATTTCAAGATCAGGTTTTTCTTATCGAAATTCAAAAGATTCAACGGATTTACATCGAGAATCGTAAAGTCTTGGCTGAAACGGACAGTCGAATCTATGCTCTCGACATTCGTCTCTACCAAGCAGTTGAAATCTTACCTGCTTCCTTTATCCAAATTTCCCAATCGGAAATTGTCAACATTGATGCTATCAGTCATCTAAAACTAACCTCTAACGGCTTGATTGAAATTTATCTTAAAAACGAAAGTTTCACCTACTCATCTCGCCGTTACCTCAAAGCTATTAAGGAGAAATTAGAACTATGAAAAAACAAGTATTTCACGATGCCACAACTGGTATCCTCATCGGCCTCATCCTATCTATTATCTTTTCTTTTATCCACTCACCAAGCAACTACGCACCTCTCAGCCCCAACTCTTTGATTGGTCAATTCATGACCCAACATCAGGTGCATGGATCACTCGTCTT
The DNA here is from genome assembly GCF_047464715.1 of Streptococcus infantis. Classification (GTDB taxonomy): domain Bacteria; phylum Bacillota; class Bacilli; order Lactobacillales; family Streptococcaceae; genus Streptococcus; species Streptococcus infantis_S. Next base: position 70,415 of record NZ_JASHBJ010000005.1, read on the forward strand.
ACTTTACTGTCTGCTTATCTGGGCAGCGATTGGAGTCCTCTTTAGTTTTGGCGGCCGTCTATTCGCTCAAGATTGGAGCCTTCTTCGTGCGACTGTCACTCACTTCTTCCTTATGTTGCTAGGTTTTGTACCTCTAGCAATCCTAGCAGGATGGTTTCCGCTTCACTGGACTTTCATCCTTCAACTCATCCCAGAGTTTGCAATCGTCTACCTCATCATCTGGATTGTTCTCTACAAGAGAGAATCTAAAAAAGTTGCACACATCAATCAACTATTGGCTCATAAAAAATAATACCTAAAAACCCACTCACAAAACGGAGTGGGTTTTTGCTTATAATTTTTGCTTCAGCTCTAACAAGAGATTCATGGCTTGCATAGGTGTTATATTGTAAACATCTATATTTGCCAACTCTGTCAGGATTGGATTTTCTTCTTTTTCATCAAAAAGCGACATCTGCTCATTGACAGTATTTTGATTGGTAGGAATTGGACTTTCCTGACCCTGGCTTTCTAGTTGAGTTAAAATTGAATCTGCTCTTTTTAGCAAGTCTGCTGGCAATCCTGCAATCTTAGCAACGTGAATACCGTACGATTTGTCTGCTGGACCTGGTTCAATCTTATGAAGGAAAGTGACCTGACCATTTTGCTCAAGCGTAGCCACGTGAACATTCACTAGATGTTCAAGACTAGCTTCCAGACTGGTTAATTCATGGTAGTGCGTCGCAAAAAGAGTCTTGGCTCCAATATGCTCGTGGATGTACTCGATGATAGACTGGGCTAAAGCCATGCCGTCATAAGTTGCGGTTCCACGGCCTAGCTCATCAAAAAGAATCAAGGAATCCTTTGTCGCATGACTAATGGCATTATTAGCTTCCATCATCTCTACCATAAAGGTAGATTGGCCTGAAACCAAGTCATCTGCCGCCCCAATACGGGTAAAAATTGCATCAAAGATTGGCAAGCGGGCACTTTCTGCAGGGACATAAGAACCCATCTGTGCCATAACTGCTGTTATAGCTAACTGGCGCATATAAGTTGACTTCCCGCTCATATTAGGCCCTGTAATCAGTTGAATGCTGGTCTCTTCATCCATCTGGATGCTGTTTGGGATATAGGTTTGAGCTCCCATGACCTTTTCAACGACGGCATGACGACCTTTTTGGATATCTATGCTAGAGTCTTCCCCAAACTCTGGTCGAATCAGGTGTTGTTTTTCTGCAACTACTGCCAAGCCTTGCAAGACATCGACAGTAGCGATTCCTTGAGCCAGAGCCTGTAGACGTTGGATATACTTGCCAACCTCCTCACGAATACGCATAAAGATTTCGTACTCTAGGTTTGCTGATTTCTCACGCGCCTCTAGCATTTCACCTTCGATACGCGCTAACTCCTCTGTCCCAAAACGCTCAGAGTTTTTCAGCGTAGCCTTGCGGAAAAAGTGGGCTGGTACGTTGCCTAGCTGCGAGTTGGTCACATGGAAATAGTAGCCGTCTTTTTTATTGTAGTCAATCTTGAGAGTATTGATGCCAGAGTTTTCTCTTTCCTTGGCCTCGATCTCAGCAATCCAGCTGGTCCCTTCTCTCAGCACACGACGGTATTTATCCAAGGTCTCATCAAAGCCCGTTCGGATAATACCACCTTCGGTAATCACGTGAGGAGCCTCAGGAGCAATAGCTGCACTAATCAAACTTTCCAACTCAGGAATAGCATCTAGTTGTTCAATCAGATAAGCTAGAGCTGGTTGCTCCATTCCCTCTAAAATGGCGCGAATCCTTGGAACACTTCCCAAGGTAGTCGCTAGTTGCAAGAGGTCTTTAGGATTGCTTTTCCCAAAAGACACTCGACTGGCCAGACGCTCGATATCGTAGACTCCCTTGAGACTTTCTGTCAAATCACTGCGCTCAAAGAAATAGTCCAGAAAGACTTGCACAACTTCCTGACGTTCTAAGATACGGTTCTTATCAATCAAAGGGCGTTGAATCCAAGAACGCAAGAGTCGCATACCCATTGCAGTTTTAGTCTCATCTAGCAACCAGAAAAGGCTGCCTTGTTTCTTACCTGAGCGAGCATTTTCAACCAAATCCAGACTAGCCTTGGTCGCAAAATCCATCTGCAAAAAATCTTTGATTTCATAACGGATAACAGGTTTTAAGTGATTCAACTCTCTCATCTGCGTCCGATGAACATACTGGAGAAGTTTTCCACTGGCAGCTTTTTCAATGGGCGCCAATCCTGAATCCAACAGATGAAGGTCTTCATATGCTTCCTGTTCGTAGGAAAGGACTAGATTCATTTGACGACTGAGAATCTGCTCTTCCGCTTCAGATAATTCGTAGCCAATCACTACTTCTCTAGCCTTGAGGTTGCGGATTTCACCACAGACTAGAGAAAAATCTGATAGCCCCGTTACATAAAAATCACCTGTTACTAGGTCCATGTAGGCTAAACCATATTGAGACCCATCACGATCAATAGCTACCAAAAAGTTGTTTTGACTATCTGGCTTACTACTATCAACCACTGTCCCTGGTGTAATGACCTGGACGACCTCACGCTTAACGACACCCACAGCCTGTTTAGGGTCTTCCATCTGTTCAGCGATGGCAACCTTGTAGCCACGCTCAACTAGGACATCTATGTACTGTTGGGCAGAATGATAGGGTACACCTGCCATAGGAATTGGATTTTCAGCATTTTTATTGCGACTGGTCAACGAAATTTCTAGAATCTGAGCGGCATTGACGGCATCTTCATAAAACAACTCATAAAAATCACCCATTCGAAAGAGCAAGAAAGCATCTGGATATTGTTTTTTGATATCCACGTACTGTTGCATCCCAGGCGATAATTTTTCAGTGGTCATTTACTCTCTCCTTGTAAAAACAGTCCTGAGAGAAACTCTCAAGACCTTATCTGTCTTCCATTAGCTCTAGCAGGCGTTCTTCCATCACTTTAGCGGCATGCTGATCTTTACAGATAACCAACAAGGTATTCGCTCCTGCAACTGTTCCTAAAATCCATTCATCCTTGTTGTCATCAACAACATTGGCTAAAACCGCGGCTTCACCCAATTTAGTGTGCAAAACTAAGGTAAACTCAGCTCTTGCAACACCTTCTAAGTGATGTGAAAGAAATTCGACCAAATCAATCTTTTCTGTCTCATTTGCTAATACATAATAGACAACATCGTTTTTCTTAACTTTGGTTAAGCCAATTTCTCGCAAATCACGAGATAAAGTTGTCTGTGTCACAAAGACATTACAAGCTTCCAATCGATCCTGAATTTCTTTTTGAGTGCCTAATTTTTCTTCTGTAATCATTCGCTTAATAAGCTGATGACGTTCTCTTTTTCTCATATGTTCCTCTCGAGTGCATATTTATAACATTTTACATTTTTTTAGTAATAACATTATATCAAAAAAACTGGATATTTCAAAAAAATTCTCTTCTTTCCAAAAAAATGTAGTAAATTGTGTTAAAATAGTAGAAAAGCCCTAAAGGAGCCCTAAATGAATACAAAAGAATTGATTGCTAGCGAGTTGGCTAGCGTCATTGATAGCCTGGACCAAGAGGCTATTTTAAATTTACTAGAAACACCTAAAAACTCAGATATGGGAGACATCGCCTTCCCCGCCTTTTCATTAGCAAAGGTTGAACGCAAAGCTCCCCAAATGATTGCTGCAGATATTGCTGAAAAGATTAATAGCCAAGCCTTTGAAAAGGTTGTAGCAACAGGACCTTACGTCAACTTTTTCCTTGATAAGGCTGCCATTTCTGGTCAAGTGTTACAGAACGTCATTACTGAAAAAAATCACTACGCTGACCAAACAATTGGTAACCAAGAAAATGTCGTTATCGACATGTCTAGTCCTAATATCGCTAAACCATTTTCTATCGGACACCTTCGTTCAACAGTTATCGGAGATAGCTTGTCACATATCTTCCAAAAAATCGACTATCAAACTGTCAAGGTCAACCACTTGGGAGACTGGGGTAAACAGTTTGGGATGTTGATTGTTGCCTACAAGAAATGGGGTAACGAAGAAGCCGTTAAAACTCATCCAATCGATGAACTTCTCAAGCTCTACGTCCGTATCAATGCTGAAGCTGAGAACGATCCAAGCTTGGATGACGAAGCACGTGAATGGTTCCGCAAACTTGAAAACGGCGATGAGGAAGCTCTTGCTCTTTGGCAATGGTTCCGCGATGAAAGTTTGGTAGAATTTAACCGTCTTTACAATGAGTTACAAGTTGAATTCGACAGCTACAACGGAGAAGCCTTCTACAACGATAAAATGGATGCAGTTGTAGACATCCTCGCTGAAAAGGGACTTTTGGTCGAATCAGAAGGTGCTCAAGTTGTGAATCTTGAAAAATACGGAATTGAACACCCAGCTCTTATCAAGAAATCTGACGGTGCAACTCTCTACATCACACGTGACTTGGCTGCGGCTCTCTACCGTAAAAACGAATATCAATTTGCCAAATCTATCTATGTCGTTGGTCAAGAGCAATCTGCTCACTTTAAACAACTCAAGGCAGTACTACAGGAGATGGGCTACGATTGGAGTCAAGACATTGTTCATGTTCCGTTTGGATTGGTGACAAAAGAAGGAAAGAAACTTTCTACTCGTAAAGGGAATGTTATCTTGTTAGAGCCAACTGTTGCAGAAGCCATCAGCCGTGCGAAAGCTCAGATCGAAGCCAAAAATCCTGAACTTGAAAACAAAGACCAGGTCGCTCATGCTGTTGGAGTTGGAGCCATTAAATTCTATGACCTTAAAACCGACCGTACTAATGGATATGACTTCGACCTTGAAGCTATGGTATCCTTCGAAGGGGAGACTGGCCCTTATGTTCAATATGCCTACGCTCGTATCCAATCAATCTTGCGTAAAGCTGATTTCAAACCTGAAGCAGGTGCCAACTATAGCTTGAACGATGCTGAAAGCTGGGAAATCATCAAGCTCATCCAAGACTTCCCACGTATTATTAAACGTGCAGCTGATAACTACGAGCCTTCTATCATCGCTAAATTTGCAATCAGCTTAGCCCAAGCCTTTAACAAATACTATGCCCACACTCGTATCTTAGATGAAAGCCCAGAACGTGACAGTCGCCTAGCTCTCAGCTATGCAACAGCAGTTGTCCTTAAAGAAGCCCTTCGTCTGTTGGGTGTAGAGGCGCCAGAGAAGATGTGATTCAGTACCAACAATTGGAACTAAAGGTTCCTATTGTTGGACGCTAGCCGCTTTTATGCGGACTAGCTAACTGCCTCACTAGTTCTATAACATAAATAACATCAATTTATGTTATAGAACGTCGTAATCTTCAAATTACTGGAACTAAAGTTCCTAGTCTCTTGACGGCAATCGCTACTGGGCGATTTGCCTAAACGCCTTACTAATGCATCCAAATAAATAATATCGACTTATTTGGATGCATGTCGTGATCTATTAAATTAATTTATTGCTAAGCAAGCTAAGTAACTAACGTAAAATCCTATTCGGACTTTGGCTAGGCGCCTCACTAGTTTTTCGATAGAAATATTATCGATTTCTACCGAAAGACGTCGTAAATGAGGCGACTTGCCTAAACGCTTCACTAATTAATAACAAGTAGCGAGGCACTTACAGTACTATCACTCGAAAAATAAAAAAATTTACTTTTATCTTACCACCTACTTCTTTATCACTTAGGGAGAATTTTTATGAGCCAGTATGCTTATATTCTAGTTGTTATCAGTCTTCTTTTTCTCTTTCTTGTCAACAAATATGAAAAAGAGAAACTTCAAAGACTTCTTCAGAACCAACTATTGAAAGATCAAGCTTTTCGTGCAACTATCAAAGAGAAAATCCAAACGATAGAAAACATCAATGATGTCATTGACTACATTAACAAAGGTTACCGTTTAGGAATTCCCATTTCAAAAGAAATCGTTGACGAAATTCGCAAATAAGAAAAACTCGAGATACCATTTCTCGAGTCTTTTTTATTTATTTCTGACAGCTAAGATTTCTACCAGGATAACAATCCCTAAGGATACCATGGTTCCAAATGGTGCTGCATCTTCATCAAAAATTTTATCAGAAAACATCATCAGACTAATTGCCAAGAGCAACAAAGCACTGCATAGCATAATATCCTTGAAGCTTGGTTTGCGTTTTATATACTTTAAAAATGATCTCTGTAATTTACTCATTTGAACTGTTCTCTTTTGAAATAATTCTATGATCCATGGGATAAAAATCTAGCCCAGCAACTCTATCCTCTTACAAGGATTCAAGTTCATAAAGCTCTGCAATAATACCTGCAACCTTTTTGATATCTCCTAGCATTCCGCGCATTTCAAAGTCAGCCAGGACTGGAAAACCAAAGCGCTGGCTATATTGCTTGGCGGTCAAACAGTATTGGTTATTGAAATTGCGGTTACCCGATCCTACGACACCAAAACACTTGCTAGCATTATCACCATATGCGATAAAGTCACCTACTGGAGTGGTCAAGATTTCCACATCTCCATTATCAACGCCATTGCCACCTTCTAGGTAAGTCGGTAGAAAAGCTACATATGGGTTGGTCATCTCAAAGAAGTCTTCTCCTTCCTTGACCAAGTCTTTAATATGTATTTTTTCCACATCAATATTCGCATACTGCTCTAACAGATAAGCTTTCAAACGTGTTACGAAACTCTCCGTGTTCCCACTCAGACTGATATAAACTAAGGAAATTTTTTTCATCTTTTCCTCCCTCTTTCTCGAATCCAAAAAAATAACTACCAAGATTGTATCTTGATAGTTATCCTTTGTCAACTCTTAGGCGAGTTCTTCCTCTTGGGATTCTGTTAGTTCTTTTTGCTGACGCCAAATTTTATAGAAGACAATTGCTAGGAAGATAACATTGATGACGATGAATATGATAGTGGTTACTTTTGACATGACTTCCATTCCTAAACGAAGTGTGTCATCTTTAATCAATTGCATAGCATCTTGTAGATTCATATTGTCATGGACTAGTCCAACAATGGCTAGCAAGGCATATCCAACATAAGTGTAGTTTGCCAACTGCAAGTTCTTACGAATTAAGAAAACAAAGGCTACTACAACTAGGATAGCAGATAGAATAATTAGTATCGTGTTAAAAATAGAGTGAGATGACTCAGACACTTGGTGGGCATAGTTAACAGCATCTTCTATTTGTTGAGCACTAAGTGTCCCAACATTTTCTTGGCTAGCACGAAGGGCGTCCTTACTAGGTACTGGAGTGAGTATTCCAACTACTGCCAAGAATGAACTAATCGCTGATAACACCAATAAAACCCATAGATAGATTGGTTTCTTTTTCATAAAAGTAACCTCCTCATATTTTTTAAACTTATTATAGCATATTTTAAAATGGATAACAAAAGTTAGAGGGTGACCTCAATCTGCTTGCGGTAGGCCTTTGGAGACTTTCCACATAGTTTTCGAAAGACCTTGTAGAAATACCCTACATTACTATAACCAACCGTATAGCAAATATCCTCAATACTATCGTTTGTAGACAGCAAGAGTTGCTGGGCTGCCTTAATACGTTGCTTATTGAGAAGCTCCGCAAAGGTTGAATTGGTTTCCTTCTTGATTAACTGACCTAAGTAAACAGGGTTGATAAAGAGGTCCTTACTGATATCCTTGAGAGACAGCTCTTTTTTATAGTCTCTACCAATGACTTCGAGTACACTGACGACATTTTCATTCATGCGGTATTGACCAAAGAAGGACGTCAAGGTTTCTTTTGTATAAGCCACTAAGTCTTCAAAGTTAGTAATAGCATGAATCCTCTTGACAATATCTGTCATGTCGTCTGCTTTCAGATGCTCGAAGAGATGGAAGACATCCATAACAAACTGAGTAAAGAGTTGCTTGGTGATGGATACCCTCGGTGTGTTTTCTAGCACAATCTTCTCGAGTAGGTTTAACTCATCGATAATCTGCTGAAGATTTCCCTGGATAATCACCCGATAGATGGGTTCATAATATGAGAAGAGACTTTCAGACTGATCGAGGTTTACAGTTCCATAGAAAAGTGCTTTTTCTACATTAAATTTCCATTTCTCAAAGTTGGCCTGATAAGGTGCCCCAAAAGGCAGAACGAGTAAACCGTCGAATTTCTGGTCCGCAATCACAATTTGCCAGTCCTGACCTAAAACGTAGTAAGGAATAACAAAATCCCCTTGTTTTTCTTTTGAAAGACCAATCCACCAGTTTTCTTTTTGAGAAAGATGCGCATTAAATGCTTCTTCATCTAATTTTTGACTTAACATTTCTGGTTCATGCACTTTCTCACGAAGTTGACCAAGGATTTTCTCAAGTAAATGCTCCAGTTCAACCTTATCAACTGGTTTGACAAGGTAGTCTACAACATTGAGGTTCATGGCTTTCTTGACATAATCAAATTCTTGATAGCCTGAGAGAAGGATATAATATGCATCTGGCAACAATTCCTTCATCTCCCCAATCATTTCAAGACCTGTCTTGTCAGGCATGTTGACATCAGAAATGACGACATCTACAGGATGCTCTCGAACATAGTCCAATGCCTCGTCGGCATGGTTGGCTGTTGCGACAACTTCCATATCCCATTTTTCAAAAGGAATCAAACGCTTAAGTCCTTCTGTAATCATGTACTCATCATCAACTAATAGTACTTTATACATGTTTATCCTTTCTCTTCGTCCTGAATGGTGATTCTATATTGAACACCCTTTTGTTCAGCAGATTCTACGCTAATGTTATAGCGGTCTCCAAAGTAGAGTACAAAGCGTTCGTGGATATTCACAATCCCAATCGACTGTCGTTTCCCACTATAATCTGCTGTATGTTCAAAGGTTCTTTGAGACAGTTTAGCTTGGATTTCTGCTAGTTTTTCAGCAGACATTCCACGGCCATTATCAGTTACCAAGATTTCGACATAGCCATCTTGTTTCAAAGCCTTGATACTGATAACATTATCTGTTCTTTTGTGATCAACTCCATGGGCAAAATAATTTTCCACTAAAGGTTGGAGGGTGAACTTTGGAATACGCATTTCTTCCAATTCAGGATCAATTTTAAATCCATAGGCAATGGATTTTGGATAGCGAACCATACAGAGATAACTGTACTTCCGACAAAACTCCACTTCTTGTTTGAGTGTCGTTTCTCGCTCGTCAGAGATATTATTGCGCAGGAGACTACTGAACTCATAGATGATATCTGCTAATTCATTTTGGTTCTCCATAACTGCATACATCCGCAAAAATTCCAAAGTATTATACATGAAATGCGGATTAATCTGAGCTTGTAGCGCTCGCATGTTGGCATCTTTTTGATTGAGTTCCAGCTGATAAATATCGTGAATGTTACTTTCCAGTCGATCCAACATATCATTTGTCGACTCGGCAATCAAAAGCAATTCTTGATCCTTTTTGTCGGTATTGATCCTCTTGGTTTGCTCTCCCTTAGTAATGGCGTGAATGGAATCCACCAAGTCCACAACCTGACTTTGATAGTCAGAAAAGGTCCTTCTTAAGGTCATATATAAAATGATGATAAAGAGGGCGCTCAAACCTAAAATAAGTGCCGAACTTGCTAAGGTCCCACTCCAAACATAATCCTTTGGTACAGCTACTCGAACTTGATAACCATGGGCTGTTGTTCCTACTAACCAAGATTCATTAGTCCCTTTTGTCCCTATATAGAACATATCTGTTTCATATGGTGCAATGACAGTTACTGCTACAGGAATTGTTCCCCTAGTATTGTCAATCGCCTTATAGAGGAATTCTGGTTCTACGGAAATATAAATGACCCCTATAGCTTGGTCCGAGATGGGATCAGACACTGGAACAGCGAAACTATTAGCATCCGGTTTAAAGCTATCAGCTGGAATCTTCTGTCCACCTCGGTTTCCTCTTTTGGAAACAAATACATCTGTTGAATCCTGTAGAACAATCGAAACACCTGTCACAAAATCGTTTCGCACGTATATATCATCAATATTTTCATAAATGGAAACAGAAATATAAGGCGACGCCTTGCGTTCTAACTGCCAATAAAAATAATCCGGCGTGCTGAGACTAAAATATTTGTAAATCCCTTCGATGCGGGCTTGATTCTCGACCAATTCCTGAGCTAGGCGGGTTGACTCTCGATAATAGTATTCAACCTCATCAACTGTTCGAGCGAGAACACGCTGACCAACACGATTGGCTTCCCTTTCACGCATATCCCAGTCTGCATAAGAAATCAAGAGAGCAAAGCAGGAAATGATGATAATCATTACCAGACTATAAATTCTTAGGAGTGAGTGGAGGCGAAATTGTTTGGTCTTATTTGGTTGCCAATTTTTCATGAATACTTTCATAAACAGGCTCCAATAAATCACTAATAAAGAAATGCCACATTCCAATACCTACAAAAGCAATGAGGGCTGGCATATAGAAACCAATAATGGCTAACAAGACGCTACCAAAAAGAACCTTGGCCACTGCTGATAAACTCATAAAAATTCCGACAAAGGCAAGCTTTAGGGTGTTTTTATAGGATAATTCAAAGTATACCTGCAACTTTAAAGATACCGTATAGGCCAAAAATACCAAGGCTACTAAAAAGATATTTAGAAAGGTTGCTGCCAAGTGGATAATGGTCTGGTTTGGCAACTGAATCATCAGATACAAACCATAAATCAAAATTAAGTCAATCCCTATAAAGGTGTAGAAACTAAGATTGCTTTTTACAAAATTGCTCTTAAATAAAGCCCATGCATCCTTGAAACGATAAGCACGATAAGAATAACCGTGTTCTGCATATAAACTCATGAGGGTTGCACTAGCGGGTGCTATACCAAAGACCACTCCTCCTGCTAATGTCAATAACCAAAAATAAGCCGTCGCAATCATCCCCAAAAAGAAACGATGAAAGACTAGCTCAATGAAATTTCCCACGGTTTTCCTCCTATACATTAATCTAGTTTTATTATAACATATTTCAAGCGCTCTCAAAAATAGGAGCAATAAAAAATAAATACATTTATTGGTGTAATAACGATATTTGTACTATAATAAAGATAGATAGAGATACCGATTAATGATTAAAGAACAAAAGTTTTACCAAAGAAAATGCACATATTTGCAGATTAAATCATCACTATTCAAATCAATTATTGTCTTTACAAAATAGCGAAAGGGGTACGAGACATGACTATTTTTATTTTAAGAACTACCGTGTTTTGGATTGCTCTTATTTTGAGTCTTTTCTCTGATAAATTGTTCAAACAACAATATGTAAAAATCGTAAAAATAATTTGCGCTATAATCATGTTAGTCGTATCATTATCATATCTGTTCTAAGTTATTTTAAGAATACAGGAATTTGTTTGTCCTGTATTCTTTTTTCTGCCAAAATGTACATTGATCAAATAAATGACAAGTTGATAAAATTGATATGTGATTTCAAAACAAGACAAAAACGCTCCAGGCAATAGGACTAGAGCGTTTTTCTTATGTATTGATTCGTATTGAATGCTTACTTCACTTCTGTAAAAAGATTAAATAATTTCTATTTTAGCTGTTAGAAACGTTGGTACATCAATGTTTTTAGAATGCTACATAATAAAAGGTAGAGTGAATGGTAGAGTAGTAAAAATAGTTGTTATCCTAGTTGATTAAAAAAATCTCTGATTTCCTCATCTTTTATAAAATAATATATAATTTTCCCCTCTCTTCTAGTATCCAAGATGTTTTGATTGGCTAGTTTACGAAGATGGTGGGAGGCAGATGCCATACTGAGATTTAGTAAACAGGCTATATCACAGACACAGAGTTCTTCAACAGCAAGGAGATAAAAGATGATATTTATCTGTTTACTATCGGTAAACTTTGATAAAATGCGAAGTGATTTTTGGACTTTTTCCTTTTCAAGGTAGTTCGTTGCGGTTGTAACATTTTGTTGATTTATAACATTCACTTGGCAGATACTATCTTTTTTCATAATATTTTCTCCTAGCTTAACAAAGTCCATAGTATGTCAAAAACGTTGTTTTCAATCAGGATATATATCCCCAGTCCTAAATAAACACTGGCAATAAACCATCTGCTATATTTTTCCAAAGTTTCTCCAACAGAAGGGACTTGTGCTAATTTTTGGGCAGAAAAAACCAAGAGATAAATCATGACTAGAAAAGTAAGTAAAGTAACTATCAAATTCGCTAAATTTAAGGTGGTAAAATATGGGACAAAGACACCAATATTGTCAGCGCCACAACTTGCAAAAGTAATCATAGCGACTAGAAAAATCAGGTTTTTATTGTCTTTTCGCAAACCATCTTTTGCAATAGCTTCTCCATCAGAATCTCCTAAAAGCAAAACTTTGAGGCCTAGGAAAATTGGAATCAAACCGAGTAAACCTAAAATCTCTTTACTAGGAATATAATTTAAGACAAATGCAAAAAGCAAACTTAGGAATATTAGACTAACAGAGCCTAGAAATTGTCCTAAATAGATGTTAATGATGTCCTTTCTGCTTTTTCTTTTGGCAAAAAATAACATTAGGATAATAAGTAAGTCTACGGCTGTCCCAGAATACAGGATTATTGAAGTAACAATATTTTGAATCATAAAACACCTCATTCAAATATATTTTTGAATGTATTCTAACATTAACCTTTGTAGATGTCAACTTAAAATCCACCAATTAATAATTGCATGTCAATATTTGTATTGTGAAACTAGTTTCAGAAATATATAGTCTTAAAGTATGTCCACTGCCAATGGTTTTTTCAATATTTAAAAGGAGAGAACCAATTTGGTCCTCTCCAGGGTATAATTTTCCACCAACCCACTACAGTTGACAAAGAGCCGTTATTCTCAAATGAGACAACTCCTTTTAGTTTTTATAACCTCAGCTTCTCGGTCTCTTACCTACTTTTAATAGAAAGACTACGAAGGACGATTCTTAAAGTAGTCAGATTGTGCAATATCGAAAGATTAGATGGGCTTAACCAATTTAACAACCCAAATCCAATTAAACTTCCATTTATTACAACTGTTTCTTGAATATTTCTTTGAATTAATTTCTGCAACGATTCAGATAAAGAATTCAATTCCTCGAAGAAATCTAAACGATTATCTAATAATAAAATATCACTCATCTGCTTAGAAATATCAGCACTTTCATTCATCACAACCCCAATATCTGCAAGCGTCAAGGCAGCAGAGTCGTTTAACCCGTCTCCAACCATCAAAATAGTTCGGCCAGCTTTCTGTAATTCCTGAACCAACTGAAACTTACCATCTGGTTTTAAATCAGTATAAACGTTGTCAAATGGCAGATCTTTAACCAACTCTTCTGTTCTAGCCAACGTATCACCAGTTGCCAGAATCAGTTTTTTCCCTTGGCGCTTTAGCTTTTTCAATGCAACTTTCGCCTCGCTTCTCAAGGGAGTGTGGATACAAAACATCCCAATTAATTCTTTCTTATAAGCCAAAAACAATAAATTGTAATGAGTCTTATATTGCTCAATCAAGGCCAGCTGCTCAGAACTAATTCTTACCTGTTCGTCTTGCATTAGTACATAATTTCCAATGACAACCGATTGACCATCAATTTGCGATTTAATCCCTTTGCTTGCAACATACTGAAGCTTGCCATGCATTTCTTCGTGTTCAATGCCTTCAATTTCAGCTTGTTTAACAATTGCATTGGCAATAGGATGATAGATATGTTCCTCCAAACATGCACTTATTCTTAAAATATCTTTCTCAGTATAATCTCCGAAAGGAAGAACCTTTTCAACCAAAGGATAACTCGTCGTGATGGTACCCGTTTTATCAAACAAGAAAGTATCCACTTCCAGATATTTTTCTAATACATCACCATCTTTAATAACCATTTCTCGATTTAGACCTTCCTTTATGGCCGTAAGGTAGGCTACAGGTGTGGATATTTTTAGAGCACATGAAAAATCCACCAATAAAAAGGAAATGGCTTTTGAAAACGAACCTGTTAACAGATAAGTCAAACCAGCACCTAAGAAGTTATATTTTACAACCTTGTCTGCCATCCTAATAAAATGACGTTGTTTTGTCTTCTTACTCTCTTCAGATTTTTTCATCAGATTGATGAGTTGCAAAATACGACTGTTTATCTGATTATCAGTCACACGAATTCTTAACTCTCCTGTTTCCAAAACAGTATTCGCACATACAGAATCTCCCTCTTTCTTTTCAACAGGGAAGCTCTCTCCAGTCAAGGAACTCTCATTGACCATGCCTAATCCTGAAACCACTTGGCCGTCAAACAAGATTTCATTACCTTGGGAGACAACTAATACATCACCTACTTGAACATCAGAACTCTTGATGCTGATGACCATGTCTCCCCGCACTAAGAAAACATCACTTTCTTTAGCAAGAAGGCTTTGTTCCAAATCTGTTGCTGTTTTTTTTAAAGACCACTGATCCAGATGATTACCCAAATCAAGCATAAACATGATGTTGCTAGCTGTCTTGGATTGGTTCATAAACAAGGACAACAAAATGGCCGAACAGTCCAAGACCTCCATGGTTAGTTCCTTGCGCGCTAAAGTTTGATAGGCTTCTTTGACATAACCCAAAGCCTGATAACAAGTCCAAATATAACGAATAGGGTAGGGTACAAAACTTCGAAACAGCAAACGCTTAATCGCTGCACCCGATACAATTGAATAAGCACTCTCTTCTCTACGAATGGGAAGAGTCATCAAGTCCGAAACTTTCCCCTTGTCAATTTTTTTTAAAAAGGCCTCTGCATTTTCTAATACAGAGAAGCCTTCTTTCATACGTAGAGTAAAGTGCTGCTGATCCATATAAAACTGAATAGAGTCGATCCCTTTTTCATCTTTAGCCAAGGAACGAAGATAATCTTGAATATCCAAGGTCAGTGAAAACGAGGACGATAATCGGATATGTTGATATCCTCTGTGTAGCACTTTAAAAGACATATTATTCACCTGTCAGGCTATCTAATTGTTCTTCTTTCTTTTCCTGTTCGTATAAATATTTAGCGTCTTGTAAAACATCATCACCGTGTTGTTTTACAACAGAAACAGATGCATCCAGTCCATCTTTCAATTTGTAAGCTTTAGCCAAGGCCTTAGAATAGCCTTTCTTAGCTTCTTTACTTGCTAAGACTTTCAAGCCAAGCGTCCCAAATGCTACCCCTCCTAAGAAGAGAGATGATTTTTTCGCAACTTTTGCGACGTTTAATACTTCTTTTAACATGTTTATTTCCTCCTTGTAACTATTGTAGCGAAAAATGACAGCAAAAGCAATTGCTGATATCTGATATATAGATAAAATTCTCTATACTGATATTTAATTATATTATGATGAAAACAATATACTTTATTTTTTGATACTGTCAATAATTATGTGTAAACACTTAAGTAGAGTTACGGAGTGTTAATTAAATAAGCTTTCAAGTGTATCAGAACATTGACCAAACCCTTTATGGATTCGTTGACTTTGCTTGAAATTATAATCTTCAAACAACGTAACTAAGTAACGTTCCAGAGCCTCCTCATTAGGAAAAAGAACCTTCTTTTTCGTTTGATGTTTGATTTCTTTGTTAAGAGACTCAATGAGGTTTGTCGAATACATGCTGTGCCAAATCTGGTAGGGAAACTGATAAAAAGTTAAAAGATTATCCGTCTTCTCCAGACTTTCCATGACTTTCCTATACTTTGGTTTCCATTCGGCGAGAAAGTCCTCTAAAGCTTGTCCTGCCATTTCTAAATTTTCAGCACGATAAATCATTATAAATTGCCCCAGAATAACCGCTCTATCTGCTCGTTTCACTTTACTAGCTAGATTTCGACTAATATGAATTAAGCAACATTGTTGTTTAGCTAATGGGTGAGCCTGACTGATAATCTGCTCAAGCCCCTTAAAGCCATCTGTAACTACAAGAGAAATCTGTTGGATTCCTTGGTTTTGAAGCTTGTCTAACAGGGTGGACCAAGAAGCATTGTTTTCTTGAGGCAACTGTGCATAGCATATCTCTATGCGACTAAAGTCGCTAGAGCTATCCTAATTGCGCACCGCCAGTTCTCATAGAAAAAAACACCTTGCAAGATGCAAAGTGTTTTCGTTTGTATTCTGCTGTCCAGTAACGAATTAACGTTTACTAAATTGTGATGCTTTACGGGCCTTTTTCAAGCCTGGTTTGGAAAGTATGAATTTCAGTTGGACTAAAAACAGCGTAATATCAAGACTTTTCTCCGCTTTTATAAAAGCTTTTTTCCAATCAAATTCAACTAATTTTATCCGAATGGTGTGGATTTTACCCCCAAAATTACAGAGAATGGAGCTGATAAACACTAAACGTTCACACCATTAGTTAAATGATTTTTTGTTCATCATTTTTCTTAGATGATAGAACTTCTAATTTATTTCTTATTCAAGCAAAAACAACCTGCTATAAGTAAGAAAGAGGAAGATACAAGAAAAACACGGCGTAAAAACCGATTCAGTTCATTGTCCTCAATCCTTGTCTGCTTCATTTTCTTTTACGAGATCGTTTTGTGAATCTTTTTCAGAGAGTTTTTGATCAATATACTTGTCAATGTTTTCATAAAATTCCTTGGTCGCTTCACTATCTAATGTTGGCGAGTTCTGAACTTGATTCACTTTCAATTGAACAGATTGAATACCGTAAGAGGCTTGTTTTTGGTGGAGTGTTTCTAATTCTTCTTCTGAAATCGGATCTCCAACAACCGTCAAGACCAATTCATTGTTACTTGACTTGTAGACTTGATTAATAACCGTATAATTGGCGAACTCTTTTCCTACAAACTGTTTGATCCCTTCTTTGCGCGCTTGTTCTATTGTCAGAGTAACTGCCGAATAGCTAGCTGGAAGAATCAACAATACAATCAAAGATATCAAGCCAATTCTCATTTTAATGCTCAGCTCTTTAAATGAAGTTAAAGGAGATTTTCTCATCAAAATTCTTGTTCCAACAATGTTGGCTAGCATGATAAAGACACAGTTGATCAAGAAAAGATAGAGAGCCCCCAATAAAAATCGTACATTCCCATTAGCTAAACCATAGCCAGCAGTACAGATAGGCGGCATCAGAGCTGTAGCAATGGCTACTCCTGGCACGATATTGTTTGCTTCTTTTTTCCTTGAACCGATCACACCAGCAATCCCACCAGCAATAGCAATGAGGACATCCCAAATGGTTGGAGAGGTTCGTGCAATCAACTCGCTACTTGCATAAGACAAGGGAGAAATCCAGAAATACAGAGTCGAGACAAGCAAACTGACCAACACTTGAGTCAATAAAACCTCTAGAGATTGCTTGATTAAACGCGTATCAAAAATAGCTAAACCGAATCCCAGTCCAACAATCGGTGTCATGAGAGGTGAAATCAACATGGCTCCTATAATGACAGCTGTTGAATTCATATTTAGTCCGATAGAGGCAATAAAAATTGCACACATCAAAATCGCTGTATCTCTCAATCGAACATGAAGGTCATCGTATAATTTCTCACGGTATTCCCGTGTTGAATAATTGGCAGTCATTTGTCCTCTCCTCTTTCCTTATTTAAATTGGTATAATAATTAAAAATAACAGCTGATAAACAGCCAAAAAATATGAGCCCATAAATCGTCAAGAAGACACTGGTAATCCTTCCAATCAAGGTCACAGCTAGGAGATCCCCGTAGCCGACAGTCGTCGAAGTCACAAAAGCATACCAAAGACCGTCTCCGTAATTTGTGATAGCAGGTTCAACTAGGAAAAGCACGCCTCCTGACCCAAAAACAAAGGTCACAAAACTCAGAGCAAACCGAGTAAAACCCGTAACCTGCATAATATGCCATAACATTTTTAAACGTTTCATTTGTTCTCCTTATTCATACTAGCTCCTGACCGAGCCGTTTTTTTCCAATAATCAAAGTGAAGATAGGACATGATCTCCATCAGAGAAAGATAGACAAACTGATAGATCTGATTTAAGCTGATTATCAACTGATATTGTTTGAAAAATGACTGGAAGAAAGACCAGATATGACTGTCTTGAATCAGTCCCTTCTTAATATCAGACAGGATATTAGCTAAAGCTCCCAAGGACTGAAACGGTAAATCCTTGACATTTATATAGATCCGGTCCACCACATCATTCAGACTGGTATCTTGGATGGCATGAAATTCTCCAAAGAGAACTCCTGCCGCTCCAAGAGTAGAAACAAATTCCACCAAATAATTTCTGAGGAAATTTTCTCAACCTTTTCCCATAATGTGTTTAGTGCCATCCATAACGATCCCAACCAGAAAAAGGAAAGAAAACAAGCAAAGAAATTTTGCCGTAAATCCCAAAAAGCTTCAAGACTTGGTGTTGTTGGTTTTTCTAACTCTAAAACCAAGATGGTCATAATAATTGCTAGAACAGCATCTGTCAATACAATTAATCTGTCTTTCTTCATCGGATTGCATCCCCTTTCTTTTTTGTAACATTCTATCTTATCGCATAATATTGGATATTCTTTCATAATCCGACTACAAACAAAAATAAACCAAAAAGTATGTCCCTATTATACTATATTTAACTCTAGAAGTATTCATCCATCTAATTAATAAATATATCATATTTCACAATAAGTGAATACTATCAAAGATTCATCCCCTTTCACTTCATCATGTAGTGTTGCTTAGATTTATCAAAAACAACCAAATTTGTATTAATTTCAAGTATCACCTAGTTACAAAAATTTGGGGTGAACAGAAAAAGCATCCCGTATTTTTGATACGAAATGCTTTCAATAAGTTTAAATAAGTTTTAACGTTTACTAAATTGTGATGCTTTACGAGCTTTTTTCAAGCCTGGTTTGGAAAGTATGGATTTCAGTTGGACTAAAAACAGCGTAATATAACGGCTTTTCAGAACTATATCTACTAATTAATTTCATAAAATATGAATCATTATTTTTTAAATAGGGGAATAGTTTAGGTCTGTAAGAATTAACTTATACACTTACAAGGTTTATTCTGATCGACTTTATAACTGTCTACGAAAAAAAGACAGAAATGAGAGATTGAGTGTGGGGAAAAAACTATTAGGTGTAGTTTCAATACTTCTACTAATGCTTTTGCTTATATTTAATGCAAGTAAATAGTCAATTCGTCCGAGCATTTCCTTCTCCATCTCCGTAGCAGAAAGTTGAGTTTATTTAACAAACTGATAAAATAATAGAGAAACTAGTTATTTCGAGGCCCAATCATGAACCTATCAAACGTATTTCAAAAATTATCCCCAAATACTCCCATCTTACAAGCTACCTTTGGTCTGGAGCGCGAATCTCTACGAATCAATACTGAAGGCCGTGTCGCTCAAACGCCACACCCTGAAAAATTGGGTTCTCGCAGTTTCCATCCCTATATCCAGACAGATTATAGCGAACCTCAACTAGAGCTCATTACACCGGTAGCACAGTCGACCACGGAAGCTCGTCGCTTCCTCGGGGCCATCACCGATGTGGCTATTCGCTCAATGGATAAGTCAGAATATCTTTGGCCTTTATCCATGCCACCTGTGATTGTAGAAGAAGAGATTCAGATTGCCCAGTTGGAAAGTGACTACGAGTATCAATACCGAGTTGGTTTGGCAGAACGCTACGGCAAATTGCTCCAGTCCATATCTGGAATTCACTATAATTTTGAACTCGGCAAAGATCTGACCCAGCAGCTCTTTGAAGTCAGTGATTATGACGATTTACTGACCTTCAAGAATGCCCTCTATCTCAAGTTAGCTCAGAACTTCTTGCGTTATCGCTGGCTCTTGACCTACCTTTACGGAGCAAGCCCGCTAGCAGAAAAAGGGTTTTTGACAGATGAAATTGGTTGCGTGCGGTCGATTCGTAACTCCAACTACGGCTATGTCAATGCCCCCGATGTTCACATTTCCTTCTCTTCACTGGAGCAATACGTGACCGACATCGAAAACGCTGTTGGATCTGGGCAACTGTCCGCCGAAAAAGAATTTTACTCTGCTATCCGTTTACGCGGTGCTAAGACTAGCCGGGAATTTTTGACTAAGGGCATCTCCTATCTAGAGTTCCGCAACTTTGACCTCAACCCCTTTGAGCCACTGGCAATCAGCCAAGAAACACTAGACACCACCCACCTCTTTGCACTCGCACTCTTGTGGCTAGACGACATGGAGCAAGTCGACGAAGAATTGGCAGTAGCTGCTACTCTCAACAACCAAATCGCTCTCAGCCATCCCCACACACCACTTCCTAAAGAGGCTGACCCTAAACCTATCGTGACAGCCATGAAGGACATCGTCGCTCACTTTGGACTGGATGACTATTATAGCCAGCTTATCACTAAGGTGGAGGCCTCTCTTCTTGATCCACGTTTGACCCTTTCTGGAAAAATAGCAGAGCAGGTTGAAGAAGGGTCCCTTGAAAAATTTGGCCAACAACAAGGACAAGCCTTTCATGACTACGCTTGGACAGCACCTTATGCCCTCAAAGGCTATGAAAACATGGAACTCTCCACCCAAATGATTCTCTTTGACGCCATTCAGCTGGGCTTGAACGTAGAAATTTTAGATGAGGAAGACCAATTTCTCAAACTCTGGCATGGTGACCATGTGGAGTACATTAAAAATGGCAACATGACATCCAAAGATAACTACGTAATTCCACTGGCCATGGCTAATAAGGTTGTGACCAAAAATATTTTGGACAAGGCTGGTTTTCCAGTACCTGCGGGAGCAGAATTTGCTAACAAGGACGATGCCTTGCGGTACTACGGACAAATAGCCAACTCTGCTATTGTTGTCAAACCCAAATCCACCAACTTCGGTCTGGGCATTTCCATCTTCCAAGAGCCAACAAGCATTTCTGGCTATGAAAAAGCCCTAGACATCGCCTTTTCGGAAGATAGCCATGTGCTAGTCGAGGAGTTTGTGGCAGGGACCGAGTACCGTTTCTTTATCTTGGATGGAAAATGCGAGGCTGTCCTGCTCCGCGTCGCGGCCAATGTCGTAGGCGACGGAAGCTCAAGCATCCGAGAATTAGTCGAAAAGAAAAACCAAGACCCTCTGCGTGGTCGCGACCATCGCTCACCTCTTGAAATCATCAATCTGGGTGATATTGAATTACTCATGTTGGAACAGCAGGGTTACACACCTGATACAGTCTTGCCTAAAGGTAGCCAAACCTTTCTGCGTGGTAATTCTAATATCTCAACTGGAGGCGACTCCATTGACATGACTGACCAGATGGGCGAGAGTTACAAACAACTAGCTGCCGATATGGCGACTGCTATGGGGGCTTGGGCCTGTGGAGTCGATTTGATTATCCCAGACTACACCAAGCCTGCTAGTAAGGAGCTACCAAATTGCACCTGTATCGAACTCAACTTCAATCCTGCCATGTACCTGCACGCCTATACTTACGTAGGGCCAGGACAACGTATCACACCGAAAATTTTACGGAAGTTGTTTGGAGAGATATGAGAATAAGATCAGAGATTTTCTGAGCTTACTTTTTTATATTTGATAAATGGTAAAATATAGTGCAACAAAAAACTCATAGAGCCCAATCTCGTGTAAACTGTAAGTAACCACACTAAACAGAACACGGGAGAAATCTATAAGCTACCATCATATTACCATAATTGAGCGAATTAAGATAGAGACTTACCTAGAATTAGGTCTCAAACCCTGCCAAATAGCTAGAAAATTAGGCGTTCACAAATCAACCTTCTCAAGAGAATTAAGTGTGGTAATGACACTTACTCTGCACAAGCAGCACAAACACACAATGAACAATTGGCGAAGCAGAAGGGAAGAAAATCGAGTTAGACTCCTGTGAATTGAAGTAGGAAATTAAAGAGCGATTACAATCTTCATGGTCTCCAGAACAAATTTGTAGTCGTTATCAACTTGAAAATAGGTCCATGGTGTCCTTCAAAATCCAATTTGTAAAATTAAGCTAGAAAAAAGCATCTCGTATTTTTGATACGAAATGCTTTTAATAAATGTAAATAAGTTTTAACGTTTACTAAATTGTGACGCTTTACGGGCCTTTTTCAAGCCTGGTTTGAAAAGTCTGGATTTAAGTTGAATTAAAAACAGCGTAATATCAAGGATTTTCGGAACTATATATAATGATTAATTTCATAAAATATGAATCAATATTTTTAAATGGGGGAATAGTTTAGTTCTATAAAAGATTAAATAATTTCTATTTTAGCTGTTAGAAACGTTGGTACATCAATGTTTTTAGAATGCTACATAATAAAAGGTAGAGTGAATGGTAGAGTAGTAAAAATAGTTGTTATCCTAGTTGATTAAAAAAATCTCTGATTTCCTCATCTTTTATAAAATAATATATAATTTTCCCCTCTCTTCTAGTATCCAAGATGTTTTGATTGGCTAGTTTACGAAGATGGTGGGAGGCAGATGCCATACTGAGATTTAGTAAACAGGCTATATCACAGACACAGAGTTCTTCAACAGCAAGGAGATAAAAGATGATATTTATCTGTTTATTATCGGTAAATTTTGATAAAATGCGAAGTGATTTTTGGACTTTTTCCTTTTCAAGGTAGTTCGTTGCGGTTGTAACATTTTGTTGATTAATAACATCCACTTGACAGATACTATCTTTTTTCATAATTTTTTCTCCTAGCCGAACACAGTCCTTAGCATGTCAAAGCTGTTGTTTTCAATCAGGATATACATCCCCAATCCTAAATAGACAACGGCAATAAACCATCTGCTATATTTTTCCAAAGTTTCTCCAACAGAAGGGACTTGTGCTAATTTTTGGGCAGAAAAAACCAAGAGATAAATCATGACTAGAAAAGTAAGTAAAGTCACTATCAAATTCGCTAAATTTAAGGTGGTAAAATATGGGACAAAGACACCAATATTGTCAGCGCCACAACTTGCAAAAGTAATCATAGCGACTAGAAAAATCAGGTTTTTATTGTCTTTTCGCAAAC
>NZ_JASHBJ010000006.1:0-63704 GCF_047464715.1 Streptococcus infantis
GTAGTTGTAGAAGTTGTCGCTGGACCTTCTGTCGTTGTAGTTGTAGAAGTTGTCGCCGGTTCTTCTGTTGTTGTAGTTGTAGAAGTTGTCGCTGGACCTTCTGTCGTTGTAGTTGTAGAAGTTGTCGTTGGACCTTCTGTCGTTGTAGTTGTAGAAGTTGTCGTTGGTTCTTCTGTCGTTGTAGTTGTAGAAGTTGTCGTTGGTTCTTCTGTCGTTGTAGTTGTAGAAGTTGTCGTTGTGGTTGTTGTGGTCGTAGTTGTAGTTGTAGTAGTCTTATCTCCACTACCCTCACCTGAACCTGTTTCTAAACGGGTCAAGGCCTTAATTGGAGTACGCTTTTCGAAGTTGCTTGCTGTCCATTCCAAAACATTGGCAACTTGAGTATCTTTTGGAAGTTCCGAAGTCAACTCTGTTGTGTACTCAATGTACATCGCCCAATTCCAGTTGTCACCAAAGTTAATGGTGAATCCTGTGATTTTACCATCCGCATTTCGAGTGAATTCAGCTTTTTTGCTAAAGTTATCGATTGGTTCCAATTTAAGAAGTGCTGCTTCATTTGGAATTTTTTCTGGTTGAGTCGCATAACGAACTGCACGGAAAGAGCTTTCTACCAATACTTGTCCACTATCGCTAAAGTCATCCTTGATGACCATGTTGTTCAATTTATCCTGAACAGCGTTCAAAACAACACGCCACTTGATGCGGTTAGGATTTTCTGAATCTTGGTAACCATATTTCATTTCATAGTCACCAGCTTCACCGTCTGTTTTATTGTAATTGAGGGTATATTTTTCTGTCCCGAATTGGAAAGTATAGTTACCTGATTCTGGTAAGTTGGTTACGTTTGGACGAACAGAATATTTCAAAGACATTACCTTATCCTTGTAATTCTTAGAGAAATAATCTGTAAAAGTAATCGTTACTTTTTGAGTGCTTGGATCTGTCACAGCATTCCCAATTACTTCACCACTGCTATGGGTAATTGGAAATTCTAGCTTGGTGATCAAGCCCAATTCTTTAGGAAGGTCAAGTACCAGTACATCGCCTTCGTTAATTTGTTGAGTATCAGGGAAAGAAATGGTATTGGTTGCTTCCAAAACTTTACCTGTTCCGATTTGAGTGTCCGATGTCAATGGTTGACCATCAACAGTGATTGATGTTTTATTGGTATAGTCTGTAACATCAGCTGCAAATACTGTTGTCAGTACCGTCAAAGATAACACGATTATACCCAAAAATGCAAACACGCGCATCGTGTTCTTTTTAAAATAATTCATGGTTGACTCCTTTTGATTAATCAAATATATCATAGCATTTTTTGAATTCGTTTACAAGCTATTTATTATAATATTCCACTTTTCCTTCCAAAAATGTTCAGTTTTCCCAACTTTTTATATAAAAATAGTCTTCAATGGTCGGATTTTTTATTAAATAAAAACCAGGAATAAAACCCTGGTTCATTACTTTACTATTAAGAGCCTAATTTTTCAAAGACTTCTGAGAAATTTTTACTAATAGCTTCAAGAGAAACTTCTACTTCTTCTCGAGTTTGGTTGTTCTTGACCTGCACTTGACCGCTTTCGACTTCACTCTCTCCTAGAGTGATAAGTGTCTTAGCTCTAAAGATATCAGCCGACTTAAACTGAGCTTTGAGTTTGCGGTTAAGGTAATCTCGTTCTGCCTTGAAACCTTGTTGACGAAGAGCTTGTACCAACTCTAAAGCCTTGATATTTGCTCCTTCACCAAGGACAGCAATATAAACATCTAGGGCGTTTTCGATAGGTAGGGCCACACCTTGCTTTTCAAGAACTAAAAGGAGACGTTCTACACCAAGTCCAAACCCAAAACCAGCAGTCTCAGGACCACCAAAGTAAGCAATCAAGCCATCATAGCGACCACCTGCGCAGACTGTTAATTCATTACCCTCGATTTCAGTGATAAACTCAAAAATCGTGTGGTTGTAGTAGTCCAAACCACGCACCATGTTGGTATCGATGATATAGTCTACTCCAAGATTTTCCAGCATCTGACGCACAGCATCAAAGTGGGCTTGGCTTTCTTCGTCAAGGTAATCCAAGATAGATGGTGCATTCTCCACAGCTGCCTTGTCTTCTTTTTCCTTAGAGTCCAAGACACGAAGAGGATTTTCTTCCAAACGACGTTGACTATCCTTAGACAAGCTATCTTTCATAGGTGTCAAGTAGTCAATCAAGGCTTGACGGTAGGCTGCACGACTTTCAGGATTTCCAAGAGTATTTAGATGCAGTTTGACACCCTGAACACCGATTGCTTTCAAGAAGTGGGCTGCCATAGCGATCGTTTCCACATCAGTAGCTGGATTGCTAGAGCCAAAACACTCCACACCAATCTGGTGGAATTGACGCAAGCGACCTGCTTGTGGACGCTCATAGCGGAACATTGGACCCATGTAGTAGAACTTACTTGGCTTTTGCACTTCTGGTGCGAAGAGTTTATTTTCCACATAAGAACGAACGACTGGAGCAGTTCCTTCTGGACGGAGGGTAATATGACGGTCTCCCTTGTCGTAAAAATCGTACATTTCCTTGGTTACGATATCAGTTGTGTCTCCAACAGAACGACTGATGACTTCGTAGTGCTCAAAAATAGGGGTACGTACTTCTGCGTAGTTGTAGCGTTTGAAGATTTCACGCGCAAAGCCTTCAACGTACTGCCACTTGGCAGACTCAGCAGGTAAGATATCCTGCGTTCCTTTTGGTTTTTGTAATTTCATAGGGAATCCTCTTTCTAACTTAATAGTCCTATTTTACCATAAATGAAAGGATTGGGACAGTCTGAAAAGAAGACGAACACCTAAATTTCATTTTTGAGATTGAGACTTGTCAGAAGAATAGCTATCAGAGAAAGACCTACGAAAAGTATCCAAGTCAACTGTATATCCCATACCGCCACCAGTGAAAAACAGGCCGTCCCCACTGGTATAGATAGAGTAAACAACAAACCTAAAAAATTACTGGTACGAGAGAGAACCTCTGGAGCAAGATTTTTCATGAGCAAAGCACTAATTTTAGGGGAAATTTTACCAGAGATATACATGGTAAAAAAGACGAAAAGCATCCCAAGCAAGACTTGGTTTAACAAATTAGATAGACCAACTAGACTAGCTCCTAATGTAACCCACATCATCAATTTAGGCAAAGATTGCTTCCCAAAATAGTCATTTCCCGTAAGACTACTGATGATAACTGCTAATAAGGTAATCAATTGTAAGATAAACAATGCATCCTTGTAGGAAAAATTCAGTAAGGAATGATTTAAAAGGAAGATGTTATAGATACCACCTAAGGCACCACCCAAAGCATTGATAAGCAAGATAGCAAAGAGCATAAAACCAAAGTTTTTCTGTCCACTTTGAAGAAAAACAAGACGTAAATTTCGGTAAATTGTTAGGAACTGCTCTTTGATAGAAAGCTTCTCATTTTTCAGTGATTTACTGTCAACAAGTGGAGTTGATAAGCTTAATTCAGCCCTTCCTAAAAAGAGAATGAGAGCTGACACTAGGAAAAATATGGCATTGATTCCTGCTACGAGCGAAAAGTTCTGCGTCGATACCCCTAATAGCCAAACACCGAAAGCTTGGCCACCAATAGCAGAAATATAGGTAATAAACTGAGAAAAGGAATAGGCCTCCATCAGATCTGACTCTGCTACTTTTTCTTTAACGAGAGGCATTCGCAAGCCCCCAGCAAAATCACTGGCTACATCACTAATGACATTGATGAGGCAAAGGGTCGAAAAGGCAAAGAAACTAGCTTGCTGAACAACTAGGGCTACCAGAAAAAATAAAATTGCCTGAAATAAACCGACATAGGTCATCCATTTGACCTTGTCCCTCGTGTAATCAGCCCGAATTCCCACAAAAACCGTAAAAAGGGCCGGAAGCATAATCACAACATTCGCCACGGCAACGGCAACAGAAGCCTCTGGTAAAGTCGAGGCATAGACCACAAATACTAAATTAAAAATCGAAGCTCCAAAGGCATTGAAAAATCGTGATAAACTCAAGATTCGATAAGCTTGATTTCTTAGTAATAGTTTCATATAGATTCCTTTCTCACATACTACTTTTATGGTAGTTCTAGTATAGCATCAAGAATCCTTTGAGAAAATTTTTTTGAATATATGCAACAAACTAAACTCATAACGAAAACGATAGAACTTGCTAATACTAATAAGTATCTTCACAGTCCTATCGTTTCAATTTAATTTATCCAGTTGCAAATATTTAACACTCTATGGCGCTTCTATAATAATCTGCAGATTTGCTACAACCAATCATCTCGAAAATACGGACAGCATCCTCCATTTTTCTCTGCCCATCCTCCACTCTTCCTTGTTTACTATCAAGCAAACCTTCTGCCCATAGGTAGACTATTCGAAAATAGGTTTCATTTTCTTCAAAGAAGTTCTTTTCAATTTGTTTTTTGAAATAGAGGGCGTTGGTAAAATCATCAGCTTCAATACAGGTCATAAAGCCATTGAGGAGCAAGGTGTGCATCATGTTTCGATTTTTCCCAACTCCTTGCAAAAAATCTGACTTCCGCAACATTTCCCGAGTATACTTTGTCAAAAGCTGGACTGATAAAAGAGGAGAGCAGGAAGAAAAGAACGAAAGTTCATAGAGTCCCCAAATTTCAACAGAAAATAGATAATCATGTAGAACTCTTTCTTCCTCAGAGGTCAATGTAATCGTCTCATCAATAGCTTTCATATAGGATTTTATCAAAATAGCATTGAGAATATGTTCTTGTTTATCCTTTGAAAAAGGGATTTTTTGGTATTCTCTCTGATAGAGGGTATGCAAAGATGTTAAATCTTTTGGGTTTACAGCTTTAAACAGTTGATTTCTGAATTCAGAATTAGCATCGTGGTGAAAGTCTCTCGCTAAAAATAAGAGTTCTTCTACGTTAGCATGGATATTCTCTAAAGCAGCAAATAACTTTTGAGCAGATATTTCACTCTGACCATTTTCAAAACGCGACAATAAGGATGCTGAAAAGCGTCCACCTGTTGCTTTTCTCAAGGAAATTTTTCTTGATTCTCGTAGCTCTTTAAAAACTTTTCCTAAATTCTTCATCCTCTTACCACTCATCTTTTATTTTTTCCTATTTTACCACATTTCCTAATAAATACTAGTTCCAAACTAGCATTTACAATCTGCCACAGGCATGATACAATGAATACCATCAGATATACGAAGGAGAATTTATGAAAAAGAATATCTTGACGACCCTTGTAGCTGCCCTTGTTTACTTTCTCTGTATCGGAGTGGGAGTTTTACTAGGAAGCCTTGTCGACCACACTGGAAATATGTTTTACGCCCCTGCTTTTGCTGCCCTAGTGGGTGGTAGCGTCTATATGATCCTTTTAGCAAAAGTACCTCGTTTCGGAGCAATTACAACGATTGGGCTTGTGATTTCTCTCTTTTTCCTCGGGAGCAAGCATGGTGCTGGAGCCTTTCTCCCAGGAATTATCTGTGGTCTTGGAGCAGACGGCATCGCTCACCTAGGTCACTACAAAGACAAGGTCAAGAACCTTCTTTCCTTCCTAGTTTTTGCTTTTGGTACTACTGGTCCCATCCTACTCATGTGGTTGACCCCTCAAGCCTATATCGCAACTCTAGTCGCTCGTGGAAAATCTCAGGACTATATCGATCGCATCATGGTTGCACCGAATCCTGCTAATATCCTCCTCTTTATCACAAGTGTTCTCATCGGCGCTTTACTTGGTGCCCTGATTGGACAAGCACTTTGTAAGAAGTTGACACATAAAAGTTAGATAATAAAAAAGAGCTAGAAGGCTCTTTTTTTATTTATGACTTAATTTCTTGGTCAAGAAGTCTCCCAAGAATTGAATTGTAAAGATAATCAAGATAATGATGAGCGTCGCAAGGACTGTCACATCATGATTGAAACGGTTAAATCCATAAGCGATAGCTACGTTACCGATACCACCTGCTCCGACCGCTCCCGCCATAGCTGTTTCACCGACTAGTGAGATCAAGGTCACAGTTGTCACACGGATCAAGTCTGGTAGACCTTCTGATAGGTAAACCCCTACGATGTCCCAGAATGTAGCTCCACTGGCTTGAGCTGCCTCGATAACACCTCCGTCAAGCTCTGCCAATACCACCTGTACTTGACGGGCAAAAAAGGCAAAGACTGCAAAAGATAGGGGTACAATAGCCGCATTTGGTCCAATACTTGTTCCTACGATTAGATGAGAGAAGGGTGACAAGACAGCCAAGAGAATGATAAATGGCACCGCACGGAAGATAGAGGTAATCTTGTCCAAAATCCAGAAAACAACTTTATTTTCCAAGACACCACCTGGAGCTGTCAGGACAAGGAAAAGCCCTGCAACCAACCCTAAGAAACCTCCGATGATAAAGGAAAGAACCGTCATATAAAGGGTCAAGTAGATTGCTGTTCCCCAGCCAGCTTGACCAGACCAACCCATCTTGTAGACGTTTGGTAAATATGTTTGAATCAAGTCTGCCATCTCACTGTCCTCCCTTCAATACTTTTAGTTGCACACCAGCCTGACGGATAGCATCTTGAGCGCTTGCCAAGGCTTCTTTTTCCCCTGACAAGACAACCACAAGCTCACCCACAGGAGTGCCGTCAAGAATTTCAATGTTTCCATAGAGAATATTGGCTGTTACTTGGTAGTGCTTATACAATTCATTCAGAAGTGGTTCATCTGTAGAAGCGCCTGCATACTTGAGTTGTACCAAAATGCTATTTTCAGATAAGTGCTCCACGATTTCTTGTTTCTCAATCTTGACCATAGCTTCATCGATACCTGTCGCCGTTGAGATAAAGTCCTGGGTCAATGGTTGCTTAGGATCTGAGAAGATTTCAAGAACGCTACCCTCTTCAATCAGACGACCATCCTGCATCACTGCTACACGGTTAGCAATGTCTTTGACAATCTGCATCTCGTGTGTAATCAGGACAATGGTCAAACCTAGTTTACGGTTCAATTCTTGCAAGAGTGACAAGATTTGTTTCGTTGTCTTTGGATCAAGAGCTGAAGTTGACTCGTCTGAAATCAAGATTTTTGGATCATTGGCCAAGGCACGCGCAATAGCCACACGTTGTTTTTGACCTCCAGATAGTTGTGAAGGATAGTTTTCGGCACGATCTGCAAGACCAACCAAATCCAACAACTTAGCTACTTTAGCCTTCTTTTCTTCCTTGCTGAGCCCAGAGTGTTTGAGGGCAAAGGCTACGTTTTCCTCTGCTGTTTTCTGGCTCATTAGGTTAAAGTGTTGGAAAATCATCCCGATATCTTGACGTTTATGGCGTAATTGCTCAGCAGTTAAGGTAACCTTGCCATCAAAAATTACATCATTATCTACAGTAATTCGACCTGCAGATGGTTTTTGCAAGAGGTTAATAACACGAACTAGGGTTGATTTCCCTGCTCCAGAATATCCAACGATTCCGTAGATATCCCCTTCTTGGATGTGAATGGTCACATCCTTGACCGCTGTGATGGTTCTTTTCTTTTGGTGAAAAGTCACATCGATCTGATCTAATTTGATAATATCTCTACTCATAGCTTCTAATCAGCTCCTCTACTAATTCAATATGGGTGTAATAATCGGTGATTCGCACATTTTCATCTCCACCATGGTCTCGGCTATTAGCATTTCCTAGACCAAAGGCAACCATAGGTACTTCTAAGGCATCGAATACCGTATGCATAGGACCCGTCCCAGCCGTTGTTGGTAAGACAGATACGCCCTGTGGATAGAATTTCTTGGCCAGCTCAATAACATTGAGAATAGATGGTGCACTCATATCGCTTCGATAACTCATCTCACCCAAGGTATAGTACAATTCTACCTTATCAAAACCGTTTTTGTCTAGTTGTTTCCGGATTTTCTCCAAAACATCATGTGGTTCTAAGCCAGGAACCAAACGAACTTCTAGTTTAGCGCTAGCTTCTGCTGGCAGAATTGTTTTAACTCCTTGACCTTGATAGCCTGACTGAATTCCTTCGATATTGAGTGCTGGTTCAAAGAAGAACCGTTTGAGAAAGGCTGTACGTTCCTCTTGTAAAAGTGGTAATTCTAAACCATAAATCTGGCTAATTTCCTCTGGATTGCGTTGAGCATAGGTTTCAACCAAGGCTAACTCACGTTCATTAGGCTCCTGCACATCATCATACAAACCCTCCACCAAGATACGACCATCGGCATCACGAAGGCTAGTCAAGGCTTGAATGAGATACCAAGGGGCTGACTCCACAATACCGCCATAGCTAGAGTGAATATCCACATCGGCACTCTTAACCTTGGCATCAAAGGTTACAATCCCCTTGTTCCCACCAGAGATTTCTAACTGTTCCAAGGCATTCTTTGTCCCTTGTTCCCAGACCAATAAATCTGCACCACGAAGTTTGTCCGCATGTTTTTCTAAATATTTATCCAAGTCCATAGAGGCAGATTCCTCTGCCCCTTCCATGATGAAGCTGATATTGACTGGAAGATCATCGTGATCTTGCATGTATTTTCTCAGCGCACTGAGTCGAGCAGTGATATGCCCCTTGTCATCATCAACCCCGCGTCCATACATAATGCCATCACGCACAGAGAGTGTAAAAGGATCCTCTGTCCAAACTTGATCACCATCTGCTGGTACTGTGTCATAATGGTTGTAGAAAATGATAGTCTTGGCATCTGGACGTGAACTTTTGAAATTCGCCATGACAAAAGGTGCTGTATAGCTCTCGTCAATCTCGACCTCTGCACCTACGCGCTTGAAGATTTCGCCTAGATAACGAGCCACCTCTTTCAGGCCAACTTGTTGGGCAAAGACTGATTTTTTAGAAATCAAGGTCCGCAAAACTTCAAAGTAATGCTGCGCTACATGATCCTTTTCAAACTTTTCAATTTGTTCTTCTTGGCTAGGAAAAACCATTTTCTCTCTACCTTTCTACTAGGACTTGTACCTTTGGAATCAATACAAGTGGATGTTCCTTTTCTTTAGTCTCTATATAAAAGCAAGAGGTGGAAAAAATCTCTCCCACCTCCCTGTGTTTATTACCAAACTGGTTGATCCAAGCCGTCTGAAGTTTCTTCGATGACCTTTTTCACTTCGTCAGTGTGGTAAGCTGCGATAATTTTCTTGATTGCATCAGCTTTAGGTGATGATTCCCAATCTTTTTTCGCAACGATGATGTTGTACCATTGTTTTGAGTTTTCGTCAGCTTGCTCTTTAAAGAGTGCTTTCTTGTAGTCCAATTTTGCTTCTGTAACAAAAGTGTTGTTTACAACTGCTGCATCAACTGAAGTCAATGAACGAGCTGTTTGGCTAGCGTCCAACTCAGTGATTTTCAAGTTCTTTGGATTTTCTTTGATGTTTGCGATGGTAGCAAGTTCAGTTCCTGAAACATCCAATTTAATCAAACCTGCTGATTGAAGAAGGTAAAGGGCACGGCTTTCGTTAGTAGCATCGTTTGGAATTGCAATTTCACCGTTATTTGGGATTTCTTCCACTTTAGTATACTTGTTTTCTTCACCGTTTTTACCTGAGTAAAGGCGGATTGGTGAGATATAAGTATCTGCAATCGCTACAAGGTCTTTACCGTTTTCTTTGTTCCAGTTGTTCAAGAAGTTGTAGTGTTGGAAAGCGTTCAAGTCTACTTCACCATCAGCAGTTGCTTTGTTTGGTTGTGAGTAGTCTGTAAACTCTGTGAATTCCAATTTAATTCCGTCTTTTTCAACCAATTCTTGGACTTTATCCCAACGCGCTTCTTCTGAACCGCTACGGTTAACAGTTGCAATTTTAACTGTAGTTGTATTGTCCGCTTTCTTGTCTGAATTTCCGCAAGCTGCAAGTGTAAGGCCTGCTACTGTAGCGATCGCTGCTACGCTTAACCATTTTTTGATTTTCATGATTCTTTCTCCTTTAAAAATAATACCGTAATAGTATCTCATACTTTATTTGATTTAGCAAATTGTTATTAGATAGGCAGACATATAGTTTGAAACTATACCTATTAAGCTACCATTTGGCCTATCCTCACATCTATCATTCTACATAAAAAGCCATCTAGCTGATTACTAGATAGCTCTTAAAAATTATTTACCTTGTCTTCTGCGTCGTGTTGCAATACCAGCTAAACCGAGGCTCGCTAGTAAACCGTAAACTCCAAACAGAGTCGTTTGTCCATCTAAGCTTGAGTTTGTTCCTGTATTTGGCAATGCTTTAGTAGAAGATTTGTCAGCAAGTTTATTAGCTTTGACACTTTGAGGTTTATCAGCTGGTTGCGCAAGTGTACGAAGATCAAATTCTGGAAGTTGATCTTGAACTGGAGCATTTTTTGGTAGACCGATAATAATTCCGTCTTTTTCACCAACTCTTAGCATATTTTCAGCTTCAAGTACATCTAATAAAGCTTGTAGTTTCGCTTTAGCTTCCGCTAGGGCTGCTTGAGCCAATTTCAATTCAGCCTCTGCTTGATCACTAACTTTCTGTGCATTTGCTTTATCAGTTTCTGCTTGCTTCAAGGTTGTTTCCAAGTCTGATGCTTGACCTTTCAAGGCTTTTGCTTTATCGCGTTTTTCTTCTGCATTTTTAATAGCTGCAGCCAATTCTGCTACCTTGGCTTGCAAGGCTTTTAGATTTTGACTTGCTTTAGTTGCTTCTTGTGATTTCGTAGCAACTAATTCAGATTTCGCTTGTGCATCAGCAGTCAAGGTTGCCAAATCAGATTTCGCTTGTTCCAAGTCTTTTTTAACTTGTTCACGAGAACTTGATAAATTATTGGCTTGTTTATTTAATTTATTCAAAGCTACTAACAAGTCAGCTTTTTTATTTTCAGCAGCTACTTTTTTAACATCTTTATCAGCTTTTTCTGCTTGCAATGATGCAAGTTCAGCCTTAATGTCAGCAGATTTGTCAATAACTGTTTTTTCAACGTATACAAAGTGATGCTCAGGCAAGAACTTCATACGTTTGCCATAGAAGGTTGGATGCAATTTATCAACTTCATTAAAGGCATGGAAATTAGAACTGTATTCCTCCACAGTTTCAGGTGAATAGGCATTACTTGTATATGTATAATAAATGTTATTAGGATTTTTTCCTTCAATCGTTCCTTGGGCAACTCCTACTTTCCCTCCAACAGGTGTAAGAAGGGCTCTGCGGTGTCCGTAGTCGATTCCTTTTATGTTATTAAAGTCTGCGTACCAAGCTAAAAGGGATTCATAAGCAAACTGTTTATAACTCATAATCTTATCGTAATTATAAATCGTTTGACCATTTTTAACTTCCACAAAGTTTGGTCCACCATCGGATCCAGGAATTAGATATTTCATTCCAATATTTTCTACACGAACATCTTCTCCATCTGGGTGTGAGAACTTGGTATCATGGCTTAAAACTCCAGTGGTAGCCATTTCATTTGAACGTTCTTCTGCATGTTTGATGTAGGCTTCATCTAGAGCTAAATCTTGTGTAACACCATTAGCGCGACGGAGTTCATTTGCTACTTCAATGAAAGCTTCTGTCAATTTGCGATTATCCACAACAAACTTAAAGGTTGGTCTAGCTTTATATTTATGGTTGACTTCATCATATGGGTTTGCATTATAATCAGCCAGCGCCTTAGTGAAGCGTTTCATTTCGTCAGTTGCTTCCACTTCAACTTCACGAACACCTTGGAAGGCAACATTTTCCATCAAAGGATTACCTGAGGCGTCTTTAGGACGATATTGTTTGTTATAGTCATAACCATCCTCAGATGCTGGAGCTTTACGGCCTTGTTCTTCTGGATTCAAGACTTTTTTCAAAACTGTTGGTTTGTAATTGTCAAGTTCCTTTTGTTTATCTGCTATCTTATTCGCTACTTCACTTGCTGCCTTAGTTTGTTCTTGAATAGACTGATCGGCTTTTTTAACCTCGTTTTCTGCATTAAAGATTTGATTTTTAAGACTTTCATCAGTCATGCCATCGAGTTCAGCTTGTTTAGCTTTTACCTCTGCCGCTTTAGCATCACGCTTTTCATTGGCAGATTGGCTAGCTTCTTTAGCTGCAGTTTCTGCAGATTTAGATGCTGTTGCTGTAGATTCAGCATTTGCCAAAGCTTTGTCAGCTTCTGTTTTTTCAGCACTCTTCTCAGATGCTACTTTTGATTCCTCTTCGATGATAGCATCAGCATTTTTAGCAATATTAATAGCTTCTTTGGTGTCAGCAACCTTTTTATCAGCCTTGGCTAAGTCCTTTTTAGCCTCCGCTTCTTTTGAAGCTTTTTCATCTACAGACGCTTGAGCTTTCTTAACTTCTTTTTGCGCATCTGTAATCTGTTTTTCAGATGATGACTGTGCAACAGCTCTTTCCTTGCCATCTACTGGCTTTTCATTAGCTTGAACCTCATGATTCATTGCACCCGCTGCTAACAAAGCCGCAGCTAATGTAAATGAGGATAGAAACTTTTTATGTTTCATAACAATCTCCTTTAAATGTATTATTTAATATTATAAACCATTCCGACGGCCTTTGTCAAAGAATATGAGGTAGTCCAGCCGCTTTTTTGAATGTGCTTACATAAAAATACCCCTGTCACTAACAGAGGTAATTTTTACTATTTAATGTCAGCTTCTGCTGGAAGATATGAACCACCAAAGAATTGTTGAGATAATTTTTCAAGAGTTCCGTCTTTGTATAGTTCTTGGATGCGTTTGTCAACAAATGATTTCAACTCATCTTGACCTTTTGCAAGAAGTGGGTAAACGTAAGGTTGTTGGTCGCTTGGGAGTTCGATAACTTTCAAATTATCTAAACCTTGGTTTTTGATAACTGTTTCTACACCGATCTTGTCAAAAATCTTGTAGTCGAATTGTCCGTCGCTCAAACGTCCCATAATTTGTTGGAAGTCAGCTTTTGTATAGTTAAGGACAGTTGGGTTATCTGTGTGTTGTTTGTTGTATTCTTCCAATTGTTTAGCGGATGTTGTTCCTTGAACGACTTCAGTAGATTTTCCACCGATATCATCGAGAGATTTGATGCTGTTGTCATCTTTCTTAACTACAAGAACGTTAGGGTTTTTAGCAGTTGGTGCTGCATAAAGATATTTTTCTGCACGTTCTTTAGTGTAGCTGATGTTGTTAACCGCCATTTGGTATCGATCTGCGTCAAGACCTGCAAAGACACCTGACCATTCTGTCTTTTCAAACTTGACATCATATTTGTCAGAGTCTTTAAAGATAGCACGAACAACTTCGATTTCGTAACCAGTCAACTCACCATTTTCTTCATAATTAAATGGTTTTGGTGAAGCGTTGGTTGCAACGATAATTTCTTTCTTACCAGATGTTGCTTCACTAGTTGCAGCATCTTTCTTTTCACCACCTGAGCAAGCTGCTAATACACCTGCGGCAATAAGTCCTAGGGCAGCAAGTGATGAATATTTAACGATTTTTTTCATGATAATTCCTCCAAAATAAAATACAGTCTAATCTTAACAGAAAAAATGAGATTGCGCCATTATATGATTTCTATATTTGTGATAGGTTTTCTTTATGGCTGATTAAAAGACCAAACGTAGGACTGCTATCAAAAACACCCCAAAGAGAACTGTCCCCACCAGATTGCGGTAACGAAAGGCCACAAAGGCTGTTGGGAAAACTGCTAGAAAGTCTAACCACTTTATCTGTGGGAAGCTTCCAATTTTTCCTGTCACTACACTTGAAAGAATCAAGGCGAAGATAATAGAAACTGGGAGAAATTTCAAAAAGCGTTCGACAATGGGCGGCAACCCCTTGTACTTAGCAAGGATGAAAGGAATCATTCTCGGAATCCAAGTCACCAAGCCAGAAAAGACGATTGCCATTAAAATATACTTACCGACCATCCAAAATCACCCCCATGGTACAACCTAGCAAGGTCGCAAACAGGACAGCTAGCGACTGAGATACTACTGTCAAGAGTACAAAAAAGGAAACAGTAACAACTCCAAGAATGATGAAGAGATTGCGTAAGGAAATCCGTTTTTGCATAATCTGAAACTGGGAAGTGAAAATCCCGATAAACATTCCCACTAGGGCAAAATCTAGACCAAAAACTTCCGGATTTGGCAAAAGGCCACCAAGGGTTGTCCCAACTACTGTCCCAACAAACCAGGCTACATAGCTATTAAGATTGTTCCCATGCATCCACATAGGGTTGACCTTATCCGTATGAACCAACTCTCCCATCAAGACCCCGTAAGTCTCATCGGTCAAGAGACTGGACATTCCGATATTATGCCATAAGCTCGTATGACGGAAATAGGTCGACGCATGCAAACTCAGCAAGAAGAGACGCAGATTAATCAAAAAGACCGTCATAGCAATGGCTGCCACAGGTGCTTGAACTGCTATCAAGGCTATCATGGCAAACTGGGCGCTCCCAGCATAGACAAAGAGGCTCATCAAGCCCATCTCTACAGGGGTTACATAAGGGGAACCGATAATGCCACAAGCAAGACCAATGCTGATATAACCTAAAGCCGTCGGTACAGCTGCTTGTACACCCTCCCAAAATCCTTTTTCTTTCATAAACCTCCTCACTATTCATTACTTCATCAACTACTTTCCAGACAGTCACAGCAAAAATTATTATAACACATTCAAAGAGGAGAAAACAGTCTGGAATTTGAAACTAATAGCAAGTATCAGCCCCTGAACAGTATGGTTCATTATGGATACATGAGAAATTGATCAATTCGAATTCTATACTTATAGCCTTCATTTTTTTCAGTATATTCATCTTCTATCGGGTAGACATCAACCCAGAGTTCTCTCCTTTGGCCTTGCAATTTGACTTTATAGCGATAGCCATCATCGTATAATCCTACTGTCTCGGTAGTTACGGATTTGATAGTCGGAAGAGCTTCAATTTCTTTTTTTATAGTCTGGGATAAATTGTAGAGCGCTACTTGTTGCTCCATTTTTGAAGCTACAGGAATATGAACTGTCACTTCTTCCAAGCGATGTGATTTTGAAAATGTGAAATCCGCTCGACCTTTATAACCATTCAATGCAATATTTTCGTAATGATAGAAAAGCCGGCCTGTTTTATAGAAATAAGGATCCCTTGCATGCCAAGTGTCCCGAAAGGCGGTTTCCGTTTCTTCTATCACTTCATCAGCTTCTCCAAACACTTTTTCAAGAGATTTGAGGGGCATATTGAATGACAGTGACTCAAATAGAATCAATTGTATCTTTGGAATATGCTGGCAAGCTGACATACAGAGCAATAAAGCTCCAAGAGCAAGCACAACACTCATTGTTTTTTTAAATCTCATATTTCTACTATACTAAAAAACTCAGGCATTTGTCCAAGATAAAAGAGTTAACCTTAGGCTAACTCTCTATTCCATGGTATCAAAAGCCAGGCTAGGTTTGGCATTTAGCTCCAAGCCTGCAAAATTTTCTTTGTTCCACTCGCTAACGCTAGCATAGGCAATCATTCCCGCATTGTCTCCGCAAAGTCGTAGAGGTGGAATGATAACCTTGACATCGGTAATTTCTGATGCTAGGCGTTCCCTGAGGCCTTTGTTAGCTGCGACACCACCAGCTACGACTAGGGTTTTAACAGGATATTTCTCCAGGGCTTTCTTGGTTTTTGCCATGAGAATATCCATGACTGCTGCTTGGAAGGAAGCAGATAGGTCTTCCTTGGACAAGCTTTCTCCCTTTTGCTCGGCATTGTGGTGAAGATTGATAAAGGCAGATTTCAAACCTGAGAATGAAAACTCCAGATTGTCCTCCTTAATCATGGCTCGAGGGAAATCATAAACATCCTGACCTTGATGAGCTAACTCGTCAATCTCCCGACCTGCTGGATAGGTCAAGCCCATGACACGTCCAACCTTGTCATAGGCTTCACCAACTGCATCATCACGAGTTTCACCAACAATCTTATAATCACCAGCTTCAGAAACATAGACCAACTCTGTGTGTCCACCGCTGACTAAAAGAGCTAACAAAGGAAATTCCAAAGGTTCGACACTTTGAGCTGCCATGAGGTGGCCAGCCATGTGATTCACAGGAATCAAAGGAAGTCCATGAGCCCAAGCAAATGCCTTAGCAGCTGACAAACCAACAAGTAAGGCTCCGACCAATCCTGGTCCATACGTAACAGCAACAGCTGTCACGTCCTCTTCGGTAATCCCTGCCTCTGCCAGAGCTTCCTCGATACAAGCTGTGATGACTTCAACATGGTGGCGGCTAGCCACTTCTGGCACCACACCACCAAAACGTTTATGACTCTCAATTTGACTAGCAATGACATTGGACAAGAGCTCATCGTCGTTTTTCAGGACGGCGACACTGGTCTCATCACAGGATGTCTCAAATGCTAAAATATATCTATCCTTCATCTATTTCTCTCTTCATAATAATGGCATCCTCAACTGGATTATGGTAGTAGGCCTTTCTCTCAGCGATGACCGCCATTTTTTCTTTCTTGTAAAATGCTTGCGCTCGTTGATTAGACTTTCTGACTTCGAGGAAAATCTCCTTGTCTGTTTGCAATGTCGCAAACAAGGCTGAAGCTACCCCCTGTCCTTGATAGGCTTTCTTGACAGCGATTTGCAGGACTTCTGCTTCAAAAAGATTCTCCTGAATTGCTAGAAAAGCTATCACTTCTTCCCCATCATAAGCTAGAGCATACCAAGTCTGGTCTTGAGACAGGTCTGCTTGGATTTGTTCCAACGTCCAAGGACTGACGGGATAAACATCCGTCATCACTTCGTAGATAGCTTGTGCCACATCAGGCTGCTGTTGGATTCGTTTGATTTCTATCATAGGCGTTTAATGTAAGACTCGTCAGACTCGGCGTGATTCTTAAGCCAATTTTCCTCAGCTTCTACACGCTTGAGGTAATTTGGCACAAAGTCATGCAAAGAGTCTGCTTCCTTATCCCAAGCCCAAAGAGCTAGATTCGCTACATTTGGTAAGGTTTCTTGATAGTTAGCCTGTGGTAATTGCTCTTGAATCTGCTCGACAAAGGGACCCACTTCACCGACAAAGGTTACCTGGTCAGCATCCTTGACTTGCTCAAGGACTTCCGCAAAGGACAGATGCGCTTCTGGAAAGACAGGTTGAGCATGTTCATAAAAACCTGCATAAACATTGTTACGACGTGCGTCCATCAAGGGAACAACCAGACCTTGCTGCTGGCTCGGTACCAGAGCTAGAAGGCTCGATATCCCAACCAACTCAATGTTTAGGGTATGAGCCAAGGTCTTGGCAGTGGCTACTGCGATTCGCAAACCTGTATAGCTACCAGGCCCCTCTGCCACGACGATTCGATCCAAATCTTTGGGTGTCAAATCTAGATTGGTCATCAAAAAATCGATGGCAGGCATGAGGGTAATACTGTGATTCTTCTTAATATTAATCGTCGTCTCAGCAAGAAGCTGCTTGTCCTCTAAAATAGCTAGAGACAGAGCCTTACTGGACGTATCAAAAGCTAATACTTTCATAACACATTCCTATCTTTTTGTCTGTTTACTATTATACTACAAAAGCCGCCACATGGGAATTTTCTTTGTTTTGAAACAAAATTGTCCTGCCAAACAGACAGGACAAGCACTTAAGTATTCAAACCAAAGTAAAATACGAACCAGACCACATAGGTCACCAGGAGAAGGAAAAACGAATAAAGGGTCACGAAGCCAATCTTCCAAATGAGTTTGGCTTTCCGATACTCTAGCCGAGTATACAAAACATTTCCTCCGTAAACACAGGCAACGAATACCGCAAAGGCCAGAAGACGAATAATAATGGCTAGTTGAAACATATCCTGCCCTCCTTCATAAGGAAAAACCTCTTTTCTAACTTTATTATAGCACTTGCATCTTATGTCTTCAAATACTTATACAAGGTCAAATGAAACGCATTTCAAGCTCCTTACTTTCATGTTTCCTGCTTTTACTAATTCCCCTTTTTATGTTATAATTGAGATAATTGTAACGAATCAAGGTCAATACAGGCAGAAAATGAAATAGAAACAAACAGCTTCAAGCTGGTAATTTTTTGAATACAGCTGACCTGAAAACAGAAAGGAAACACATGATTTACAAAGTTTTTTATCAAGAAACAAAAGACCGTAGCCCACGTCGTGAAACAACACGCTCACTTTACTTAGACATTGATGCTAACTCAGAACTTGAGGGACGTATCATTGCCCGTGAACTTGTTGAAAAAAACCGTCCAGAATTCAACGTTGAATATATCGAGCTCTTGTCAGACAAATTGCTAGACTACGAAAAAGAAACTGGCGCATTCGAAATTACGGAGTTCTAATATGGCCTATACTCTTAAACCAGAAGAAGTGGGCGTTTTTGCCATTGGTGGTCTAGGAGAAATCGGTAAAAATACATACGGAATCGAATACCAAGACGAAATTATCATCGTTGATGCAGGGATTAAATTTCCCGAGGATGATCTTCTTGGTATCGACTACGTTATCCCTGATTACTCTTATATTGTCGAAAATATCGACCGCGTCAAGGCTCTCTTGATTACACACGGACACGAGGACCATATCGGTGGGATTCCGTTCTTGCTCAAGCAAGCAAATATCCCTATCTATGCAGGTCCACTAGCCCTTGCTTTGATCCGTGGAAAACTCGAAGAGCATGGACTTTTGCGCAATGCTACACTTCACGAAATCAACCACAACACTGAGTTGACCTTTAAAAATCTTAAAGCAACTTTCTTTAGAACTACTCACTCTATCCCAGAACCTTTGGGTATCGTCATCCATA
Organism: Streptococcus infantis; assembly: GCF_047464715.1. Taxonomy (GTDB): domain Bacteria; phylum Bacillota; class Bacilli; order Lactobacillales; family Streptococcaceae; genus Streptococcus; species Streptococcus infantis_S. The sequence continues at coordinate 18,811 of NZ_JASHBJ010000006.1, forward strand.
CACCTCAAGGGAAAATCGTCTGTACGGGTGACTTCAAGTTTGACTTTACACCAGTTGGTGAACCTGCAGACTTGCACCGTATGGCAGCCCTAGGTGAAGACGGAGTGCTTTGCTTACTCTCTGACTCGACAAATGCTGAAGTGCCAACCTTTACAAACTCTGAGAAGGTTGTCGGCCAGTCTATCATGAAGATTATCCAAGGTATCGAAGGACGTATCATCTTTGCATCCTTTGCCTCAAATATCTTCCGTCTCCAGCAAGCGACTGATGCTGCTGTTAAAACAGGTCGTAAGATTGCTGTCTTCGGGCGCTCTATGGAGAAAGCCATTGTCAATGGGATTGAACTTGGTTACATCAAGGCTCCTAAGGGAACCTTTATCGAGCCAAATGAAATCAAAGACTACCCTGCGGGTGAAATTCTTATCCTCTGTACGGGTAGCCAGGGTGAACCTATGGCGGCTCTCTCTCGTATCGCTAACGGAACCCACCGTCAGGTGCAACTCCAGCCTGGTGATACGGTTATCTTCTCATCTAGCCCAATTCCAGGAAACACCACTAGCGTCAACAAATTGATTAATATCATTTCTGAAGCTGGTGTTGAAGTTATCCATGGTAAGATTAACAACATCCATACATCTGGACACGGTGGTCAGCAAGAGCAAAAACTTATGCTCCGCCTCATCAAACCAAAATACTTCATGCCTGTTCACGGTGAATACCGCATGCAAAAAGTCCACGCTGGACTTGCCGTAGATACTGGAGTTGAGAAGGACAATATCTTTATCATGAGCAACGGTGATGTCCTTGCCCTTACTGCAAACTCTGCTCGTATCGCAGGTCACTTCAATGCCCAAGACATCTACGTCGATGGAAATCGGATCGGTGAAATCGGAGCAGCAGTCCTAAAAGACCGCCGAGACCTATCCGAAGATGGTGTTGTACTTGCTGTCGCAACGGTAGACTTTGAGTCTCAAATGATTATTTCTGGACCAGATATCCTTAGTCGTGGTTTCGTCTACATGCGCGAATCTGGCGACTTGATTCGTCAAAGTCAACGCATCCTTTTCAATGCTATTCGTATCGCTTTGAAAAACAAGGATGCTAGCGTCCAATCAGTCAACGGTGCTATCGTAAACGCCATTCGACCATTCCTTTACGAAAATACTGAACGTGAACCAATCATCATTCCGATGATTCTCACGCCAGATGAAGAATAATAATAAAAAATTCTCTGAAATCCTATGACTTCAGAGAATTTTTATTATTTAACAACGATTTCGTAACGAGTTTTGCTTGTGAAAATTTCACCTGCTTTGAGGATGACTTGATCTTTCAGGTCACTATGAATAGCATCTGGCAAAGCCTGTGCTTCAAGAGCAATCCCATTATGTTGAATCATTGGTTGACCAGCGATAATGACACTCTCATCCACAAAGTTAGCTGTGTAGACTACAAAGCAAGGTGCTTCTGTCTTGAAGAGCAGGAAGCGACCTGATCCTTGGTCATAGAGGAAACCAGCATTATCATGTCCTGCAGGAAGAGCAAATGGATGGTCCAATCCAGATACGAGTTGAATCTGTTCATCTTCGTCTGCAAAGATATCTTTCAACAAGGCACCATTGTAAATATGTTTGATCACATCACGATTAGCATCTGGAGTTTTAGCTGGAACACCATCAGGAGCAATTGGATAGATACCCTCAGTGTTCAATTGGAAAACATGGCGGTCAACCGTCTGAGTGAAATCCCCAGACAAGTTAAAGTAACTATGGTTGGTCGGATTGACCAAGGTATCCTGGTCCGTCGTCACCTTATAGCTAACTTCGTAAGCACCATTTTCTTCCAAGTGGTAGCTGATCCAGATTTTAAGATTCCCAGGGAAACCTCCTGTACCGTCTGTTCTTTCTGTGTAAAGAGTCAAACCATGGTCGCTCACCTCGACTAGCTCAAACAAACTAGAATCCCAACCTGTTGAGCCACTGTGGTTACAGTTGCTTGCGTTATTGACTTCGAGTTCATAGGTTTTTCCATTAAGCTCAAATGTCGCACCTGCGATACGACCTGCAACTGGACCTACACTCGCTCCATGTTTAGGACTGTTGCCTACATAGCTGTCAAAATCATCAAAGCCTAGGATAACATTGGCAAAATTACCAGCCTTATCAGGAGTTACATAGCCTAGAATCGTTGCACCATAGGTCATGATTTCTAGTTGGTAACCTGCTTCTGTTTCAAAGCGATAAGCGACAACATCCTTGTCATCAACTTTCCCAAATACACGTTCTGTGTATGCTTTCATCCTTCTCTCCTTATTATTTAAATTCGTGAATAATGACACCTTGAACGACGCGGTTTACTGTACCTGTAGGTGATGGTGTATCTGGTCTATTGCCAACTTTAAGTGAAGTCAAAAGAGCAAACAACTGTCCGTAAACAATATAAGGGAATACACGGTAAACGTCATTCAAAACTCCGCCACAGCCAAGTGCTACTTCCTTAACATTTTCAAGTCCAAAGACTTGATCACTCAAGAGAACAACGCGACGAGCGATTTGGTCCCCTGCAACTTCACGAACCAAGTCTAAGTCATACTTACGAGTATAGTCTGTTGTAGTACCAAAAACTAAAACTACAGTATCTTCATTGATAAGAGATTTTGGACCATGACGGAAGCCAACTGGGCTTTCATACATTGTCGCAACCTGACCAGCAGTCAATTCCAAAATTTTCAGTTGTGCCTCATGAGCAAGCCCGAAGAATGGACCTGTACCTAAGTAAATTACTCGATTAAAGTCTAGGTCAACCAATTCTTTCACATCTGCCACATTGTCAAGAACTTTACGAGCAAGACTAGAAAGCACTTCAAAACGTTCAGCTTTAACAGCAAATTCAGTTGGATCGAAGACCAAAAGTGCTGTCAACATCATTGAAGTAAAGCTTGATGTCATTGCAAATCCTGCATCATTCGAAGCTGCTGGTTGCAAGAGCAAGAGGTTGCGATCATCACCGTGGGCTTGAAGTGCTAATTTCCCTTCAGCCGCACATGTGATTGTTACTTGATAAAGCTCATCAACTAAAGCTTTTGCCAAGTCAACTGTTGCTACACTCTCAGGTGAGTTTCCACTACGTGCAAATGATACCAAAACAGTCGCCACGTCTTTTTTCAAATAAGTTTGTGGGTTTGCAACGATATCTGTTGTCGCAATAGCATTGAAATTCCATTTACGTTCGTCATAGACTTCCTTGAAGTATGGAACTAAGGTGTCGCCTACATAAGCTGAAGTTCCAGCACCAGTCAGGATAACCTTGATGTAGTCATGTTTAGCTGCAATCCCTTGCAAGAATGCGGCAATTTCATCACGGCGGGCTTGATAGGATTCAAAAGCTTCCTTCCAAACATCTGGTTGTTGGTAAATTTCGCGTGTGGTGATCTCTGCTCCCAACTCAAGCAAATCTTCTTTTGTATAATCTAGCATTGAAAACCTCTAATCTAATATTGTTTCATGATTGAAAACATGGGAATGGGAGTCGCTCCCATTCCCATGTATATTTTTTATAAGATGGTTTTTGACATCTTATTCATCTTCATCGTCATCGAAGCTAGCCAATAAATCATTAACTTTCACAATGCTTTCTGAAGCACGACTCTTATAGTCCGCATCAATGCCTGTTAGGCTTGCATTGATAAATTCAATAACCATTGGAAGGTTCATTCCTGCATAAAGTTCAATGTCACGACCTTCCATAATCAGACGGCTCACCACGTTACATGGTGTTCCACCAAGAAGATCTGCAAAGACTAGGAAATCATCCAATCCTTCAATAGCAGCTTCAAATTTTGCAGTAAATTCTTCTGGTCCATCTTCTGGAAGAAGAGCCACCGCATGAATGTTGTCTTGTGGTCCCATAATCATTTCTGTGCTACCTTTAAGTTCTTCACAAAAACGACCGTGACTCACTAAAATCAATGATTTAGTCATAAATTATGCGCCCATTCCAAGTGCAAATTTACCAAGAGCAGAAAGAGCCAAGGCAAGCACGATAATGATACCGATAGCTTTTGTAGAGTTCATGCCTTTCTTACCAAGCAACCAGAAGATGAATGCAGTGAAGATTGCTGGAAGCAAACGTGGGAAGATTGAGTTCAAGATGTCTTGGAAGTCAATCATCTTTTCACCGATTGGCAATTTGTATGAAATTTCAAAGTTGATCATTGTTGCTACAAGAGCACCCATCATGAATACACCAAGTACAGATGCAGCTTCAATCAAAGCTGTCAAAGTACTTTGCATGTTGTTGATAAGGTTAACCCCTTCTTTGTATGCAAATTCCAACTGTTTCCAACGGAAGATGTCATACGCTACTGCAACTGCGATCCAAAGGAAGATACCCCAAGGTTGACCAGCGATAGCCATTGTTGCAGCGATAGATCCCATGATAGCAGGTACAAGTGAACCAAAGATTGTATCTCCAAGAGGAGCGAATGGTCCCATCAAACCTGTCTTGATACCGTTAACCGCGTCTTTTGAGGCAACGCCATCTTTTTCTTCCATGGCAAGGTCAAAACCAGCGATGATTGTGTGGAAGAATGGTGAAGTGTTGAAGAATTGAGTATGAACTTTCATCATTTCTTTCAACTCAGGAGTTCCATCTCCATACATTTTACGCAATTGTGGCAAGATCATGTAAAGGTAACCTGATGCTTGCATACGTTCGTAGTTCCATCCCAATTGGAAAGTGAACAAGCTACGTTTGTTAATTTGATTAAAATCTTCTTTTGTTAATTTGTAATTAGAATTCGTCATCTTCAATTTCCCCACTTTCTGATGGTGTAGAAGGTGCTGCTACAGCAACTTTTTGGCTGTTCTTGAAGTGAACAACTGCAAGGAAGATACCCACGATAGAGATACCGATCATAGACAATCCTTTGAAGTTGTTAACAAAGCCAATTTTTTCAGCAACTTCAGCAGGAAGAGTGCCAATGATTCCAGCAACTGCTCCACCAAGACTTGTTACGTTTGAGTAAAGTACAGTCAACATAGCTGTCAAACCGAATCCCATAGCAAGGTAGTGAAGGTTACGTTTAACTGGAAGGTAACGAAGCAAGATAGCGAATCCAAGACCTGGAAGCATACGACCTGCAAGAGTCAAACCGTCTGCAACCCATTGGTATTCTTTAACAAGGTTTACAACACCTTGTACGAATTCTCCACCGAAAGCAAGGGCGAAGAATACTGGAAGGGCACGAGATAGAGCCCAAGGAACTGCACCAAGAAGATAGTTACGTTCGATTCCTTTATAGTCAAAGCGTTCGATCGCAGCATCAATACGGTGAGCGAAGAATGTTGTAGTCATACGACCAAGTACGTCGAAGTAAGTCAAAAGTGCTGCTACTGGTACAGCGATTGTAGTGATCGCAAGGTCTGTTTCGATTCCTTGTGAAACTGAGAAAGCAGTCGCAAGAACCGCACCAGAAGTTGCGTCGATACGAGAAGCACCACCGAAGGTACCTACCCCAAGTACGAACAACTGCAAGCTACCACCGATAAACAAACCAGTTGTCAAATCTCCCATGACTAAACCAGTAATGAAACCAGCGAATACAGGCGAACCTGCAGAAGAAACGATCGTCAACTCATCACAGATTTGATAAGCTGAGTACAAAGTGAGAAGTAAAATTTGCCACCATTGTATCATAACAATGACCTCCTAAAAATTTTTTCCTATTTTAATAAGCTCAAAAAGTCTGAAACTGGATCATTTGGAACCATTTGAGCAGTAAGTTTAACACCTTTTTCCGCCAATTTGCGGAAATCTTCCACGTCTTTATCAACTACGTTGATAGAACGAGTGATAGCACGTGTTTCTGGTGTTTGCGACATATTGCCGACATTGAGAGTTTCAAGCGGAACACCTGCTTCTACCAAACCAAGAAAACGGTCTGGTTTACGAGCCACGATAAAGAGACGTTGGCTATCATATTTACCAGCAAGGATATTCGCTGCTGCTTTATCAACTGGTAAAATACTAAGTTTTACACCTGGTGGTGTTGCAAGTTTCAAGCCGCTTTTTTCAACGTCGTTGTTCACAACTTCATTGTCAACGACCATGATACGTGAAACATTAAGTTTAGCAGACCAAAGGTTTGCGACTTGTCCGTGAATTAAGCGCCCATCGATACGGCATCCTACAATTGTCATAAGTTTTCCCCCTTTATGTGTTTTAGTGTAGGTTTACGAGTTAAATGTATGTGTTCTTTATACTCCCCTTCTGTTTCAAAGATAATGATGCGGTTAGCACCTTCCTTGAGATAGCTATGCGGAATATAAAGCGATAGGGTCGGACCAACGTTCCAGAAGCGTCCTAGATGATGACCATTGACAAAGGCAATCCCTTTACCAAACTCAGATAAGTCTAAGTAGGTATCCTTTGGCGCCTCAACTTCAAAGTCATAAGCGTAAAAGGCAGGTTGCCCTTCTGTCCATCCCTTAGAGAAATCAATCTTCTCGGGATTATCAAGTGGAAGCGGATATTGCTTCCAGTTGAGCAAGAAATGCAAATCTTTACAAACACCTGTGCGAATCCCTTTTCGCTGTGTATCTGCTAAGAATTTGTGTCCATAGTTGACACGCCCCATATTTTCAATAAGGATGTCAAATCTAGAGAGCGTTTTCTTTTTACCTTGATAAAAGATATCTTCACCGATTTCTGTTTGGTACTGTGTTGCCACCCATTTACCATCGATAAAGAGTTGAGCTCTATCGCGTCCGTCAATGATTCGAATGCGTTCTTCATCCGCATCCCAACTTGCTTCCGTACGATAGAGTAGGTAGCCGTAACCTTGTCCCAGCTCTTCCATTTTCTTAGGGTAGAGACTTTCAATCGGACTTGTCAGGCTATCCAAGGTTTCGAAAAGAGAAACTTTCTCGACCAGTGGAATGTTTTCAACTTCCATACTCTCTTTGTAAAGCGGTTCAGATTGCGGATACTCAGGATAGTAAGTCGCCATCATTTCTTTCACTGCAAAATATTTAGCAGTTGGGTTTCCAGCTTCATCAAGAAGAGCGTCATAATCATAAGATGTTACTTGTGGTAAATCAATGGTTCCTCGAGCTGAACAACCATTCATAAAACCAAAGTTCGTTCCACCGTGGAACATGTAAAGGTTAATAGAGCCTTGCTCTAAAACCTCGTGGACAGCTTCTGCTAATTCCTCAGGTTCACGCTTGATGATTGGTTCTTTCCATCGATTAAACCAGCCATCCCAGAATTCCATACACATGAGTGGCCATTTCTTGCCGTGCTCATCAAAGAATTCTTGCATCTGTGAGAAATTATAAGTAGCCTTGGAACCAAAGTTCCCTGTCACAAAGAGATCATCCTCAATTAAGGTTCCAGCCTTAAGAGTTGCTCGCCATGGTCCATCTGATGTGAAAAGCGGACAAGTAACTGCTCGTTCTTCCATCAAACGTCGAATTTCCCTCAAGTAGGTCTTGTCCTCGCCATAGGATCCGTACTCATTTTCTACTTGCATCATGAGAATGTTCCCACCGTTTTCCAATAATCTCGGAACTAGACGTGGAAGCAACTGATTATAGTAGCGACCAACCATGTCAATGAAAGCCGGGTCAGATGACCGAATTCTCATATCCTTGGTCAAGAGCCATGCTGGTAAACCACCGAATTCCCACTCTGCACAGATAAATGGAGAAGGACGTACAATTGCATATAAGCCCAAATCTTGTGCAGTTTGAAGAAATCTCTCTAAATCAAGAGCACCTTCAAAATTAAAGTGTCCTTCAACAGGTTCATGCATGTTCCAAGCGACGTAAGTCTCAACTGTATTGAAGCCTAATGCTTTGAGGTTGTACAATGAATGATGCCAATCTTCCGCAGGAACTCTAAAATAATGAATGGCCCCAGACAAAATCTTGAATGGTTTCCCATCCAGATAGAAATCATCTTTAATTTCAAATCTTGCCATTCTTCCTCCCCTAAAAGCGAAAAGTTTGCGCTTTCATTTATTGTTATATCAACTATAAACCAATCGGGGAATAATGTCAATAGTTTTTGAAATTTTCTTTAAAATTTTTCTATTTTTTTACTGAATCTTTTCTAAAAATCTCCACAAATCCCATAAAATCAGCATTCTGAATAACTAACTAAAACAAGGAGCAAAACACGAATTATTTATATGTATTCTAATTTCTTATCCTGATATTTTAATTTTTTTTAGTGCTATTCAGCTATTTTTAAGAATTTATGTTAAAATGATAAATGGAGAAGGAAAAAATGAGGTGAAAATATGGCAATTCCAAAGTATCAATACATTAAAGATGAATTGAAAAATAAGATCATTTCTGGCCAATTCGCTAGTGGAGACAAGTTCTACACTGAAGCAGAATTGATTTCCATGTATGATGTTAGTTCAATCACAGTAGTCCGTGCCTTGAATGACCTTGCTAAAGACGGATATATCGTCCGCCAACAAGGAAAGGGAACTTTCGTGGCTCGTGCACGTAAACATAAACTCGTTGAATTTTCTGATGTAGAAATCTTCGAAACAAAAGATGATAAAGTAACTGTTCTTTCTATCGAACGCGGGAACGATCTTAAATACTTAGAAAAACTCGGCCTACGTGGCGATCAGTTCTATTACAAGATCGAACGTATTCGTGAAACAAATGGCGTTATCTATATCTATCACAGTTCATATATTCCTGAACAATACATCAATGCCAACTATCCAAATCTTGAGTACTATAGTTCTATCTATAATCGTTTCAAATTGGACTACCACATTCACATGAATGACGAGCATTTTGAAGAAATTAACGAAATTGTATTTCCAACTCCAAAACATGCCGCTTCTATCCTAGGAATCGACACTAAATTCCCAACTGTTTTCCAAACGAAGACAACTCAGCTTGAAGCAACTGGTCAAGTTTTGGAATACATCGAAACTTATAAACGTTCTGATTTCTACAAAATTAAATTCATCTCTCGTAACAGTGATCACTAATTTTAAAAAACCTGAGGCAACTGTCTCAGGGTTTTTATATACCCATTATATCACCGCCTCTCTTTTCAGAGAATAGCATTTCAAGCAATTCTATAATTAGTAACCTTTTTTACTAAAAAATAGTCAAAGCCAGAAAAATATATCTTAATTTATAAATTATTCTATTTTTTATAGTAATTTCCTCAAAAACTTGACTTTATTTTAGTTAGAACATACAATAGAGTTAGTATGTGAAAACGCTATCAAAAACATAAAAGGGGAGGTTTTTTAATGAAACCAGAAAATAAACAGCGCTTCTCTATTCGTAAATATGCAATCGGAGCAGCTTCTGTATTGATCGGCTTTGCCTTTCAGGCTCAAGCTGTTGCTGCTGACGGAGTCGTACCTGCTCCAACAGAAAATCAGCCTGCTGTCCAAACCACTGGAGAAGTCACTCCACCAACGAGTGAAGAAAAACTCGAGACTGCTCCAACAACAGAAAATGCTACTCCAACCGCTCCGGCAACAACTATTGAAGCTCCAAAAGTTGAAGTTGCTCCTGCACCTGTCGTAGAAAAAACTGTTGCAACCAAAGAAACTCCAACAAAACCAGAAGTAACTGAAGAAGCTAAGCAGTCAGAACCAGAAAAGGTAGAAAACAAAGAAGTTGCTAAGGTCGAAGCACCCGCAGTCGCTACAGAACGAGCAGCTCAAGTAAATGAAAAACTGGCTAAAAAGAAAATCGTCTCAATTGATGCTGGACGTAAATACTTCTCTCCAGACCAACTGAAAGAAATCATCGACAAGGCAAAACACTACGGCTACACTGACCTTCATCTCCTCGTTGGAAATGACGGCTTGCGCTTTATGCTTGATGATATGTCCCTAACTGTAGGAGACAAAACTTACGCAAGTGACGATGTCAAACATGCTGTTGAAAATGGAACCAATGCCTATTACAACGATCCAAACGGTAATCATTTAACCGAAAGTGAAATGACCGACTTGATTAGTTATGCTAAGGATAAAGGAATTGGACTTATCCCAACAGTCAATAGCCCAGGTCATATGGATGCTATCCTCAACGCCATGAAAGAACTTGGCATTGAAAAACCTAACTTCAACTACTTTGGTAAAGAATCTGCACGTACTGTTGACCTTGATAATGAAAAAGCAGTTGCCTTCACAAAAGCTTTGATTGATAAATACGCTGCTTACTTTGCTGGCAAGTCTGAAATCTTCAACATCGGTTTGGATGAGTATGCTAATGACGCTACTGATGCCAAAGGATGGAGTGTGCTTCAAGCCTATAAATGGTATCCAGAAGATGGCTTCCCAGATAAGGGTTATGATAAATTCATCGCCTATGCTAACGATCTAGCTCGTATCGTCAAGTCTCACGGTCTGAAACCAATGGCCTTTAATGATGGTATCTACTATAATAGTGACACTACTTTTGGCACCTTTGACAAAGATATCATCGTCTCTATGTGGACTGGTGGCTGGGGCGGTTACGATGTTGCTTCTTCTAAATTACTAGTTGAAAAAGGACATGAAATCCTCAATACTAATGATGCTTGGTACTATGTCCTCGGTCGTAATGCTGACGGACAAGGTTGGTATAACCTGGACCAAGGTTTGAACGGTATTAAGAGCACACCGATTACTTCTGTTCCAAAAACTGAAGGTGCGGATATTCCTATTATCGGTGGTATGGTAGCTGCTTGGGCCGATACTCCATCTGCACGCTACTCTCCATCTCGTCTCTTCAAGCTTATGCGTCAATTCGCAAACTCAAATGCTGAATATTTCGCTGCCGACTACGAGTCTGCTGAACAAGCTCTTAAAGAAGTTCCAACAGACCTTAGTCGCTATACAGCCGAAAGCGTAGCAGCTATTAAAGAAGCTGAAAAGGCTATTCGCTCTCTTGATAGCAACCTTAGTCGCGCTGAACAAGATAGCATTGACCAAGCGATTGCAAAACTCCAAGAAGCCGTTAGCAACTTGACCTTCACTCCAGAAGCTCAAAAAGAAGAAGATGCTAAACGTGAAGTTGAAAAAGTTGCTAAAGATAAAGTCATTTCTATCGATGCTGGCCGTAAATACTTTACTTTAGATCAACTCAAACGTATCGTAGATAAGGCTAGCGAACTTGGTTACTCTGACATTCATCTCCTCCTTGGAAATGACGGACTTCGCTTCCTTTTGGATGACATGACGATCACCGCAAACGGCAAGACCTATGCAAGCGACGATGTAAAAAATGCCATCATTGAAGGAACAAAAGCTTACTACGATGATCCAAATGGAACTACTCTGAGCCAAGCTGAAATTACTGAACTTATCCAGTATGCTAAAGATAAGGGTCTCGGGCTCATCCCTGCTATCAACAGCCCAGGTCACATGGATGCTATGCTTGTCGCTATGGAAAAATTAGGCATCGCAAACCCTCAAGCTAATTTTGATAAAGTTTCAAAAACAACCATGGACCTTGAAAACGAAGAAGCAATGAACTTTACAAAAGCCCTTATTGGCAAGTACATGGACTTCTTTGCAGGTAAGACTAAGATCTTTAACTATGGTACAGATGAGTATGCCAATGATGCTACCAATGCTCAAGGTTGGTACTACCTCAAGTGGTATGGCCTCTATGGTAAATTTGCTGAGTACTCAAATAGTCTAGCTGCTATGGCTAAAGAAAAAGGCTTACAGCCAATGGCCTTTAACGATGGCTTCTACTACGATGATAATGACGATGTTGAGTTTGATAAAGATGTCATCATCTCTTACTGGTCTAAAGGCTGGTGGGGTTACAACCTTGCATCTCCTCAATATCTAGCAAGTAAGGGTTACAAAATCCTTAACACTAACGGAGACTGGTACTATGTTCTAGGCAATCATAAAAATGACGAAGCCTACCCTCTATCAAAAGCAATTGAAAATACTGAAAAAGTACCATTCAAGCAACTAGCTTCAACCAAGTATCCGGAAGTCGATCTTCCAACAACTGGTAGTATGCTAGCCATCTGGGCGGACAAACCTCAAGCTGAGTACAAGGAAGAAGAAATCTTTGAACTGATGACTGCCTTTGCAGACCACAACAAAGACTACTTCCGTGCTGACTACAAGGCTCTACGTGAGGAACTTGCTAAAATCCCTGAAAACTTAGAAGGATATAGCACAGAAAGCCTCGATGCTCTCAAGGCTGCAAAAGATGCTCTGAACTACAATCTCAACCGTAGTAAACAAGCTGAATTAGATACGCTTGTAGCCAACCTTAAAGCTGCAAGACTTGGCCTCAAACCAGCTGCAACTCACTCAGGAAGTCTTGACGAAAATGAAGTTGCTGCCAACGTTGAAAATCGACCAGAGCTTATCACAAGAACGGAAGAAATTCCATTTGAGACTGTCAAGAAGGAAAATCCTAACCTTCCAGCAGGACAAGAAAAAGTTGTCACTGAAGGTGCCAAAGGCGAACGTACAATCTACGTCTCAGTTACTACTGAAAATGGTAAAGAAACCGAAACAGTTCTTGAAGAAAAAGTCACAAAAGAAGCTGTCAACCAAGTTGTTGAAGTTGGAACTCCTGTCACTCATGTCGGAGACGAAGAAGGAGTTGCTCCTGTGGCAGATGCAAAACCACGTGTTGTCATCGAGGACGAAGAAATTCCGTTTACAACTATCACTCGTGAAACTGATGCCTTACCTAAGGGAGAAACTCGTGTAGTAACCGAAGGCGTTAAGGGACGTCTTAGTCATTTCTATTCTGTATCTACTGCTGCTGACGGAAGCGAAGTTAAAACATTGGTTACAAGTGTTGTCGCTCAAGAACCAGTTACTCAAATCATCGAAATCGGAACTCCTGTAACGCATGTGGGAGATGAAAAAGGACTAGCTCCTGTAGCGGAAGAAAAACCAGCACTAGAGATTCCAAATATACCGGCTCCTATTGTAGAAGAAAAACCGAAATTAGAGATTCCAAATGTGCCAGCTCCTGTTGCAGAAGAAAAACCAAAATTAGAAATTCCAAATGAACTTGCTCCAGCAACTGTTCCTGCTGAGGAAAACAAAGCACTTCCTCAAGGTACAGCTCCTGTAGCAAAAGAAAATAAACTTCCTGAAACAGGAAGCCAAGGTTCAGAATGGTTGATTGCTACAGGTCTCATGGCTGCTCTCACAGCATATGGGCTTAGCAAGAAAAAAGATTAAGTACAAACAAAAAGCGAGATATAATCTCGCTTTTTGTTTTATAATTAGTCACCCAAACCGATGCGTTCGAAGATGTCATCCACTCGTTTAGTGTAGTAAGTTGGGTTGAAGATTTCGTCGATTTCTTCTTGAGTGAGACGTGAAGTTACTTCTGGATCTGCTTCAAGAAGTGGTTTGAAGTCTACTTGGTTGTCCCATGATTGGGCAGTCTTTGGTTGAACAAGGTCGTAAGCTTGCTCACGCGTCATACCTTTTTCAATCAAAGCAAGCATGGCACGTTGGCTGAAGATCAAACCAAATGTAGAGTTCATGTTGCGGATCATGTTTTCCGGGAAGACTGTCAAGTTCTTAACGATGTTTCCAAAACGGTTAAGCATGTAGTCGATCAAGATGGTTGTGTCTGGTGCAATGATGCGCTCGGCTGATGAGTGAGAGATATCACGTTCGTGCCAAAGGGCTACGTTTTCATAAGCTGTTACCATGTGACCACGGATCACACGCGCAAGACCTGTCATGTTTTCAGAACCGATAGGGTTACGTTTGTGAGGCATGGCTGAAGATCCTTTTTGACCTTTAGCAAAGAACTCTTCCACTTCGCGTTGTTCTGATTTTTGCAAACCACGAATCTCTGTCGCCATCCGCTCGATAGAAGTTGCGATGCTCGCAAGAACTGCAAAATACTCAGCATGAAGGTCACGAGGAAGGACCTGTGTAGAGATTTCTTGGGCACGGATACCAAGTTTGTCGCAGACGTATTTTTCAACGAATGGCGGGATGTTGGCAAAGTTACCCACCGCACCAGAAATCTTACCAGCTTCTACGCCAGCTGCTGCATGCTCGAAACGCTCGATGTTACGTTTCATTTCGCTGTACCAAGTTGCCAACTTAAGACCAAAAGTTGTAGGTTCAGCGTGCACACCATGAGTACGACCCATCATGATGGTGAACTTGTGTTCTTTGGCTTTGTCAGCGATGATGTTAAGGAAGTTTTCAAGATCCTTGCGGATGATATCGTTGGCTTGTTTGTAGAGGTAACCGTAGGCAGTATCGACTACGTCAGTAGAAGTCAAACCATAGTGGACCCACTTGCGTTCTTCACCAAGCGTCTCAGAAACCGCACGAGTGAAAGCCACCACATCGTGACGAGTCTCCTGCTCAATCTCCAAAATACGGTCGATGTCAAAGTCCGCCTTCTCGCGAATCAAAGCCACATCTTCCTTAGGGATTTCCCCCAATTCAGCCCATGCCTCGTCAGCCAAGATTTCCACCTCAAGCCAAGCACGGTATTTATTTTCTTCACTCCAAATGTTCGCCATTTCGGGGCGGCTATATCTTTCAATCATATTTTATTTTCCTTTCTTCTGATGTTTCACTTAAGCGAGACGAATGTCAGCAACTTCCTTCGAAATCTCATGACTAAATCTTGAGCCTAAAGTCTCAAGATAACTTTCTAAATGTTGAATAATTAGGTAATCATAGTTATTTGCAAAAATATAATTGTTGTTTTCTATTATATTTATCACAAATTACCAGTCAATACAAAACTATGTCTATTTAATCTCACCAAATTTTCTTAAAATTTCAGAATCATTATTTTCTTTATTGATATCATCACTATAGCAGAAACTGATACTAGTGTCAGTTTCAAAATATCTAAACAAATTTGGTCGCAACAATTTGGTTTTATCTGAATTAAACTCACTTCGTTGTCCCCCGTTTGAATTTCTTTTTACACCATAACAATAAATTTTATTCGGATTCTCTGCGTCACTCTTACTTAGAGAACTTACTAAAGCTACTTGTTCATTATCCGTTCTTTGTTCAGGAACTTTTTTTGGTACTGAATCACCTAATTGATTTGTGAATTGCTTTAGTATATCACCTAAATTATCACCATACTCAATTCCAAAAAATTCTCTTAAAATTCTAGCTTCTACGAACAATCTTTGATTATTTGCCTCAACTTGTAACTCATGGACTAAATTATCAGCTTCTATAAAATGTAGCTTCACTGATGCGTACTTTTCAATCCTTTGCTCCCTACCAACAAATCGCTTTACAAGGACGATATACTCTACTCTTTTATAGATAAAGATAAAACTACAGATAGTCCATTGCTTTGCCACCATATCATTTTTTAAGTCTTTGAGATTTTCTAACATGATAAGATTATTCTCCTACCTTTCAATTTAAAATGTAGTCTTTTATCCAAATCTAATTCTATATATGACAGTAATTCTATTTTTTTCTGCCGTCAATAAATGCAACTACTGAAACAACTGCAGTAAGTACTGTTGCCGTTTTCCCTGCATTTTCCTTTACAAATTTAACAGGCTTATTTATAATTTTCCCAATCTTATGTGCTTGGTTTCTATCCATTTTCTACTCCCTTTAATAATTCCTGACCTGAAAATTCAATTGTAATAATATCATCATCTGACAATTCAGTTGCTCCAATTTTTCCAATAAAATCAATCGGCTCAATACACCATTTTAACCGCCTTTGCTCCTCAATACTTATGTCCTGCAATTCTACCAATTTTGAGACATACTCATGGTTATCGTGTATTAAGGTCTTGATAGGTGCATAAACAGTGTCAATTAATCCATTGTTTCCTGTCACTGTGTATATTTTAGCTAGTAAATCACTTGCCTTTACAATATATGAGAATTGGTCATTTAATTCTGCAAAGCTATCTGAGACGCTCTCATTAAAATTGTTATCCAAAGCTGATTTTAATAACAATATAAAATTATTTTGGGGGATGGATAAATTTTTAGCCACAACTCCTTCAAATTCTTTTATAATAGATGCTTGCCCTTCGTTTAACTGATTAATCGCATTCAATAACAGATGCTCTTTTTGAGGATTTTCATCGCTCATTAATAAAGCTTGCTCTATTGTACTTTCTGCACCCAATATTTTGGACCGCCTATCATCTTTTTGACCTTGTTTAATATCTAAAGAAATCTGTTTTACTTCTGACAGTAATAACTCCAGTTCATCTACTTTTTGAGCTTCAACCAACCGATTTACATTTGTCATGACATTTTGTAAAGCTTCAGGATTGTCTAATACAATTTTTTCCAGTCTAGCCAATGAAACAATATCGTTATTAGTCCCTTTTGATACAAAATTTGGTAATAAAGACTCCATATCAGCCGTTTTTTGAAAATTAATATCTCCACTATTAAATTTGTTTAGCTGTTCTTGAGTAAATTTAACAACATATATTTCTTTAGGATCAATATTCTGTTTCACTTCATTATAGGAGTTAATGATCGTTGTAAAATAATTCCCAACTTTTTCAAACATCTTACTTTTATTTCGAGAAAATCTAATATCAAGTTGATTACTATTTTTCTCTTCCTCAATGAGTTTATCGTTCTTTAAAGCTAACTCTCTCATTTTGCAGCTCCTACCTTATCCCCTCAAAACCTCGTATGTCTCATTACTAAACAAGTTCACACACCCATTTTGTGGTTGTGTTTTTTCTTGTTTGTCATACACTTGCAAATAAACAATTGAGATTTCTTATAATTCCCTACCAAGTATCATTACAATTTCTACAATAAAATGCTTTTCTATCCCTCATTTTATGACAACATGGACATTCCACTAAGTCATCCTCACCTGTTGCATAAAGTGTTCGGTGCGCACACTTTGAGCAGTAGAATGTATCACCTTCATCCCACAATCTATTACTATCAGTATTACCACAGTTTGCACATTTCATAGTACTCTACCTCAATTCATTAATATTCCTAAAAACTCCACTTTTCGACACAATAGGTAAGATTCATAAATTAAAAATCAATCCCTTTCCCAAACTCAGCCACATTGTCAGGCACATCACTAAACAAAGTCACATGTCCCATTTTGCGGTTGTGCTTTGCTTCTAGTTTACCATATAAGTGGAGGTGAGCGCTTGGATTTTCTGTCACATATGTTTCAGCGACCTCGACGTGTTGGCCGAGGACATTGAGCATGACAGCTGGCGCATGAAGGTTGATTGCTGGGAGTGGCGCTCCTAGAACACCGAGAATATGGGTATCAAACTGTGAGAAGTCACAGGCTTCAATCGAGTAGTGCCCTGAGTTATGTGGACGTGGGGCAATTTCGTTGACAATAATATCATCAGCCGTCGCAAACATTTCTACACAAAGCGTTCCAGACAGCTTGAGTTGTTCAGCGATTCGCACGGCCATTTCTTTTGCTTTTTCAGCCAAACTATCAGAAATGCGAGCAGGCACAATGGTTTTAGACAGGATATTGTTGCGGTGGATATTTTCCTGAACTGGGAAAACCGTCACATCCTTGCCATTTCCTGACACGATGACAGAAATCTCAAGGTCAAAGTTGACAAATTCTTCCAAGACACAGTCTGCTGAATCAGCTAGTGCATAGGCTTCTTCCAAGTCTGCTTCCGAACGAATGACCTTCTGACCATGGCCATCGTAACCACCGGTCGCCGTCTTGAGGACATAGTTTTTCGATAGGTCGATATCTGCCAAGTCTTGACTTGAGGTCACAACCTTGTAAGGTGCAACGGTGACTTTGGCCTTGTTTGAGAGAAAGTCCTTTTCAAAAATGCGATTTTGAGAAATGCGGAGCAAGTCCGTTCCTTGGGGGAGTTGCTCATCATTGATAACAGCATCAAGACCATCGGCGTCCACATTTTCAAATTCATAAGTGAGAACATCACATCGGTCTGCCAACTGACGAAGGGCGTTCACATCGTTATAGGGAGCCACGATGATTTCCGCTACGCGAGAGGCCGGACAATCCGCTACAGGATCCAGCGCGATAACCTTGTGACCCATATAGATAGCAGAAATGGCCATCATCTGACCAAGCTGACCGCCACCAATAATTCCGATTGTTTTAGATGAGCTCATTTGTAGACTCCTCTGCGATTTTTCCTTGCTCTTCTGCGAAATCTGCCAAAGCTGTTGCGATAGCCTGATCCTCTACTGAGAGGAGACGGAGGGCAAAGAGGGCCGCGTTAGTCGCACCTGCTTCACCGATCGCCATGGTTGCGACAGGCACCCCACCTGGCATCTGAACGATAGAGTAGAGAGAATCCACACCGCTAAGGGCACGTGATTTGACAGGTACCCCGATGACTGGAAGTGTAGTCTTGGCTGCTACCATCCCTGGCAAGTGGGCTGCGCCACCCGCACCTGCAATAATGACCTTGATACCGCGACTCCGTGCTTCCTCGGCATGTTTGAACATGAGGTCTGGTGTACGGTGGGCAGAGACAACTTTCTTTTCGTAGGCTACACCGAAGCGATCGAGAACTTCGGCGGTTTTTAGCATGGTTGCCCAGTCGGATTTTGATCCCATGATAATGGAAATTACTGGTTTAGTCATAATTTTCCTTTTCTTTCCTTTCTTTTTTCAATCACCTTAAGTTGTGAGGGACGGCAGCAGCCACCAAAGGTGTCTCATGCCTAAATCGGAAGCCCAAGGTCTTCCGATTTCCCTAAACGATTGGCTTTTTTAGCCAATCGTTTTTTCACAACAGTGGTGATTGTCGCTCATTAGCTCGCTAATGCTCGCAAATTAAGCGACCATTATCGGGTTTGGCGACTGCGTCGCTTTTAAAATTTATTTATTCGCCTTGCTACCGATATCCGTACGATAAAAGAGGCCTTCTGTGTTTTGTTTGTTGAGTTCGTTGTAGATAATATTTTGGCCGTCTTTGACGGTGTCTGCTGTTGTGACAAGCATGTAAACACGTCCTCCGTTTGAGAGGAGATCTTGGCCATTTTCAGCGAATTTAGCACCAGCATAGTAAGTGATGATGTCGCCATCTGTCTTGGCTGGTAACTTGACACCCTTCTCATAAGCGAGTGGGTAGCCGTTTGATGCTACAACCACACCCAGTGTCACACCCTTGTCCGTCCAAGTAATGGCTGGCTCTTTGCCATCCAAAATGTCAGTGATATTTTGCGCAAAGTCAGTTGTCAAACGAGGCAAGATGATTTGCGTTTCAGGATCACCGAAGCGTGAGTTGAACTCGATGACTTTCGGTCCATCAGCTGTCAAGATAAGCCCCGCGTAAAGGACACCTAGGTACGGACGGCCTTCTTTAATCATGCCTTCAAGAACTGGCTTGACAATAGTGTCAACCGCCGTGTCAACCACACTCTGTGGCAAGTGAGGAACTGGCGCATAGGCACCCATCCCACCAGTGTTAGGGCCCTTGTCCCCATCATAAGCACGTTTGTGGTCCTGAGCCGTTGGCATTATGTAGAACTTGTCCCCATTGACAAAGGCAAAGAGAGAAAACTCTTCCCCGTCAAGGAATTCCTCGATGACCACACGCGCACCTGAATCACCGAATTTATTATCCAAAAGCAGCTCGTGAGCAGCTTCGACAGCTTGTTCAACTGTCTCCGCAACGACGACACCTTTCCCAAGGGCCAATCCGTCTGCCTTGACGACGATTGGAGCGCCTTTCTCTTCGATATAAGCCTTGGCTTCCTCAAAATCTGAAAAGGTTCCATAGGCTGCTGTCGGAACGTCGTATTTGACCATGATTTCCTTAGCAAAATCCTTAGACCACTCAAGCTCAGCCGCAGCTTTAGTCGGACCAAAAGCCTTGAGACCAGCTTTATTAAAATCATCCACGATACCAGCCGCAAGGGCATCATCTGGCCCGATAAAGGACCAAGCTATATCGTTGGCTCTTGCAAACTCAATTAATTTAGAATGTTCGGAAATAGAGATATCTACCAATTCCAGACCATCCAGAGTCATCCCGTCATTCCCAGGAGCTACAAAGACTTTTTCAACGTCTTTTGACTCAAGCAACTTCTTAGCAATGGCATGTTCACGACCGCCCGAGCCGACAACTAACAGCTTCATCTTTCAACCTCTTTTGCGAATTATTTACTAATATTATACCATAAACGTTCGTTTTAATCTTGTTTCATTTCGCTTTTGAAGTAAAAAAAGGAAAGAAACTGTTTTCTTCCCTTTTATTTTCTTAATGTCTAAAATGTCTCACGCCTGTGAAGACCATAGTCAAGCCGTATTTATCAGCAGCTTCGATAGACTCTTGGTCACGGACTGATCCTCCAGGCTGGATGATGGCCTTAATACCTGCTTTGGCGATTTCTTCCACGTTATCCGCAAATGGGAAAAAGGCATCGGAAGCAAGCACAGCGCCGTCAAGACGGTCTTTGGCTTGGTCAATCGCAATACGTACGGAAGCCACACGGTTGGTTTGACCAGGGCCAACGCCAAGTGTCATGTGGTCGTTAGTCACGATGATACCATTTGATTTGACGTACTTGATAGCCTTCCAAGCGAATTCAAGAGCAGTCGCTTCTGTCTCAGTTGGTTGGCGTTTGGTAACCACTTGCCAGTCAGCTGGACTTTCTTTAACAACGTCTTGGTTTTGAACGAGAAGACCACCAACAACACCTGTGTATTCTGCTTCTGCTTCGCTAGCGTCTTGAGCATCAAATGGCAAGGCTAGGATGCGCAAGTTTTTCTTCTTAGTTGTCAAGATTTCAAGCGCTTCGTCAGAATAGCTTGGTGCAATGATGATTTCAAGGAAAACACCGTGCATTTTTTGTGCTGTCGCAGCATCTACTTCACGGTTGAGAACGACAATACCACCAAAGATAGACACTGGGTCAGACTCATAAGCGTAGTCCCAAGCAGTTTCTATGTCGTCAGCTTGACCGATACCACATGGGTTCATGTGTTTGAGAGCCACAACAGTTGGACGATCTTTGAAGTCACGGATGATACGGATAGCAGCATCAGCGTCACGGATATTGTTGAAGGACAATTCTTTACCGTTGAGCTGTTTGGCTGATGCAATGGAGTAAGCCGTTGGTAAACCTTTTTGATAGAAGTCTGCGTCTTGTTGAGGGTTTTCACCGTAACGCATTGGTTGCTTAAGGTCATAAGTCAAAGTAAGTTTTTCAGGTTTTGTTTCACCCACTTGAGCTGTGAAGTATTCTGCGATCAAGGCATCATAGGCTGCTGTGTGACGGAATACTTTTGCTGCCAAACGTTGGCGAGTCTCATAAGAGGTTTCGCCGTTGGCTACCAATTCGTCAAGCACAACAGCATAGTCAGCAGGATCTACCACAACTGTTACGCTAGCGTGGTTTTTCGCTGCTGAACGAAGCATGGATGGTCCACCGATATCAATGTTCTCCACCGCGTCAGCGTAAGTCACATCTGGTTTAAGAATCGTTTCCTTGAATGGGTAAAGGTTGACCACAACAAGGTCGATTAATTCAATCTTGTTGTCCTTAGCAGCCTCTAGGTGACTATCGAGGTCACGACGAGCAAGAAGACCACCGTGGATATTTGGGTGGAGAGTCTTCACACGACCGTCCATCATTTCTGGGAAACCAGTCACATCATCGATGGCAATGGTCTCCACCCCAGCATTGTCAAGGGCAACCTTGGTCCCACCTGTCGAGATGATATCCCAACCAAGTTTTTTGAGTTCTTGGGCAAATTCAACAATGCCCGCTTTGTCTGAGACTGAAATAAGTGCTCGTTTAGTCATTTTCTTTCTTTTCCTTTTTTAAAAAAGTTCTTTCTCTGCTACAGTCGAAAATTTTCTTTCAGCTCTAGCACTTCCTTATTTGCGTGCAACTCCCAAACTATCCAAGACTTCTGGATAGAGCTTGTACTCTGTTTCGTGGATGCGAGTCTCGAAAGTATCAAGGGTATCCCCTTCAAGGCGGGGCACTCGGACTTGTTTGATGACCTTCCCAGTATCAACACCAGAATCCACCCAATGGATAGTCACACCGCTCTCAGCAACGCCTGCATTCCAAGCATCCTCAATGCCATGAGCACCTGGAAATTCAGGGAGATAAGCCGGGTGAATATTGATGATACGACCTTCATAAGCTGCTAACAAGGCTGGCCCGACGATTTTCATGTAGCCTGCGAGACAAACGAGGTCAATCTGGTGTTCATCCAAGAGTTCGACGATGGCTCCTTCATAGTCTGCCTTGTTTTCAAACTCCTTGAGTTCAAAAGCGTAGGATAATACCCCAAGATTCTTTGCACGCTCAAGTACATAGGCATCCCGATGATCTGAAAAGACAAATTCTACTGGAAATTGTTCTGCAATCACCTGAAAGTTTGAGCCGTTACCAGAGGCAAAAACAGCAAGCCTTTTAGTCATTATTTAATCACCACACTTGCATCTGTCTTCTTGACAATCCGACCAATTTCATAAACAGGTTCGTCAAGAAGTTCTTTGACACGTTCCACATTTTCTGGTTTGACCGCAAGCATGAGACCAATTCCCATGTTGAAGATTTCAAACATTTCTTCGTGTTTGATTTGGCCATATTTTTCAAGAGCTTTGAAAATTGGAAGAACTGGCACTTTGCTTTCGTCAATTTCAGCAGCCAAGTCATCCGCGAACATACGTGGTACATTTTCGATGAAACCACCACCTGTGATGTGGGCAATTCCGTTGACCAATTCTTCTTTGATGAGTGGCAAAGCTGCTTTGACGTAGATACGAGTTGGTTCCAAAAGAACGTCTTTAAGTTTCTTCCCTTCCAATTCTGGGAGAACTTCCTCACCTGTGTAATCTGCAAAGACACGACGAACAAGTGAGTAACCATTTGAGTGGATACCGCTTGAAGCAAGTCCAAGAATCACATCCCCTTCAGCTACTTTTGAACCGTCAATGATTTGAGATTTTTCTGCAACACCGACAGCAAACCCAGCCAAATCATAGTCATCTTCACCATACATACCAGGCATTTCAGCTGTTTCGCCACCGATAAGGGCTGCACCAGCCTGCACACAACCTTCTGCAACACCAGCAACGACTTGCTCTAATTTAGCTGGTTCATTTTTACCAGTTGCGATATAGTCAAGGAAGTAAAGGGGCTCCGCACCTGCAGCGATGATATCGTTAACACACATGGCCACACAGTCTTGACCGATGGTATCGTGTTTGTCGTACTTGATAGCAAGCATGAGTTTAGTACCGACACCATCTGTACCTGAAATCAAAACAGGCTCTTTGACACCTGTTTTTGAAAGGTCGAACATACCACCGAAGCCACCGAGAGCTCCCATAACACCTGCACGCTCCGTACGTGCCACGTGTTTTTTGATACGTTCAACAACTTCATAACCCGCTTCAACGTCCACACCAGACTGCGCATAAGCATTTTTATTTGTCATTTGTTTATTCCTTTTCCTTTCCTTCAATGGGGAATTTTATTTGTAAAAACTCGTTTTTTCTTCCAAACTTCTACGATATTCTTCTTCATAGTCATAGAGAGGAGTTGGATATTTCCCATCAAAGTAAGCCACACAGAGACCGCCATTTGGCGCATCTGTTTCAATCCCAATAGAGTCAATCAAGCCATCAATCGAAAGATAAGTCAGGCTATCCGCACCAATGATTTGGCAAGTTTCCTCAACGGTATGATTGGCCGCAATCAACTCCTGACGTGTCTGGATATCAATCCCGTAGAAACATGGATAGGCAAGAGCAGGACTCCCAATGGCAACGTGCACTTCTGACGCTCCTGCTTCTTTCAAAAGTTGGACAATACGACGAGATGTTGTTCCTCGCACAATCGAGTCATCAATCATGACCACACGTTTGCCTTTCACGACACCAGAAACGGCAGACAATTTCATTCGAACCCCTTGCTCACGCAATTCTTGAGTTGGTTGGATAAATGTCCGTTGCGTATATTGGTTCTTGATAAGACCCATTTCATTTGGCAACCCTGATTCTTCCGCAAAGCCCATCGCTGCGCTGAGTGAGGAATTTGGCACACCAACTACGATATCGGCTTCATGCTTGAACTCACGTGCCAATTGAGCTCCCATTCTCTTACGAGCCGTATGGACATTGACACCATGGATATTCGAGTCAGGACGGGCAAAGTAGATATACTCCATGGAACAGATTGCCAACTGAGTATCGTTTGTATAGCTGTCATACTGGATGCCATTATCATCAATAATGACAATCTCGCCTGGTTTCACGTCACGAATCCACTCAGCACCAATGACTTCAAAGGCACAGGTTTCAGAGGAAACGACAACTGCTCCATTCGCCATTTTCCCGATTGACAGAGGACGGAAACCATTTGGATCAAGCGCTGCAATTAACTTATCTTCAAACATCAAGAGATAAGCGAAACCACCTTTGACAAGACTGAGTGCTTCCTTGATTTTGCCCATCAGGTTTGGATTGTGGCTACGACGAATCAAGTGAGCCAAGATTTCTGAATCAGAGGTTGAACTGAAGATTGCCCCTCTTTGTTCCAATTCTTGCTTGAGAGATTCTGCATTGGTCAGATTCCCATTGTGAGCCAAACCAAACTGCATATCGTGAAAACGGAAGAGGAAAGGTTGGATATTGTCTACAGAAGCTTCTCCCGCAGTCGCATAACGCACGTGTCCAATAGCTCCAGTTCCTGTCAATTTATCCAAATTAGCAGGATTTTTGAAGACTTCTGATAAAAGCCCCATATCTCGATGACGCTTCAATTGTCCATGATCATTGGAGAGGATCCCTGCCCCCTCCTGACCACGGTGCTGAAGACTATGGAGTCCAAAATAGGTCAATTTGGCAGCGTCTGGGTGGCCCCAGATACCAAAAACACCACATTCTTCATTAAGAGATTTTACTTCGTATGTCATTTTATATACCTAATTTTTATTTGTGTATCATTCCTTTAGTAGTACTACAACGGAATGATACGGTAGAAGCTCGTTTCACTCACAACAACAAATCATTTACAATTATCGCAAGTTACATCTACTTGATTTTACATTTACTGATAGTTATCTATTAGAAAATCTGCAAATCTTATTTCCCAGTAAAGTATTGCACCGCTGACGCAAAGAGATGTTGATCTTTATTTCCTGGAATATTTTGGAAGAGACCGTCTTCGAAACGTTCTGAGTGACCCATCTTACCAATAATTTGACCGTTCTTGCTGGTAATACCTTCGATCGCATTAACAGAACCATTTGGATTGTATTTAGAATCCATGCTTGGTTTACCATCAAAGTCAACATATTGGGTAAAGATTTGACCATTGTCACGAAGCTCTGCAAATTCCTCAGCTGTCACGACAAACTTCCCTTCACCGTGCGATACTGGGATGGCATGGATGTCACTAACTTCTACTCCGGCAAGCCATGGTGAGTTGGTGTTGGCAATACGTGTCTCAACCATCTTGGCCACGTGTTGGTTAGCATCATTGTAGAAGAGGGTTGGACTGGTGCTACTTGCATCTTCAAAGTTACCGTATGGAAGAAGACCTGATTTAACAAGGGCTTGGAATCCGTTACAGATACCGATAATCAAACCACCACCTTCGATGAAGCTATCAATAGCTGCACGTACTTTTTCATTGAGCAAGATGTTGACGATGAATTTAGCTGATCCATCTGGTTCATCCGCTGCTGAGAAACCACCTGCAAAGAAGATAATGTTAGCTTTTTCGATATTGTCAACCATAGTGTCAACAGACTTGACAATAGCCTCTTCATTAAGTGTTACAAATGGTACCAAGTTGACTTTTGCACCTTCTTTTTCAAAGGCTTTAGCTGAATCGTACTCAGAGTTAGTACCTGGGAATACTGGGATGTAAACCACTGGTGTCTCAACTGTTTCTTTAGCTTTGATAACTGCATCTGATGTTACAGCAGGCACTTCTTCCAACTCAGTTGCTTGTGCAAATTCCGTTGGGTAAACTTCTTCCAATTTACCTTGGAAGGCACTGTCAAGTTTGTGTCCATCAAGCGTTACATCGTTGACAGTAAGTGTAAAGTCAGCTGCTGTTTGTCCAATCTTGGCAACACCTGAAATCTCTTCCGGAGATGTGAAGACGAATCCACCCAGTTGAGCTGTCAAGGCAGTCTTAAGATTTTCAAGGGCTACAGTGGCACCAATATGGTTACCAAAACTTGCAAGTGCAAGTGCTTCAAGGACACCTCCATATTTGACAGCCGATGCTGCTGTCACTTTGTGGGTTGCTTGAATAGCTTCAAACTGAGCAAAGTTAGACTTGATAAGATCAAAATCAATTTCTTGGGCCAAAGCTTGACCCGGGATGTAATAGATGTTTTCACCAGCAGCTTTAAATTCTGGAGAAAGGACCTTACGACTATCTGCAGTTGTGACACCAAAAGCAACCAAGGTTGGTGGTACTGTCAATTCTTCAAAGGTACCAGACATAGAGTCTTTACCACCGATAGATGGTAAACCAAGTTGAATCTGGGCTTCGATTGATCCAAGGAGAGCAGCTACTGGTTGACCAAAACGCTCTGCTTGTTTATCCATACGCTCGAAGTATTCTTGATAAGAGAAACGAGCCTTAGACCAGTTTGCACCAGCAGCAACCAAACGAGCTGTTGCTTCGATGACTGCATAAGCAGCGCCATGATATGGAGACCATTCTGCTACATAAGGGTTGAATCCTTGCGCCATAACAGAAGCAGTTGTTGTCACGCCATGTTGGACTGGCAATTTCTGTACAGAAGCTTCCGTTGGTGTGATTTGATAGCGACCACCAAGTGGGTGATTGACTGTTGAACGTCCAACTGAGCTATCAAAGATGGTTTGTAACCCTTTTTGACTGGCATGGTTCAGGTCAGCCAAGACTTCAAGAGTATCCGCTTCAAGGGTTTCAGCAGATGTTTGACGTTCTTCTGGAAGCTTGACATCCTTGTCAACAACCTTAGCATCTACAACCACACGTACACCGTTTGTATCAAGGAAACGACGTTCCAAATCAACGATGGTTTCACCATTCCAGTGCATGACAAGATTTGGTTTTTCAGTCACTGTCGCTACGACAACAGCATCAATATTTTCTTTATTACATGCTGCAACAAAGGCATCTACATCTTCTGGACGAACCACTACGGCCATCCGTTCTTGAGATTCAGAGATGGCAATTTCTGTGCCGTTCAAGCCTTGGTATTTCAATGGCACTTTGTCCAGGTCAATTTCAAGACCATCTGCCAATTCACCGATAGCTACACAGACACCACCAGCACCAAAGTCATTTGATTTCTTGATCAGACGTGTCACGTCCCCATTACGGAAAAGACGTTGAATCTTACGTTCTTCAATGGCATTTCCTTTTTGAACCTCAGCGCCTGCTGTTTCAACAGATTCAACCGTTTGAACTTTAGAAGAACCTGTCGCACCACCAACACCGTCACGTCCAGTTTTACCACCGAGCAAGATAATCACATCACCTGCTTCAGGTTTTTCACGGACCACATTTTCCTTAGGAGCTGCACCAACAACTGCACCTAGCTCCATACGCTTAGCAATGAAACCTGGGTGGAAGTATTCACGAACATAAGTTGTTGCAAGACCAATTTGGTTACCGTAAGAAGAATAACCGTGAGCCGCTGTTTTAGAAATCACTTGTTGTGGCAATTTACCAGCGCGAGTTTCTGAAATTGGAGCTGTAATATCACCAGCACCTGAGATACGCATGGCTTGGTAAACGTAGGAACGCCCTGACAATGGGTCACGAATGGCACCACCGATACAAGTAGCCGCTCCACCAAATGGTTCAATTTCCGTTGGGTGGTTGTGAGTTTCGTTCTTGAACATGAGAAGCCATGGTTCTTTCACACCATTGACATCCACTTCAATTTCAACTGAGCAGGCATTGATTTCATCAGACACTTCCATGTCATCCAAACGACCATTAGCACGCTCATAACGGCCAAAAATAGTGGCCATATCCATCAAGGTTTGAGGTTTTTCTGTACGTCCCAACTCATCACGCATGGCAATATACTTGTCATAAGTCGCCTGCAATTGTTTTTCAAATTTAGATGCTGAGAAGTCGATATTTTTTAACTCAGTCTCAAAAGTTGTGTGACGGCAATGGTCAGACCAGTAAGTATCCAAAACCTTAAGCTCAGTCTCAGTTGGCACACGACCAATAGACTTGAAGTAATCTTGAATGAAGAGAAGGTCGTCCACTTCCATGGCCAATCCTTGCTCTGCCTTATACTGTGCAAAATCTTCTGCTGTATAAGTTTCAAAGAAATCCAAAGTTGGAATAGTTTTGTCGGACTCAGAGAAATCCTGTTTCGCAATACCAACAGTGATATCTTTGAAACGAGAATCCACTGGGTTCAAGAGATAGTTTTTGACAGCTTCCAACTCATTCGCATCGATATCCTTGTTAACCAAGTACAATTGTGCTGTGTTCACCGTTACATCATTTGAACTACCCAACAACAGCAAAGCTTCTTGTGAAGATGCCGCGCGTTGGTCGAACTGTCCCGGCAAGCTTTCAATAGCAAAGAAAGCATAATTAGCAAGATCTGCCTGCACAGTCGCTTCGTCTAAGACATAATCTGTCACTTGCTCAGAGAAGATATGTTTTTCTGCACGTGCAAACAAGTCCTCTGCCAAATCAAAGACATCATAAACCTGAACAATACGAAGATCATTCAAAGTTTTCAACTGAAGATTATGCTGTAATTCTTTTACTAAAGAGTCAGATTTGACACGAAAATCAGCTTTTTTCTCAACGAAAATACGTTTATCCATTTTAGTTCCTTTATCTATTTCTACTTAAAGATTGTAGTGACGACCAAGTAAAACTTTACTTCAAGCCCTGCAATTTTTCTAAAACGACCTTGTAAACATCTGTCAAGCTACCAAGATCACGACGGAAGACATCCTTGTCCATATGGTGCCCTTCAGCATCCCAAAGGCGGCAGTTGTCTGGTGAGAATTCATCTGCCA
This sequence comes from Streptococcus infantis, assembly GCF_047464715.1. Lineage (GTDB taxonomy): Bacteria > Bacillota > Bacilli > Lactobacillales > Streptococcaceae > Streptococcus > Streptococcus infantis_S. The sequence continues at coordinate 47,791 of NZ_JASHBJ010000006.1, forward strand.
AGATAATCTTGCCATCCTTATCAAAACCAAATTCCAATTTGAAGTCAATCAAACGAAGACCAATTTGTGCAAACCAATCTTTCAACAATTCATTGATACGACGCGTTTCTTCCTTGATATAAGCAATTTGCTCATCATTGGCAATATCCAAGAACTTGACATGCTCATCATTGATAAATGGATCATCCAACTCATCATTTTTGTAGTAAAATTCAACGATTGGAGTTTTCAAGTCCAAACCTTCTTCAACACCGAAACGTTTTGAGAAAGAACCCGCAGTCACATTACGAAGAACAACTTCCAAAGGAATGATGGTAACCTTCTTGTTCAATTGTTCGGTATCAGAGATACGTTCGATAAAGTGAGTAGCCACACCCGCAGCATTCAATTTTTCAAAAATAAGAGACGAAATCTGATTATTGAGCACACCTTTGCCTTCGATGGTCTCTTTACGAGCACCATTCAGCATGGTAGCCTGGTCCTTATAAACGGACCTAATTACATGTTCGTCTTCTGTAGTATAGATATCTTTAGCTTTTCCCGTATAAATAAGTTTAATGGACATTTTATCATTCGCCTTTCGTATTACTTGGCCTCATTCTAACACAAAAAAAAGCAGAAATCAAATGTTTTACGAACGTAAACGTATTCTTCGTTCTAAAACGTTTAGAAAAAAATCAAATCAGACTATTTAGATAACCAGACCATAATCATTCAAACTCCACACAATCAAAAAAGCAACATGGCCAGCATGTTGCTTTTTCTTATATTCTATTTTTAATGATTGCTAATACGTCTGCGACACTTTGGAGATGATCGATTTCTTCATCACTAATTTCGATTCCAAATTCATCCTCAACTGTTAGAATAAATTCCATCAAATCTACTGAATCAGCATCCAAATCATCCTTTAAGCTCAAGTTTTCGGTTACGACAAAGTCTTCTCCTTGACGCTCTTGAATGATGGTTACGATACGGTCAAAAATTTGTTGATCTGTCATATTATTCTCCTTATTCCTCTGAAAATTCACGCGCAGTTTGGGCAACTACATCTGTCTCGAGCATGGTACGAATCTGGCGTATTGTGCTATAGACAGCTTTGGCATCACTTGAACCATGAGTCTTAACTACTGGCGCCTTAACACCAAACAAGACCGCACCTCCAACATCTGAATAGTTGAGCTGTTTTTTCAAACCTCTGAGGTTATCCTTAAGAAGGAAAGCACCTAGCTTGGCTCTAAGACCGCCACCTACAATAGCATTTTTGAGCAAGCCCATGATACCCATAGCAGTCCCTTCAATAGCTTTGAGCACAGCGTTTCCCGTGAAACCATCTGTTACGACTACATCAGCAACACCATCCATCAAATCACGTGCTTCCACGTTCCCGATGAAATTCAAACTCTCGTCAGCCACTAATAGGTCATAAGCTTCCTTGCGGAGTGGATCTCCCTTGCTACTCTCTGTCCCGTTATTAAGCAAACCTACACGAGGTTTTTCAATACCACGAACATTTCTAGCATAGAAGGAGCCTAGGACTGCATATTGATGAAGGTGATGGGCGGTATTTTCTGCATTGGCACCAAGGTCAAGCATGTCAAAACCTTTTCCATCAATAGTTGGCAAGGTTGACATAAGACCTGGTCGATCAATATTTTTGATACGACCAACGATGAAGAATCCCGCTGCCAACAAGGCACCTGTATTTCCTGCAGAAAGAACTGCATCTGCCTCTCCATCTTTGACAGCCTTAGCTGCCAATACCATGCTGGCATTTTTCTTCTTGCGGATGGCTTTTGTAGGCTCATCGTCTGAGTCAATTTTCTCATCCGTATGGATAATGCTGATCCGGTCTGTAGCTGTTAGATATTGCTTGATTTTACTTTCATCTCCGTAAAGTTGGACTTCAATATCTGAAAAGTCAGCTAGTGCTTGATTAACACCCTCTACAATAGCTTGTGGTGCGTAATCGCCACCCATTGCATCTACTGCGATTTTTTTCATTTGTCTTCCTCTTTCAGTAATTGTCCCCAGTCGGCTAGGGAATCAATAAATTTCTTTGATTTTAGGTGAATTCCAACATACTCTTCGTAAATCTGGTCCATAAACTTGCGCAATTCTTCCTTGATTTCTGACTTCAGAGAAATAGTCTCTAGAGTGTCAAAATCAATGGCTTGAAATTGATTGAGCAGATAAGGAATATTGGGATTTAAATGACATCGTTTCTCATCTTCATGGTAATGATTGGGACAAAGACAACCCCCGTATTTAAAGGAGAAGTCAAAGGCTTGCCCCACACGATGACAAAAGGTACACTCATTAAAGTTGAGACTGATTCCAAAACGTGTCATTATTTGAATTTCAAAAATATTGGTCAAAACTTGATAATCCAGACCCTCTTCCATCAGCTCTAAAGTCTTTTGCAAAAAAGCAAATAGGGGAGCATCTTCTTGATTATCCTGCAAACTCGCATCTGCCAAGGCCGCAACGTAGGTCGCATAAGCCATAACAAAGAGGTCACTATTGATTTTCGGAAAAGTCTTCACCTCATGATAATCTTCTATATAACTAAGTCCATCGTCATTGACTTTTAGGAGAAAATGGGCCAAGACTAAAGGCTGAATAACCGGAGCTAGTTTGGATTGACCAGCATGCTTCACAAAAAACATGCGCTTGCCTGCCTGTTCTGTAAAGATTTTAACAAGCTTATCATCCTCTCGAAAGTTTCGGTTGTAAAGTACTAAACCCTGACTCGTAATCGATTGAATCATGCTTCTCTCATGTACTCCTCAAGTCGTTTCATAGCTTCTCTGATGGTTTCCATGCTAGCTGCATAAGATAGGCGAACATAGCCCTCTCCATACTGACCAAAGGCAGCACCAGGGATAAAGGCAACAGCCTTCTTGTAAGCAAAATCCTTCAGAAAAGCAAAGGAATCTTGATTGTAACCTGCAGGAATCTTAGCAAAGATATAGAAAGCCCCATCTGGTTTAATAATCTCAAAACCAAGGTCAGTCATCTTCTCAATAATGTAGTCCCGACGTTGGATATATTCCTTCTTCATTGGTTCCGCATCGTTCTTACCAGCTGTTAAGGCTTCTACCGCAGCATGTTGTGCCATAGTGTTTGCAGCAGTAACCAAATACTGATGACTCTTGATGAGTTGAGCCGTAAAGTTTGCTGGTGCAAAGATAAAACCTAAACGCCAACCTGTCATAGCATGGGATTTAGAAAGACCGTTAATGATAATAGCCTGATCTCTCAACATAGTTCCCAAAGATACATGATTTTCTCCTGTATAGGTCAATTCTGAGTAGACCTCATCACAGACGACGAAAATATCATACTTGCGTAAAACATCTGCCAAAGCTTCTAATTGCTCGCGACTATAAGTAATTCCTGTCGGATTGGCTGGATAGTTGAGAATGACAGCCTTAAGCTTGTCACCTTGCTCTAGAATGGCCTTCTCCAGCATTTCAGGAGTCAAGACAAAGCCATTTTCAGTCGTATCAATCTCGACAATCTCTGCTCCGACCAGATTGGCAATTGGCTCATACCCAGGATAGGCAGGGGCTGGCAAAAGAACTTTGTCCCCCTCTTCTAGGATAGCTGTTAGGGTAGCTGACAAAGCCTCTGTCGCACCAATTGTGACCAAGATTTCATTTTCTGGATTGTAGTCCAGCTGATATTTCTCTTTTACAAAATCACTCGCCGCCTGACGCAATGTCAACAAACCACTCATCCCTGTATAGTAGGATTGATCTTGGTCAATGGCTCGCTTTGCAGCCTCCTTGACATGATCTGGTGTTGTAAAATCCGGTTCTCCCAAGGTCAATCGCAGGACACCAGGAATCTCTGAAATAGCCTGGTCAAACTGACGAATCAAGGAAACTTGTATCTTATCTAATTGTTTATTAAAGCGTTTGGTTAAGTCCATAGATATCCTCCTTAATCAAAGAACATATGTCTATTATACTACAAAAGCTCTCTGACCGCAAAAATCCATTTAGTCATAGCTTGCTTCCAACTTTCTATTTTACTTTTCTGATAGACAAGCTTATAATAAGAAGTGCTTATTTTCGGAGGTTTTTATGTCATTTCTATCAAAAAATTGGACAGGACTGTTAGCCTGTCTTAGCATTTCTATCATCTCTTGGGTTTTAGGAGGCTTTCTGCCTGTTGTGGGAGCTCCTGTTTTCGCCATTTTTATTGGAATGATCCTCCACCCCTTTCTCACTCCCTATAAACAACTGGATGCCGGTTTAACTTATAGCTCCAAAAAATTGCTTCAGTATGCTGTTATCTTGCTTGGGTTTGGACTCAATATCACTCAAGTTTTTGCAGTAGGAAAATCTTCCCTCCCTGTCATTCTATCCACCATTTCTATAGCCTTGATTGTTGCCTATCTCTTCCAGCGCTTTTTTGACCTAGATACAAAGCTAGCTACCTTGATTGGTGTAGGCTCTTCTATCTGTGGTGGTTCTGCCATCGCAGCGACTGCCCCCGTTATTCACGCCAAGGAAAAAGAAGTCGCCCAAGCCATTTCTGTTATCTTTTTCTTCAATGTCTTGGCAGCTCTTATCTTTCCAACTCTAGGTTCTTGGCTCCATCTTTCTAACGAAGGTTTTGCTCTCTTTGCGGGTACTGCGGTCAACGATACTTCCTCTGTGACAGCTACTGCTAGTGCCTGGGATAGTCTTTACCATACCAACACTCTTGAGTCTGCCACTATTGTCAAACTGACACGCACCCTAGCTATTATCCCTATTACCCTCTTCATCTCCTACCGGCAAAGCCGTCAACAAGGTAACAACCAAGGAGTGAAGCTTAAAAAAATCTTCCCCGTTTTCATCCTCTACTTTATCCTAGCTTCTCTGCTAACCACCGTCCTTACTTCTTTTGGTGTCAGCAATAACTTCTTTGCTCCTCTCAAGCAACTCTCCAAATTTCTCATCATCATGGCTATGAGTGCTATTGGTCTCAAAACCAATCTCATTGCTATGATCAAATCCAGTGGAAAATCCATTCTTCTTGGAGCCCTTTGCTGGATTGCCATCATCCTGACTAGTCTTGGTATGCAAACGCTCATCGGTATTTTCTAATACTCTTCGAAAATCAAATTCAAACCACGTCAACGTCGCCTTGCCGTACTCAAGTACAGCCTGCGGCTAGTTTCCTAGTTTGCTCTTTGATTTTCATTGAGTATAACACAAAAGGTAGCCCGCAAGCTACCTTTTTATTGTTCAAGTATTAAGCGTGTATGTTCTCTCTTAATACAACGGTTCATCACGATATCATCGCAACCTCCAGCACGCAAGATTTCTTCCGCTTCTAGACTTTCAAGTCCTAGTTGCGCCCAGAAAATCTTAGCATCTGCCTTGAGGAAATCACGCGCTACATCAGGTAGAAATTCACTGCGACGATAGACATTGACGATATCTACAGGAAAAGGAATCTCAGCTAGACTAGCATAAGCCTTTTCTCCCAAAATCTCGTCACCTGCAGCTTTAGGGTTAACTGGAATGATTTTATAGCCACGAGCCTGCATTTCTTTAGTCACTCGATTGCTAGTTGTTTCCTCACGATCGGATAAGCCTACTACAGCTAGAGTTTTACTGGTTGCTAGATACTGACGGACCACACCATCACTTGGATTAATAAATTCTTGAGTCATAAAACCCTCCTTTTCATCAGTATAGCATATTTTGAAAAGGCTTGCAGTTTTTGGCTACAAAAAATTTCCTAGCAAGAGAAAATTAGGCTAGGAAATTCGTTTATTCAAGTGAAAGTTTAGATTTTTTTCTCGATACTAAATAATGGAGAAAGAGGACGTTTTTCATGGATACGTACAATCGCATCTCCTAGGAGATGAGCGATAGAAATTTGTTCAATCTTATCAATCAAACGTTCTTCTGGAAGATAGATAGTATCCAAAACAACTAATTTTTTAATGGCTGATTTTTGGATGTTCTCCATAGCTGGCCCTGAAAGAACTGGGTGTGTACAGCTTGCGTAAACTTCAACAGCTCCAGCTTCAGCAAGTGCATCTGCCGCGTGACAAATGGTTCCGGCTGTATCAATCATATCGTCAATCAAGATACAAGTTTTACCTTCAACCTTACCAATGATGTTCATCACTTCACTAGTATTCATCTTGTCTACGCTACGACGTTTATCAATAATCGCAATCGGAGTTTTCAAGAATTCTGCTAATTTACGAGCACGAGTGACACCACCATGGTCTGGACTGACAACAACATAGTCAGAACCAACCATACCACGACGCTCAAAATAGTCCGCAATCAAAGGAGCACCCATCAAGTGATCAACAGGAATATCAAAGAATCCTTGAATCTGCGCAGCGTGCAAATCAATTGTCAACAAACGATCTACTCCAGCTACTTCAAGCATATTTGCAACGAGTTTTGCAGTGATTGGTTCACGCGCTCTAGCTTTTCTATCCTGACGTGCATAACCATAGTAAGGCATCACAACGTTGACAGATTCTGCACTAGCACGTTTCAAAGCATCAACCATAATCAAAATCTCTAGTAGATTGTCATTTACAGGTGAGCTAGTTGATTGTAAGATAAAGACATGTTTCCCACGGATAGATTCTTCGATGTTAACTTGAATTTCTCCATCTGAAAATTGACGAACAGTCGATTTTCCCAACTCTATCCCAATCTCTTGCGCCACACGCTCTGCCAATTCTCTATTTGAAGAAAGGGCAAACAGCTTTAAATCAGAAAAAGACATGATTTCCTCCAGTATTTATGTATCACTTGTGTTTTTTCACAATATTTTCCATCTACCATTGTAGCGCTTTTTTCTTGATTTTTCAATAAAAAATAAGACAAGAGTAGACATTTATACCCTTATCTTATGCTATTTTATATTAGTGATATTAAGGCAAAAATTTATCTATCTTATCATCCTACTTCATGCTACTCTAGAAGCTTTTCAATAGAAAGTTAGTATATCTCTCTCATACTACCTGTATCTACATCATAAACAGCTCCTGAAATTATGACATCATCTGGAATTAATGGACATTCTCGCAACAACTTCATATCCTCTCGGACACTCTCATCGATGTCTTGAAACGGTAAAAAATCCTGCCCAGATACATCAACTCCCAATTCACATTTCAAGCGCTCTTGAAAATCCTCGTTATTGAAGGTTTGAGCCCCGCAGTCTGTATGGTGAAGAACTACAATCTCTCTTGTCCCCATTTGTTGTTGGGAAATTACAAGTGAACGAATCATATCCTCGGTCACTCGACCACCAGCATTCCGTAAAATATGGGCATCTCCCAGAGCTAACCCCAGAGCTGGCGCAACGTGTAGACGCGAATCCATACAAGTTACGATTGCAACCTTGGTCTTGGGTTTAATGGATAAGTGCAAATCTCCATGTAGTTCTACATAAGCTTGATTGGCTTTTAAAAAATTTTCAAAATAGGACATGACAACTCACTTTCTAGTCTGCCAGATAATTTGAACACCAAATTATTTATCTCCTATCTTACCATCTTTTCTTTGTCTTGTCAGCTGTCAACTTTCATATAAAAAAACTGGGACAGATACATCCAGCGTCTAGCTTGGGTTTCTGTCCTAGTTTTTTAAATATTATGAACCTTTTTGGATATACTTATTAAGAGAACCTGCAAAGCTTTGAAGATTGAGACTTTGTACATAGACCTCACCAGTCCCTCGGAAGGTATTCACCACTCCTTCACCCGTACCGATAGATTGCCAGAAGCCATTTTCTAGGTGAATATCATAGTCCAAAGACTGGCTCCAAGCCACCACATGAGCATTATCAATCGTTACTTCTTGGTTTTGCAGTTCAATTTTTTTAATCGAACCAAAGGCATTGGCCAAAAGAGTTCCCTGACCTTGAGTAGTCATCACGAAAAGACCACCTTGCCCTCCGAACAGAGCTTTCCCAATAGACTGGCGCTCCATTGTATAGAAAGCTGTACCATCAAGAGCTAGAAAGGCTCCATCATTCAATCGATATTGCTTTTCACCTAGCTCAAGAGCAATCACTTGACCAGGAGTATCTGGTGCTAAAGCAAGGTTTCCGTTGTCAGACTCTGCAACAGCTTGAGTGATAAAGGTACTTTCACCAGAAACCATTGAACGCCCTACAGCTTTGACAAAACGGCCTAAACCAGATCCGCTAGCATTGAGCTGGGTATTGAGACTTACATTGGGTGTATGGTAGACCATGCTACCTCGCTGGATATAGACGGTTTCTCCTTGATTGAGTGACAACTCTACCAAAGGAAATTGCATTTGACTGTCCATAGAAAATTTCATCAGAAATTCCTCCTTGTTTTAATAATTGTTAGCAATAAAATAATTAGTAATCTAAACCTGAGTAAAACGATTAGGAGAAAACTTTTTTCAAGACTTCTCCGATAGTCGTCACTCCAATCACCTGAATTTCCTTAGGTGGCTTGATTCCAGTTAAAGAATTCTTTGGTACATAGATTTTTGTAAATCCAAGTTTAGCAGCTTCATTGATCCGTTGTTCGATACGATTCACGCGTCGAATCTCTCCCGTCAAACCAAGTTCTCCTACAAAACATTCCTGAGGATTGGTTGGTTTATCCTTGTAACTTGATGCAATAGCAACTGCTACCGCAAGGTCAATGGCAGGCTCATCCAATTTGACGCCACCTGCAGATTTGAGGTAGGCATCCTGATTTTGGAGGAGCAAACCTGCCCGTTTCTCCAAAACAGCCATAATCAGACTAGCACGATTGAAATCAAGACCAGTTGTAGTTCGCTTGGCATTCCCAAACATAGTCGGTGTCACCAAGGCCTGCACCTCCGCCAAAATCGGACGTGTCCCTTCCATAGTCACAACGATTGACGAACCAGTTGCCCCATCCAAACGTTCTTCTAGAAAGACCTCGCTTGGATTGAATACCTCTACTAGCCCACCTGACTGCATCTCAAAGATTCCAATCTCATTAGTGGAGCCAAAACGGTTTTTGACCGCTCTCAAGATACGGAAGGTATGGTGTCGTTCCCCTTCAAAGTAAAGCACTGTATCCACCATATGTTCCAACATACGAGGTCCAGCCAAGGTTCCTTCCTTTGTAACATGCCCTACGATAAAGATAGCAATGTTATTGGTCTTAGCCAGCTGCATGAGTTCAGCGGTTACTTCACGTACCTGGGAAACTGACCCCTGCACCCCTGAAATCTCAGGAGACATGATAGTTTGGATAGAGTCGATAATGAGAAAATCTGGCTGGATACGCTCCACCTCTGCTCGCACGCTCTGCATATTAGTCTCAGCATAGAGATAAAACTCACTATCAATATCCCCCAAGCGCTCTGCACGGAGTTTGATCTGTTGAGCAGACTCCTCCCCACTAACATAGAGAACTGTTCCTACTTGAGATAACTGGGTTGATACTTGTAAGAGAAGGGTTGATTTCCCAATCCCTGGATCTCCACCAATGAGGACAAGACTTCCTGGCACCACACCGCCACCAAGCACTCGGTTAAATTCCTCCATCTCAGTCTTAGTTCGATTGACATTAATAGAAGTTACTTCAGCCAATTTCATAGGCTTGGTTTTCTCACCTGTCAAGGAGACACGCGCATTTTTGACTTCTGCGACCTCAACTTCTTCTACAAAAGAAGACCAGGCTCCACAGTTTGGACAGCGTCCTAAATACTTAGGTGAATTATATTCACAATTTTGACACACAAATGTCGCTTTTTTCTTTGCTATAATTCTAATCCTCTCATTTTAAAATCTCTTATTAATTTTTATATTAATGACTATTTCTTTTCAAAACAGTGAGCCCGCCATCATCAGCATGGATATAATACTGACCATCAGGGCTAAATCCAAAAATATAGGGTAAATAACCTTTATAGATTTGACTTCTATCTTCCTTATCTTTTTCCCAATAAATGGTTAAAATTGGATATTCTTCAGATTGGTCTTTATCCATTGTCACTCTGATGTCTTTGCCATTATCCAGAGGGAGACTTCCACCATATTGACCAGCGATAGGGATAGGAGAATCATAGCCCTCACACATGGCTACTAACTCTACCTCATCGTAATCTCCGTCTATCGGTGTTACTTGCCCATTTTCGCTATCAATGATTGAGATGTAGTCTGAGGAAATACAGAGAATTTTATGATAGGCATCAGGGAGAAATGCTAGGTAAAGAAATCCTCCAATACTGATCTCATACACCTTCTTATACCCTTGACAATTCTCTGCGGTAAAAGCTTGAAAATCCTTATAGCTCATTCATTGCGCTTCTTTCTATATCTCTATCTCACACTCGATCACTTGGCAAAAATCAATCTTCTCGTCTGGTACAAATTGGCGCATGAGCATTCCGTGAGTTACAATGATAATAGTTTTATAATTTTTATATTTTTCCAAAGCTCTTAAAAAACGATGACGCATCTCTAGATCAGTTTCATAGCGATAAGGAGAATCTTCAGATAAACCTCCTTGATGTTTTAGATAATATTCATGAGCTACCAATACACTAGTTAAATCAGAGTTAGTGCCATCTAAGTCTGGACGCCACTCATGAAAAAACGCCTCTACAAATAAGTCCAATCCTGTTTCAACTGCTATATAATGTGCTGTTTCTAAAGCCCTCGTCACAGACGATGAAATAATAATCTCTGCCTTTCCAAAACATGCAGTTTTAGCAACTTCTTTTGCCAGACTGTGACCTTTTCCTGTCAATGGTGCTAAATCACGACCAAAACCACTATAGAGTTGCGGATTTTCAAGTTTATCAAGCATACTATAATCTGGCTCCCCATGACGGACAAAGATAATCTTCATATTAAGATCCCCATAAAACTATCCAATCTTGATTCCGCAATCTTGCCACTGCTTCAGTGTTTTAGAGAATTTCTTCTGGTTGGCAACTCCGACAGCAGACAAATCGACAGAAACCTGATAATTCTCCTTAACAGCTGCCAAAATGGAAGCCTTGACACATCCATTGCCATCTACCCCTATAAACTCTATGCTTTTAGCACCGTTTCCCTCTAAAAAATCTTTTAAATCTGGATTAGTAAAGCAAGAAGCCCGACGCTTCTCAAAAATACGAGAAGATACAACCAGCAAGCCGGTCGCAAATTTCTTCTTTCTATCTTTTCTCTCCCAGAAAAAACGATTGAGAATATAGATAACTCGGTCGCTAGGATAGGTAGCAATTTTGTCATTTACAGCTGCTGTCAGTTCTTCATGATATGCTTTTCCTACAGCAACATAATCTGACTGCATGTCTACAACTAATAAATAGTCTGCCATTTTATTCCTCTATTTCCCTGTTGACCCAAATCCACCAGTCCGCACGCCGTCTGCCTCATCCCCATCTGCAATTAAGAAAGGAGCAAAGACCGCCTGAACTATACGTTCGCCAACTTCAAGGACGACTTCCTGGTCGGTAATGTTTTTCATCTGAGCAAAGATATGGCCTTCATTTCCTGGATTGCCATAGTAGTCTCCATCAATAACCCCCACAGAGTTGATTAAAACTAGGCCTTTTTTGCGAGGGTTAGAGGAACGGTCATAAAGATAGAGCACTTCAGTCGGCTGCATATAGGCCTTGACACCAGTTGGGACAAGAACAATCTCTCCTGGAGCAATCACCGTACGCACCGCAACCTTTAAGTCGTAGCCAGCTGCATGTGCTGTCTCACGCTTGGGCAACAAATTTTCATCTGTAAAACTAGAAACTAATTCAAAACCACGAATTTTCATATTTTCCCTCTTTTTAAATCTTATATTCTAGGCTATTTTATCTTATTTATTCGAAAAAAGCACGAAAAAAGAGCACACAATTCACACTCGCTTAGGGCTGCTGGATTCCTCCCCTGACCCGCTTCACGCAGAACTGTTGCTCCACTAGTTATTATACCACATTCCCTTCTGTTTTTAAAGAGAAATTATTTTTTACGTCGATTTCGGAAAAAGTCCTGCATAATCCCTGCACAATCACTCTCTAAAATGCCTGTTTCAACAACCACACGGTGATTGAGCCGCTCATCCGTCAAAATATCATACAAACTTCCAGCAGCGCCAAATTTCTGGTTTTTAGCTCCGTAGACCACGTTTGGAATCCGTGCGAGACCAATTGCCCCACTACACATAACACAAGGCTCAATGGTCACAAAAAGCGTACAATCGAGCAAACGCCAACTCTCTTCGCTCGAATTAGCATCCTCTATAGCCATAATTTCTGCATGCATCACTGCCCGTTGCAACTCCTCTCGCGCATTGTGTCCTCTCCCAATGATTTCTCCATCCTTTACAACTACACAACCAATTGGGATTTCATCGTGCGCTAAAGCAATCTTCGCCTCCTTTAAGGCCTCTCTCATAAAAACTTCTTTTTCTTCAACTGTATAATCCATAACATCTCTCTTTTCTCGCCTATCAATTCTATCATTATAGCATGTTTTCCTAGACAAAAAAAGAGCTCTATAATATTTGCAGAAACCAACTTTAGATAGTATTCAATCTCTGGTTTGTAGAAATAATGTTATAAAAAGAGTATAATGGTAGCAAAATTTAGAGAAACACTAGGAATCATGAACTGAGAGTAATGGATACAAGTGATACAGAATGTCCAGATCTGTCGGAAGATTTTTAACTATAAGTCTCCAAGAGATGATTATCCTGAGATTTAAATAATAAACAAGATGAAAGGGTAACTAATGCAATTAGAATTTTTACAGGATGAACCAAAACTTACCTTGATGTTTCCATATAAAGATACATTTAATAGAGTAGGGGGACCATCCATGATATCTATATCTGTTATGATTCTCTGGATTCTAAAGCGTCTGATGACTTACAATACTGATTTTGCAGACAAAATTGTTATGGCAGTAGCGCTGATTTATGCTCCCCTCCTTATATGGTTTATGGGGTATTATCTCTTCATAAATGGAGTAAAATTAGAAATTTATAAAAACAATATTGTTCAGTATTATACCTATAGCAGTAGAGGCCACAGCCTATTACATTATCAATTTGGACTTCAAGATATCGAACAAATAACCATTAAAAAGCGTCCTTTTAATTGCGTAAAGTTAAGCATAAAAATTAGAAATCCTATTTTTTTAGAAGGACATGAAAAAAAACTAAATAAGCTAGTCAGAGTCAGTATCATCACAGGCAAACTAAAAGCAGATGCTTTTATGCACGAAATGAAGCAATTTCAAAGTGATAAATCAGATAATCAAGTAAGCTGATTCAGAAAAAATTCAAGTTTGTCTAACTTACAAATTCTCAAGAAAATAGTTCACTGAAGAGGCTGGGATCAGAAATCCCAACCTCATTTTTTCTTAGTTATGCGCCTTTGATGTGATGGCAAATTGAACGATTTGTTGGTATTTGAGAATTCAAAAAGTTTTTTTACCAAAACTTCTTTTCTCAATTCACAACTTTAACCAATTTACCCAAATGTTGAAACCTCACAGATCTGGGTGTACCAAATCGAGAGTTGGTCTAAAGATCTCTGTCCCACTGTTTTTTTCTTTGTCTTAAAAGTAAAGAAGCCACTTAAATATGACTTAAAAGCTGACAAAAAAGCCACCGAATGCGGTGACTTTATAGGGAGATTATTATGAAAAAGAAAAGTTTAGGAAATTTGTTACAACAAGTTAGGAGGTCTTCTTGTAACTGTCTATAGTATATCCAACCTGTCTTAAACAAATCTTAAAAAATCTCCTATGACCAAACACTTTCTAAAATATTTGTCTGTTCACGACCAGGACCTACTGAGAATGTAGAAATACGAACACCCACCAATTCGCTAACACGGCGAACATAGTTACGTGCATTTTCAGGAAGGTCTTCCAAAGTACGTACTCCAGTGATATCTTCAGACCAACCAGGTAATTCTTCGTAGATTGGTTTACAACGTTTCAATTGTTCGAGACTAGCTGGGTAGTAATCAATACGTTGACCATCAAGATCATAAGCTACACAGATTTTTACTGTATCCAAGCCACTCAAAACATCGATAGAGTTCAAAGAGAGATTTGTGATACCAGAAACACGACGGCTATGACGCATAACAACTGAGTCAAACCAGCCCACACGACGTGGACGACCAGTAGTTGTTCCATACTCATGACCTACTTCACGAATGCGTTCTCCCACTTCATCAAACAACTCAGTTGGGAAAGGACCATCTCCTACACGACTTGTATAGGCCTTACAAACACCTACAACCTTGTCAATCTTGCTTGGACCTACTCCAGAACCAATTGTCACACCACCAGCCACAGGGTTTGATGAAGTAACAAATGGATAAGTACCTTGGTCAATATCTAACATGACGCCTTGAGCTCCTTCAAAGAGAACACGTTTGCCATTATCAAGTGCATCATTCAAGATAACAGAAGTATCTGTTACATATTGCTTGATTTGTTGACCATATTCATAATATTCTTCAAAAATATCATCAAATGAAATAGGTTCGCTATCATACAATTTTACAAATTGACGATTTTTCTCAGCAAGATTGCGTTCTAAACGTTCACGGAAAATCTCTTTATCCAAAAGATCTGCGATACGGATTCCAACACGAGCTGCCTTGTCCATATAGGCTGGACCAATTCCTTTAATTGTAGTCCCAATCTTGTTATCACCCTTAGCTTCTTCTTGAAGACGGTCTAATTCAATGTGATAAGGCAAGATAACATGCGCACGATCAGAAATTCGAAGATTATCTGTTGTAACACCTTCTTCATGCAGATAAGACAATTCTTTCACAAGAGATTTAGGGTTTACAACCATCCCATTGCCAATTACAGAAATTTTTTCTGGGAAGAAAATACCTGAAGGGATCAAGTGCAATTTAAATTTCTTTCCATCAATAACAATTGTGTGACCTGCATTGTCACCACCTTGGTAACGAGCAATCACTTCCGCATTAGCTGAAAGAAAATCTGTAATTTTCCCTTTACCTTCATCACCCCATTGGGTACCTACAACAACTACTGAAGTCATAATAAAATTTCGTCTGAGCCAAAAGGCTCGTCCTTTCTCATATACATGGCGGGACTCTCACCCACAATTATATCTTACAATTTATTATAAGAAAAAAACCCCATTTTATCAAGAATTAACACTAGAAAAGATTAGGGAATTCTTTAACTTTTGATTTTTAAAAATACAAAAAATTAGCATAATCTAAATATTTTTTATAAATTAATTATTATTGTTCGTAATAAATGAAATTAAATTTGATTAAAATGAATAATTTAAATTTTGCCCTAATAGATAATTAAGATAGATCCGGTATGCTGCTCTAAAATGACATAGAAGAAAATCCTTCTCATCTTTTATCCTAAACCGAACCAAGTAATAGAGTAGAAATTTTAAATGAAGCGTCTCCCAATCATCACTAGATTGAACTAAAAATGAATATTCTTTTTCAACCTGTTTTAGAAAAAGAAAACAATAATCATAATACTTTTGGAGCATATAAAAAACCTTTCTTATTGATAAAATAAGTTTATCAGAAAGGTTAACTAAAAAGAAAGATATCTCTGTAAAGTTAAAATTTTAAGCTAAACGAACTTAAAACAAAAAAAATAAGTAAAAACAGATCAGAAAAATGATACAAAAATATTAAATTTATATAAACAAAATAAAAAACGTTCCTTAGAACGTTTACTACTCCGCCAGTAGGACTCGAACCTACGACATCATGATTAACAGTCATGCGCTACTACCAACTGAGCTATGGCGGATAAAAGCTAAGCGACTTCCATATCTCACAGGGGGCAACCCCCAACTACTTCCGGCGTTCTAGGGCTTAACTTCTGTGTTCGGCATGGGTACAGGTGTATCTCCTAGGCTATCGTCACTTAACTCTGAGTAA
>NZ_JASHBJ010000007.1:0-51775 GCF_047464715.1 Streptococcus infantis
GTAGGAGTCTGGGCCGTGTCTCAGTCCCAGTGTGGCCGATCACCCTCTCAGGTCGGCTATGTATCGTTGCCTTGGTGAGCCGTTACCTCACCAACTAGCTAATACAACGCAGGTCCATCTGGTAGTGATGCAATTGCACCTTTCAAGTAGATATCATGCGATATCTACTGTTATGCGGTATTAGCTATCGTTTCCAATAGTTATCCCCCGCTACCAGGCAGGTTACCTACGCGTTACTCACCCGTTCGCAACTCATCCGCTCGGTGCAAGCACCAAGCTTCAGCGTTCTACTTGCATGTATTAGGCACGCCGCCAGCGTTCGTCCTGAGCCAGGATCAAACTCTCATTAAAAGTTTGAGTTCTCACTCATTTCTGTCACTGACAGATTTATTGTTTTTTCATTGTTCAGTACTATAACTTCAGTTATAGTGCCCTGCACATTGGTTCGTCTTGTTCAGTTTTCAAAGGTCTTTGTCGCGCTTGCGACAACTATATTAGTATATCACAGTCATTTTTCTCTGTCAACAGGTTTTTTTAACTTTTTTTATATCCTGTTCCCATCAACCGCAATACACCCATAGTCCGTACGGGATTCGAACCCGTGTTACCGCCGTGAAAAGGCGGTGTCTTAACCCCTTGACCAACGGACCTTGAGCTTGTCAACTCTTTCTATTATACCTACTTTTAGAATCTTGTCAACTAGTTTTTTAAAATTAGTTGACAGGATTCTAGATTCACAAGTTAATCGGTAACTGATATTACAATTCAGCGATTTGATTCAAGTTTACTTCTGCTACTGTATCATTACCAAACATTGAAATAATCATTTTCACTTTGTTATTATCAATTTCAGTAATTTTTCCTGTGTAATCAGTAAAGGCACCATCAATGATTCGAACTGTTTGACCAACTTCAACATTGATATCGAATTCTTGAACCGTTTGTCCCATTGAGACCAAGATATCTCTGATTTCTTGTTCCAAAAGTGGAGTTGGTTTAGATCTGTTCCCGTGTGAGCCGACAAATCCTGTAACGTTTGGTGTATTACGAACTACAAACCAAGCTTCATCAGTCATAACCATTTCCACAAGGACATATCCTGGGAAGCGATTTTCTTCAACTTCTTTTTTCTTCCCATTTTTCTCAACTTGCACAGTTTGAGTTGGAATTTCCACACGTAGGATATTATCCAACATATTGTATGTTTGTGCACGTTGCAAGAGATTTTCTTTTACTTTATTTTCATAACCAGAATATGTTTGTAGGACAAACCATCCTTTATCAAAACTATCCATCTTTTTTCCTTTCTTAATGGTAAACTTCTTTCAGCCTATTTATACTATCTTAAAAAATGTTAATGAATCGAATCAATCCGCTAACGATTAACTGGTCAAAAATATAAATGATAACCACAAAGAAAGCAGTGTATTCCATGATAGATTTAAAATCTACCCAACTTTGTTTTCGAGTTGGCCAAGTTGTATCTTTAAGAAGTGTAAAGATATCCTTAATAAAACCCATTCTTATCTCCTATCTCGTTTCTCGATGTGTTGTGTATTTACCACAATGTTTACAAAATTTATTTACTTCTAAGCGAGTCGGTTTTGGATTCCCACTAATTTTAATTGAGTAGTTTCTTGAACCACAAACCGCACAGGCTAAACTTGCTTTTTTAAGTGCCATAGCGCCTCCATCCTATCTATTATAACAAGAATCCTTGTCTTTGACAAGTTAAATTGCACTCTGCATTTCCCTATTTTTAAAATAAAAAAGCCTAGGAATAATCCTAGACTCTATTTTACATTATTTTCCAAGGTAGTATTCTTTAACTACGTTCAATTTTTCGTCAAATTCGAATACCAATGGTGGGAAGTTAGGGATTTCCACATCCATGATTTCGTCGTCTGACAATTGTTTGATGTGTTTTACAAGAGCGCGGATTGAGTTACCGTGTGCACCTACGAATACGTTTTTACCATCTTTAAGTGCTGGAGCGATTTTGTCTTCCCAGAATGGAAGAGCGCGTTCCAAAGTCACTTTCAAGTTTTCAGCATCTGGAATTACTGAGTCATCAAGTGAAGCGTAACGACGGTCAGTATGAGCTGAGTACTCATCATCACGAGGCATTGCTGGAGGCAATACATCGTATGAACGACGCCAGATGTGAACTTGCTCATCACCAAATTGTTCAGCAGCTTCAGCTTTGTTTTTACCAGTCAAACCACCGTAGTGACGTTCGTTCAAGCGCCATGATTTTTCAACTGGAACCCAAAGTTGGTCAGATGCTTCAAGTGCAAGGTTAGTTGTTTTGATAGCACGTTTCAATACTGAAGTGTAAGCTTGGTCAAATTCAATACCAGCTTCTTTGATCAATTTACCAGCATCGATAGCTTGTTGAGTACCTTTTTCAGAAAGATCTACGTCAGCCCATCCTGTGAAAAGGTTAGCTTTGTTCCATTCAGACTCACCGTGGCGAGCAAAAACCAATTTTACCATTAGTTGGATTCTCCTTTTATTTTTCGAGGTCGCCCTCGTTTATCTATTCTATTTTACACAATTTTTCACAAAAATGCTAGTTAAAATCAACGAAAAAGAGAAGAGCTCTTGAACTCTTCCCTAAAAATAATTTATTCTTCAATTCTAAATTGTTTCAAGCTTGCTAGGTACAAAGCTCCACCAATGACAAGGACGATTCCACCAATCCACCCAAGGAAAGGAATCAAGGCAACTACAGATCCAACGATAAATAGAATCGATGGTGCTAGTGAAATACGATTGTCATCCTTATAGTAGACAAGTGAGAGGATTCCAAGAATGAGGGTTGCAATTTTCACTAAAGAGAAAACAATGAAAATAATGCCCAAAATTAGCCCTGCAGCATCTTCGTCTTCAGAAATGGCTGCAAGAAATACCATAAAAATTGGTAAGAAAGCTAAAATTGCCCCTGCAATAATACCAATAAAGCCATCTACTTGTGCTAGTGTTTTTGTCTTCATAAATATCTCCTTTTATTTTAATAAGGTATATTATACCATATTTTTAATAAAGTTTTTATTTTTAAAAAAAATACAGGAATTTTTCCTGTATTTTTGTTGGATTATTTAGCTTCAAATCCTTCTGCCACTGCGTCCGCAAAGTTTTCTTCAACGATGTTTGCACAGTGATCACAGACGGTCGCATTATAGCTACGTTCTGCTGTACTTGGGTCGATACGACGACAACGGTCACAAACTTCACCAGCTGCACGGTCAACTGTGAAGGCCACATCTTCAAAGGCCACTGCACCTTCTGGAGCTGGTCCTTCTGCGATGGTTAATTCAGAGACAATCAAGAGTTGTGCTACATTGCTATCAACAGCTCCAAGAAGAGTTTTCACCACTTCATTTGGATAAACAGTCAAGTGAGCTTCCAGAGATTTACCGATGACTTTTTCGTTACGCGCTTCTTCCAAAGCTTTTTGAGCTTGGCCACGGAAGTCCATGAAGGCTGACCAGGTATCCAAGATTTCCTCTTGGTTAGCAAATGTTTGAGCTTCTGGTAATTCTGACAATTGAACAAATTCTTCCGCTTCAAACTCGAGGTAAGACCAGATTTCTTCCGCAGTGTGAGGAAGGATTGGTGTTAAGAGTTTGGTAATTTTTACAAGGATGTCATAGAAGACAGTTTGCATTTGACGGCGTTCAAGTGACTTAGCTCCTTCAATGTAAACAACATCTTTGGCAAAGTCAAGGTAGAAGGCAGATAGATCAACGTTGATAAAGTTCACCAATGCCTTGTAGATTGTCAAGAATTCGAAGTTTGCATAAGCATCACGAATGGTCTTGACAAGTTGGTTAAAGCGGATGGTCATGTACTTATCAACAGAACGAAGTTCTTCATAAGCGACAGCATCCTCAGCTGGATTAAAGTCAGATGTGTTAGCAATCAAGAAACGAAGAGTGTTACGGATCTTACGGTAAGTTTCAGAAACTTGGCTCAAGATATCCATAGAGATACGCACATCGTTGCTTGAGTCAACACTGGTTACCCAGAGACGCAAGATTTCAGCACCAAATTGTTTTTCAACATCGCTTGGAGCAATGGTATTTCCAAGTGATTTAGACATCTTTTCACCTTTACCGTCAAGGGCAAAACCTTGTGACAAAATTTGTTTGTATGGTGCCACACCATGGTTAGCTACAGAGGTGATGAGTGATGAGTTGAACCAACCACGATATTGGTCTGACCCTTCAAGATAAAGATCTGCTGGATATTTGAGTTCTGGACGGTTAACCACGACACCATTCCATGATGAACCTGAGTCGAACCATACATCCATGATGTCTGTTTCTTTCTTGAATTCACCATTTGGTGAACCAGGATGGGTAAATCCTTCAGGCAAGAGGTCTTTGGCATCACGTTCCCACCAGATGATTGAACCATGTTCTTCAAAGAGTTGAGCTACATGCTCGATGGTTTCAGCTGTCATGATTGGTGTTCCGTCTTCTGCATAGAAGATTGGAAGAGGCACACCCCAAGCACGTTGGCGAGAGATAACCCAGTCACCACGGTCACGAATCATATTGTAAAGACGGACTTTACCCCACTCTGAGTGGAACTTCACTTTTTCAATTTCGTCCAAAATTTCTTGGCGGAATTTAGATACAGAAGCAAACCATTGAGGTACCGCGCGCCAGATAATTGGTTTTTTCGTACGCCAGTCAAATGGGTAGGAGTGAGAGATTTCTTCTTGAGCAAGAAGAAGATTTCCAAGTTTTTCAATAACTGTTGGCACAACCTTGTCATAAAATTGACCTTCGAACTCTGCACCTGCATTGGCCATCATGATCCCGCGTTCGTTAACAGTCACAGCAACTTCAAGCCCATTGGCGACACCGACATTGTAGTCATCCTCACCAAAACCAGGGGCTGTATGGACGATACCAGTACCAGAATCTGTTGTAACGTGGTCACCAAGGATAACGAGTTCATCTACTGCTGTATCCCATGGGTGCTCTGTTACGATGTGGTTCAATTCTCGTCCACGGTAAGTTGCCAAAACTTGAACATCCGACCAACCGAATTTCTCAGACAAACTGTTCAACAATTCTGAAGCAACTACAAACTTACGAGCTTCACCAGCTGGTTGCACCAAGACATAACCAATATCTGCACCAACAGTCAACCCGCGAGAAGCTGTGATGGTAAATGGAGTTGTTGTCCAAACAACAATGTAAGTATCTGTATCAAGGACGCCTTTGCCATCTTTAACCTTATTAGCATAGTAAAGAGAAGTTGAAACCAAGTCATGGTATTCAATTTCCGCTTCAGCAAGAGCTGACTCAGATGACCATGACCAGTAAACTGGCTTAGCTCCACGGTAGATGTAGCCCTTGTTAGCCATTTCACCAAAGACGCGAATTTGCGCTGCTTCATAGTCAGGCGTCAAAGTTACATATGGATTTTCCCAGTCACCAGAAACACCTAAACGTTTGAAGTCTTCGCGTTGTTTATCTACTTGAGAAAGAGCGTATTCACGGCAAAGTTTCAAGTACTCAACCAAGTCCATTTCTTTGCGTTTAACACCTTGTTTAGCCAAGACTTGCTCGATTGGCAGGCCGTGTGTATCCCAACCTGGGATATATGGTGCGTAAAATCCTGACATAGACTTAGAACGAACAATGATATCTTTCGAAATCTTGTTCATGGCATGTCCTACGTGGATATTTCCGTTAGCGTATGGAGGGCCATCATGAAGCGTGAAATGTGGTTTTCCTTCATTTAGCTCTTGACGACGTTGATAGAGTTTTGCTTCTTCCCACTCTTTTTGCCAAACTGGCTCTTTAGTTGGAAGTCCGGCACGCATTGGAAATTCTGTTTTCCCAAGATTAAGGGTTTCTTTAAGTTTCATTAGTACTCCTTTAATGTAAATTGACAATATAAAAACCACGACTCGCAAAAAGGACGAAAATCGTGGTACCACCTTTGTTCGGAAAAAGACCTAGTCTCTTTCCCTCTTTTCCCGTAACGTGGGCAACGTCAAATCTTACTATTTTCAGATTTGATACTAAGAGAGGATAAATTTACCAACAGGGATTGTAGGACTTCCACCATCTCCTACTCGCTAGAAATGTGTTTGATAAATTCTTGTTCTCTAATGAGATTCTTATAAAATTAGAACTGACTCTTGTTGAGTGTTAGGATCGTCTTGAGGTCCTTCCTCATGCGATGGTTCAACAGGAGTTTCAGCAACTGGCTGAACTTCAACTTCAGTTTCAGTTGACTCTTCAGCATTTTGTTGCGTTTCCAACAATTCTTTGTTAGCTGCTTCAATACGTGCTTGAAGTTCTGCAACTTCTTCTGGAGAGAATTGACGAGTCATGTCAATCGGCTCTTCTTCATGGTATGACGATACATCTTCACCTAGAACCTCTTGGACAACTTCCTTGAAAGCTTCGTCACTCGTTTGAAGATAAGTTGCAGTCGGACGCAAAATTTCTTCCCAATCTGATGAATCAACAATAGCCAACTGACTTTCGATTGTTGATTTCAAACGTTGGTGGAAGACGCGACTCTTGTTCTTCAACTCTTCAGTTTCCACAGCAACTTTTTTAGCATTATCTGTAGCTTGTCGCAAAATTTCATTGGCTTTATACTTAGCTTCATCAAGTAAACGTTGAGCATCTTGCTCAGCCTGCTTAATGATGTTATTAGAACGGTCACTCGCAGCTTGTTTTACACGTTCAGCTGTGTCTTGGGCAATCAAAACTGACTGACTCAACGAATCTTTGATTTCGTCAAAATAAGATAGACGCTCTTCTAAATTTTTGATATGTTGATCTTTTTCATGATTGCTACGAACTAAATCTTCATAGTCACGAACAACAATATCTAAAAATTCATCAACTTCTTCACGGTTAAAACCTCTAAACTGAACACCAAAGGTTTTATCCTTAATTTCTAACGATGTAATTGGCATATTTCCCCTCACTTATTTAATAAAAAATAGAATCATTAATTGCTTCTGGTTCTTGCTCGTTTGTTACTGTTCTCTTAGGAATATCAGTCGTATAATAGGAAAGACGTTCTTCTAGTTTTTTGATATAGCGTTCTGTCTCATCCTTGCAACGGACTAACTCCTCGTAGTCAATATAAATCTTATCTAAAAATTCGTCAACTTCTTCCTTATCGTAGCCTCGGAATTTTGTTGAAAAAACTTTATCAACAATATCTTGTGGTGTAATCGACATATTTTTTCTCACTTACTTAATAGTAGTTGGACTGTTAGTTTTTTCTTATCTTTTTTGGTTTGGCCATTTTCTTTGAGTAAGATAATTCTTCCAAAGCGTCTGACACTGATTAAATCACCAATTTTTACCGGATAGTCCGATTTTTCAACTATATGATAGTTGACTTGAACCAACTTCTTTTCAACCAGAGCTGTCGTTTGCGAACGTGATAACCTCAATATACTAGATAAGAAGGTATCTAGTCGAAGGCTTGAGACCAAGACTTCTTTTTCTTGATACTCGTCTTTAGATTCTATCCTATCTGAAAAAGGACGTTCTACTAAACTTACAGGCAACTTGGAAATCTTTTGAATTCCATCCTGGAAAAGAGTGGTAAATCTTCGATCGACAATAATTTGGGCTTTCTCTTCTGTTACCAGAATGTCTCCAAATAACTTTCGGTCAATACCTAGACGATTGAGAACTGTACCCAATATCTTTGAATGGGTCAGTTGCTGAAACTTGCTGGGATACACGATCTCAAGCAAGGTCATTTCAAAATCTTCCAAGGTTGGCGTAAAATAATCCGGCGCTAGAATGACCCGAGCATACTCTGAAGATACAAAACGAGTACTAGAAAAGGTTTTTACCCCTCTATTGTTTCCCAATGTCTCCAAGATAAATACTTGGTGAGGATTGATAAAAGGAGATAAAATCGGTGCGTAATGTTCTTCTACCTGTCCTAACCACTCCAAACCCTTGTCGATAAAGGGGATATCTTCTGTTGCGAAATGTTGGTAAAGTTCTTTACTCATAAAACTACCAACAAATTGATGAGATAGCGACTTATCATGCGCAAGAGAATTAGAGCTATCCAAACTGAGAAATCCAAGCCTGCAATTTGCAGTGGTAAACGTTTCAGGGGCTCAAGAATTGGTTTACACAAGGTCTCCAAAAATTTTCCCAACTGAGTGTTGTAGGCATTTGGAAACCATGATAATAGAGCAAAAGCTACAAGTATCAGTGAATAGATATCTGTAGCATTTTGGATAAAACGAATTATTAGAAACATTAACGTACTCTATTTCTCTTCATATCGAAGTCATACTCTTCGCTTTGAGCTTCTTCTGGCAAACGAATATCTTCAATGTTTACCACAACACCTACTGGTGTCAAAAGATACATTGTGTTCGCAACTTTTCTTAACTCTCCAGCAAGGACATGACGTGCTCCATCCAAGTAATCCAAACAACGACGAGCTTGAACTTCTGTCATATATTGGAAGTCAATCAAGATACTTTCGTTTCCAGCTAACAAATCAACAATATCTGTTGCATCTTCGTAACGGCGTGGGTAACGAACATCGATGGTTACTTTTTCAGTAGAGCGATGGCTTTCAATTGCCAGTTGTTGCTGACGTGCATGAAGTTTTGTAATATTTTTCTCTTTTGCTTCAACTGGAGAAGATTCTTGAGCAGCAGTTTGCTGTGGCAATTCTCTCTTTGGAGGAACTGAAGCTAGTGAACGTTCAGAATGTGCAGCGACAACTTCTGAAGCAACTTCATCTCCATCTTCTGTAAAGTAATCTATAAATTTATCAAATTTATCTTTTAATGACATGATTATTTCCTATTTAAAAAATGCAGTACCAATTCGAACGAAAGTCGAGCCACACTGAATCGCTTCTTTATAGTCACGGCTCATTCCCATACTTAGTTCTGTCATTGGCATATTGGGGAGTTGTTGTTCACGAATGTATTGTTGCAACTCTTGCGTTTCTTTAAAGATTTTTTGCAACTCTTCTGTTTGGGCTTCAAAGGGAGCCATGGTCATGAGACCAACATACTCGATTTTATCCAAGCTAGACAAGTCTGGCAAGACTGTCAATAGTTCTTCTTTTGAAAAACCATGCTTGCTTTCCTCCCCAGAAATATTGACCTGCAAAAAACATTTAACCGTACGATTGGCACGTTTATGAATCTCTTGAGCTAATTTCAAAGAATCTAAAGCGTGAAAATAATCAACAAAAGGAATGATATCCTTGACTTTTCTTCTTTGTAAGCTACCAATCAAGTGCCAAGTAACATCTTTATCACTTAAAGCATGATACTTCTCAAGAAATTTGTCGACACGGTTTTCACCAATGTGCTTGACTCCTTGGTCAATCAAATTTGCTGCAGTTGCAATATCAACATATTTTGTTACAGCAATTACAGAAACCGAACCGTCTTCACGGCCGGCTTCTTTAATTGCTTTTGTAACCTGTTGAAATACCTGATTTGTATTTTCTTTTAAATCCATCTCTATTAACGGTTTTTAAAGAATGGTGGTGTTTCCAACTCATCTTCGTCAGAAGATGGTGCTTCGAAACGTTCAACTGGAGATACGACTGATTCACCTTGACGAACAATTGAATCACGTCTCAAGTCCCAATCACCAAAAGCCGATGCTTTAGGAGCTTCAGTTTGACGTTGTGAAGGAGTTGGAAGTTCAGCTGTTTCAGCCAAATCAAAATGACGGTCATAAGTGTGAGTGTGAGCAGTTCTTACTGGTTCACGGAATGACGCTTGTCTTGGTTGTGGCGCTACAACTTTTTCGACTGCATCTTGACGAACTCCAGTTGCAACAACAGTTACACGGATTTCATCTTTCATAGATTCATCAATAGAAGTACCGAGCCAGATGTTTACACCATGTCCAGCAGCTTGGTTGACGATTTCAGAAGCTTCTTCTGCTTCAATCAAAGTCATATCCAAACCACCAGTTACGTTAACAATAACATCTTCTGCTCCATCAATAGTTGTTTCAAGAAGTGGTGAGTAGATAGCTTTACGAGCCGCTTCAATAACGCGTTCTTCTCCGCTACCGATACCGATACCCATAAGGGCATTTCCTTTGTTTGCCATTACTGTCTTCACGTCTGCAAAGTCCAAGTTGATCAAACCAGGATTTGTAATCAAATCTGTAATTCCTTGAACACCTTGGCGAAGAACGTTATCTGCTTCAGACAAAGCTTCAAGAAGAGGAGTTTTCTTGTCAACAATTTCTAATAAGTTGTTGTTTGAAATAATCAAGAGAGTATCAACGTGTTCACGAAGTTCATTGATTCCTTCAACTGCGAATTGACCACGTTTGCTTCCTTCGAAACCGAATGGACGTGTCACAACACCGACAGTCAAAGCACCTAAACCTTTAGCGATACGAGCGATAACTGGTGCAGCACCTGTACCAGATCCACCACCCATACCAGCAGTGATGAAGACCATATCTGCTCCACTGATAGCTTCAGTTAGAACTTCTTCGCTTTCCTCAGCAGCCTTGCGACCAACTTCAGGTTGTCCTCCAGCACCAAGCCCACGAGTTAATTTTGGACCAAGTTGGATAACTGTTTCAGCTTTTGTACTGCTCAAGGCTTGTACATCTGTGTTGGCTGCGATGAACTCAACACCTGAAACACCTTCGTCAACCATGCGGTTGATGGCGTTTCCTCCGCCACCACCGACACCAATTACTTTAATTACTGCACCTTGTGCTGCTGCTGTATCAAATGAAAATGTCATATTTTATCCCTCTATCCTATTCATCAAACATGCTTCCGATTAAGCTACGGAATCGCTCAGTCAATTTTGGTTTTTCTTCTGATTGATTTGAAGTTGCTGAGTCAGCAGTATAAGTTGGTTCTGCTGATTCAGTTGGAGTTGTACCAAACACTGAACGTTGAGAAGTTGCAGGTTTTTCCTGACTTGAAGTTCTGAAATCAATCGGTTGTTGACGCAAAACTTGATCTCCTCTGATAGCTCTTTGAGCCAAAACATTAATTTCTGTAAGGCTTCCAGCAAATTCAGACAAACTAATCACATGAGCAAATGCAGGATTGCGGATACCCACTTGGTTTGGAACGTAAAGTTTTACACGAACCCCAAGTACTTCTTGGGCAAGCTCAACGATACCCGGCAGAATAGCGTTTCCACCAATCAGAGCAATACCCCCAGGCAAATCCAACAAATGTCTTCTTTCCAAATCTTGTTTGATTTGTTCAAAGATGTGTTTCAATCTAGCTGAAATAATTTGAGCCAAGTATTCTTCTGTAACTTCAACAGGTTCTACTTCACCAATCACTTCAACTTGGAAAGTTTCTTTGCTTGCAAGTTGCGGATAAGCTTCACCATAGTTCAGTTTCAAACCTTCTGCAATTTTCTTAGAAGTTTTAAGAACTTTTGAAATGTCTTTAGTGACGTAATCGCCACCTTCTTGGTAAACATTTGTGTATTGAAGCTCTTGATTACGGATAGTAGCAACGCTTGTTTGGCCACCACCCATATCGATAACTGTTGCTCCAAACTCACGTTCGCCTTCGTTAAGAACAGAGTTTACAATTGCAAGTGGTGAAATAATCACGTTATCGACTTGAACTCCAACACGTTCTACAGTTTTACGAAGGTTGTGAAGAATGGTTCTTGGACCTGTATAGAGAAGTCCACGCATTTCCAAACGAACACCCATCATACCACGAGGGTCACGAATACCTTGGAAGCCGTCTACTACAAATTCTTCTGGCACAAATGTAATCACTTCACGATCAGGTGTCATGCTCTTTGTCAAAGCTGATTTGACAACATTCTCAACATCTTGATCTGTAATTTCTTTTGTATCTGATGTTACAGGAATCATTCCCTGAGTTGGTTCCACTTGCAGCAAGTTTGCTGGAAGTCCAACATTTACTGATTTGATTGAAATTCCTGCTTTTTCTTCTGCTTGAGAAATAGCAGATTTAATAGCCGTTGCTGCGGCCTCGATGTCAACGATAATTCCATCCTTGACACCTTTACTTTTGGCGTTACTAACACCGATTACATTTACTTCACCATCTACAAGCTCAGCAACTAACACTTTAATTGAGCTTGTTCCAATATCTAAGCCTGTAAAGAAACCATTTCTAGTCATTACATTGCGTCCTCTCTATCTTCCAAGTTTCACACTTTGATTTTTTAACAGCTACAAGAAGGCATAGCTATTCACAGAATATTATATCACAAAAATCCGATTCGTGCCTAATTTTTTGTGACTTTATCGAAGGTTTTTCATTAAAATTATTTTAATATTCCATTACAAGTGATTGTTTTTATCTTTTTCTCTGAAAAACAGTGTAAAAGTGTCAGAAAATCTGAAAGACAGATGTGAAAGTTCCTGTTTTTTCCAAAATTTGTTTATTTAATTACATTTATTTTCATTTTTGTTTTCATGACAAGGGTAATACCAACTTTCACTAAACAATCTTGGCTTATTAAAGGTGTCTCATTTTTCTTAAAGAAAAAAGAAGCTAGAAACTAGCTTCTTATTTTGAAAATTCTTTCTCAACAACTTCCAAAGCACGTTCTATAACCACGTGCATGTCGTAGTATTTATAGTCTGCCAAACGTCCACAGAAGATAACCTTGTCATTTTTTGCTGCTTCTTTTTGGTACTTAGCAAACATGGCGTTGTTCTTTTCATCGTTGATTGGGTAATATGGTTCATCTCCACGTTTCCAATCAGCTGGGTATTCACGAGTGATAACTGTCTTTGGTTGGGTGCCATACTCGAAGTGCTTGTGTTCGATGATACGAGTGTAAGGAATCTCACGTTCTGTGTAATTAACCACGGCATTCCCTTGATAGTTTTCTTCATTTAGAACTTCATGCTCGAATCGAAGGCTACGATATTCCAACTCACCATGTTTATAGTCAAAGTACTGGTCAATCATCCCCGTGAAGACAACTTTTTCAGCTGAAGCTTCCAGTTCTTCACGATTAGCAAAGAAATCAACGCCAAGCTCTACTTCCACATCACCTAGCATGTTTTCAATGATGATGTTGTATCCACCGATTGGAATTCCTTGGTAACGGTCATTAAAGTAGTTGTTATCAAAGGTCAAACGAACTGGAAGACGTTTGATGATAAATGGAGGAAGGTCTGTAGCAGAGCGCCCCCATTGTTTTTCTGTATAGCCCTTAATCAACTTTTCGTAGATATCTGGACCAATCAACTTGATAGCTTGTTCTTCCAAGTTTTTAGGCTCAACGTCTTTCATATCAGCCGTTTGCTCAGCAATCTTATCCTTAACTTCTTGAGGAGTCTTGGTTCCCCACATAGCGTAGAATGTATTCATATTAAAGGGAAGATTGTAAAGACTGCCCTTGTAGTTGGCAATTGGTGAGTTGATATAGTTATTGAACTCAGCAAACTGGTTGACATAGTCCCAAACTTTTTTGTTTGAAGTATGGAAAATGTGAGCACCGTACTTGTGAACATTGATACCTTCAACATTTTCACAATAGATATTTCCACCGATGTGATCACGCTTGTCAATCACTTTTACTTTTTTGCCACGTTTTGTAGCTTCGTGTGCGAAGATTGCTCCAGACAAACCTGCACCAACGATAAGATAATCGTACATTTTATTCTCCTTCTTATAATTTAACGATTCGATTAAAATAAGGAATTTTCATTAATAGACTAACAACAATTAAACTTATACATAAAGTGAATATTGGAAAAAGCAAATATGCACCTGTATAACTAAACCCAAGTAGTTTTTCCAACACTTTCATAACATAAGTATGTACTATAAAAACTCCCATTGTTTGATTAGAAAGTGTAACAATCCATTTGCTTTTATTTTCTTTCAAAGAGAGTGTCAATACCGTCAGGAAAATTCCTAAACTTACAATTTTTACAAATAGAATATCATAAAAATATTCAGCAAAAAAATTATGGTAAATGGTTTTTGCTAAGAAAAATAGTATTACTGGTGAAATCAACAGCGACAGTATTGCAGCTACTTTGATCCATCTCTTAAACCCATTTTTTATAAAATCTTTATCAAATTGAGCTAGCAAACCTCCTAACAGGTAGTAGAAAAACCACGTCCACAACCTAAAGGTTTGTATAACATATGACTGTAACGGCATTTGAAGTATAATATTTGCTAACTCAAAAATTAAACCAATAGTGATAAGGCAAGATAGAATGTGTAAATATCTTCTTTTTGAATTCAGAATTTTATTCAAAATAGGTAGGCATAAATAAATAAGTATTAGTGCGCCAAAAAACCAAAACTGAGAAAAATCCCCTTTTTGTAATAGAGAGCCTACAATTTTTTTTATTGGATTAACTGCAAAGTCTCTTTTAAAGAGCCAAACGATAATAGTCCATGATGATACTATTATTAAAATCCATTTGACTTTCTGCAGTATGTAGGAATAGGTTATATTCCTCTTCCCTAACAATAAATAACCATTGACCATAAAAAACAGAGGTATAGAGTAGGTGCCTAAGTAATATAAATACGCCAAAAGATTCCAAGACCCTGTGTCTTTAAATCCAATCATTGTTGTATGAAGTAAAACAACTCCAATACATGCTAGCACTTTTATTAAATCTAAATTAATATTCCGAGTTTTATGCATTCTATTTTTTCCCAATGATTTGTTTTAATTCTTTCACATCTATCACTTTCAAAGATAGAATTGCAAAAAGATAGATAATTCCACCAAGCACTGCAAAAACTAGAACATTTATGGTTGGTGAAAAATGAATAACTATTTTTGAAACAAGCAAAAGACCATACATGATAGCTGATGCTAGGATGATTTTTGTCAAAGATCCGATAATAGGAACTTCTTTTAGATATCTGCGGGTAAAGAACAATTGAATTGCCCACACTAGCGCCTCTGTTAAGACAGAAACAATTGCTGCTCCGATATAACCAAGCTTAGGAAGGAATAACAAGTTCAATCCTACACTGATAATTGCAGGAGCCGTGGTTGAAATCATGAATTCTTTATTTCGGTTATGAGGGATCAATATCTGAATTCCCATAATATTGGTCCAACCGATGAAGAACATACGGAAAATCATAATTGCAATTGCATAGCGTGCATCCTGAAAATCTTGACCAAGGAAAAACTGAACAAAATCATCATTGACAATCAAGATCCCTGCCATCATTGGAAAAATGACTAGATTATAAATGAGGAAGGACATTTCATGCATCTTATTGACTGCCTTATGATCACCTGTGGCTAATAAATGCGCAACACGTGGCAACATAACGCTTCCCAAGGAAGTTACCAAGGTCAGAAGGATATTTACTAATTTTAGAGCCTGGTCATAAATCCCTACATCTTTTGTAGAAGCTAAGGCTCCAAGCATAGTACGATCTAGCGTTACATACAAGGAAATCGCCACTTGCGGAAGGAACAATAAGATGACGGGTTTCAAATGATGCCTAGCATATTCTATGTCAAAATGAGGTCTACCGATAAACTCTCGAGCAGGCAACCACATACTTAGTTGTCCCAAAAGTTCAAATATGGTTAGTAAAAAAACATAGAGGTAAAGATCATTTGCAGACTTGACAAAGAGAAAGATAGAGGTAACCCCAACGATTTTAACCGTGATGTTTCGAACAGTAATCTTTCGAAAATCCTCCAACCCTTGAAAGAGCCAAGAGATGTCTAAACCTTTAGAAACTAAACTCAAGCCTAGAATGTAGGCTACCGGATTTTGCATAAAGGGAAGAGCCAGACAAAGAAGGCCATACAAGGTTAGAGAAAGAAGAGTTGCACCTAATTGCAGGGAGTAGATTCCCCAAAAGTTTTTTTCAATTTCCTTGCGATGCCCTGAAATGACCTTGGTTCCATAGTTAGCAACTCCCAGAGTCGCTAAGAGGATGAAGTAAGTAACGATGGAATTAAAATAACCATACGTCCCTAAATCATCCGAAGAAAAAACCCGTGTCACATAGGGAGTTGTAATAATCGGGAGTATAATCACCAACAATTGATAAGAAAGATTGTAGGCGTAGTTTTTTAATACTTTCATGTCAATCCGTCCTATTTATAATCAATCCGTGAAATTAGAAATTGTGACCGAACAGACTTACAATGAGCAATTATTCTAAAAGCTTCTATCATATTTCCTCTTTCCTACAATTTTTTTGATATTTGTTGCAAATTAAATTGGTTTTATGCACGATACTATCGTAGCAACAAATACAATTTAGGGCTAAACATAAAAATAAGGTATTTTAGTTTTACTTTCCATGATAGCTTACTATTTTTTAGCAACTCACTCATTTCGACTTTCAACAACTCTTTATCTTTTGAAAAATCTTTTAAGCCTGAGTCAGCTTTTGCACCAATCACTACAAAACCACCTAATATTTTTTTCGCTTGCAATGATTGGAGCAGTTCTTCGTTTTGAATATATTCTTTCCTAACTACTTCTTCATTTTTAGCAACAGCATCGAAGAATTCGTACCTTTTTTCAGTAAATGTTGAACGGACAATACTTCCCTCTCTTCGATAATAATTATATGTTTCAAGCGGACTAATCACAATTTTATCTGCAAGAGCAAGGTGTTGCCCTACAACATAAAAATCTTCATAAATTTTACCAACTGGAAAAGGAACTGTCTCCAGGATACTTCTATGGTAGAGTTTGGCACAAGCAGAAACAGTTGCAATCTTATCATCCAACATCAGTTCAAGTGCCTTTTCTTTCGTAAGTACGTTTAGATCTTTATAATCGGATTCCTTAAATTGATAAGAGCTATAATCATTGTATTTAGATGTCGCTTTTACCTTGGTTGAAATCAAATCCGCTTGGTGCAATTCCTGTATTTTCACTATTAAATCAAGCGTGTAGTATTCAAGATAATCATCTGGATCTAAAAAGAAAATCCAATCTGAACTCGCTTTAGAAACTCCAAAGTTACGTGCGTCAGATAAACCACCATTTTCTTTGTGAAAAACATGGATATTTTCATACCGATTTGCATAATCCTCGCATAACACAGGAGAATTGTCTGTTGAACCGTCATTTACAAGAATTACTTCAAAGTTTTGATAGGTCTGTTTCATTAGACTATCTATCGCATAGTGCAAATAATCTGCAACGTTGTATACCGGAACAACAATGCTGATAAACATTCTAAATTCCTCTCTCTTTTTCTTTCTTCTTAGAGTACTTCTTCAAAATCGAACTAAAAATAAAACCTAGAATATAGTTGGTTCTATAGTTTAGATAAGATAATTTATCAAATCTTTTCGTAGGAATATAGTCATAAGAACTTTGTTGGATTTTACTATATAGTTCTCTTGAAAGCTTCTCCGAACCATCAACCATCCAGGACAAATCTACCTGCAAGCTAATCAAATATTCTAGAACAGCTGCAACGACTTTTTCTAAAACATTATTATCTTTTATTCTAGAATAGTAGTCTAGGATAGAATTGGTTACAATCAAATGATGACGGACATTCCGCTTCATACTCTCAATATTCATGCTCTGTTCAGGCCTTCCAATATAGTATTGATAAACATCGTAATTCCAGTAGACAAAACTATGAACATACTCCAAAGGAAACAGAGTGTACTGCATATCAACGTAAAAAGTTTTTTCACTCAATCGAATGTTATTTTTCGATAAGATAGATGTTTTATAAGTAACTGAATGCATTGGAATTCGCACATCAGGAATTCCCATATAAATATTACCAACTTCATATTTATCAATAAAATCATTTCGGATAGCGGTGCTATTATATACATGTTGTTCCGTAAAATCAGTAATAATCATTTCTGTATCGATAGTTTCAAGACTATTCAAAAATTTTTCAAATTCTGACGGAATAACCCAATCATCCCCGTCAATAACTTTAAAAAATTTCCCTTTTGCTTCTTGGATACCACGATTGATGGTTGAACCATGTCCACCATTTTCTTTTGTTATTACTCGTCCATTCAGTAGAGGATCTTTCCCCAAAACTTCTTCTGCTACTTTTTCTGTATCATCTGTACTACCATCGTTTACAATTAAAACCTCAAATTTTTCTTTGTACTTTGAGTCTACTTGTTGAAAGGATTGAATCCCTTTTGAAAGGTAGTCCTGAATATTATAACTGGGCATTACAATTGTTAACAAACAATCTTTCATTTTATCTCCTAAATCGTTTCAATCAATTCAATCCACTGATTAAGTATTCTATTTTTATCAAATTTATCCATATTGTCTTTAGCATGTGCTGAAAAAGAATGTCGCAAGCTTTCATTTTCCATTAATTTGAGAAGCTTTTCACTCATCTTATCAGTATCATAACAATCTACCAAAAATCCATTGACACCATCTTCGACAATCTCACTAGGCCCCGTCGGACAACAGAAACTAACGATAGGAAGATTGTATTGCTGAGCTTCTAACAATACCAAGGGCAAGCCTTCGTAACGAGAAGTCATGACATAAATCCCTTTATCCCCATATATTAGATCTTGATTTTTTTCAAGTCCTTTAATCAATAACTTATCCTGTAAATTATTTTCCTTGATTAGTTCCTTGATTTTGTCTACTTCATCTTGATTGCCGGAACCGTAAATTTCCCAGG
This sequence comes from Streptococcus infantis, assembly GCF_047464715.1. Lineage (GTDB taxonomy): Bacteria > Bacillota > Bacilli > Lactobacillales > Streptococcaceae > Streptococcus > Streptococcus infantis_S. Next base: position 18,634 of record NZ_JASHBJ010000007.1, read on the forward strand.
TCCAGTCAGACTTCTCAGACAAAACCTTTTTGGCAACTTGAACAAGGTAATCATATCCTTTTTGGGAATCAAAGCGACCAACTGTCACAATTTTAGTTGATTTTTTATTATAGGATACATCTGAAAGAGCATCCTCTTTCCAATTATAGATGTAGCAAATTCTTTCATCAGAAACACCGTATTTTTTTATATAATTTTCACGGTCTTCTTGAGTAAGGGTCACGAGTTTATCAGCAAATTTCGCTCCAATATACCTTTGTATCTTCTTAACTTTAGTATTAATATCTACTATAGAATTTGTATGATCGCAGGAAACAAATTTTGTTTTCAAACCAATTGTGCTTGCTACACCAACTGTATTCATACTCATTCCGATTCCAAAAACAATATCAATGTTCTCTTCTTTCAGATAGTTTCTCAATAACTTGACCGCTTCGAGAAAATTTTTACTCATTGATATTTTCTTTGATGATAAGTTTTGATATCGAACCGATTGTTTCAGCGAGAAGAAATTGTTTTCTGTAGAAATCATCGAGAGAAGATAAACTTCATACATAGTTGATAATTCATTTGCAAGGCTGGTTGCTACTTTCAGTCCTCCATCTGTTCTATCGATACTCCATTTCACTAAAGCGATTTTTTTCATCTTTAAACTACACTTCCCCTTCATTTTCACCAAGTGATATAATCTCGTAGTGGTGAAGAGCCCTTTTATCTTCTGGTGGCAATTGCATATAATCCACTCCGTAAATGGCTGTTAGATATTCTTTGTGTTTGCAAGGACAACAAAGTTTAAGATCTTCAAACTGTAATAGGACCGGTTCTCCAAAGTAATCACTCGGTACTATCTCTCTTAATTTGTAAGCTCCCGCAAAATTTCCTGCGTAAGCTTCATCAAACGAATATTTTTTTATCGTTTGTAAATATTTTTTCTGTGCCCAAGTAAATGAAATAATCTTCTCAATATTAACAGCATTCGCAAAAGCAATAATTATCTTTTCAATGAATGGCCGATTTTCTTTTTTCTGATTCACCAAACTATTGAATTGTGAGAGTTGAACCATCATCCTTGCGTACAAGTATCTCAAAGAATGAATTTTTTTCTTTAAAGCATTAGATGGCATACCATCTAGCGGAAAAATGTCTATCCACAAACTTTCTACCAATTCTTCTTTACTATAATTCATGATGATTTTTGTAGAATCATCTCGAATCACAGAGAAAGCTTTTTTATAGTTTAATGTATCTTCACTTAAAAACTTGTAGTTTTCTGGCAAGACATTTGAAGCTATTTTTTTAAACTTTTCATAATCTTCTCTTGGCATACCAATGTCTATATCATCATCCCATGGTATGAAACCTTTATGACGTACCGCTCCTAACAAGGTCCCACCTAGAGCATAGTAGGTCAAATTATTTTCTTCGCAAATACTAATGAACTCCTTCAAGATAGATAAAATCTTATCTTGAATGATTTTGATATCTGACATACTTTTCTCCTTTTATAAATCGAAATTAAACCATCTTCCCAGTCTATGCTCATTTAAGTTCTCATTAAATACTTCTTACCATTTCATCATACGATTTTTTCAAACGAATGTTCCCCTAGCTCTTCATCGCTTTCATCAGAAAACTGATAATCCGGGTAGATTAAAGTACCTACCAATATCCAAAAAATATTGTAATGAAGATAGAAATTCAAATCATCAATCATGGAATGAAAACTCATCATTATCAAAATAAAAGCAAGAACCCATTGGCGTTTCTTAATTACTTTAGACAAAGTCAAAGTTAGGACTGAGAGCATCAATCCCAGGATGAGTAAGCCAAATCTTTGTAAAATTTGGACATACAAATTGTCCACATACAGATAGGTTTGATAGTTTCTAATTCCCTCAACAGTCAGACCGTTACCGTACCATTCAACTGGTCGTCCTAGCAATCCAAAACCATACAGATTTAAAGATTTATTTGCTAAGTATAGACGGCCGCCTAACATATGATTCACTTTAAAAAGAAGGTCATTAATAAAAGAATAACCTGAATTGAGATAGGTAAATGAGACCCAAAAACTAATGATTGCATTTACAATAAAAGTCAATTTAAAAGCTTTAAAAACATATCCTAGTTTAGATAATAGCTCAGGGAACCATTTTATTAGCAAACTGCATGCCAACAATATACAGGAACTGAAAAATGTTAAACGAGAATCCGTTTGATCGTATACCCAGTACACAGAAAGGGATAACAGTAGCCATTTCCAATATTGGATTTTGTTTTGCTTTAAATAAAACACAATAGCGACTATGTCCATCAGTAACATTGATGGGAATAAGGCGTAACGAAATCCTAGATAACTTCGTACTCGAGACCCAGAAACTTCTATATAATTCGTTATTATTCCAACTTTTGCACTGACAATAATAAAGAACAATAAACACGTACTAACGACTAATGACGTTTGCGCCACCTTCTTAAAGGGAACATCTCGTAAAGCGTAAATAAATAATATACTTACAGAAAGCTCTGAACTGAGAGCTGTCATTTTCCCTACGATAAAATAAATTAAAATTGTTGCAAACAATCCAATGAGCGCTCTATAATCGTACTTTCTTTTAAACATCTCTTTAACGAACAAAAGAAAAATTGAGAAAGCTATCGCTAATTTATAAACTGTTCCAGGCATATATCGAGCATAAAAAGTCACATTTAATATCGAAACCGTTAAAAATATTCCTAAGGCAACAAGAGCCATTAGCTCCGGCAAAGATTTTATTTTTACTACTAATTTCATCCTTTTTCTTTTATCCCTATCTAAAAACTCTGTCCATATTTTTTACCGAAGAATTTTGCTTGTAGGAAGGATTTCCCTTTTTGAATCAAGTCAATTTTCTCCATATAGATAAACGGAATCTCTTTTACCCGCAAATCTTGCTTTGCCAACCAAACATTGAACAAGCGTTCGCTGACACGACCAAATAATCTAGCGTCAAAAGCAGAATAATCTCTAATATCCAATCTCTTATAGAGAGCATCGATAATCGGGAACAACCATTCACAATAGGCTGCTACATTTTCTTTGGACATGATAAACATATTGAACATATAACCACTGCGCTGTTTCATGACCCGATCAAAAACCTCGATATAATCCGGTCTCAACTCGCTAACAATCTGGCGGGTCACGTCTAAATGAATGGCATCATGTGTATGTGCGTAGTGTGAGTATAGTGTTTCAATGTAATATTTCCGTTTTTTAGGAACGATCACATCATTTTCTGCTAACAAATCTTGCAATTCTGCCTTGGACAGGATAATATCATTCATATCAATCGTTTCACTATATGAGTGACGTTTTGCCGTGAAATAGCGACGATAGTGTACCAAACCGAGATAGTCACATTCTAAATTTTTCCAGGCCCAATAAAGTCCAGTTAATTCGCAATAATAGGGGTTCAAACTTGAAATATTGTCTCCTTCATTATCACATTGGTATCCTAACTTTTCTTTTCCTTCACTACCAACATGGATAGGTAGGTAAAGATCAGTATCAGCAGGCATGGTAAATTGCTTGTGTGTTGCCACGATAATTTTATAATTCTTTGTCATTTTAACCCCCTTCATTTAGATTGAACTGTTTGCTCTAAAAAAGAAATCAAACACTCGCACCCTAGTTTCATAGAGTTCACCTAAGAAACTAGTTGACTCTTTTGCCATGTTCCTAATAGACTACTCTGATTATATAACTTCGGAAGAATATTCTAAAACATGACTACCAGTATTTGATTTCGTATCAATTCCATTTTAAACTCATCAACAGATCATAAAATCCTAACAAAACATATCTGTTATTTAATGAGCCCCTTTTCCTGACAAAACTTGCTTAATGGTTAGCAAAAATATCTTTACATCCAATTTAAAAGATTGATTTCTAGGATAGTACAACTCCATCTCGCAACGCTCAGGATAATAGACTTCACTTCTCCCAGAAACTTGCCACATGCCTGTTATCCCTGGTTTCACTGAAAGCAAAAGTTCCTGTTCCTCTTGGGAATATTCTTCTAATTCCTTATCAAGGATTGGTCTAGGTCCTATAAAGCTCATTTCACCTCGCAAAACATTTATAAACTGAGGAAATTCATCAATACTCGTTTTTCTAATAAAATTCCCAATAATCGTTAAGCGCGGATCTTCGTTAGGAGGCAACTTGTAGCTATTGTCAATATATTTTTGATGCAGCTCTTTATTGGCCAAGAGAATTTCTTCAGCATTCTCAACCATTGAACGAAACTTAATAATTTTGAATTTTTTTCCATTCAAACCTACTCGATACTGAGTAAAGAAAATGCTGCCCTTATATCCTTTTGCTTTATAAATGATGAAAATAATCAAGGAAGCTGGAAAGGCTAATACAACAGTTCCAACCAATCCAATCAAAAAGTCTGCAAGTTGCTTAAAACTTTTGTATAAGACTTCACTAATCTCCACTTAAACTTCACCTACTTTTCATATAATCTTCTTTTTAATATTTACTTTTTCTTATTTTTTCCCATAGGAACCATAGTTCCCATATGATCCGTAGGAACCATATTTTTCAAGTTGAATATTAAATTTATTCAGAATAACTCCTAAGAATGGTGTTCCTGTTTGCTCTAGCTGATCTTTAGCTTTTTGAACTTCTCTACGTTTTGTTGCTGACGATTCTGTCACCAAGATTGAGGCATCACATTTTTGTACGATAATGGCCGCATCAATGACAACTCCGATAGGAGCAGTATCCACAATGATAAAGTCAAAGTATTTACGCAAGGTCTCAATCATTGCTTCAAATTTTTCACTTTGAAGAAGGGCAGTTGGGTTTGGTGAAACAGCACCTGATTGAATGACAAACAAGTTTTCTACGTTTGTTTCGCACAAACCGTGGGATAAATCTTTAGTCCCTGATAAGTAGTCTGTCAAACCGGTAATTTTTTCTCGAGATTTGAAGACACCTGACATAACTGAATTACGAATATCGGCATCAATAAGAAGTGTCTTATAACCTGCACGCGCGAAAGCCCAGGCAATATTGGTTGAAGTGGTAGACTTCCCTTCTCCAGGTCGAACCGAAGAAAGTGCAATCACTTTGAGACCATCCCCACTCAACTGGATATTGGTACGTAGAGCGTTATAATACTCTTCAGCTTTTTTTACAGAGTTTAATCGTTGTTGTGATAATTCTAACTTTGCCATATTTCCCTCTTTACTTTAATTTCTCAAGGTTTGGAATAACACCTAAAAGTGAGATGTGCATAACTTCTTCGATATCTTCTGGACGTTTCACTCGATCATCCAACAATTCGACTAAAAGCACAACAACTATAACAATTCCTACACCCGCTATAGTGGCCATCATTGTGTTTCGACGAATATTTGGTGAAGACGGAGATGTTGCAGGTCTTGCTTCCTCAAGTGTTGTCACATCTGACACTCGTGTTACTGAAATAATCTTCTGAGCCGCTACTTCTCGTAGAGCGTTGGCGATACGACTTGCTTCTTCAGGGTTGCCATCTCGAACTGAAATGGATACGATACGAGTATCTGCAGGAACTGTTACTGAAACTTTTTTTCCAAGAGTTTTGGCATCAATGGTTAAATTTTGATTAGCCACCACTTTTTCAAGTACATCCTGTGAGAGGATGATTTCACGGTAGTCTTTTACCAAGTATGAACCTGCCTGCAAATCTTGGTTAGTCAAACCTGGTTTATCTGCTTGGTTACGATTGACAACATAGATGCGTGTGGTACTAGCGTACTGCGGCTTAATCACAAACGAGCTATAAGCAAACGCTGTTACGCCTGCTACTAGCGCAACTAAGGCGATGAGGAATTTTCGTTTCCAAAGCACTTTTACTAATTGAAATACATCAATTTCAAATTTTTCTTGTTCTTTCATCATTTCTCCTAAATAAGTTGATCATTTATAATTTTTGATGGATTTGTTATAAAAAGCTCACGAGCTTTTCCTGGTCCATATTTTTTAGCAATGAGTTCATAAGCTTCTCTCATATAAGGTGGACGATTATCCAAATTGTGCATATCGCTAGCCACTACATGTACTAAGCCCTTGTCCAAAAAATACCTAGCACGTTTTTTCATAAACTTGTAGGTGTCTCCGAAAATACGTGGCTTCAATACACTCGAACTATTAATCTGCATATAGCAGCCCATATTGATGAGCTCTCTAACTTTTTTCTCATCGTTTTCCAAGGTGTGATAACGTTCAATATGAGCAACCACTGGTGTAATCCCTAACATGAGAACTTTGGTCAATGCGCTATGAATATCTCTGTAGGGTGTATTCATGCTAAACTCGATCAAAGCATAACGACTTCCATTGAGTTTTGGGATGATGTTTTGCTCAAGTTTTTCTAAAGCATCGCTAGAAAAATAAATCTCAGCTCCGTACACGATATTCAAATCCGGTGCAATTTCTTGAGCCAACTGTTTGACTTCGCTAAAATTAGCTGCAATTTTATCTTCTGGTGTTTCAAACATCCCTTTTCGACGATGAGAGGTCGAAACAATGGTTCGAACACCTTGTGCATAGGCTTCCTCAAGAAGAGCCTTGCTATCAGCTCGATTTTTAGGCCCATCGTCAACATCGAAAACAATATGCGAATGAATGTCAATCATCTTATTTTCCTTCCATTGTATCTTTAATGGCCGCCTTAACAGTCTCCAAGCTCGTTGGATCAATTTCTAACATGTAAAGATTGCTATCTGGCATAGCGTAAGACGGAAGACCCATACGTCCAGTCCCTTTCAAATCTTGATTGGTAACGGTATATTTTCCACCGCTTGCCAACTGAGTATTTACAAGGCTAACCATTGTTTCTGGTGGCATATTGGTCTGGATCGAATCCTGCAAACTTTGAATGATGCTATCGTAGTTTTTCAGGGCTTCCGCCGAGGTCAATTTCTGAATAATCGCCGCAATAACTTTTTGTTGGTTACGACCACGATCCCCATCACCGTTCGTCAAGGAGTAGCGTTCACGAACAAAACCTAAAGCCAGTTCTGAATCAAGATGGATATTTCCAACCGGGTAGTGTTTGCCATTTGTATGTGCAGTAAACTCTTGGTCATTATAGACATCAACGCCTCCAAGAAGGTCAATCAACTTCAAGAAAGAGGTGAAATTGAGACGAGCATAGTAGTTCAAGTCGATACCATAAAGATTTTCTAAGGTATGGATAGAAGCATCTACACCATAGATACCCGCATGCGTCAACTTATCGTTTTGGTTATTCCCGCCATCTGCGATAGGAACGTAGGCATCTCGAGGAGTTGTCGTCAAAAGAATCTTCTTGGTATCCTGATTAACTGTCATGATGATATTGACATCTGAGCGCGAAACAGAACTAATCGGACCATAGGTATCAATCCCGCTGACATAAACATTGAAAGAATTTCCTGTTGCAACCTTAGGTGCTTCCACCTTCTTGGTCAAGTCCTTTGTATAGATTTTCTTAATCTTTTTAGCATGGTCAGGATATTCCTGTTCAATTAGATTTTCAAAAACGCCATTCAAGACAATCGCTTTGGTTTCTCCATTTATCAAACTCTTATAGGATGCTAGGTAAGAAGAAGCTTCCTCAACTGTCAATTCCTTACTTTGAGTTGTTTTAATGTCATCTATCAATTTTTGAATATTCTCACCATCTGTTCCTGTTGGAGCAGTTACACTGGATAATTGAGAAACATTATTGATCTCACTATCTGCCAGTACCGCCACACTCATAGAATAGCTTGAATAATTTGACGTTGCATTGAATTGATTGGCAAGTCCTACAAATCGATTTACAGCTACCAAAGCTACAGAGCTGAATAAGACAGAGAGCAATAGCACTATCAAAGTGAATATCTTGGCTTTGCGCTTAACTATCAACAACAGGGATAATAAAGCTACGAGCACTAAGACTACTGCCAAGATAACATTAAAATAACTGACCGCTAAAATCTGATATCTAAAAATCAAAAACAATAAAAAAGAAGCTAGAACAGCATAGATTAGCAACAAACCTACATTTAAACTCTGCTGAAACTTACTAGATTTACCTTTTTTAATGCGTCTACTTTTCATGAAACACCTCTACAAAACATTTTAAGTTAATTATATCATAAATTGTCTCTCAAGGCTATCCATACCAGCCAAGGAAACGTTTACTTTCAAGAAAGTATTTTCGTTGTTTATGTTTATAATTGTTTTTGATGCCTTTTGCGCTCCCAAAACACAACTATAATAAAAAATAGAGCTCTTAAAAAGCTCTATTTTTTATTATTTAACGTGACTTTCGAATTCTTTTTGACTCTTTTCGACAGAATTTTTACGTTCTTGTTCCCATTTGGCTTTAGCTTCGTCAAATTGAGCAGTTGTTACTACTTCAGTTTGCAATCTCATGTACTTGTAGTTACTTCCAGTACCTTTGATTCCGACAAGTGAGTAAGCTCGTGTAAATGGTGTCACACGTGTTACTGAAGCCCCACCACCATTTGAATTTACAGGGAGCAATAGCGAACTATCAATCAGCCAAGCTTGTGCGTCTGCATAATTTTCATAACGTTTGGCTACGTCTGTATTTTCTGCATCTGCCACTTTCAATTTTTGAGTATATTGGTCCAATCCGATATTTGTAATCTTATCAGCATCCTTGCTTGGATCAAGTCCTAAAATCTTGAGATAGAATCCATCCTCAGCATTGAAAGGATTGAGATAAGTCGATGGATCTTGGTAGTCTGCAGACCAACCATCCAAGTTCAAGTCATAGTCATGATCAGCTGTGGTTGGCGCTTGGAATGTCGCATTAGCATAGTCTTCTGTTGAAATTTGAACGACATCAATCACTACATTTTCTGCCCCAAGAGTTGATTCGACAGATTGTTTAAGCGAATGAATCTTTGGAAGCAAGGTTTTGTTAACTTGGTCTACAGGCAAGTCCAAATGAATTGGGAAGGTCACACCTTGTGCTTCTAATTCTTTTTTAGCCTCTGCAAACTGAGCTTGTGCTTTTTCTTTATTGAAGTAGCCGTCTTGAGCATCTTCAAGATTCATATTTGACCACTGCGTACCGTAGTTTACCAACTTAGATGCGACTGTTTCACCAAAAGTCTTGTCACCTACTTGCACGAAAGTTGGTGGCACAAGTGTGTTACGAAGAGTGTTTTTAGCCGCTTCCTCTCCATTAGACTGAGCCGAGTAGGCTGTACGGTCAATTGCAAAGTTGAGTGCCTGGCGGAAGTTTTTATTTAAAATTGCAGCCTGGGTAGCTTGTTTTTGCTCATCGCTAGTCTTAGCTGTATGATTGTAAGCTTGACGATTAACGTTAAAATTATAGTACCAAGAAGTCGCATCCTGCAAGCTATAGACGATATTGTCCTTGTATTTTTCCTTTGTCTTAGCAAAGTTTGAACTATTTGGGTAGACACCAGCAGACGAGTAGGCTCCGCTTTCGAAATTACGGATTGTCATGTCTTGGTCAGAACCATCAACATAAGCTAGTTTTACCTTTTCAATCGTCACTTTTTCTTGGTCGTAGTAATGAGGGTTCTTCATATACTCAAGTGATGATTTTGATGTAAATTCTTTTAACAAATAAGGACCACTGTAGAGAATGCTATCTGGTTTTAATTCTCCAAATTCTTTGCCTTTAGAAGCCAAGAACTCTTCATTGACAGGGAACAAGATACTATTGGTAGTTTTAGAGTTCCAGAATGGTTCTGGTCGTGTCAAGGTATATTGGACAGTATGGTCATCTAAGGCTTTAACACCAACATTTGAAAAGTCGGTATTTGCGCCTGTGACATAATCATCCAAGCCCTTGATTGAGTTTTGAATCAAATCGAGCGCTTGACTCTTGTTGTCCGCTGCGTATTTGATACCTGTGACGAAATCTTGTGCTTTAATCGGGGCATATTCTTCCCCATCAGCAGTGAACCATTTAGCATCTTGACGAAGTTTATAAGTGTAAGTCAAACCATCCTTTGAAACACTCCAATCTTCTGCAAGAGCAGGAATGAGATTTCCATAATTGTCATTTTCAAGCAAACCATCTACCAAGTTGGTAATAACATTAGTATTGTCACCAGAATAATCCAAAATGTAGTTGAAGGTTGTTGGATCGGCACCAAATGTTGACGAGTAGGTTTTAGCATCTGATGCTGACTTCCCACACGCTGTCAATAAGACCGCCGCGGCAAGCGTCAACCCCGCTCCAATCAGTCGTTTTTTGAGTTTCATGATTCATTCTCTCCTTATATGTTAGGTTTTATGACATGTATCTATTCTATCAAATTTCGCCCCAAAAGTAAAGTTATTTAATTATTCGCCCTCTCGTCAGTATATGAAAAAAAAGAAAGAAATCCCGCATAAAATCAGGATTTCTTTCATCGTTGTTTAAGATTATTTAACGTGGTTGGCTAACTCTTTTTGATATTTAGCGTTTGTTTCAAGTTTTTCTTTTTGCCATTTTTTGAGAGCTTCTTCGTATTCTTTAGTGGTCACAATATCATTTTGCAACTCTAAACCTTTAAATACAAACGGATCTCCCTTGATACCAACTTGAGAGTAGGCTTTCGAAAATGGTACTGTACGACTAACTGTAGGAGAACCTCCTGAAGACGCTACAGGGATGAGGAGTGAGCTATCAGATACCCAAGCCTGTGCTTTGGCATATTTTTCATAGCGTTTGTTAAGGTCGGTTGTTTCTGATGTTGCATCATCCAAGAGTTTCTTGTACTCATCAAGACCAACTTGAGCCATGACTTCTGTATCTTTACCTTTTGTAATACCCAAGTGTTTAAGGGCAGAACCCTTCTTAGCATCTAGGATATTGAGATAGGTAGCTGGATCTTGATAGTCTGGTCCCCAACCAGTTCCATTCAAGTCATAGTCTTTTTGAGAAGGAACCTTGGCTTGAGAAGTAATACTCATTTTCTCATTGTCTGTCATTTGAAGCACATCGATGACAACATTTTCAGTTCCAAGCGCTGCTTCGACAGATTGTTTGAGGGAATTGGTTTGTTGAACAGCAATGACATCTGTTTGTTCAACTGGAATATCCAAATGGATTGGGAAGCTTACGCCCTTAGCTTGCAATTCTGACTTGGCTTTTTCAAAAGCAGCTTTTGCTTTTGTTGGATTGTAAAGAGTGTCTTTACCATCTGTCAAAGCTACATCTTTCCACTGGTCTCCGTATGTTACCAATTGTTCTTGAGCCAATTCACCGAAAGTCTTTTCACCGACCTGAACATAGTCATAAGGTACAAGACTGGTACGGATAATCTTGTCCGCTCCTTCTTCACCATTCATCTGAGCAGAGTAAGAATGACGGTCAAGAGCAAAGTTGATTGCCTGGCGGAAGTTTTTATTGAGAAGTGCTTCTTTTGTAGAAGTCTTTTGTGCTTCATCTGTCTTAGCTGTTTTATTGTAAGACTGGCGATTCACGTTGAAAGTAAAGTAATAGCTAGTCGCTTCTTGCGGGCTATAGACAATCTTATCCCCGTATTCTTGCTTAGTTGAATCAAAGTTTGAACTTGTTGGGAAGAGACGAGCTGTTGTATAGGCTCCTGATGAGAAACTACGAATCAATGATTCTTGGTCAGATCCATCGTAGAAAGTAAGTTTGACGTGGTCAATCTTAACATTGTCTTTATCCCAATAATTTGGATTTTTTTCGTACTCGATCACAGATTTTGAAGTAAAGTTCTTCAAAATATATGGGCCATTATAGAGAATACCTGAAGGTGTTGCTGCACCATAATCTTTCCCTTGAGAATTTAGGAATTCTTCATTAACTGGGAGCATAGTCGCTGTTGTCACCTTAGAATTCCAGAAGCTTTCTGGCTGGTTCAAGGTGTATTGAACAGTGTAGTCGTCAATTGCTTTAACTCCAACTGTTGAGAAGTCATTGCTTTCACCACTGACATATTCTGCCAAACCTTTGATAGAATCTTGGATAAGAGTTAGGCCATCTGACTTACCATCAGCAGCATGCTTCAAACCAGTCACAAAGTCTTGAGCCTTGACCTCAGCGTACTCTTCCCCTTCAGAAGTATACCATTTGACACCTTTACGTAGCTTGTAAGTGTAGGTCAAACCGTCTTGTGAAACCGACCAGTCTTCAGCAAGAGATGGAATCAAGTTTCCGTATTTGTCATTTTCCAAGAGTCCGTCGACCAAGTTAGCGATGACGTCTGATGTTGAACTTTTACTTGTAACGCTATAATCCAATGTTGATGGATCGATGGCATATACGTATGAAAATGTTGTTGGAGCGTCTGCTTTTTTCTCAGTCTTGCCACAAGCTGCCAAAAGAAGAGCTGCACTCATCGTTATCCCTGCTACTGCGAGCAACTTTTTCGATTTCATCGGTATTCTCCTTTAAAATACTATTTTTCACCATTATACCCTATTTTTTTATAAAAGCAAGGGTTTTCATGCAATTTTTTAGAAAATTCAAAATAATATTTTTTAAAGAAATTCCTACACTTATTTTAGAAAAAACTCAAGCATCTTGGATACTTGAGTTTTTTAGGTTTAATTGGCCAATTCGACGCAGAAGGCATCCCAAGGAGCTAGTGTTAATTGCTCGAGTTTGTCTGGAACATCGGTGTTAGCAACCAAGACTGATTTGAGAACCCCATTAAAGTGAAATTCTTGTTCTTGATTTGAGAGGTTAGCTACCACTAGGAAACGGCGTTCCCCGTCCTTACGGATATAGGCAAAGACTTTCTCAGCCGTTTCTAATAATTCAAAGTCAGCTTGAACCAGCCAGCTGTTTTCTTTGCGAATCTGAACTAGTTTTTGATAAGTATAGAAGATGGAATCTGGATTTGCTAAAGCCTCTTCTACATTAATCTTCGCATAGTTTGGATTGACTGATAGCCAAGGTTTTGCACTTGAAAAACCAGCATAATCTGTAGAATCCCACTGCATTGGCGTACGAGCATTGTCACGTCCAATCACACGAATGCTGTCCATGATTTCTTCAATCGGAACGCCTTTTTCAAGAGCCTCACGCGCATAGTTGAGGGATTCAATATCTTCTACTTGGTCCAGAGTTTCAAACGGATAGTTGGTCATCCCAATCTCTTCACCCTGGTAGATATAGGGAGTCCCTCTCATAAGATGAAGTAAGATTGCAAAGGTTTTGGCAGATTTTTCACGGTATTGCTCCTCATCCCCCCAAATGGAAACAATGCGTGGAAGGTCATGGTTGTTCCAGAAGAGGGAATTCCAACCATCTTCCACTCCGAGTTCTGTTTGCCATTTATTAAAAATAGTCTTCAACTTAGAGACATCCAGATCTTTTTGGTAGTGCCACTTAGGTTGTCCTTCCTGATACTGAAGACAGATATGTTCAAACTGGAAGACCATAGACAACTCTTGACCTTCTGGATTCGAATATTTCTTGGCCTCTTCTGGATTTGCCCCCCAAGTCTCCCCTACTGTCAAAAGGTCTTTGTCGCCAAAAGTTGCCTGATTCATTTCCTTGAGATAGGGATGAAGCATGGGACCATTGTTGACAATCTTCTGATCAGGAATCTTCCCAATCATGTCAATGACATCCATACGGAATCCGCCAATCCCTTTATCAATCCAGAAATTCATCATCTCATAGATTTTATGACGGAGCTCTTCGTTTTCCCAGTTGAGGTCTGGTTGTTTCTTACTGAAAAAGTGTAGATAGTATTGACCAGATTTTTCATCATATTCCCATGCAGAACCACTAAAAGTAGAGGTTAAATCATTGGGTTTATCTCGCCAAATATAGTAATCACGTTCGGGACTTTGAGGATTTTCACGCGCTTCGATAAACCAGGCATGCTCGTCTGAGGTATGATTGACAACCAAGTCCATGATGATTCGAATATCTCGTTTTTCGGCTTCAGCGATCAGCTGGTCCATGTCTTCCATGGTTCCAAAGATAGAAGCGATGTCTTGATAATTGGCAATATCATAACCATTGTCATCCATAGGGCTATCATAAACTGGTGAAAGCCAAATTGCTGTGATCCCAAGCTTAGCTAAATAATCTAACTTGCTAGTAATTCCAGGTAAATCACCAATCCCATCTCCATTACTATCCTTGAAACTTTTTGGATAAACTTGATAAACAACAGCATTATGCCACCATTTTTCTTGCATCTTTTCACCTCTTTTAACTTAACTTTACTCCATCATAGACTTTTTTCATCATTTGTGCAAGCGTTTGCTCTATCTTTTTTCTTACTTTTATTACTCTGTAGTTTCTTATCTTTTATTTTTTTTATATAATAGAAAACAGAGGTAAAAAAATGAAAAAACAAGCTTTTAGTTCTGAAAAATATCTAAACTTACAACGCGACCATATTTTGGAGCGTATTAACCAGTTTGACGGCAAGCTATACTTGGAGTTTGGAGGCAAGATGTTGGAGGACTTCCACGCTGCCCGTGTCCTTCCTGGCTATGAGCCGGATAACAAAATCAAACTCTTACAAGAGTTGAAAGAACAAGTTGAGGTTGTTATCGCCATTAACGCTAGCAATATCGAGCACTCAAAGGCTCGTGGTGATTTGGGTATTTCATACGACCAAGAAGTGCTACGTTTGATTGATAAATTTAACGAACTTGGTATCTTTGTTGGTTCTGTTGTTATCACACAATACGCCGGTCAACCTGCTGCAGATACCTTCCGTAATCAATTAGCAAAAAATGGGATTGACTCTTATCTTCACTACCCTATCAAGGGATATCCGACAGATATGGATCACATCATCTCACCTGAAGGTATGGGGAAAAATGACTATATCAAAACTAGTCGCAATTTAATTGTCGTGACTGCTCCTGGACCTGGTTCAGGTAAGTTGGCAACTTGTATGTCTAACATGTACCACGACCAACTGAATGGCATCAAATCTGGTTATGCTAAGTTTGAAACCTTCCCAGTATGGAACCTTCCACTGCATCACCCAGTCAATTTAGCCTATGAAGCTGCTACTGCAGACCTTGACGATGTCAATATGATTGACCCATTCCATCTCCAAACTTATGGAGAAACTACAGTCAACTACAATCGTGATATCGAAATTTTCCCTGTTCTCAAGCGTATGCTCGAACGTATCTTGGGTGAATCTCCTTATGCATCTCCAACTGACATGGGTGTAAATATGGTTGGTTTTGCAATCACTGATAACGATGCTGCAATTGAAGCATCAAAACAAGAGATTATCCGTCGCTACTACCAAACAGTTCTCGACTTTAAAGCCGAAAAAGTTGCTGAGTCTGCTGTCAAGAAAATCGAACTTCTCATGAATGATCTCGGCATCACGCCAGCTGACCGTAAGGTTGCTGTTGCCGCTCGACAAAAAGCTGAAGAAACAGATGGACCTGCTCTAGCACTTGAGTTACCTTCTGGTGAAATTGTCACTGGTAAGAACTCGGAACTCTTTGGTCCAACAGCTGCTGCTGTGATTAATGCAATCAAAAAGTCAGCTAATATCGATGCTGAAACCAAGTTAATTGAACCAGAAGTGGTGAAACCAATCCAAGGTTTGAAAATCAATCACTTAGGTAGTCGCAATCCACGTCTTCATTCTAACGAAATTCTCATCGCTCTTGCAATTACAGCTATGCAGAATCCTGATGCAGACCGTGCTATGAAAGAACTCGGAAATCTCAAAGGTAGCGAAGCTCATTCTACGATCATCTTAACGGACGAAGATAAGAATGTTCTCCGTAAATTGGGAATTAACGTAACCTTTGATCCATACTACCAATACGACCGTTTATATCGTAAGTAGATTGAAAACTAGTAAGAACTTCTTATCAAGTATCACCCCTCTTCGATAGATTTCGAATCTCTCTTAAGGGGTGACTTTATTTTATGATGCTGACGATTTCCGACTATCTTCTTTTCTAATTATTCTAACATTACTTCGGGAGTTTATTAAAATGAGAGAATTACTCAGTCAAAAAGAGCAAAGGCAATTAAAGATTTTAGAATATTTGTTTGAAAATCCTGACTGGATTTACCTAGATGATTTATCTAAAACCATTGGACACAATGCTCGCATCATTAAAAGTGATATCAAAGAATTACGTGAAATCTTTCCTGATTTTGATATTCGACACTCAACTGCGGGGATAATGATGGTGAATACGAAAAATAATGGCATTGAGCGAATTTACCAATATTTTTTACAGACGTCTGAATATTTTCAAATTTTAAAAGCATTTTTCCTTTTGGACAGCCCCTTTACCTATGAGCATCTTGCCCAGTCTCTGGATATTTCCCTTCCTTCCTTGCGAAAGAAAATTGCGGATATCAATAAGACACTTGATGGAACTTACCGCTTTAAGCTCAAGGTAACCCCAATATCTATCATTGGAGATGAAAAAGATATTCGATTTTTCTTCTCCCAATTTTTCCACGAAGCTTATAATTTTCTGGACTGGCCCTTTGAGGAGGTTAAGGAAGAAAATATAAATAATTTTGTCTCTTTCTTCATCAATTTGGCGAAATTCCCTGCAAAATATCAAAATCTTTACCAAATCAGAACACAGGCTACAGTCGATTTGCACCGAATGAAGAGAGGATATTTCGTTCAGTTATCAGAACAAAACATTTCCTGGTTAAATCCTATTTTCGACCAACTACCCGATTTTCAGCATCAGTTACAAGAATTGGCCCAAGGACTTAACATTGATATCAATCCGGAAAATCTCTATCAAATCTTCAGTCCATTTGCTGAACCTAGCCTCTTCTTCACAGTCGAAGACTTTCTAGCTGCTCGTCAATCTGACGAAAAAGTTAATTTGTCCTATCATGCTGCACGAGACATTCTGGACAACTTGACTCGAAGATTTGGTGTTCAATTTTCAAATACGGATACCTTGATTTGGAATCTGCATAACACTGCCTTGCTTGAGCGAAGAGAAATCAACTCCGAATCGATCATTTCACAAAATAAAGACTATACACTTGGAAAGATTAAAAAATTCTTCCCTAATTTTTATGAAGCAACAGTCTTTGAAATGATGCGCTATAAGAATATTATGGGACAAAAGGAGAAGATACCTGCTCTTTCTCACCTAATCTACACCCTATTTACCCACGCAGAGGGGCTTACAGATCAATTGTTTGAACATAAAAAGAAAGTCAAAGTCTTAGTTCTCAGTGAGTATGACTTTGCTCATCCAGAATTCTTGATATCTCTCTACGAATTCCATACTGCAAATAACATCCAGTATGAAACTTGGGATAAAGAAACCCTAAATATCGAAGAAATTAGGCAAAGTGACTATGACGCTATTATCACTAATTTTGATATTAAAGAAATTAATAATAAGCGAATCATGAACATTAGCCGACTATCTATTCTACAAGTTGTCAACGAACTTAATAAAATTTCTATGCAAGATTTATAATAAAAAAAGTCTAGTTAAACTAGACTTTTTTGTTATTCTACCGTTACTGACTTGGCAAGGTTACGTGGTTTGTCCACATCGAGTCCACGGTGTAGGGTTGCAAAGTAAGCGACTAGTTGCGTTGGTACGACCATTGAGATTGGCGAAAGGTAAGGGTGTACGGTCGTAAGAACGATATCGTCTGTATATTTGGCAACATTTTCTTCTGCGATGGTGAGGACCTTAGCACCACGAGCTGCCACTTCTTGGATATTCCCACGAGTGTGGTTGGCAAGGACTGGGTCTGACAAGAGGGCCAAAACAGGTGTTCCATCTTCAATCAAGGCAATTGTTCCATGCTTGAGTTCTCCAGCCGCAAAGCCTTCACATTGGATGTAAGAAATCTCTTTGAGCTTGAGACTGGCTTCCATGGCTACATAGTAATCTTGACCACGTCCGATATAAAAAGCGTTGCGTGTTGTTTCAAGAAGGTCACGAACCTTAGCGTCAATCATTTCTTTCTCTGAAAGAGTTGATTCTATAGACTGGGCTACGATAGACAACTCGTGAACTAGGTCAAAATCTTTGGCTTTTTCGTTGCCATTTGCTTCACCAACTGCTTTTGCAAGGAAGGCAAGGGCTGCGATTTGGGCTGTATAGGCCTTGGTTGAAGCTACGGCAATTTCAGGGCCTGCATGAAGCAACATAGTATGGTTAGCTTCACGTGACAGCGTTGATCCTGGCACGTTTGTCACTGTCAAGCTTGGGATTCCCATTTCATTGGCCTTAACCAAAACCTGACGGCTATCAGCTGTTTCACCAGATTGGCTGATAAAAATGAAAAGTGGTTTCTTGCTGAGAAGTGGCATCCCATAACCCCACTCAGATGAAATACCAAGTTCAACGGGCGTATCTGTCAATTCTTCCAACATCTTCTTAGAAGCAAATCCTGCATGGTAAGAAGTTCCAGCAGCAAGGATGTAGATACGGTCTGCGTCTTGAACAGCCTTGATAATAGCTGGGTCTACCACTACTTGACCCGCCTCATCTGTGTAGGCTTGGATGAGCTTACGCATAACTGTTGGTTGCTCGTCGATTTCCTTGAGCATGTAGTAAGGATATGTTCCCTTACCGATATCAGATAAGTCAAGCTCAGCTGTATAGCTAGCACGCTCACGGCTATTCCCATTATAATCTTGAACATCGACACTATCAGCTTTCACAATTACTAATTCTTGGTCATGGATTTCCATGTATTGGTTAGTTTCACGAATCATGGCCATGGCGTCTGAGCAAACCATGTTGTAGCCATCGCCAAGACCAATCAAAAGTGGTGATTTGTTTTTGGCCACATAGATGACATCTGGATTTTCAGAGTCGATCAAAGCAAAGGCATAAGAACCACGGATGATGTGAAGGGCTTTTTTGAAGGCTTCAAGTACTGACAATCCGTCTTCTTCAACAAATTTTCCAATCAAGTGAACGGCGATTTCTGTATCTGTTTGTCCCTTGAAGTGGTGACCTGCAAGGTATTCTTCCTTGATTTCAAGATAGTTTTCAATCACACCATTGTGCACCAAGACAAAACGTCCTGTCTCAGAGCGGTGTGGGTGAGCATTATCTTCTGTTGGTTTCCCGTGAGTCGCCCAACGAGTATGTCCAATACCAGTTGTCCCCTCAACGTCTGCTGTCTTGGCAGACAATTCTGCAATACGACCAACAGCCTTGACCAGATGGCTTTCAGCACCACCTAGAACAAAAATTCCAGCCGAATCATAACCACGGTATTCGAGTTTTTCAAGTCCTTGAATCAAAATATCAGTTGCATTTGTGTTTCCAACAACACCAACAATTCCACACATAGTATATACGACACAGACAAGCTGTGCTTTCTCCTTATCGAAATTGGTATAGTCTGATTTTCTGTTTTTAGAATCAGTGAAAACAGTATATACTTGTTTCTTTCACTTGTCAAGAATAAAAATTGGTATAGCTCAATTACTTTTAAACCGCAAACAAAAAACCATTCAAGAAATAGCTCTTGAATGGCTGGAAATGATAGTTGTCTGCGATGTTATTATTGCAACAACATCTATCTAATACGAGAGTCTTTACTGATGATTTCGCATAAGCCCAAGATAAGCATAGGTTCGAGTACATGGACAATCTTTTTCCATCTTCACCCTAAAATAAAACCGATGTTCCCTACCGTCCTTGGCATTTTCCTTGTTCAAGACAAAGTAATTCTTTTGATTGATAGCCATGGTTCGCAGAATATCGTCAATCAGAAAAGTCAGAGGCACATTCATGGCAGAGTATTTTTGGAAATCTTCTTCAAATCGGATATAGTCATCTGAAAAATAATCCATCTGCAATTTATTTTCGTATAGCTCTTTTCTAGTCATGAACTTCCTCCTGACATAATTGGATTGCGAGAATATCATCTACCCTTATCAATCTATAACCCTCATCAGTTCTAACAGAGATTTCTTGAGGAGACAATTCTCTTACTTCACCAAATATCCTGCTTTTGCCTTCTTTTTCTCGAAATACAAAGCAACCTTTTAGTCGCCCGACGTAGAGCTGGGAAAGCAGCAATAACTTCTCGACTGGATTCAAATCTGTCGATAAATCCACACGATTTTTTTCCTCACTGAGCGAAGTCGTATGCTCTGATAAAAAGAAGCCCATCCACTTCTGCATCCCTGAATCCTGATAGTCCCTCGCGGATTGAAAGGGCAAATAAGAACGATCAATCATTTTAGTCCATCTAACCCTCCAGCAGAATGCCCTCCGATCAGCTTACTTCTGGCAATACTTCTAGACGCATCTTCTAAGGCAGTTGCCTTCAAGAGAGAAGTAAATCCGAATTGCTCTCGAATAGAATCAATGGCCGTCTGGAGTCTTTCTTCTTTTTCTACTTTGTCAACATCATCAAAAAGGGAAATCAAAGCAAAGGATTCATCCACAAATCCTGAATAACTGATGGCAACACTCCTAACAGCACCAGAAGTGTATTTACTATGGAATAATTTCAGCACATAGCTGACCAAAATACTGGTGTTATTGGTCGGCTCAATCTTCATCTGGGTATGGATGGAACGTTTTTGTTCCTGCTTAGAAAAACCAAGATGAATAGATACCACTGTCGCCTTTTTACTAGCTCTTCGAAGTCTGATAGCCACCTGCTCCGCCATCTCTCGGAGTATAATTTCGATATCTCGCTGTTTGACATAATCTCTCGGTAAAATTTGTGAATTGCCCAAGCCGTGAGATTTGGCTTTATAAGGTTTATGAACATTACTCTCGTCTATCCCATTGGCATGAAACCACAGGCGCAGTCCAGCTTGACCAAGTTCTTTCTTCAGGATATCAGGATTGCTATTAGCCAATTCCTTAATCGAATGAACCCCCAAACCATTCAAGCGCTTCTCCATCCGACGCCCAATCCCCCAGAAGTCAGTCATCTTGGAAATACCCCAAACCTTATCTTCCACATCTTGGTAAGACCAGTTAGCTCGCATGGTTGGTGTTCGCTTGGCTTCATTATCCAAGGCCAACTTAGCAAGCAGAGGATTGGCATTCGACATGCCGACCGTCGAGTAAATCCCTGTCTGTCGCCAAATATCCCTCTGAATACGAGCCGAAAGCATATCCAGCTTATCTTTACGAGAAATCTGCTGGTCTGGGACAAAATAATTGAGCGAACTAGTTAGGTCAATAAAGCCTTCATCAATTGAATAAGGATAAATATCATCTGGACTGCCATAGTTCTGAAAGATTCCTTGGATTTCCATATTAACTGCGATATACTTATCCATCCGAGGAGGAACAATCACGGTTACTTGGGCCCAATCTTCGATAAATTTCACATAGGCTGGATCTGTCCGCAAGCCTTGTTTCTTGGCATTGTAGTAGGAAAATTTACGCGTCTGGATATCAAAGGGCAGGTCATAGGCACGACCGACATTTGCTTTCCCAAAGACCTTTTTGAACATAGGTGAGGAGGCAAGAATCAGCCCAACAGAATTATCCGCTCGACTCATGACACAAAGGGAGGTTTTGAGGGGATGGAGTCCTCTTTCCACACACTCAACACTGGCATAAAAGGACTTCATATCAACAAAGGCAATATCACTTTTGGGCTCTCTGGAATAATCAAAGTAGCCCATAGACTATCCCTCCATCGGTACAAAATTACCTACGATAATGCCCACAATTCGCGGATCTTCTTCGTAAGAAATGTGAATATCCTTGTATTTAGGATTGATAGAGACCAGACGCAGACCATCTTCTTCACGGTAGACCCGTTTGATATAGGTCTGGTTATTGCAAACCACTGCATAGACAGCTCCGTCATAATCAAATCCTGTCTCTCGAATCAGAGCCACGGAACCATTTTGATATTTAGGTTCCATAGAATCCCCAGACACCCATGAAGCAAAATCGTGAGCCAATTCTTCATTGAAGTAAACCGTATCAAAGTTTCGATCATCATAAACCGAAGCTCCGATACCAGCCGACATGCGTTCATAGACGTGATACTCGTAGAGTTTTTCTGAAATAGCAGTCACCTTCTTGGCTTGTTCTTCTTGAGCCAAATTACGGGCATAGACTACCACCTTTTCTTTCCCTTGGTTCGAGAGGCTATTATAGAGACGGACAATTTCGATTTGGGTGAAATAGCCTTTTGGTACTTTTAAAAGATCTTCTAGTTGAGCAACCTTCTCTTTAGAAGGCTCCTTGACTCCGCGTTCCCAAGCTGAATAAGCCTGAAAACTAATGCCAAGCTGCTCTGCAATTTCTTTCTGTGTTAGCTTTAACTCTTTTCTCCGAGCTTTGAGTTTTTCTGGTTGGTACATGTTTTACCTCCTAGCGTGATGTTTTCATCGTAGGTTGACTTTGTTTTCAAAATTCAACCATTTTGGTTTAGTTTTATTATATAAAAAAAGTAGACGAATGTCTACTAGAAATGTTGAGGTTTGGCAAACGGCTGGTAATGATGATGCTATAGATTCCTTATCTCAAATACTGCCGTATTAATCCACTCGTTATTCATTTGAAAGTCATTTTCTATGATTTTACTAAAGGTAAAACCATTTTTTAAAAGCACTC
Organism: Streptococcus infantis; assembly: GCF_047464715.1. GTDB lineage: Bacteria > Bacillota > Bacilli > Lactobacillales > Streptococcaceae > Streptococcus > Streptococcus infantis_S. The sequence continues at coordinate 41,177 of NZ_JASHBJ010000007.1, forward strand.
TCTGAGAAGCCAGATTGTACGTTGCCGTCCCCGCAATAATCTTATGTAAACCATAAGTAGTAAAGGCCTTTTCTAAAACGAGTTTAACCGCTTCGCTGGCATATCCTAAATTAGTAACATTTTCTCCAATCCTATATCCAAGTTCTGCTGTTTTTCTATCCTTCCCTAAAACACTTAAATTGATTCTTCCAACCATAACACCTTGTGTATCTCTAATAAGATGCATGTAGACATCATGATTCTCTTGTTCCCTTAACAATTCCCTTGTAATTTCTTTAAAACTTTCTGAATCAAAATAGTGAGCTGGTCTAGGAGGTAAACTTCGCTCAAAATACTCTCTATTTTCTTTTTCAAAAGAATAAACATCTATGCTATTTTCTTCAGACATCAACTCTAAACTTATCATTGTAAACCACCTCCTATCATTCTATAAATTCAAATGTAGTCATGTTCACACAAAGTGATATTTACAGAATTTACAGAGCTATCTTAATTTATTCATATCGCATCTACATTATAACACAACATACTATGAAGAAAAATAATATCCATCAAGGTCCTCATAAATTCCAACATCTTGCTAAACAAGCTGGAAACACCTATGGAAGCTATTTTTAAACCCACTTGCTTCATCTTCATAAAATGATAATGACTTACAAATAAAGAAGAAAACCATCTCATTAATTCTGAGATGGTTGATTATTTAGTCTACTTTATAAAAAACTTGTTCTGATTTAGTTGGAGCAGCTTGACCAGCAGTAAGCCTGTTTTTACTTAAGTCAGAATCTAACCCATCTATAATAAGTCCAGCAGGGTAAACACTCATTCCATACCCTGTAAAACCAGATCTAACACTGAATTCAATAGTTCCATGGCTACCCATGCTCACTTTCTCAATGTTCCCACTGTTTACTAATCCATTTTTATCGAATGTAAACTCTTGGCCAAGTCCATTTCTCCACGTTCCAACTAGAGTAGAGAAATCTCCATTTAGAATGGCTTGCTCATCTATTTTTTGTGATTCAGCATTCGTTTTCTCTTCTTGTGTCGAAAATCTTTCCTCCTCCGTGGTAGTAGTAATACTATCTTGGGAAGTCGTTGAACTAGTACTTGGTGAACTAGTCGTTATCGTACTAGTAGTAGAACGCTGTTCCGTTGTAGGAGTATTCACTACTTCTGCATCTTGCTTCTTATGATTAAAAAAGAAGAAGATAGAACTTATCAGCACTATAGGGATTAAGGAACATAACAAAATCAAAAGCCAATTTATGCCTTTTCCTATTTTCATTCATAACTCCTTTAAATTATTCTTATTTAATTATATCATACTACACTCATACAAGGAACAAAATATTGGATTTAAATATATTGTTTGGGGGAATTTTGTATTTTTAAAACAAAAAGACATCCAAGAGAAAATTCTTGAATGTCTGTAAATGTTGATAGTATCGTATTGATTAACGTTTTGAGGCAACTGACTTTGTCATGTTGCACCAATTTAGTAAGAAAGTACAAAAAAGAACACCTCGAAAGGTGCTCTTTGTAAGTATCGTAATTCTTTCGAATTAACGTTTACTATATTGTGATGCTTTACGAGCTTTCTTAAGACCTATTGAAAATATATTATTTTTATGCTAATAAAACAAGAAGGCTACTTATACCTAAAACTGTTTTCACCCAAATTAACCTTAAAATATTTGAACCTCTTGTCTGAATCTGGAATCGAGAATTCGAAGCTTTGTTTAGTTCCATTTTCCCATAAATATCTTGTTTCAAACTTAAAACCAGAATAAATTTTATCATTTTCATCATAAAAAGAAATATTTATATCTATGTAATTGATGCGATGACCTGTAGTATTTTCAAAATTCCCCACGTATCGTTTCTCTTTTTCTGATCCATTTTCAACTTCTTCAACAACAAAGTTTTTTGCATCAAACGTATCTACTAATATTCCGTAAACTCTATTAAATTCTTTAACAGCTTCACCGGATCTCAATATATCATTTAAACTATTTTTATCTTGAACAGGGATTTCACTTATTGAATTAATATCTAAAAGTAATTCATAACGTTTATGTTGGAGTTTGTTCCACTCGTTTCTAAAGATTCTATCCAAGTATTTTCGATTTATTGCCGTTTCCTTTTCATTCTTAAGGACATCAATATAGGTGTCAGCTAGTTTCTTTAACTCAGGATTTTCGAACTCTCGATTTTTATATTTCTTAAGTTCATTTAGTTCATAATCCACACAGATTCTATAGTTTTTTAGTGATTCTTTATCATACTCCCTTTTGGCAACAAACTCCCAACGTTTATCTAACCCTTTTGCTAACGAAGTTAAAAATTCATTATCATAGGTATTATTGTTGTTTTTACTTGCATTAAATATAAGCAAAAGCATTAGTAGAAGTATTGAAACTACACCTAATAGTTTTTTCCCCACACTCAATCTCTCATTTCTATCTTTTTTTCTATTATAACACTCCTTTGATTACTGTCAAACTAATAGATGCTTTTGAAAAGTATTGTAAATATAGGCCCTTTTCTATTTCAAATGAATTTCATATATTTGAGAAAAGTTGTCGATAAAAAATAACTCAAGAAAAATTTTGTGATAAGTCTTACTTTTTAACAAAAAAAAGAGCACCCCGAAAGGTGCTCTTTGTAAGTATCGTAATTCTTTCGAATTAACGTTTACTAAATTGTGATGCTTTACGAGCTTTCTTAAGACCTGGTTGGAAACACTTTTATTTGAATAAGTTTCAATATCCGCTTAAAATCAATGTTTTCCCACATTTAAAGAAAACAGAATTTCATCTAATTTGAATAACTTTCAGTTAAATGGTGTGAATTTTACCCTAAAAATACACGAATTGAGCTAGATTTTACCAAAAAGTTCACACCATTTGAATTATTATTGTTTTGTACATTTTATAATAGATATAAATTTAGAATAAATCTTAGGTATCTGATTTAGATTATAAATACTTAACAATGAACATTTAATAACTCACTTCATTTTTCAAACAATCTATCTTTCATAGAAAGTTCCAAAATAATCATTTTGTTTTGTTCCTCCAATGACATCCCAGAGGATACCAACTTTTCTTTTAAAATCGCTGAAATATATTGTATTTGATTACTTTCCACTTCGTCAACTAACGCCCTAATATCATCACCTTCAATACTCTCAAGAACATCATGTACAATAAATTTAGGAGTTACTTTATTAATTTTTCTAGCAAAAAGTTGATAAGCAATATCGTATGCAGCGATAAGGGACTTTCTAGTCCCTGTACTTGTACCTTCAGATAGTTGATCAATTGAAACTGGAAATTCATCTGTCTTGGGATTATAAAGTAAGACAGGCTGTTCTTTATTTATTCGACCTGCAACGCTCTTAAAATAACTATTAAAAATATCCATTTTTTTCTGGTATTCTACTTCATTATTTTTAACAGTCATCTCCAGTTCAGATAGTCTTTTTTCTATAGACTGTTTTTGCTCCTCAATGTTTTCTAAGCTAATAATTGTTGAATCATTTTGTACTTTTTTTATTTTTAACTCATTTAGTTGATTTAACTTATCATAATATAAATCTACTTTATTTTCTTCTACTAAGGAAATGAATTCTGAATTTTTTTCAGTCAATTCCGTCAATATATTTTCTTTATTTTCCTTTTCTCTTATCAATTCTTGAATTCTATCATTAAAATAAGACAATTTATTTCTACTCAATTGGGAATTAAATTCAACTAAATCCAAAAAAGTTTTAGTAATACTAGGTAGTAATTCTGAAATCTCTTGAAAAAAGTCTTTTGCCAGTTCTTGATTAACTATTCTTTGGGATTTCTCCTCAGCCTCTTTGATATATTTTTGTAACTGTAAAATGTCAAAATCAATTTTACTTAATTGTCGACTTATCTCCTCGTATTTTTTTCTAATATTGTTGATATGAACTCTATTTTTCTCAAATGCTTTTTTATCCACTAAATCATTTATTTCTTTTTCTAACCGATCAATTTCTTTATCAATTGCAACATTAATTTGTTTTATTTTTACAACATCACCTATAGTATTTGTTTTTTTATAATTCTCTTCCTTACCTTTTATTTTTTTTAATTCCTGTTTTAATTTACCAAGTTCTAAATCGTTTTTAGGATCTGAAATATCGAACAAATAATTATATATAGCACGATATTCCGAAATATTTGAAAAATTATCTAATACTTTTAAAAATTGAGTATTATCCTTAGTCATTAAAATCCGTACAAATGACTTTATTGTGCTTCTAAAACTTGGCTTTTGAGAACTATTTTCAAACAATAATTCATTTAAATATTTGTTAACTTCATCATATGAAGTTTGCTCACCATTAATATACCGCTTACCTCTGTTAAACAACTCTGTCTTTATAGAAACTTCTTTAGAAGGATTGTTGAAATCATCTATTAACACCATATCAGTATAGATTTTTTGATTTTCAATGAACAATCTTAATTGTTCATTAACACTCTGTGTTTCGTAATCTTTAAAAATGGCATCTTTACTTTTTGCCCCTAAACTTAAATCTAGTAGTTTTAAGCATGTTGTTTTTCCAACTTTATTATGCTTGTCAGACTTCTCCGAATCTACTATAAAATTAATTCCATTTTTAAATTCTATTTTTCTCAATACAACATCAGTATTTTTACTGATAATACTCAAACATTTAATGAACACTCTCAATATCTCCTTCATTATTAACTCTTATTTTATCTAATAGAAAAAGAAAATCTAGTGCTAAAATAAAAAAATCATAATTTAGTTCATCTTCAATTTCTTTTTGAAGTTCTATATAAAGACTTTCTATATTAACTATCTTCTTTAAGATCAAGCCATGTACAATAGCTGAGATATAAAAAATAGTCTTTTTGGGCTCCGCATTTTTATCAAGTAATAACATTATTATCCTCCATATAAATATTTGGATTTAATAATATCTGACACTCCATGACTCCATATTGAAGAAGTGCAATAATAAATTTATCCAATTCTAGGTCATCAATTTGACTAGATAAAAAATCAGGATCTCTCGCGATTCTTTCTTTGATATCATCATGCATCTTTTTCAAACATTCATCACCATTACCTACTGTCGGATTTCCTTCTGCATCAATAGGAGTATGATCCATAAAAATATTCTTTATATTTTCAACTACTCTTTGACTATCTGTGAATTCGTCTTTTAGTACCTTTTCTAGTGAAATATAGTTACCTAGACCCTCTTTAAATAATCTAATATATCTCCTAGAATTATTAAATTGTAGTTTTGCCTTTAATTCAGCTGGTTGTTCAAGTAAAAACTTTTCATCGTTTTGAGAGTGAAATCCTTCAACATATTTTAAAAGCTGAAAAATAACAGTTGGGATCAATGGACGCTGCTCAATATTTGTTATGTATAAATTTTGAGTATTATTATTGCTATGATTTCCAATACTCTGAGAATTAGCCATCTATTTCCCCCTATCACCAATATTTTGTACATTATTACTACTATTATTACCTATATTTTGACTATTATTAGAATTTTTTATAATTACTTCAATATCTTTCTTATTTTTAAGAGAAATTGCTGTAGCATATATACCAAACAACGAGCCAACTATTCCTAAAATTGTATTTACCATTTCCATTATCTACCCCCTCATATTGTATACTAAATATCCATGTAAAAATTAATTCCCCACCGTCACACTTCCCCCAGTTCTCTCAACCGTTCCTGTCCCATCTTAAACATCTCTTCCTCCACCTTACTCCATTTTCCGAAGAGGCATTCTTGTAAAACTTCTGCTGCTGAGATTTGATCTATTTCCGAATCATAAACACACGATTGGTCTCTTTGATAAATTTGAATTTGATTAAAAATTTTGTCATTTTCTAACTCTCGTAAGTTATCAACTAAATGTTCTACAATTCCATCATGGTGTTCTTTGGGAGTCGCTCTAGCTTGACTAGGGTCTAAAGCATGGAGCTCCTCATAACGTATCAAAGTACTGAGATAGGACAATTCTGGCTTGGTCGCAATCAGTGCAAGTGAGACTTGATATCCTCTAGTTGCCAATAATTGTGCCGTTTTTCTAGGAACTTCTGTTGTTCTCAAGGTGCCCTCGATTAACAAATGATAACCTTGTTTACTCAATTCATCTACGAGATATTCAACCATTTGGCCCGCAAATACTTTGGTATAATTCACACTATCTTTGCCATACTTTTCCTGTAGGTCAAGGTAGTTCGGATGAAAAGAGCGATAACTATCTCCATCAATGATAATGATATTACCTTGAAATTCCCTTTGTTTCACACGATGAATCGTTGTCTTACCAGCACCACTCTGTCCACCGAGCAAGATAGCCTTAGGCTGAGATGAGCTTGTTTTACCACGAGTTAAAGAACGAAGGAGTCGTTTGGATGCTCGTTCAAAATCATCTTGACTAAATTCTTCTAGTTTCATTAAGCCACCACCAGATGACGAGCTTGTTCTAGCATACGTTCAATGCCATCCAAATAGCCATTATATCGCTCCACATCCTCAAAAGTTGCAACAAGATAAATCTTCGTGTGAATCAAATCAGAAAGATCATCGCTCATTAGAACCCAAGGATTAGAAGCATCGTCAAATGCAATTCCTTGTTCATCTTGAAAACGATAAAGTTGCGCTAAGATATTCGCACCTCGTTCTTTAATCACTTCAATTTTCAGAGTTAACTGATAATCTTCTACTAGTGTAAGCATTTTTTCCTCCCCTACGATATCGATATAAGAAACATTAAATTCCTTGCAGATACGATCTATTAATTCTGTTGAAACTGAACTTGTCCCATTTTCATAACGACTTAGGCTATTTCGAGAGATACCAATAATCTTTGCAAACTCAGGCTGGGTTAATTTATGTGTTTTACGTAACGTTTTTATATTTTCTCCAATCATGTAACTCCTCCTTTTATTTATTTCTATTATAACATAAAAAATAAAAACGCACCATTTTTGGTGCGTTGTTGCTAATGGATAGAATACCTCATATTTAGTTATTGAAGAAAAAGTACTATGAAGCTGTTCAAAAAGTTTTTGAGAATATAAAAAAGTAAGAAAAGTATAATCGAAAACATATTGGAGATATGAATCTATGGTATACTAGTGATAATAAATAGTTATCGGTAGGAGAAATCTGGCGTGAATAATAAAAAAATAAGAGTTTTTTTGAGTAGACCTAATCCATTTACTAAAGAACAACAGTACTTTATAGAAAAATTAAAAAGTACCTTAGATAAGTACAATATCGAAAGTATAACATTACAAGCAAAAGATTATTCACCATATGAATCTCTAACTGTTTTGAATGAAATGATAAAAAGATGTTACGGTATGGTCATCTTAGCTTTTGGACATACATATATTCAATCCGGTATTTTAAAAAAAGGCGCAGTTAAGAATAAAAAATTTTTTGAAGCCGAAGAACAATCATTAGATGGAAAATGGATTACTAGTTCTTTCTGTCAAATTGAAGGTGCTATGGCAATTTCAAATAATATTCCCATTTTAATTATTAAGCAGAAAAATTTACGTATTGATGGCATTTTAAAGGATGATAAAAAAATTGTATCTGTATCAGATTTTACTTTAGAAAACACTTCACAAATTGATTTCTTTTTTGAGAATATTTTAGAAAAAGAAATATACTGTTGGAATAAATCCCTAGAGCAAACATTTAATAAAATTGAAGGAAAAATAGTATAAAGCGTTTTCTAAAGTGGTATAATGAGATAGAGTACATTTTTAGGAGAATTTAGATGAAAAGAATCTTTATAAGCTTTGCAATTGAGGATGAAAATCTTCGAGATTTACTAAAAGGACAATCACGAAATACGAACTCCCCATTTGAATTTGTGGATATGTCTGTTAAGCAACCGTGGGATTCACAATGGAAAACTAGATGTAGAACAAGGATTAGAGGCTGTGATGGTATGATTTCTATCATCACTCAGAATACCAAGCAAGCCAATGGGCAAATTTGGGAAATGAATTGTGCTACTGATGAGGGGATACCACTATTTGCAATTTATGGTAATAAAAATCATAGTGATGTAACGATTCCAAATGAATGTGGCTATATTCCTGTAGTAGATTGGAATTGGGAAATGATTAGCGCATGGATAAAACAATTGTGAGGTACAATTTATGCTAAAAAATAAGGCATTAATTGTTGGTATTGATGCATATTCTCAGGCTCCATTAAGAGGATGTGTAAATGATGCAGAGGAGATAGCGAAATTATTAGAGACAAACGAGGATGGTTCTCCTAATTTCAGTGTTAAGCTAAAACGTAATGTACAAACAAAAGCAGAGTTATTGGAGGACCTTCATTCTTTATTTAAAGAGGGAGAATCTGATATTGCACTTTTTTATTTCTCAGGTCATGGAACAGATGAGATGGCTGGTCAAATTGTAACGCCAGATTTTAATGGCTATGATATGGGAATTTCTATGAATGATATACTTCGACTAGCGAATATCTCTAAAAGTCGGAATAAAATTATCATTTTAGATTGTTGTTATTCTGGGAAGTTAGGAGATTTTAGTGCTATAGATTCCCCGGATGCTATTATTGGAAAAGGCGTTACGATTTTAACAGCTAGCAATCGAGATGAGGTTGCCATTGAAGACGGAATAACTGGTCATGGTGTATTTACTGAATTACTTATTCAGGCTCTAAAAGGTGGAGCAGCAGATGTTAGCGGAAATATCACTCCTGCTAGTTTATATTCTTTTGTAGATCAGTCACTTGGAGTGTGGGAACAAAGACCACTATTTAAAACAAATATTACAGGATTTTTACCTATCAGAACTGTTGAAGCTAAAGTATCCAAAAAGGTATTACGAAAACTTCATCATTACTTTGTGGAACCAACTTCTGAATTTCAATTAGACCCATCATTTGAATTTACCAATACACCTGATATTACTCATGAATATAAAGAGCCGTTTGCTCAGCAAACAAATGTAGACAAATTTAAAGAATTGCAACTATATGAAAGTGTTGGTTTGATCGAACCTGTTGGGGAGGAACACATGTATTTTGCTGCTATGAACAGCAAGTCTTGTCGTTTGACACCACTAGGTTTACATTATTGGAAATTATCAAGAGATAAGAGATTTTAAAAGGGAAGTGAGTAAATTGACTCACTTCCCTTTTATTATTTTTAGAGTTTCGTAATAATCTTCCTTTAGCTCTTTACGACCTGAGGTAACAGTCTCTTCTTGCCTTTTTGTAATAGGCTTAAATTTAATAATTGATTCGTCAGTACCAAATGCAATTAAAGTCAAATCTTTAACATTTTCATTAAACCAAGTATCATCGAGCTCAGTTTCCTCTCGTTTGAGAAATTGTAATTCTGTTAAGCAAGTTTTAGCAAAATGAACAGCAGAGTAATAGTATTCTTTTACTGATTCGATGTCCTTAGATATACGATATTGTTTTAATAAAAGAGCACAGTAATTTCTAGCACAATATAGATTCCCACTCTCAAAATTTGAACCATTTTTGTAATATCTTCTAGCTTGTTCTAAGAACTTACATTCTCTATTAAGTGCAAAAATTTGCTTATTTATCGCTGCAACAATACCTAGCAAGTTTTCATTTGTAGAGGTGGTTAAGTCTATTTTTTTATCAATGTATGATAAGGTCGAAAGTAGATTTTCTATGGTTATAACCTTTTTATAGCGACATAAAATGTATTGAGACAATATGTCCTCATCAAAAGATAAGTTTAAAATCTGAAGATACTTTTTCTCGGCTTCTTCAAACTGCATATTTTCCTTCAAATTTTCAGCTTCTTGAATCATAGTCCTTATCGAGTCGCCTTCTGTATCTTCGTTTTTTGACAATTGAATTAATGGTTCAATTCTATATAAATTATAATCAAATACAGGACTATCAATGTATTCTGGATTAGAATTTAAACAAGCTATTAAAGTTTTTTCCAATTGTTCCTGAACGGATTTTCTATAGTTTTCATCCGATAATATTTTCTTCCTATGATATCTTATCTGTGGACTCATTGAGATATCAAAAAATGGATATTTGCGAATCGTAATTTCCTCACAAAGAATAATTGTAGACTTAGGTTTCATTGCATGACGAAGTCCTAACTCATAGATTGCATTTTGATTCAGAGTACTTATATCAGCAATTACTATATCAGCTAAAAAAATAGATGTAATGAAATTTTTATTAATAGCTACAGAAGTAGGAACTTCATCACCTCGATATGCATTTGTGGAGTAAATGGAGTTCAAATTATTCCGTGATAAAACTGGCTTTATAAACGTAAAATATATATCATCTAAGTTTAGCTTCACCAACGTCCCAGGAATTTTCTTTACTCCGTAACCCATAACTACAAAGCATGTTTTATCATCCATTTTTCCCACTCCTACCGATAACTATTTATTATCACTATACAAAGCTCCTAAATAAGTTTATAATAGCATGATTATTGATGAAGGAGATTTTCATGGATTATAAACTTATTTCTACTTACTTAGATTATTGCAAAA
>NZ_JASHBJ010000008.1:0-48443 GCF_047464715.1 Streptococcus infantis
GAATTTCATTTCCGTCTTTATCCTTGTGACTAGTCTTCACTTTTTCGTAGACATGTTCTGTGTCGCCGTTTGGAAGTTTCTTAGTCTCTACGAAGCGGTATCCTGGAATGTCTTTCTTAGGATTTTCACCGTCTTCTGTTGGATATCCTGGAATTTCATTTCCGTCTTTATCCTTGTGACTAGTCTTCACTTTTTCGTAGACATGTTCTGTGTCGCCGTTTGGAAGTTTCTTAGTCTCTACGAAGCGGTATCCTGGAATGTCTTTCTTAGGATTTTCGCCGTCTTCTGTTGGATATCCTGGAATTGCTTTACCTTCTTTATCTACAAACGTAGTAACTGGTGTTACTGTTGGTGTGTATGTTGCAGAAGCTTTTGTTCCGTTCATATCTTCACGAACAACTGTAACAGATGGAGCTGTTCCTGTAAATTCAGGTTCTGGTTTGAAGGTTACTGTTCCGTCTGGTGCTACTGTGTAAGTACCAACACCTGGAATAGTCTTAGTTGTTGAACCATCTTCAAATGTTGCTGGAACATCATCATTCATTGGGACACGGCTATCGCCTTCCTTGAATGTTGGTTTACCAGACTGTTCTTTACCTTTTTGTCCAATAGTTGTAGCTGGTTCTGCTGTTGGTGTTACTGGTGTAACAGTTGGTGTGTACTTAGCTGTTACTGGTGTACCATTCTTATCTACACGTTTAACAGTCACGCCTGTTCCTGTTCCTGTGAATGATTTTTCTGGTACAAATGTAACTGTTCCGTCTGGTGCTACTGTGTATGTTCCTTCACCTGGGATAGTCTTAGTTGTTGAACCATCTTCAAATGTTGCTGGAACATCGTCATCCATTGGTACACTTGGATTACCTTCTGTAAACTTAGGTTTACCTGTTTGTGTCTTACCTTGGATATCTGTTGAAGTTGCTGGTTCTGCTGTTGGAACTACTGGAGTAATCTTAGGTGTGTAAGTTGTTTCTACTGCAGTACCGTTAGCATCTTTAGCTTGAACCTTAACTGGAACAACATCACCTGAGTATGACTTGTCAGTTGGTGTGAATGTTACAACACCTGTTGCTTTATCAACTGTGAAAGTACCGATTTCTTTACCTTCTGGTGATTTAGCAACTACTGATGTAGCTGGTTGACCATTTTCGTCAAGAAGAGTAATCGTATCCTTGTCGATTGGTGCAACTGGGTCACCTTCTGTGAATGTAACAGTACCAGTTTGAACCACACCTTGAGGTGCTACTGATTCAGCTGGAGTAGCTGTTGGTGTTACTGGTGTTACTGTTGGTGTGTACTTAGCTGTAACTGGTGTACCGTTCTTATCTACACGTTTAACAGTCACGCCTGTTCCTGTTCCTGTGAATGATTTTTCTGGTACGAATGTTACTGTTCCATCTGGTGCTACTGTGTATGTTCCTTCACCTGGGATTACCTTAGTTGTTGAACCGTCTTCAAATGTTGCTGGAACATCGTCATCCATTGGTACGTCTGAGTTACCTGGTGTGAATGTTGGTTTACCTGATTGTGTTTGACCTTGTTTATCAGTTGAAGTAGCATCTTCAGCTGTTGGTGTTACCGGAGTTACTGTTGGTGTGTACTTAGCTGTTACCGGTGTACCATTCTTATCTACACGTTTAACAGTTACGCCTGTTCCTGTTCCTGTGAATGATTTTTCTGGTACGAATGTAACTGTTCCGTCTGGTGCTACTGTGTATGTTCCTTCACCTGGGATAGTCTTAGTTGTTGAACCATCTTCAAATGTTGCTGGAACATCGTCATTCATTGGTACACTTGGATCACCTTCTGTAAAGGTTGGTTTTCCTGTTTGTGTCTTACCTTGGATATCTGTTGAAGTTGCTGGTTCTGCTGTTGGAACTACTGGAGTAATCTTAGGTGTGTATGTTGTTTCTACGGCAGTACCGTTAGCATCTTTAGCTTGAACCTTAACTGGAACAACATCACCTGAGTATGACTTGTCAGTTGGTGTGAATGTTACAACACCTGTTGCTTTATCAACTGTGAAAGTACCGATTTCTTTACCTTCTGGTGATTTAGCAACTACTGATGTAGCTGGTTGACCATTTTCGTCAAGAAGAGTAATCGTATCCTTGTCGATTGGTGCAACTGGGTCACCTTCTGTGAATGTAACAGTACCAGTTTGAACCACACCTTGAGGTGCTACTGATTCAGCTGGAGTAGCTGTTGGTGTTACTGGTGTTACTGTTGGTGTGTACTTAGCTGTTACTGGTGTACCGTTCTTATCTACACGTTTAACAGTTACGCCTGTTCCTGTTCCTGTGAATGATTTTTCTGGTACGAATGTAACTGTTCCGTCTGGTGCTACTGTGTATGTTCCTTCACCTGGGATAGTCTTAGTTGTTGAACCATCTTCGAAGGTTGCAGGTGTATCATCATCCATTGGCACGTCTGAGTTACCTGGTGTGAATGTTGGTTTACCTGATTGTGTTTGACCTTGTTTATCAGTTGAAGTAGCATCTTCAGCTGTTGGTGTTACCGGAGTTACTGTTGGTGTGTACTTAGCTGTTACCGGTGTACCATTCTTATCTACACGTTTAACAGTCACGCCTGTTCCTGTTCCTGTGAATGATTTTTCTGGTACAAATGTAACTGTTCCGTCTGGTGCTACTGTGTATGTTCCTTCACCTGGGATAGTCTTAGTTGTTGAACCATCTTCAAATGTTGCTGGAACATCGTCATCCATTGGTACACTTGGATCACCTTCTGTAAACTTAGGCTTACCTGTTTGTGTCTTACCTTGGATATCTGTTGTTTCTGCTGGTGTTGCAGTTGGTTTAACAGGAGTTACTGTTGGGGTGTATGTTGCAGAGGCTTTTGTTCCGTTCTTATCTTCGCGGACAACTGTTACAGCAGGAGCCTTACCAACGAATGATTTTTCTGGAACAAATGTTACTGTTCCATCTGGTGCTACTGTGTATGTACCAACACCTTCTACTGTCTTAGTTGTTGTTCCATCGTCAAATGTTGCTGGAACAGCTTCGTTGATTGGAACAGTTTTTTCTACTCCATCAACAGTCACAGTTCCACCCTTGAATTCAGGTTTACCTGTTTGTGTGGCACCTTGGATGTCTTTTGTTTCAGCTGGTGTTGCTGTTGGTGTTACTGGAACAATCTCAGGAGTGTAAGTTGTATCAACTTTGATTCCGTTTGAGCTTTCAGCTTGAACCTTAACAGGTGTTACTTTACCAGTGTAAGACTTATCAGTTGGTGTGAATGTTACAGTACCAGTTGCTGGGTCGATCGTGAATGTACCGATTGGTGTTGTTCCATCTTCAGCATAAGCTGTTGTAGTTGTAACTTCATTACCATCTTTATCCAAAAGTGTATAGCTGTTATCTTTAATAGTGATTTCTTTGTCTTCACCGTTAACAGAAACAGTTGTACCTGCAAATGTTGGTGTTCCTGTTTGTGTCGCACCTTGGATATCCTTAGATGTAGCTGGTTTCGCTGTTGGAGCAGCTGATTTCACAGTTGGTGTGTAGCTTGCTTCAGCAGTGATTGTTGAAGTTTCACCTTTAGCGTTTGTAATAGTTGCAGTTGCTTGAACCTTAACACCTCTAGCTGTTCCGACAAAGTCTGGTTCTGGAGTGAACGTTACTGCTCCTGTAGTAGGATCGATAGTGTAAGTTCCTTCTTCTGGAACAGTCACAGTAGTTTCATCAGTAGGTTGACCAGTTGCTGGGTCTACCAATTTCTTACTTGTGATTTTCGCAGTCTTGTCGTTGCTCAAGTCAAATGTAGGAGTTTGAGTTTGTGGAACGTTTTGGACGTCCTCAGAAACTTTATCAGTTGGTGTAATCGTAATTGGAGTTACAGTTGGAGTGTACTTAGCTGTAGCTGTCTTAATGTACTCCTCTTGAACCTTACCATCTTTGTTTCGACCAACTGGTGCTGACAATGTAACTTCAATGCCTTTAGCTGTTCCGACAAAACTTGGTTCTGGAGTGAAGGTTACTTCACCTGTTGAAGGGTTGATGGTGTAAGTTCCTTCTCCCGCTACTGTTACAGAAGTCGCATCAGTAACAAGACCGGTTGCTGGGTCAATCAACTTAGCAGGATATTCTGCGCTTGGAGTGACCGCAATCTTGTCACCGTTTGCGTTAGTAGCAGTTGTGTTAAAGGTTGGGGTTCCTTTTTGAGTTGCCCCTTGAACATCAGTCGATGTCTTGTCAACCCCTTCAATTTCAATTGGAGTGACTGTTGGAACGTATTGACCATCCATGGTATTCAACTGACCATTAATGTTTGGTTCTTTGTCTGAGAATTTTGTTGACCAGCCAGTATCATAGCCGTTGCTGTCTACACGACGGATAGAGATACCATCAGCAGTTCCAAGGAAGTTATCTTCTGGGATAAACTCCACATCTACGTCTTTACCATTAGCAGTAATCTTGTACTTCCCTTGACCTGGCACGACATAGTAACCGTCTGCGTCAAGAGTTGCACGATTGCCATCTTTGTCAACGATGTATGGTGCTACAGTTTCGTCGATGACAGCAACAGAGTTGCGTTCATACTTGCGCTCTCCACGTGCTGTAAAGGCTACTGTTGCTGTTTGTTTGGCACCTTGAGGACCACTTGTTTCCTTGAATTCCCCTTTAGGTGGGTGGGTGATTTGAGTCTTGAAGTCTTCTACTTCCCCTGAGAAGGCCATGCCAGTTGGGCTTTCGATCTCGTTCGCTTTCTTAGCGATACGAAGACGAGCACCTAGTTCGTTAACGCTAGGGTCGATATAAGTCTTGCTATTTGCGAAGGTCAACTCAACTGTACCATCTTGGGTCACTTTTGCAAGCTCAGAGCGCTCATCCTCATCAAAGGTACCGTTTTGGTTAAAGTCTACCCAACCGTAGATATAAGCTTCTGAAGCTCCATCTAAATGGGCTTGAACTGACATCTTGTAGTTACCTGGTTTGGTACGGTCCATCTTGATCATCTCATTGGTTGTCCCTTTGAGTTCATCTGGAAGCAATTGGTTAATGCCTTCATCAGCCGTAGTTGCCTTATCATCACCGAACCAGTCGAGAGTTGTATTCTCATCCATATCTGGGCTAACGTTACCAAGATACGGTTGATTTACTTTAGCTCCCGTAACACCATCTACAGTTGCAATAGTATGGACTGCCTTGCCATATGACTCAGGAGCATCTCCTTCATCAAGTGGGAAGAATCCTAGCATAGCAGACTGTTTACCGCTTGAAGCGATGTAAAGTCCCACTTCAGATGCCCCACGCGTCATCACGAGTGGAACTGTATTATTCCCTGCAGAAAGGTTTGGTCCAAACACACCAGTTCCTAGACCACCCGTAACTTGGTCAGGATTTCCAAAGTATTTCCATGCTACTGGTTTCTTTTCTGGTCCAACTTCAGTAGAATTACGAAGTTGATTTAGGTTTATATTATTGTATTTAGGTTTAGCTCCCAAAAGGTTCTCTGTATCTTGTGGAACATAAGGTACAGAGGTGGCTGGTCTATTAGTTTTTTTCCATTCTCCAATGTGCTGCCAACCCTCTCCGTTGGTAGTGAACATAACAAATTCACCAGGGTTAGCAGACTCACCATCCGCCATGACAATGGCAGGTTTTACTACTTTACCACGGAAGGTTGCAGAGATTTCAAACTGAACTCCAATATTTCCACCATTCAAAGCTGAACCCATTGTAGTCTGCTTAGATTTCGTATCAACGCCCTCATGTTTGATTTCAGTCCATTGATTTTGAGCACTAGCGACAACGTCGGCTTCCTCACCATCATTAAAAGCTTTTGCAGCGCCTTTTGAAGTAACACCCTTTACATAACCATTTTTTGCATTTGGATCATATGTTGCTTTTTCAGCTTCTGTAGCCCCTTGCTCTTCCATCCGTTTTTTATAGATTTCAGTCGCTTGGAAAGGCTTCATGGATTTGACTTTTACAGTGACTACATAGCCAGGCATGATTTCCTTGGTATAGGTAGCGCCAACTTGAAGAGCTAATTTTTCTTCTAAATCTTTCTCAGGAAATTGGTCATTTTTAGGAACAATGACTTTTTTTGCTCCTGTCCAGTTGGCTACATCACCAAAGTCCAACCATGTGATTTGGCTAGTCATAGATTTAGCATCAACATCTGTTGTAAAGCCAGGCTTTTCAACTTTTGGAGTTGAAGTTGCGTCTACAACATCTGCCCCTACTCCAGTAGTAGCTGCTGTATCTGCGCGGAAGGCCGTATTTTTGTCAATCTCTTTACCATTACGAGGGTCGTTTTTACCTGTATTCGCAATTGAGTTTGTACCTTCAGCTGGTTTTGTATTTTCTGCAGGTTTTCCAGTTGTTGCTTCTGTCTTATCAGTAGTAACTACTTTTTCTTCAGCTTCAACTTTTTCTTTATTCTTGAGTTTAGCATTGACAGTTGTTACAAGTGATTGATAAGCTGCATCTAGTTCAGCTTGACTTGTAGCAGAAGTAAGTGCATTTTTAGCATTAGCAAGAGCTACTTTAAGAATTTCAACGCTCTCGTCTGTCTTGTTGCTGTATTTATCATTTGCTAAGTTTGCTTCAATTTCAGCAACGTAAGCTGACAACGTTTCAGTCTTAAGCTCAGGTTTTACTTCAGTTGAAACTGCAGGGGCTGCTTCTGCTTGATAAGTTACTTCTTTAGCAGGGGCTGCTTCTGTAGTTACAGGAGCCTCTGCTTTGGCTGCTTCTGTTGTAGCTGAAACTCCATCAACTTGTTTTTCTTCTTTTACTTCATCAGCTCCAACACCTGTAGCCGTTCCGAGCATCACTAACGTTCCGAGTAAGACCGAGCAAACTCCTACATGAAGTTTACGAATCGAAAATCGACTAATTCGGTCGTTAAACAGATCATTTTTCATGATTTTACCTCCAATACCCTTTAGGGAGTGTATATATTGTTATATTTTATGCATTGTTTTTCAAAAACCCTAAACATGCAACGTCTTATTTTAGCACTATTATACTTAAAATCAAAGTATTATGCTCATCATTTTGAGAGATGAAATTAAGTTAACTTAATTTCAATTAATTATTATTTTTTCAGAAAAATTACATATAATTTTCAGGTCCTAAACATGCCAAAAGAGGGGTGAGTCCCTCTTTTAACTATATAAGATTATTCAACAGTTTCGCTAGTCCCTACTAGAGTATCAGCTTGTTCCTCTTCTTGCGAATCTACAAGGAGGGATTCTTCGTTTACTGCTTGTGGCTCAAGGTTACGGTAGCGAGCCATACCAGTACCAGCTGGGATGATCTTACCGATAATAACATTTTCCTTGAGACCAAGGAGATGGTCTTTCTTACCACGGATAGCCGCATCTGTAAGGACACGAGTTGTTTCCTGGAAGGAAGCAGCTGACAAGAAACTGTTTGTTTCAAGTGAGGCTTTAGTGATTCCCATAAGTACTGGACGACCAGTCGCTGGAACACCGCCTGCGATAAGAACATCTTTGTTGGCATCTGTAAAGTCGTTGATATCCATGAGAGTTCCCATGAGAAGGTCTGTATCCCCTGGATCCATGACACGGACTTTACGGATCATTTGACGAACCATTACCTCGATGTGTTTGTCTCCGATTTCTACCCCTTGGCTACGGTATACTTTTTGTACTTCACCAAGTAGGTAGGTTTCAACTGACAAGACATCACGTACAGCAAGGAGACGTTTTGGTTGGATTGAACCTTCTGTCAATGCTGCACCACGAGAGACTTGATCTCCAACTTCTACACGCATACGGGCTGTGAATGGTACCACGTATTCGCCTTCACCAGTTTCACCCTTAACGAAGACTTTCTTAGTACGAGTTGAAGCGTCTTCTTCGATAGCGGTAACTTCTCCTTTGACTTCTGTGATGACCGCTTCCCCTTTTGGATTGCGGGCTTCAAAGATTTCTTGGACACGAGGAAGACCTTGAGTGATATCGGTATTTGAGGCAACCCCACCCGTGTGGAAGGTACGCATTGTAAGCTGTGTACCAGGTTCCCCGATAGATTGGGCAGCAATTGTACCAACTGCTTCACCAACTTCAACCGCATCACCAGTCGCCAAGTTGATACCGTAACAGTGACGGCAGACACCATGACGAGTGTTACATGTAAATACTGAACGGATAGTTACTTCTTCGACACCAGCATTGACAATTTCACGTGCTTTGTCTTCTGTAATCAATTCATTTGGACCGATGATAACTGCACCAGTTTCTGGATGCTTAACAGTTTTCTTAGTGTAACGACCATTGAGACGTTCTTCAAGAGACTCAATCATCTCTTTACCTTCAGTGATAGAACGGATCAAGAGACCACGGTCAGTTCCACAGTCGTCCTCACGGATAATCACGTCTTGGGCAACGTCAACCAAACGACGAGTCAAGTAACCTGAGTCGGCTGTCTTAAGGGCCGTATCGGTCATACCTTTACGAGCACCGTGAGTTGAGAAGAACATTTCGAGTACTGACAAACCTTCGCGGAAGTTTGAAAGGATTGGCAATTCCATGATACGTCCGTTCGGAGCAGCCATCAGACCACGCATACCGGCAAGCTGTGAGAAGTTTGAGATGTTACCACGGGCTCCAGAGTCCATCATCATAACGATTGGGTTCTTAGGATCTTGGTTAGCAACCAAACGTTTCTCCAATTTTTCACGGGCAGCACGCCATTCAGCTGTAACAGCGTTATAGCGCTCGTCATCTGTGATCATACCACGACGGAATTGTTTCGTGATTTGTTCTACACGTTTATGTGATTCTTCGATGATTTCAGCCTTGTCTTCAACGACTGGAATATCGGCAATACCCACTGTCAAACCAGCAAGAGTTGAGTGGTGGTAACCAAGGTTCTTCATACGGTCAAGTAGGGCAGAAGTCTCTGTCGTACGGAAACGTTTGAAGATTTCAGCGATGATATTTCCAAGATTTTTCTTCTTAAATGGAGGGTTGAGTTCAAGTTTGCTAATAGCTTCCTTGATATTCCCACCTAGTGGCAAGAAGTACTTATCTGGAACACCTTCTGTCAAGTTCGCATTTGTTGGCTCTTGCAAGTATGGTAAACCTTCAGGCATGATATCGTTGAAGAGGATTTTACCAACAGTTGTAAGCAAGATTTTGTGTTTTTGCTCTTCTGTCCATGGCTTGTTGAGGCTGTCTGTTGCGATACCAACACGTGAGTGGAGGTGAACATAACCATTGCGGTAAGCCATGACAGCTTCGTCACGGTCTTTGAAGACCATGCCTTCACCTTCACGACCAGCTTCTTCCATGGTCAAGTAGTAGTTACCCAAAACCATGTCCTGAGATGGAGTAACAACTGGTTTACCATCTTTAGGGTTCAAGATGTGCTCAGCAGCAAGCATCAAGATACGAGCTTCTGCTTGGGCTTCTTCTGAAAGTGGTACGTGGATGGCCATTTGGTCACCGTCAAAGTCGGCATTGTAGGCTTCACAGACAAGTGGGTGCAAGCGAAGGGCTTTACCGTCAATCAAGACAGGTTCAAAGGCTTGGATACCCAAACGGTGAAGGGTAGGTGCGCGGTTCAAAAGTACTGGGTGTTCTTTGATAACTTCTTCGAGAATATCCCAGATACGTTCATCTCCACGTTCTACCAAGCGTTTAGCCGCTTTCACGTTTTGCACGATATCGCGCGCAACGATTTCACGCATCACGAATGGTTTAAAGAGCTCGATTGCCATTTCACGTGGCACACCACATTGGTACATCTTAAGAGTTGGACCAACGGCGATAACGGAACGGCCTGAGAAGTCAACACGTTTACCGAGCAAGTTTTGACGGAAGCGTCCTTGTTTACCTTTGAGCATGTGGCTCAATGATTTAAGCGGACGGCTACCTGGTCCTGTAATCGGACGACCACGACGACCATTGTCAATCAAAGCGTCAACCGCTTCTTGAAGCATACGCTTCTCATTTTGAACGATGATACCTGGTGCATTCAACTCAAGCAAACGAGCCAAACGGTTATTACGGTTGATAACACGGCGGTAAAGGTCGTTCAAGTCAGATGAGGCAAAACGGCCACCATCCAACTGCAACATTGGACGAAGATCTGGTGGAATAACTGGAAGGATGTTGAGAATCATCCATTCAGGCTTGTTGCCAGACTTGTGAAAAGCGTCTAAAACATCCAAACGACGGATAGCTTTGACACGTTTTTGTCCAGTAGCTGTTTTTAACTCTTCTTTGAGTTCAGCAATTTCTTTTTCAAGATCTACTTGTTTCAAGAGGTCTTGGATAGCTTCGGCACCCATTTTGGCAACGAATGAACCATGACCAAACTCACGCAAGCGTTCACGGTATTCACGCTCTGTCATGATAGACTTGTGCTCAAGTGGTGTATCTTTTGGATCAATCACCACGTAAGCAGCAAAGTAGATAACTTCCTCGAGGGCACGAGGACTCATATCAAGGGTCAAGCCCATACGGCTTGGAATCCCCTTGAAATACCAGATATGAGATACAGGAGCTTTCAACTCGATGTGTCCCATACGTTCACGACGAACTTTTGTACGCGTTACTTCAACACCACAACGGTCACAAACAATCCCTCTGTAACGAATGCGTTTGTATTTCCCACAAGCACATTCCCAATCTTTTGTAGGACCAAAGATCACTTCGTCAAAGAGTCCTTCACGTTCTGGTTTCAACGTACGGTAATTGATTGTTTCAGGTTTTTTGACTTCTCCATAAGACCATGAACGGACTTTACTTGGAGAAGCTAGTGTGATTTGCATACTTTTAAAACGATTTACATCAACCACTATTTCTTCCCTTTCTATTATAAGTGAACTGCTTATTCTTGTTCAGCAGCTTCTTCTGTTGCTTCCGCTTTTGCATTTTCTTCAGCTTCAAAGGCTGCTTTAGCCTCTTGAGCTGCTCTTTCGCGGGCTTTTTCAAGGTCATCTACGTGGATGACATCTTCGTCCATTCCTTCATCAAGGTCACGAAGTTCCACTTCTTGATCATCTTCGTCAAGGACACGCATGTCAAGACCAAGAGATTGCAATTCTTTTACAAGAACTCGGAATGATTCTGGAACACCTGGTTTTGGAATTGGTTTTCCTTTAGTAATAGCTTCATAAGCTTTCAAACGTCCGTTGATATCGTCAGACTTGTAAGTCAAGATTTCTTGAAGGACATTTGACGCACCATAGGCTTCAAGCGCCCAAACCTCCATCTCACCGAAACGTTGCCCACCAAACTGAGCTTTACCTCCGAGTGGTTGTTGGGTAACAGTTGAGTATGGTCCGACTGAACGAGCGTGCAATTTATCATCAACCATGTGGTGAAGTTTGATCATGTACATGACACCAACTGACACACGGTTATCAAATGGTTCTCCAGTACGTCCATCGTAAAGGATTGTCTTGGCATCGCTGTCCATACCTGCTTCTTTAACAGTGTCCCAAAGGTCTTCAGAACTTGCTCCGTCAAAGACTGGCGTTGCGATGTGGATGCCAAGAGTACGAGCCGCCATACCAAGGTGAAGTTCCATAACCTGACCGATATTCATACGTGATGGCACCCCAAGTGGGTTCAACATGATATCGACTGGAGTTCCGTCTGGAAGGTAAGGCATATCTTCTACAGGAACGATACGAGAGACAACCCCTTTGTTTCCGTGACGTCCGGCCATCTTATCTCCGACCTTGATCTTACGTTTTTGAGCAATGTAGACGCGAACTAGCATGTTAACACCCGATTGCAACTCATCACCATTTGCACGTGTAAAGATTTTAACATCACGAACGACACCATCGGCACCGTGTGGTACACGAAGGGAAGTATCACGAACTTCACGAGATTTGTCACCAAAGATAGCGTGCAAGAGACGTTCTTCAGCAGAAAGGTCTTTTTCACCCTTAGGTGTGACTTTACCTACAAGGATATCCCCTTCTTTAACCTCAGCACCGATACGGATGATACCCATTTCGTCAAGGTCTTTAAGGGCATCTTCACCAACGTTTGGAATTTCACGAGTGATTTCTTCAGGCCCAAGCTTTGTATCGCGAGTTTCTGATTCGTATTCTTCGAGGTGAACAGATGTGTAAACATCGTCTTTGACCAAGCGTTCGCTCATGATAACGGCATCCTCGAAGTTGTAACCTTCCCATGTCATGTAGGCAACGATTGGGTTTTGTCCAAGCGCCATTTCACCTTTCTCCATAGAAGGACCATCGGCGATAAAGTCTCCTTTTTCGATGACATCACCAACTCGAACAAGGGTACGTTGGTTATAAGCAGTACCTGAGTTTGAACGACGGAATTTTTGGATATGGTAAACATCAAGCGAACCATCTTCACGGCGAACTTCTACCTTGTCCGCATCCGCATAAGTAACCTTACCACCATGTTGCGCAATAACCGCAGCTCCTGAGTCATGGGCTGCTTGGTATTCCATACCAGTACCAACGAAAGGCGCTTTAGGATCGATCAAAGGCACAGCCTGACGTTGCATGTTGGCACCCATGAGGGCACGGTTGGAGTCATCGTTTTCCAAGAAAGGAATACATGCTGTCGCAACGGCAACTACCTGTTTCGGAGAAACGTCCATATAGTCAACGCTTGATGCTGGATATTCTTGGTTAACCCCTTGGTGACGTCCCATGACAACTTTTTCAGCAAAAGTGCCGTCTGCGTTCAATTTAGAGTTAGCCTGAGCTACTGTGTATTCATCTTCTTCATCGGCAGTCAACCAAACGATTTCATTGGTAACTTTACCAGTTGCACGGTCAACTTTACGGTATGGTGTTTGAATGAAACCATACTTGTTGAGGTGCCCGTATGAAGACAAGTTGTTGATCAAACCGATGTTTGGTCCTTCAGGTGTTTCGATTGGGCACATACGGCCATAGTGAGTGTAGTGCACGTCACGCACTTCATATCCAGCGCGGTCACGTGTCAAACCACCAGGTCCCAAGGCAGACAAACGACGTTTGTGTGACAACTCAGAAAGTGGGTTGTGTTGGTCCATGAACTGTGACAATTGTGAAGACCCAAAGAATTCTTTGATTGCCGCAGTCACTGGACGGATGTTAATGATTTGTTGAGGCGTTAATACTTCGTTATCTTGAACAGACATACGTTCACGAACGTTACGTTCCATACGTGAAAGTCCAAGACGTACTTGGTTAGCAAGCAATTCACCAACAGCACGGATACGACGGTTTCCGAGGTGGTCGATATCATCGACACGACCGATACCTTCAGCCAAGTTGAGGAAGTAGCTCATCTCAGCGAGGATATCTGCAGGAGTAATCGTGCGAACTTTATCCTCTGGATTTGCATTGCCGATGATTGTTACAACACGGTCTGAATCAGTTGGTGCCACAACCTTGAATTTTTGAAGAACAACTGGTTCTGTCAAAACAGCTGAGTCATTTGGAGTGTAGACAATCTTGTTCAAATCACCATCCAAGTGACTTTCGATACTTTCGATGACATCGCGAGTCATAACAGTACCTTTTTCAACCAAAATTTCACCAGTTTCAGGGTCCACCAATGGTTCAGCGATTGTTTGGTTGAGCAAACGAGTTTTAATATTTAATTTCTTGTTAATCTTGTAACGTCCAACGGCTGCCAAGTCATAACGACGTGGGTCAAAGAAACGAGCCACAAGTAAGGTACGTGAACTCTCAGCAGTTTTTGGTTCACCTGGACGAAGACGCTCATAAATTTCTTTCAAAGCTTCGTCTGTACGAGAGTCCATTGGGTTTTTATGGATATCTTTTTCAACAGTGTTACGAACCAATTCGCTGTCACCAAAGATATCAAAGATCTCATCATCACCTGAGAAACCAAGTGCACGAACCAAGGTAGTAAATGGAATTTTACGAGTACGGTCGATACGAGTGTAGGCGATGTCTTTTGAGTCACTTTCCAGTTCCAACCAAGCTCCACGGTTAGGGATAACAGTTGAACCGTAGCCCACTTTACCGTTTTTGTCTACCTTGTCATTAAAGTAAACACCTGGAGAACGCACCAACTGTGATACGATAATACGTTCACCACCGTTGATGATAAAAGTACCCATCTCAGTCATAATTGGGAAATCACCAAAGAAGACTTCTTGAGTTTTGATTTCGCCTGTTTCTTTGTTGATCAAGCGGAAAGTTACAAAGATTGGTGCTGAGTAACTTGCATCATGGATACGAGCTTCTTCAAGCGTGTATTTTGGTTCTTTGATTTCGTAGCCAACAAACTCTAACTCCATAGTGTCAGTAAAGTTTGAAATTGGCAATACATCTTCAAACACTTCCTTTAGACCATGGTCTAGGAAATCTTTGAATGAATCAGTTTGAATTTCAATCAAATTTGGTAAGTCAAGAACTTCTTTAATTCTTGAAAAACTACGACGGGTACGATGTTTCCCGTATTGAACGTCATGTCCTGCCAAGATGATTCTCCTTTGTAAATAAAGTTCCAAGCTTAGTCACCTAAGCTAATAATTATCGTTAAATGGTTCTAAAACCCCTATCAACTTATCCCCTTTGACTAATTTTCAGAATCTTTAAATCTCTGTTACAGATGCAGAAAATCCCGAAAAAAAGCACAAAAAGAGCAGTTAAATCCGACTTTTTTCAGGAGATTTAACTGCTGTGAGCCTTGTCCGGACAATATTTCAGACAAAACCTACGACAAATGATTACTCATATTATACCCGATTTTCTCTAATTTTTCAAGTCCTTTGAAGGATTTTTCTTGCTTTAGTATAGGTGGTCATCGTTTTCTGAAAAGGTAATTTTCTAGAAAACTAGTTGTTGAATAAATAGGACAGGTTCTATTCATTAACCTACCAACCAACTCTTTAGTTTGTAAGATAGCATCTTGTATACTGAAAAAGAAACAATACTAATCAATTTAACTTGCTTGACAAAAGATTGACTTCATGGTTTAATATACCCCATAAGGGTATATTTGGAGGTGCCTATGTTTCACTTATTTACAAAAATTGACAGTATTTCAACCAGCGAGTTAGAAGCTAAACTCAGAGAACCGATTCAGCTACTGGATGTTCGGACGCCTACGGAATTCCATAGAGGTCATATCAAAAATGCCAAGAATGTCCCTCTATCCGAAATCGGATCTTATGCACCAACGACAAAAGAAACACTCTATGTCATTTGTCATTCTGGTGTGCGCAGCAAACTAGCTGCGAAGAAGTTAAAGAAAAAAGGCTACCATGTCATCAATGTCCGAGGCGGTATGAGCGCTTGGACAGGTGAGGTCATCTAGAAGCATAAAGGAGAAAATCAATGAAAATTATCATTGTCGGGGGAGTCGCAGGCGGTATGTCAGCAGCAACCCGCCTCAGACGTCTCATGGAAGACGCTGAAATCACTATTTTTGAGAAAGGTCCCTTTGTTTCCTTTGCAAACTGCGGACTTCCTTACTATGTTTCAGGAGAAATTGCCAGTCGTGATAGTTTATTAGTTCAAACACCTGAAAGTCTCAAGGCACGGTTTAATCTTGATGTGCGACCATTTCACGAGGTTGTCCAAATTTCTCCAGAAAATCACACTGTCACTGTCCGACATGATGGACAGGAATTCACAGAAGGCTACGATAAGTTGATTCTCTCTCCAGGAGCTAAGCCATTTGTTCCTGCCATTGATGGCTTGGCAGAAGCTAAGAATGCCTACACGCTCCGCAATGTTCCTGATCTCAATGAAATTATGGCCGCCTTGGACAAGCATCCAAAGGAAGCTGTCGTCATCGGTGCAGGTTTTATAGGGCTTGAAATGGCTGAAAACCTGGCAAAACGTGGCTTGCATGTCACCATCGTCGAAAAATCTCCTCATGTCTTGCCACCATTAGATCCAGAAATGGCAGCCTTTGTCCAAGCAGAATTGGTTAAAAACAGCGTTAGTGTTATCACTTCCCTATCTGCGACTCGATTTGAAGAACAAGGAAAAATCATCGTTCTCGAAAATGGTCAAAAAATCACTTCTGACCTTACCATCCTTTCTGTCGGTGTTGAACCTGAAAATAGTCTGGCTAAAGCTGCGGGGATTGAACTGGGACTTCGTGGCGGGATCCTGGTCGATGAACATTACGAAACCAGTCAAAAAGATATTTTTGCAGTTGGAGATGCCATCGTCGTCAAGCAAGTGATTACGGGCCAAGACGCTCTCATCTCACTCGCTTCTCCTGCCAATCGTCAAGGACGCCAAGTGGCGGACGTCATCGCAGGACTTGGTCGTACAAACAAAGGCAGTATCGGCACTGCGATCGTTCGTGCCTTTAATATGACAGCTGCTTCGACTGGTCTTAGCGAGCGTATCCTTACCATGAATCAACTTCCTTACAAGGCACTTCATGTCAGCGGGAAAGATCATGCTGGTTATTATCCAGAAGCTACTGATATTACCTTGAAACTCCTCTTCGACCCAACCAGTGGAAAAATATACGGTGCCCAAGGAGTTGGGAAGAAAGGTGTTGACAAACGAATCGATATCCTAGCAACTGCTATCAAGGGAAATCTCACCGTCTTTGACTTACCAGAGTTAGAGTTTACCTATGCGCCACCATTTGGTTCTGCCAAGGATCCCGTCAATATGCTGGGTTACGCAGCCTTGAACCTTATCGAAGGTCTCAGCGACAACGTTCAATGGTACCAGCTCGAAGACGAACTGGCTAAGGGAAAGAAATTCCTTGATGTACGGACAAGTGGCGAATTCCAAAGTGGTCGACTTAAGGTTGACACCATCCACATCCCCCTAAACGAACTACGGGAACGCTTGGATGAACTAGACAAGAACCAAGCCTACATCGTTAGCTGCCACAGTGGTTTACGCAGCTATATCGCAGAGCGTATCCTCAAGCAAGCAGGATTTACCGTCCAAAACCTTGACGGCGCTTATTCACTATGCAAAATGGCGAATCCAGAAGGAGTAGAATATGCTAACTAATATCAGCATGGCTGACTTTTATGAAAAATATCAACATGAACATCTAGATCTTATCGATGTCCGTGAAGTACATGAATTCCAAGCAGGACATGCACCAGGTGCCAAAAATCTTCCGTTAAGTACCTTGGAGCAAGGCTACAAAGAACTCAAACCTGACCATGAATACCATGTCATCTGTCAAGGAGGTGTACGTTCTGCCTCTGCCTGTCAATTTCTCAGCGCCCAAGGCCTCACCGTTACCAATGTAGAAGGTGGCATGAATGCCTGGCCAGGTGATATTTAATAAATAAAATTCAAAAAGAGCAATTGGTCTAATTTCAAGAAAACCAACTGCTCTTTTAATCATTTGTTCACTATTTAAGAGAAACGTATGTTTTTTATTACTTGCGTTTAATCAAGTATTTAACCGCCTTTTCCAATCTTTCCTTCTGTGCTTGAGGATCCTCTAAAGGGTCGTTAATACAAGATGTTAAATTCTCCGTTATCATCAGTTCAATAATACGATCAACACTGGATCGCACTGCTGTTAATTGAGTAATGATATCGACACAATCACGCTCTTCCTCCATCATCTTTTGAATACCTCGCAATTGACCCTCTGAGCGTTTGAGGCGTGTAATGTATTTTGAATTTGTCATGTCTTTATCCTTAAACGATTTTTCTACATTATATCTCTAATACAGACCTTTGTCAAAAGGAGCACTTATCTTAAAGGTAAAGACTTCTAGTTCCCCACTCTAACTCGCGTAACGATACCGTCTTTGTCAGTCATGCTTAATTCTGAGGATGAAAACCACTGAGTTACCGCTTCGCTACTTTTAGATTGAGCAAATACTTTTAATAATTCCTCTTTGTTCTCAATTTCAGCCACATAGTAGGCTAGGGCTTTGAAGGATTTTTCTTTCGTTAGTATAGGTGTGGTTTGTTTTCAGAAAAGGTGGTTTTCATAATTTCATCTTTTCTTTACTTTTTATTTCAAAAATGCTAACTGATAATACGATGAGTAATTCTTCAAAAAATGTAAGAGATATTTTTTAAAGGCAACTCAAAACTATATAATAATCAGTCACAAGTTAAAGAAATTACTTTTTTATGATAGAATACTAGCTGGAGGACTTTATGAAATGAAACGAATTCTAACAAACTTGATAGAGCAACGAATGTATTACTTATCTTGTTTATTCGGGGCCTATCTTCTGATGATTTTGATCGAATTGTTAACTTCAACACCACACGATGTATTTCTCGCCTTAGCTCCCGTGTCAGCTTTAATAATAGGAACTTTTTTTATAGTTGGGTCCGCTTTGATTCTTTTTGCTAAAAAAATTCCTGCATTAAGTATTTCCAAAATCAATACTTTATTATTAAACATTGTATTATTTATTGCTATCTATAAGAGCATGTCCTTTTTCTTATCCCTAGGTTTGCTATTGCTGACATTAGTACTATATATTGGCAGTTTTCTCAGAAAAGAAAAATTTTCATTTCTGTACCTACTAGTTATTTTATTTACAACACCTCGTCTATTGACATTGCTTAATTCAAACTTCCAAGATACTGCACTTGAGTTTCATGCTTTCAATTTGGCAGACACTCGATTTAACATTATTATTTGGCCTGTAATCTTTGCTGGTTTGCTTTCAGGAACCACCCTTCTTTTAATTCACAACTCCCCGCTTAAGCAATACTTAGAGCGCTACAAAAAATTACTAACCTATGGTGTATTTTCTATCGTTACTCTCTATGTTGTCTATCTCTCGATTGTTTTTATCTATAAAGTAAAAACCTTTGATGGTTCTACCTTTGATATTGGTCTATTCTCACAGATGTTTCATCGCATGAGCACCGACTTGAGCGCTATCACAACACTAGAGCGCGATCGAGTATTATCGCACTTTGCAGTTCACATCTCACCCATTTTCTATCTGATGTTACCTTTCTACAAGCTTTTCCCTCATGTTGAAACATTAGAAGTACTACAAATTTGGGTTGTATTCTCTGCAGTTATTCCTTTAAGATTACTCCTATCAAAATTGAATTTATCGAAATTGGCAAACATTTTGACAGTCCTTTGGTTTGTGCTTTTACCCGTATTAACTACTGCAGGAGGTTATCACCTGCATGAAAATTGTTTCTTGGTTCCTTTGATATTTTGGGTATTCTATTTCATAGTAAATGAGAAGAAGTGGGGTATTCTAATATCCACTATCCTACTACTTTTGGTCAAAGAAGATGCCTTTATCTATGTCTTCAGCATTGGAATATTCTTCTTATCCCAGAAACGATTCAATCTGACGAGCAAAACCAAACAATGGCTGATCCTAACTGAATTTCTCCTACCACTTCTATACTTCACTCTAGCATTGTTAATCCTGAGCACATTCGGAGAAGGCGGAATGGTCTCACGATTCGATGCATTCTTACTAAAAGATGAAAATGGTATTTTAGCCGTATTTAAAAATTTAGTTCTTCACTCAAGTTTCGCCATCAGCCATTTATTCATGGCTAAAAAACTAGGTTATTTATTCCTGATGTTAGCTCCTATGTGTTTTCTACCACTATTGCAACGCAACTGGTCAACTTATTTTTTAGCTCTACCTTTAGTAGTTATTAATTTATTGCCGGATTGGCCTTATCAATACGACATCGGCTTTCAATATAGTTATGGTAGTGGAGCCTTACTCTTCATAATGGCCTTGCTAGCTTTAGAAGATTTAAAATTGCACAAACACATTAACGAAAAAATGGTGATTTCATTTATTTTTGTTGGCATAATTTTTTCTGGTACTATTCTTCATCGCCTTACTCAAAGTTGGTCTTTCAACATTGGCTATTATCAACAAAACAAAGAGAAATTTGAAGCAATCAAATACGGCCTAGAAATTCTACCAGAAAATGCCTCAATCGTTGCAGAAGGAGGCTATACACCTGCACTTAGAAAACATCAGGCCCTATACGATATTTTCTACCACAACCAACGAAAAGCTGACCCATCAATTGATTATGTCGTAATTCCACGTGAACAAAAAGGAAAGAACGATGTCTATGATCCTTTAATTACTAGTTATGAAACACTAGGATATAAAGAAAGTAAGTACGCAACAAAAGAACTTTTCATTCTCGAAAAACCTGAATAAAAAGAGAGCAGTTCAAACTACTTCTAAAGTAGACTGAACCGCTCTTTTCTAATTTCCCACTCTAACTCGCGTCACAATGCCATCGCTATCAGTTATACTAAATTCTGCAGAAGAAAGCCACTGAGTTATCGCCTTGCCAGTTTGAGATTGAGCAAATACTTTTAATAATTCCTCTTTGTTCTCAACTTCAACTACATAGTAGGCTAGGCCTGCCATTCCTTGCTCACGAGGAGCAAAGTTTTTACCTCCCCATTCATTAACTGCTAGATGATGATGGTAATCCCCCGATGCAATCCAACTGGCGTGTGGAATCGTGAATTTATCCTTAAGACCTAGAGAACCTTGGTAAAAGGCAGACGCTTCTCGACTGTTTTTAACGGATAGATGAACATGTCCCATTCTAGTACCACTTGCAATCACAAAGGGATCTAGTTCTTGTCCCAGTTCATAGATATCTTGGGCAGACAGTTCTTCTGTCACACCAATAATACGGCCATCCTCACGAATATCCCAGACTGTTACAGGTTTGTCTCTATAGAGTTCAATGCCATTGCCCTCTAAGTCTTCCAAATAGATAGCCTCACTATAACCATGATCCGCTCCGCCAACTAGCGGAATCTTTAAGTCTAACAAGTGTTTAAAAACATTAGCCAAATCTTCACGAGTCGGCAAAAGAAGGGCCATATGATAAAGACCATAACTTTGCTTAGGATTGCTAATGTCATCTGTCTTAATTAGCCGAACTAGCGGTTTTTCTCCCGCACCTAGAAGAACTTCTTTTTCCGATTGATGTAATATTTCCAAACCAAGTAATTGGTGATAAAAAGCAGTCTGACCTGCTAAATCTCTAACATTTAAAGCCACCTCTGCCAAATGAATGCGACTATTATATTCGTAAACCATAGAAAAACTCCTTTGTTGTAACTTTTTTAGTTACATCTATTATACTCCCTTATCAACTAATGTCAATTCAGATGCTTAGGGATGGAAAAACAAACAATCCTCCCATGTAGGAAGGATTGTTTCGATTTAATGAGCCAACATTTCTTGGGCGATTTCTTGACCAGATAAGCTATCTGGATAGTAGGTTGGCCAATTGTCCATCTCATCAAAGAGGGCTTCCTGGCTAGTGCCTCCAAAGAAAATATGGAAGTGCCCAGTCTTAACTGGTTCGATATTGTGGTCGCTGAATTGAACATACTTAAATTGTCCAGCGTCCGCATCAGTCGCTTCAAAGAGATAACGAACTCCTCGATTCCCTTTCTTATAGGTCAAGATTTTCTTGCCGACATACTTGTATGTATATTTTTTACTTTGGTCACCTTGAATGAATTCCATGGTGTTATCCGTGATATTAATCTTAGATACATCGGTTTGATAGCCTTTTTGATAGTAGGCTTTGTATTCATCCTTAGTCATTTTGCTAGTCAATTTAGCCTTGTAGTCAAAGACTTGATCTAGAGTACCATTTTCGAGGAAAGGAAAAACAGACTGCCAGTTGCCAGCATAGTCACTCAAGGTACGGTCTTTAACATCTGCATCCTCAAAGTAACCATTTTGAACGGTTTTAGTTTCCTCTGCTTTTTCTGGTTCAATTTCTGCCCCTGCCTGGTCAGTTGTTTGCTTGAGAGCTTTGAGATTTTTCTCCATAACAGAGATATAGTTCTCTCCCGCCTTCATATCCTCTTCGGTCAAGCTTTCAAGAGGATTCAGAACGTCTAACTTAACTCCTGTTTCTTTTGAAAGAGTATTGGCTAGAGCTTGAGAGGCATTTTCTTCAAAGTAGATATAAGAAATCTTGTTTTTCTTGATGTACTCGGTCAATTCTGCCAAGCGACTTGCTGACGGTTCAGCATCTGGTGACAGACCTGAGATAGAGACTTGATTAAGTCCGTAGTCCAAGGCTAGATAACGAAAGGCAGCGTGTTGAGTTACAAAACTCTTTTGTTTAGCATCAGAAAGTCCTTCAGTATAGGCCTTGTCTAGAGCTTGTAATTTCTCGATATAGGCAGCTGCATTTTGCTCAAAAGTCGCCTTCTTATCTGGATAGTCAGCTGATAAACTGTCACGGATATGTTCTACAAGCTTAATGGCACGCGCAGGAGACAACCATACATGAGGGTCATACTCGTGATGATGACCCTCTTCGCCGTGGTCATGGTCTTCCTCTTCTTCACTACCTGGAAGAAGCAACATATCTCCAGTAGCCTTAATTGTTTTTACTTTTTTCTCATCTAGTGAATCTAAAAGCTTTGGAACCCATGTTTCCATGTTCTCATTTTCATAAACAAAGGCATCAGCGTCTTGAATTTTAGCGACTGCCTTTGGTGATGGTTCATAATCATGTGGCTCTGTTCCAGCCCCGATTAAGAGTTCGACATTGGCTGTGTCCCCTGCTACTTGCTTGGTAAATTCGTAGACAGGGTAGAAAGTTGTGACAATATTTAATTTTCCGTCTGCCTGTTTTTGATTGGAACAAGCGACTAAGAATAGTGTTACAAGACTTGCCAAAAGTAGGCCTAGTTTTTTCATGTATTTCTCCTATTTGATAAAACGTTTGAGTAAGCTGACTAACAAGAAGACAACTACAAAGATCAGGGTAATGCTTGCACTAGGTGGTGTTTCTGCATAATAAGATATATAAAGCCCTGCCACCATACCTAGAAAACCAATAACACTGGCAAGAATCATCACAGAACTAAAGTTTTTGCCTAAACGCAAAGCGATACTAGCTGGCAAGACCATGATAGTTGATACCAAAAGTGCTCCTGCAGCTGGAATCATGAGCGCAATGGCCACACCCGTTACCATGTTAAAGAGAATGGACATAGTACGCACTGGAAGGCCATCTACAAAAGCTGTATCCTCGTCAAAAGTTAAGATGTACATGGGTCTTAAAAAGAGAAAGGTCAGGATTAAAACAACCGCTGCAATGACAAAGAGTCCAATTACCTGCTCTTGACTGATGGTCACAATAGAACCAAAGAGGTATTGGTCCAAACTCATCGAGCTAGAGCTCTTACCCTTACTCATAACAATGAGTGAAACCGCAAGACCTGTTGACATGAGAATGGCTGTCCCAATCTCCATAAAGCTTTTATAAACCGTACGTAGGTATTCAAGGAAGACCGCCGCAATCAAGACAATCACAATGGTTGAAATGGTCGGAGAAATTCCTAAAACCAAGCCAAAGGCAACCCCTGAAAGCGAGACGTGACTCAGAGTATCACTCATGAGACTTTGACGACGCAAGATAAGGAATGTCCCCAGAACTGGTGAAAAGAGACTCATGGCAATAACAGCCAAAAAGGCCCGCTGCATAAAATCATAAGACAATAGATTAAGCATGCTCCACCTCCTGGTCACTTTCATGGACATTGAAACAACGCCATGGCGAATCTTGGTCTCGGACCAGGTGGATATTGCGATCTGCGTAATCCTTAACTTCTTCCGGATCATGGGTAATCATCAAAACAGCCTTGCCATGATGGTGGGCACTATGGTGCATGAGCTCATAAAATTCATTCTTGGTTCCCGCATCCATCCCTGTCGTTGGCTCATCCAAGATAAAGATATCTGGATCCGAAGCAAACATACGTGCAATAACCGCTCTTTGTTTTTGCCCACCAGAGAGGGAACCAATGCGTTTATCCCTATGTTCCCACATGCCGACAGAGTTTAAACTCGCCTTAATATGTTCCTCATCATGGGCATTCAGACGACGGAACCAACCTTTTCTTGGATAGCGGCCTGATTTGACAAATTCATAAACAGTACTTGGAAAGCCTGCATTAAAACTTGCAATCTGTTGAGGAAGGTAGGCAATTCTTAGTTTTGTCCCACGAGTGTTGGTCTTTGAAATGGTAACTTTGCCAAATCTTGGTTGCAAAATACCCAGACTAGCCTTGATTAGCGTTGTCTTGGCTGCTCCATTTTCTCCAGTTAGGGTGACAAACTCCCCACTATCAACACTGTAATTGATATGTTCAAGCACAGGTTCCTTGTCATAATAGAAGGATAAATCCTCTACTGTGATGTATCTCATTACTTGATTTCTCCTACTAAAGCAGTTAAAAACCGCTGGATAATTTGTTGCTCGTTTGGCGTAAATTGAGTAGCAACCTGCTCATAAGTCGAGAGGGTGTGCTCATGATGATGATGGTGCTCTTCAGCAATTGGTCGAGCCAGGTCTGTCAATTGATAAAAAATCACTCGAGCATCCTTGGGATCCTTAGATGTTTCTAACATCTCCTCTTTAATCAAAGACTTAATAGCCTTGGTGACAGCAGCCTGACTGACATTCAGACGACGTGCTAACTCCGAATTGGTTAACGATTCCTCTGATAAGAGCATGAGAATATGCTCCTGGGTATTTGTCAAAGCAACCTCACTCGTGCAATGACCAATCAAAATTTCGTGTTGGTTTTCAGCTTTGAGGATAACTTCATTTAAAAAATGATCAATATCTTTTGCTAATTGTCTCATGAACTTCTCCTTCCCTAGTTATCTTTTTCGTAAAACAATATAGATCGCTTCAGATTCTTTACTGGTTAATTATATCACAAACCAAAAAAGAATCAAGAAAAAAGATGAAAACAATTTTTTATGTTTTCATTTTCTCGATACTTTTTTCTTACTATTACTCGACTACTATACTAGCCATCAACAAAAAACTCAGCGATTACAAAGAGCCCAAACCAAGGTTCAGACTCTTTTGCTATTTACTGAAAATCTTTAATATTCCCATCGTAATTTGCCCAATCCTGGCTGAAGAATCGATCATTCATTTGGTAATTAGGAGCTGTTGTTGGATTGCTCAAAAAAGGATTGACAACCTTATCAAACGCCAACCAACCTAACCAACCGATATGAATCGTATCCTTGACAAAGTATGGTTCATCACCATCTTTTGAAAAGTCAGCGATGTTGGTGAACCCTTGACTTTCCAATTGGTATCGAATTTTTTCGACAGTGTGTTGATACATTTCTTCACTCAAGCCTGTATAATCCATCCATTTTTTATTGACAGGTTGAAAAACAAAAATCACATTGACCTTAGACTTGGCAAATTGATCAAGTACTAACTGTAAATCATTGTACTCAGGCGATTTTAGAAAGTTAAAATTCTTTTGAGAGCCTTCCCACTTTTTCAAATCCTTCTTTAGCTGAGTATTGTAAAAATGGTTTTCCATACCCAAATCATTATTGGTCGTATTTTCTTCACCCTCTTTTCGAGCGATAGCTTCCAATTCTTCATAAGAGAATTGATCAGGGAGATTGCCCAAATATTTTTCAACGTGATCTTTGTACCTTAATCGCCCACGAATCGAGAATTGGCCAAAAAGAGCAGATTGTTTTTCGTTGAATTCTGCAGAAGCTGTAATTATTGAATGATCGAAGTCTGACAACTGTTCATTCTTAGCCAACTTTTCAACAATCCCTTTCAGAGAGATTCCTGGATTTTGTTTCAAAAGTCTGTTGGCAGCAAACTGAGAGGCCGCGTCTCCAGATTGATTTTCCAAAAAGGCAGTCAGCTGATCATTATTAAAGTAAGTTTGGAAAATAGTCGGGTCATGATCTTCTTTTGTAAACCATTGTGGAGAGATCACAAATACCGCTTGTTTATTTTCAAGTTCAGATGTGATTTGTTGCATTCCAAAATACTGACTAAGAGAAGCCGCTCCTGCCTGCCCCATAAAATAAGGACGATAGGGGCGATTATACTTTTCAGCTAGTACCGCTGGGTGCATATTATCAAAGCGCATCCACTCACTGGACCCAAAGAAAGGGATAAAACGCATATCAGGATCTGTGAGAGCTCTCACTTTTTGACTTCTCTCCTTAAAGCTTTCTGCACTTATTGAGGCCGCAGAGTATTTTTCCTCCATAAGATTGTGACTTTTGCTACTTGGATAGAAAAAGATGAGTAGTAGAACCAATACACCCGCTACAAGGAGTGGTCCAAAAATCAACCACAGTCGTTTAAGCATTCTTTAACTCCGTAATCCCTGCTACGATTTTATTGGCTGTATTCCAGTCATCACGACCAAATTCTGTAACCGGGACACGAATATCAAAGCGATTTTCAATTTCTACAATCAATTCAACGGTTCCCATACTGTCCAAGACACCTGCATCAAAAAGATCTTCATCCATCATGTCAGAAACATTTTCCATGAACAATTCATCGATAATTTCAATAACTTCTGATTTGATATCCATTTTTTAATTCCTTCTATTTTTTAAACCATAAATCATTCAAAAATCCGGAAAAGATTAAGAATGAAACCATTACGACATGGAAGGTTATCACCATGCCAAGTAACTGAACCCAACGGTTCTCAGGCAAGGGAGCTCGCCCTGCTTTCTTACGTTCTTTATTGAGCGTTTTTTTCTTCCGAACCCAGGCATCATTCATCACTAAGCCTATCCCATGAAAGAGTCCGTAAGCGATATAAAACCATGTTATCCCATGCCAGAAGCCCATAAGGAGCATATTCAGGATATAGGCGACACTTGAAGTCACATTTCGATTCTTAAAAAGCTTCTTTCTCGTCATTAACATGACCATGCGCATAAAGACAAAATCACGGAACCAGAAAGATAAACTCATATGCCAACGATTCCAAAACTCCTTCAAATCCCTTGATAAAAAAGGTTTGTTGAAGTTGATCGGACTACGAATTCCCATCAGATTTGAAATCGCCAAAGCAAACATAGAATAGCCCGCAAAATCAAAGAAAAGATCCAAACCAAATGTATACATGACTGCTACTACATAATAGTTAAAGAATCCACCTACCTGAAGAGCTAGATTTTTTAGGGGCGTTAACATAATTTCGCCTAAAATATGAGCCAGGATAAATTTATACAGAAACCCCATCATGATATATCGAACTGACTCAGCTAGCATGTCCATCAACTCATCACGTTCTGGAATCGTCTTATAATTTTCATTAAAACGCTTGAAACGATCAATAGGACCACTTGAAAATGTCGGCATAAAGAGAAGAAAACGTAAATACTCCCACATTTTCAAATCCTTAATAACTCCATCTCTCAGTTCGATAATGATTCCCACCGAACGAAAAGTCAAATAGGAAATACCAATAAATCCTAATAAAGACTGTGTGCCGTTAATAGCCGGTTGAACTTTCACAAAAATGATGGGAAGTAACGATAATAGACTCACCAAGTAGAAAATCCATTTGCCATCTCGGACTTTTCGATACTGCTTGTAAAAAAGTACCAGTAATATTTGCCATATCAGATAAATACCTAAGGCAGCTATCTGATTAGTCTTGCCCCCCGTCAACATAGTTACGATAAAGAACAAACTAACCAATATTTCATACCAGGCAAAACGTTTTTTGAAAAAAAGTCCGATAAAGATTGGCAAGGTAGCAGTAATCACGTACAAAAAGTACTGCGGATTCCCATACGGCTCAATATGAGGCAGCTGTTTCAGGAAATCCATCATCTATTATTCACCTCGTTAATCAATCCTTTGATATCAATCTTGCCATTTGGAGTCAGTGGCAATTCCTCTCTGTAAAGAAACTTAGATGGCATCATGTAAGACATCATAATATCTTCCAAGTCTTCCTTGATAGCTTTCGTGATATCAATTTCGCGCTCAAATTGTTCTTCGACGCCCTCTTTTAAGATAACATAGGCCAAGAGATTTTGGACCTTGTGATCCTTGTTGTAACGAGGAACTGCAACAGCAGATTCAACGTACTTGGATTTGTTCAAGTTTTGAGAGACATCCTCTAGTTCAATACGATAGCCATTAAACTTGATTTGGAAGTCCATCCGACCACCATAGAGAAGAAGGCCTTCATCCGTCATGGTTCCGACATCTCCCGTATGGTAAGCTGGAAGACCTTCAAATTCGAAGAAGGCTTCTGCTGTTTTCTCTGGATTATTCATATAACCTTTTGAAACGGCTGGGCCAGACACGATGATTTCCCCTTGCTCACCATTTGGCAATTTGTTACCTGCCTCATCAATGATGAAGGTTGGAGAATCTTCTTTGGTGTAACCAATTGGCAGACGTTTCAAAGTCGCTAACATCTCATCTGTGATTGCTACAGCCGAAAGAGCTACAGTTGCTTCCGTTGGCCCATAAGCATTGATGATGCGTGCATTTGGGAAACGCTCGCGCAATTTCTGAGCTGTTTTCACGGTCAACTCTTCCCCATCAAAGTAGAAATGGGTGATTCCTGGCATCTTTTCAGCATTGAAATCTTCAGACAACATGGCCATATCTGCAAAAGATGGTGTCGAAGTCCAGATCGCAATCGGAAGAGAAAAGATGGTCGCAAAGAGTTGTTTGAAGTCTTGAGTGATGGCTGATGGAAGAGCAAAAAGCGTTCCTCCAAGAGACAAGGTCGGTGCCCAGTACATGACAGACAAGTCAAAGGAATAGGGCGGTTGTGCCAACATTTGCGGACGCTCTGGCGTTGCAAATTCCTTGTCCGTAATCATCCAGTTGGTAAAGCTGAGCAAGTTATCGTGCGAAATTTGCACCCCTTTTGGTTTCCCAGTTGTTCCTGAGGTAAAGATGATATAGTAGTTATCATCTCCCTTGACCGGATGTTGCAAGTCATAGACATTCTGAGCCGCATAAGCTTCACGTACTTGCTCCAAGGACATGATTGGAGCAGCTGGGTTTCCCAATGGAAATTCATTGATGGCTATGATTAAGCTTGGTTCTGCTACTTCAAGAATGGCAGACACACGCTCCAAGGCAGAATGGCTATCAATTGGGATATAGGCATGGCCAGATTTTGTCAAGGCCACAAAAGTAGCCAACATCTCATACTCTTGACCACCAAAAACCACTACAGGAGATTTCTCAGGTAGGTCTAGTCGATCAATAGCTGCAGCCAAGCTATCTGAATCAGCCTTCAATTGACCATAGGTATGCTCTTCTCCAAGGACATTATATACTGGAAAAGCAGGCTGAGTTTGAGCAAAATACTCAATTCTTTCAATCATATCTCTAATTGGCTTATTAGACACGATTCGTTCTCTCCTTAAACTAAAATTCATTGTAAATAAAGCTTCCCTGACTTTGCCCTAAATAACTAAAGAAATAAAGTAAACCCAGTAAAACAATAAAATACAGGACAGTTTGCCCTAAAAAAACATAGTATGGTTTCTTTTTATTCATGATTGATTTCTTTTCTGTAAATTTTCATCAATTTTTTGCAAACATACAATTACTATTTAATCTCGTTCCCATTTTACCATTTTACCACTTTATTCCCTTTGTTTTCAACTGTTTACCATTTTTTAGAAGTTGATTTTAGCTTATTTTAAGACAAGGCAAAATCTTGATAAAAACATCCTTTGAAAATCTAAATCTTATGACATCCTAATAGCAGCAAATTATAAATCAAACAATTTGAAAGACTAGCAAACACACGGCTCCCGCTTTGGGCATTTTTATGCTAAAATAGTAGCTATGGATAAAATTATTAAAACAATATCAGAAAGTGGATCTTTTCGTGCTTATGTACTAGACAGCACTGAAACCGTCCGCACTGCTCAAGAAAAACATCAAACTCAAGCTAGCTCAACTGTAGCACTTGGTCGTACTTTGATTGCCAGTCAAATCCTCGCCGCAAATGAAAAGGGAGATACTAAAATTACGGTCAAAGTCCTCGGAACTAGCTCACTCGGAGCCATCATCACCGTTGCAGATACTAAGGGAAATGTCA
This sequence comes from Streptococcus infantis, assembly GCF_047464715.1. Taxonomy (GTDB): domain Bacteria; phylum Bacillota; class Bacilli; order Lactobacillales; family Streptococcaceae; genus Streptococcus; species Streptococcus infantis_S. The sequence continues at coordinate 29,816 of NZ_JASHBJ010000008.1, forward strand.
AAGGTTATGTACAAAACCCTGGTGTGGATATTAAAAAAACTGCAACTAGTGAAGTACTAGTGGGACCTTTTGTCGGCAATGGCCAATTCCTAGTTATCACAGACTATGGCACTGGAAATCCATATCATTCCATGACGTCTCTTATTTCTGGAGAAATTGGCGAAGACCTAGCTTTTTACCTAACAGAAAGCCAACAAACTCCGTCAGCAGTTGGACTTAATGTCCTTTTAGATGAAGATGACAAGGTCAAGGTTGCTGGTGGCTTCTTGCTACAAGTATTGCCAAATGCCAAGGAAGAAGAAATCGCCCGTTTTGAAAAACGTATCCAAGAAATGCCGGCCATTTCAACACTGCTAGAGAGTGACGACCATATCGAAGCCCTTCTCCAATCTATCTACGGTGACGAGCCATACAAACGCTTGTCTGAAGAAGAAATTCGTTTCCAATGCGACTGTAGCAAAGAACGCTTTATGGATGCTCTTGCTAGCCTTCCAAGCTCAGACTTACAAGAAATGAAAGACCAAGATCACGGGGCAGAAATTACTTGTCAATTCTGCCAAACAACTTATAACTTTGATGAAAACGACCTGGAGGAACTCATTCGTGGAAAATCTTAATACACCTTTTATGATTGGTAATGTTGAGATTCCCAATCGTACCGTTTTAGCACCTATGGCAGGCGTAACTAACTCTGCCTTTCGTACCATTGCAAAAGAGCTCGGAGCTGGCCTTGTGGTCATGGAAATGGTCTCTGACAAAGGTATCCAATACAACAATGAAAAGACTCTTCACATGCTTCATATCGATGAAGGAGAAAACCCAGTTTCGATCCAACTTTTCGGAAGCGACGAAGATAGCCTAGCACGCGCAGCAGAATTCATCCAAGAAAACACCAAGACCGATATCGTCGATATCAACATGGGCTGCCCAGTTAATAAAATCGTAAAAAACGAGGCTGGTGCTATGTGGCTCAAGGATCCAGACAAGATCTATTCTATCATTAACAAGGTTCAATCAGTCCTTGATATCCCTCTCACTGTCAAAATGCGTACAGGCTGGTCTGACCCATCCTTAGCAGTAGAAAACGCCCTCGCTGCTGAAGCTGCAGGTGTTTCTGCCCTTGCCATGCACGGTCGTACCCGTGAACAAATGTATACTGGCCATGCGGACCTTGAAACCCTTCACAAGGTTGCCCAAGCTCTTACAAAAATTCCATTTATCGCCAATGGTGACATCCGCACTGTCCAAGATGCAAAACAACGTATTGAAGAAGTCGGTGCTGATGCCGTTATGATTGGACGCGCAGCTATGGGAAATCCTTACCTCTTCAATCAAATCAATCACTACTTTGAAACTGAAGAAATCCTCCCCGATTTGACCTTCGAAGACAAGATGAAAATCGCCTACGAGCACTTGAAACGCTTGATTGATCTCAAAGGAGAAAAGGTTGCCGTCCGTGAATTCCGTGGACTAGCTCCTCACTATCTCCGTGGAACATCTGGAGCTGCTAAACTCCGTGGAGCTATTTCACAAGCTAGCACTCTGGCTGAGATTGAAGCACTATTGCAGTTAGATAAAGCATAATCTTCTATCCACCTCACAAAAAAGGCAAAGCTCAAAAACGAGCCTTGCCTTTTTATATATTTTCATCTTGCAAATCTAGTTGCTTCACTCTAGCTATATAGTAGGCCATGATCAAAAACAGATTGAAGCTGACAATCCAAATAGACCATTCATGGAAAAAATGCATCGATACAGCCAAACTAATTGCCCCCAAAACAAAACTCCCTACAACAATTCCATAGTTCAAGGCTTGGCGACGATATTCTTGAACATCTCCCTCTCCTCTAACGATGCGATACAAAGCAGTCAACATCTTTCGGTAATTTCCAGAGGTCATAAAAATGACATAGGGATGATCTTCAATCAAACTACCCGTAAATGTTAGCATCATCATACCTGTTCCAAAAGCAATAAAAGGAACTTCTAGTAAGGGAAATCTCGAAAAGAAGGGCAGAAGAAGAGTTCCAATAAATAAGGGAAGCAGCATCTTAACCCGCCAATAGGCTGTTTTACGATATTCCTTCATGTGCAAGGCAAAAACAAATCCTAGGGAAAAGAAAATAATGGAGCAGAATCGCAACATGGTATTGATGACATTCGAGTCATGCCAATCTGATATCAGTAGGAGAATATTTCCTGTCTGTGTAGCCACCAAACTATGGTACTGAATGTGACAGAATACATCCAAAGAACCACCTATAAAGCCAAGAAACACTCCCATGAGTCGTGTATTTTGAGGTAAAATTAATTTATCCGCCATTGCTTTGTCACTCATTCCCTTTCGATTCATTTATTATACCACTTCTATTAGAGAAATTAAGTGAAAAACAGTTGAACTACTCTTTTATAAATCTAAGTCTAGACAAGATTTGAGGCGAGGCGGCTTTCTATGGTTGAATCAAAACAACACTAGATACCGTACCATCTGCACCTGTTGTAATTTGGATGACTTTTCCACCACCTACTTCAGCATTGTATTTCCCATCATCAAGAGTATAAGAATAGCTTTGGATAGAATAGTTTTCTTTCTTACCATCAGCAGATTCTACTGTAAACTTGCCACCTGATGAAACAGTGATAGTTTCACCATTAGCGCCCTTCCAATTTCCAGCTGCAGCCGAAAAATCTTTGTCCACCATAGTCAAGACTCCTTTATAACGTTTGTTATGTTCTGCCTGCTTGTCTTGAAGTTTGCGATCAGTTGTTGGATCATAAGTTGACTGATTCGATTTTGCTTGTGTTCCTTCTTGATTTGATGGGACTTGAGAAGGCGTCTGCTTAGCAGAAGATTTTTGATTCCGCTTTGTTTCTGGCGCTGTTGTTGCTTGCGATTGATTTGCAGTAGCCGCTGACTGATCAGAAGAGGACTTAGCTTTTTCTGAAGTAGTGGTGCTTGTTGAAGTTTGAGATTTACTATCTTTGTTAGAAGAGCTTGTCTTTGAACTTGATGTCGTTTGCGTTGTCTTATTAGCATTGTCATTTTTAGCTTCTTCTTTTTTATTGCCGCATGCTCCCAAGAGCAATGTTGAAGCCAATACGGCAACTGCTAGCAATCGAATTGAGTTTTTTGTTTTCATAATATTTTTCTCCTGTAATCTTTTTGAAATGTTGTGCAATACTTCTGTAATATTATTGTAATATTTGCTTGCTTGTTTGTCAACTATTTATATATGTTTTTTATTTATACTTGTTCCTTTTTAATCCTCCTATCTCTACTATTCGTAAAGTATTTAAAAAAGAAGATTCTTTCTACTGAAATGCTATATTTTAAAAGTGTAATCGCTTGCATTTTTTCTTGAAGGGCTATAATAAAATTGAAATAGGATATTGGAGGTGTAGACTTATGTCAAGCAAATATTACAAATATCTTCCTTGGATAATTTTAGGTGCTTTCTGCTCTTATCAGTCTGCAAGTCGCTATGCCCAGACTACATTTGATTTATTTTATTTAACCACAATCTTCATGATTGTCTATATGTCTCTACTATACTTACACGAACATTATTTGAAATACAAATACAAAGATTTATTCATTCGTTTTATGAGTAATCCTAAAAAAGATAAACATCCTTAAACATAAAATAACAACAAAAAGAGGCCGGAAATTTTTCCGACCTCACTTTTTATTTTAATCGATAAATAGTGATAACTTCCTTCTGAGGAATCCGTTTAAAGCCAACTTCCTCTATGCTATGACCATATTTCTCTAAGAAACTATCACTTGTACAGGATTTCTCTGGGCATAGAGTCTCAATGAGAGCTAGGCCGTCATCCACTGTGAACTCATCCTCTAGTAGATAAAGGAAACGAGGGTCATAGTCGATAGCTTTTTTAATTTTCTTGATGGATGTTTGAATAATGGATAAGTGGTCAAATGCAAAGTCCTTCTCTTCCAGTTCTTTTCCATCCAAATAACACTTACCTGTGTGAAAATCAACATCTACAAGAACGACTTCTTTTGCATCGTCTCCAGCCTTAGCTAGATCAATTGCTTGTCTCGGTAGGTAAACCAAGTGGGCAATGGTAACCGTCCAACCTCTGGGATCACGAGCAGGAGTCGATACTGTTACTAACTGTTCAATCTTTTCTAAGGGAAGTTCAAGATTGATTTCTTCTTTCACTTCACGCTGACAAGCATGGGCAGCATCTTCCCCCTTATCCATAAATCCGCCAACTAGCGCTAAACCATTTTGAAAAGGATGTGCCTTCCGACGAATCAGAAAGAGTTTCATTTTACCTTCTACAAAGCAATAGGCTACCATATCCACAGTCACGCTTGGTTTTTCATACTGAGGGAGTTCTTGCTGGTGATACCACTCAAGAAACTCCTCCTGGCTTGCATGAACTTCAAAATACTCTTTTTCTGTCATCCCGGTTGGAATAGTTTGATTCATCATCTTCTACTTCCTTTCTGCATTGATGGCAATGAAGGGTTTCTCTCTACTGTAACTGGAGTATCCTAGTTCTTGTTTTTATACAATGTCAAATTTCAATTGACCAGCTTTGACGCCAATCTTAAGTGTCTTACCTTCTTTCAGTTCACCTGTAAGAAGGAGTTCTGCTAGTTTGTCTTCTACTTCTGTTTGCAGAGTTCTGCGCAGTGGCCGTGCTCCCATCTCTGGATCATACCCTTTCTGAGCTAAAAGCTTCAGGGCAGATGCTTGGAGTTTCAAGTCAATTCCTTTTTCTGCTAGGCTTGCAATCAGTGGTTTGACCATAATCTTAACCACTTCCTGCATATCTTGACTTGACAAGCTATGGAAGACCACTTTTTCATCAATACGGTTGATGAACTCTGGACGATAAGTTTTTTTCAACTCTTCAAACATTCGTTTTTCCATATTTTCCTGATCAAAACGAATATCCTTAGCTCCAAAACCGACTGTCTTGTCATCACGAAGAGCTGTCGCACCAAGGTTCGACGTCATGATAATGATGGTATTTGAAAAATCAACCTTACGGCCTTTACTGTCCGTCAAGACACCATCATCCAAGACCTGCAAGAGAACATTAAAGATATCTGGGTGCGCCTTTTCTACTTCGTCAAAGAGAAGTACTGAGTACGGTTTATTACGAACCTTCTCGGTCAACTCTCCGCCCTCTTCGTAGCCTACATAACCTGGAGGAGCTCCGTTGAGACGGCTGGCTGCAAATTTCTCCATGTATTCACTCATATCAAAGCGGATAAGGGCAGATTCGTCATCAAAGAGAACTTCTGCCAAAGCCTTAGCCAATTCAGTTTTACCAACACCAGTTGGTCCTAAGAACATAAAGGATCCAATTGGACGTTTGTTATTGCGAATACCTGATTGATTTCGGCGAATGGCACGACTGATACTAGAGACAGCTTGTTCTTGTCCAATAACACGTTTATGCAGCTCAGCTTCAAGGTTGAGATACTTCTTGGCATCCGTTTGTGTCAATTTTTGAACTGGAATACCTGACAAGCGACTCAAGGTTGTCAAAATATCAGATTCTTTTACGACATCTTTGTAAACAGGTGCTTCCTGCTCTTTTGAAATGAGTTGCGCTGCTTGCTTCCATTTGCCATCCATCAAGGCCTTGTCAGCAGCTGTTAGGCCTGACTCGTCTGCTTTCACATGCTTCGATTTATTTTGGACTGTCGCTGCTGCTTCATCCAAAAGATCAATCGCTGAGTCTGGCAAGTGACGACTTGTCAAATAGCGATGCGCCATTTTAACAGCTGTTTCTACAGCATCGTCTGTAATTTGGACATGATGGTGCTTCTCATAAGTTCCCTTCAAACCCTGTAAGATAGCCATACTGTCAGCCACGCTCGGCTCTTCAATCATCACTTTTGCAAAGCGACGAGAAAGGGCTGCATCTTTTTCGACATGTTTTTGATACTCTTCCTGAGTAGTCGCTCCGACAGTTCTCAGAGTTCCACGTGCCAAGGCAGGTTTCAGGATATTTGCCGCATCCAAGGTCGAATCAATCCCACTTCCTGAACCCATAATGGTATGAAGCTCATCGATAAAGAGGATGACCTTGCCATCTTCCTCGATATCTTTGATGATATTGTTCATACGTTCTTCAAAATCACCACGGAAACGAGTTCCTGCAACCACATTCATCAAATCGAGTTCAAGGACACGCATCTTAGCCATTTCAGCTGGCACATCTCCATTGGCAATTCGTTGTGCAAGGCCAAGTGCCAAAGCTGTTTTACCAACACCCGCATCTCCAACTAGAACGGGATTATTTTTGGTCTTACGACTCAAGATTTGAATCATACGTGAGATTTCTTGGTCACGACCAATAACTGGTTCCAACTTGCCAGAACGAGCTTGCTCTGTGAGGTCATGAGTATAATCTTCCAAACCGCCACTTGGAGTTTGAGGCATGCCCATCATATTGGCCATCGAATTTTGCTTGTCTGCTACTGAGCGGTGCCGCTGGCGTAGAGCCTTCAAATCTTCCTTTGTCCAACCAGCACGCGCTTCAAGGCTACGACGAAGTCCAGCAATTTTGACTTGGTCCTTCTGGTCTTCATAAGAAAAACCTGCTTTTTCCAAAATGCGAGTAGCTAAAGCATTACCGTCATGCAAGATTGCGTAGAGAAGGTGCTCAGTTCCCAATGCTTTTGCATGTACAACGGAGGCAACATGTTCCGCCTCCAACATCAAGACGTTTAAACGATAAGAAAAAGGGAGTTCCTGATAATCTTCCTTGTGGCTATAGTTAGATTCTGTCAATTCTACAGCCACTTCCTCTAAACGATCAATTTCATACGGGAACTCGTTCAAAGTTGCTCCAGCAACACTGTAGCTATGATTAGCCATAGCAATCAGTAGGTGCCAAGACTCCAGGTAGTCTGCTCCAAAGCGACTCGCCACTAGAAAGGCACTGTCTATACATTCTCTCAATGCTTTTGAATATTCCATTAAATTTTATTTTCCTTTTCTATCTACTTCATGCAATATCTGACGAAGCATATTCGCACGAATATAATCAGCTTCCTCGCCCAAAACACGATCTGAGGCCGTTGCTACTAACAGACTCATTTCTTGGCGGGTCAAGAGTTCTTGTTCGACTAAGAGTCTTAAGACGTCTTCAAAGATGACTTGGTTTACCTCATCACCCACTGAATACAACAAATCACGGAGCATATCATGGTGGTTGGAGAATTCAATTCGACCTATACGAATATAGCCCCCACCTCCTCGCTTACTCTCAACTAGATACCCTCTACTCTCTGTAAAACGAGTTTTAATCACATAATTAATCTGGCTAGGTACGACTTGAAAGGTATCCGCTAGCTGGCTACGTTGCAATTCTACGATACCAGATTGTTCTAAAATCGCCTTGATATAGGCTTCAATATGATCCGATGTATTTTTAAATTTCATAGCTTGCTACCTCCTTCTTAAACTTTGACTATCTTTGACTATACTATCATTTACAACTCTATAAGTCAAACTTTTAGGGCTCAATCCTTGAAAATACTGAGTTTTAAAAATAGCTACCGATAGCAAGCAATTCCCATTTCATTTTCTATCCTACAATTATGTTATAATAAAGAAGTTACAGCTAGCTTTCAAATCCTTTGAAAGTATGTTATTTATCATCAAATCTAAGAAATATTTCGTAAAGTCTAGAAAAATAAAACTTCGGTATCATTAATGGTATACCGAAGCTTTTTTGTAGTGTGAATTTCTCACAGTTTTTTCTACTATAGTTCATATTCTTTCACTGAGAGAAAAAATCTCTCCAGAAAGGATTTTCGCTATCAAAAATTTTAACTTCTTCTTCAGTCATATTGTGAGGATAGTCAAGAAAAAGATTATAAATTTTTTTCTTATCAAAGCTGAACAGAAACTCTCCTATAACACCTATTTTATAAATCCACCAAACTTTTGAATCTTCACTATCTTTGTAAAAATCACTGTACCCTTCAAGATTAGACTCCGAAAAAATGGGTTCATCTATTTCATCGGATGAGTTTGTTTTGTGATAGTCATTTAGTTCATTATTTAACATTATTTAGGGCCTTTCCATCATCTATTGAAATAAAATGTGACCATATTTTGATTTTATGATACTTGTGGAAAAATATCCTCCCATATATCCACTAAACTTTTTCCATCAAAAACTTTAGCTTCCATAGCTTCATCAATTGTATCAAACTGCTGGCCTTCATAATCATAACACCATAGGTCAATTATATCACTTTTTATCTATCAGAATTTCCATTTATAGACAAAAGAGAGCTGGCAAAGTATAAACTTCACCAACTCCCTATATTTCTAATTATTTAAGCCCAACTCTTCTAATATCTGACGTTTATAGGCAATTTTTTGAACTTCCTTATCTTCAGTTTCAGACCAATCAAGTTTGATTTCAGCAACAATCTGTCCCGGTCGATTTTTCAAGATATAAATCCGATCACTAAGGTTAAGGGCCTCCTCGATACTATGGGTGATGATAAGTGTCGTCAGGCCTAGCTGTTTATGAATATCAAGATACCAGGCATGAAGTTCCATTTTGGTCATCTCATCCAAGGCACTAAATGCCTCGTCTAGAAGAAAAAGCTTATGTCCGAAAAGATAGGTACGAAGTAAAGCCACACGCTGGCGCATCCCACCACTGAGTTCATGAGGGTACTTATCCCTTACAGCCGTCAACTGAAAGGTAGCAAGAATTTCATCTGCTTTGGCAATAGCTTCTGCCTTATCCACCTTTTGAATTAAGAGGGGCAAGATGATATTTCCTAGCACCGTCTTATGTTCCAAAAGCAGATCCTTTTGTAGCATATAGCTCACGCGCCCCTTAGGATTTTCCTCTCCATCAAGAATGATTCGTCCTGACTGGACTTCTAAAATGCCTGCAATCAGGTTAAAGAGGGTTGTCTTTCCTACACCACTGGGGCCTAGGATAGAGACAACTTCACCTGAAGTCACCTGTAGGTTAATATCCTCTAAGATCTTTTCATCATCGTAGGCGTAGCTTACGTGTTCTAGTCTAATTTCTGTCATTATTTTACAAATTCGTTAGTGAAACCTTTGTCAGTCAAGTCTTCCTTGAGGATTCCATTTTCCTTATCCCATTTGTAGAAGGCATTCCAGCGGTCAGCATCAAATTGTCCCCATTTGTCCTTGTCGCTTGCGTATTCTTTTGACAAGTATTTCTGAGATTCGATGACAAAGTCACGTTTATCCTTGAGTTCAGGTGCATTCTTGATGAGGATATCGGCTGCTTCTTCTGGGTGCTCCATGGCATATTGGTAGCCTTTTTTGATGGCTTGGATGACTTTGCGAGCTTCTTCTTTGTTGTCTTTCAGATAATCGTTGTTAGCGATGATAACTGGTGAGTAGTAGTCAAACTCTTTGACATAGTCCTTCAAGTACATAAAGTTGGCATCCACACCTTGCGATTTAGCAAGAATTCCATCCCAACCGTAGTAAATCCAAGCAGCATCAAAAACGCCATTGGCAATCGGTGTGATAGAGTTTGAGTCGTTGTTTGGTACTTTTTCGACCTTCTCAAAGTCTCCACCTTGAGATTCTACCAAGGTTTTCAACATCGCAAGTTCAGTTGGGTCATTCCAAGTTCCGTATTTCTTGCCAACCAAGTCTTTTGGACTATTGATATTGTCAGACTTACGAGAGATAATCCCTGATGTGTTGTGTTCAACGATAGCGGCAACGGCAGTAATTCCTGCACCTTTTTCCAATTTTTTAGCCATGTAGTCTTGGAAATAGATAGCAAATGGTGCCTTGCCATTAATCACCAAGTCAGACGAGCTTTCTTCAGGCGGCAATTTCAAATCAACATCCACTCCAGCTTCTTTGAAATAACCTTTTTCCTTAGCAACATAAAGCCCTGTGTGGTTAGTATTTGGCGTCCAGTCTAGGATAAAGTCAATCTTCTTGAGTTCTGCTTCTTTGTTGTCCTTAGAAGCAGTTCCTTGGCCACAAGCCACAAGCACGACAGCTAGAAGAGCTGTTACAATCGTTAAAAACACTTTCCATGTTTTCTTCATTTTTATTTCCTCTTTTCTTTTTCCAAAACGCTCTATTTTAAGCACGTTTCCATTTAATCACATATTTCTCACTAATATCGACTAATTTCATACCCAGAAGGCTGATAAGCGATACCAGAATAATAATCGCAAACATGGTATCATACTGAAACAGTTTCTTGGACTGAATCATGTAGACACCAAGTCCTTCAAAGCCTCCCAACCACTCAGATACAACTGTTGTGATAAAGGCGTAGGAGACACTGACCCTCAATCCTGCATAAAAGTAGGGCAGGCTGACAGGGATTTTAAAATGCCAAAGGATTTGCCAAGGATTTGCTCGCATCAAACTAAACAAGGTCAGCATGTCCTTGTCACAATGCCTAAATCCATCCAAAATACTGACGATGATAGGAAAAGTTGTCGTCAAGATAATCAAGACAATCTTGGGCAAGATTCCATAACCAAGCCACAAAACCAGAATAGGCGCTATGGCAATGGTCGGTATGGTCTGGACAACCACCATCATTGGGTAAATCAGGTCATTTAACCAGCCCAGACTATCCATAAGGACGGCCATGATACAGGCTATCAAGACACCCAAGACCAAACCTAACAAGGCTACTCTCAAGGTTGCCCAGCTGTGGTACCAGAGAAATTCTCTGTCACGAACAAAAGACTGAAGGATTTCAAGTGGTGTCGGCAAGATAAACTTTGGTAAGAGTTTTAACAAACCCGCTACCTGCCAAAGAGATAAGACACCCAAAAATCCTAGCAGACTAATGTGCCGTCTCATTATATTTTTCAAGTTTCTCATCGATGCTTAAAATCTCTCCTACATTTATTTTCACATTGGCAAAAACATTGTCTGCCCCTTGACCTGCCACTTCTAATGCTTCTTTGAGAATGCGCATGAGTTGATCAAAGTCTCCCTCTAAGACCGTTTCAAAGGGTGTCACTACCATAGTCACTCCTTGAGCTTGCAGATAAGCAATGACTTGATCAATAACAGCTATGCGGTCAATCCCTTGTGACAGGGGTAGGACTTGTAAAGCAATGCTTGCTTTCATTAAAACCTCCTTCTAAGTTACAGTTTTTCTTTGAAAAAAAGAAAAACCTCTTTCATATATGAAAAAGGTGCAAAATTAGGCCAAGTATCGTTCCCTACGCTGGCATTACCCAGATCAGGTGCGGTCGAAGTTTAACACTTCCTCTCAGACTGTACACAGACTCCCATATATTATATGGACATATGATAACGAAAAATAAATAAGATGTCAAGGAAACTGCTTACAGAAAAAGAGACGAAAAACCGTCTCTTTCAATTAAAGCATAGGTGCAAATAACTGTGTTACTTCTTTAATCATCATTTGATACCATGTAGGATTTATGGTATCCGAGAAGATTTCTTGAGATTGTTCAAAAATTTCTTCAAAATCTTTGCGAATATCCGCGATTGACTCTGTTTTGTAGAGTAGTACTGCATTTTCATAGTGATGGACCAAGCTACGATAATCCAAGTTAATCGTACCCACAGCCGCAAATCGATCATCAACAATCATTTGCTTACTATGGATAAAACCAGGTGTGTATTCAAAAATGCGAACACCCGCAGATAAAAGATCTGGATAAGCTCCCCGTGTTACAAGTTGAATGAGTTTCTTATCCGGTATATGGGGTGTGACTATTCTCACATCTACACCTCGCATCGCCGCATTCTTTATATCCTCTGTTAAATCATAATCGATAATGAGATAAGGCGTTGTGATATAAACAAAATCCTCTGCTTGATTAATCAGTTTTTGATAGACAATTTTACCCACCTTCATCTGGTAGATTGGTTTCGGTCCACTACCGTATGGGATACAAAGACCACTACCAGACCGTGTCTGATTTTCCAAATGATACTGATCAAAGTCACTGATTTCCCCACGGTTGATGTACCAGTTCATGAGAAATAGTCTGGTAAAGGCTTGAGTCGCCGGACCATCTATCCGAATTCCACTATCTTTCCAGTGTCCAAAACGTTCAATATGATTGATATATTCGTCTGCGAGGTTGATCCCACCAGTGTAGGAAATCTGCCCATCAATGACCAAGATTTTACGGTGGTCACGGTTGTTATAGGCCACTGTCATACGAGGAATCACCTTATTAAACTTATGAGCATCAATTCCTTTAGACCGCAAATAAACAGTATAATCCCCAGGCAAAGTCACCATACAACCAATATCGTCATAGAGCATCTTGACTTCAACACCCTGAGCAGCTTTTTCTTCGAGAATTTCGAGCATGCTATCCCACATCAAGCCCTCTTCGACAATATAGTATTCAAGAAAAATAAACTTTTCAGCTCTTTTAAGATCCTTCAGCATCTGTTGCCACATTTCCTCGCCACTTGCGAAAAATTGTGAATCTGTCTGGTCATAGACTTCTGCATTACTATCCATATGTAGCAAGGCATTGATAATTCCATAAGCTGATTTATCTGTCTCCTGTAGCTGCAGATGGAGTTGGCGCCCATTATTCTCATGAAATGCAATAGAATTCAATTCCTGGAGTTGTTTCAGTTCTTTTTTTGATAGCCTTCTTTCACCGAACATGAGATAAAGCAGTGGACCAAACACCGGCACAAAGGTCACAATCAACCAAGTCACCTTGCTCTCAGGAGACATGGAGCGATTGACAATCGCTATAACAGTTGCCACGCTAACCAGAAATACAAGGGAAACCCAAACAAGCGGAGCAATCTGACTCATGTAAAGAATAATGCCAAAAATAACAAATAATTCTATCAGGATAATCGCAATACTAAAGCCATACTTGGACATCAATAATCGAAATTTTCTTGTCCCCATATCTCCCTCTTAATTTCTAAGTATACTCCTTCATATACTATCCGAAAACGCTTATTACCTTCTAGTATACTTAGTTTCATAAAACTTAGCAAGCTTTTTCTGTATAGGCTGATAGTTCTACCTATAAAATCATTTAAAAAGCAGGCAACTTACACGTGCCTGCTCTCGTTTTACAATTTCAACGCCAACATATTAACCGTCATACCAGCTGCAGTTCCCATCAAGAAGATAGTATCTCCTTCCTTCACATGGCCATGTTCAAGTGCATAGGCCAAGCCAAAAGGTACCGCAACGGAAACCATATTCCCATACTCACTGACAATATTGAGATACTTGTCTTTGCTAACTCCTAGTTTATCCATAACAAGTGGTAATGCTCGGCTAGCTTGGTGTGGAATAATATAGTTTACAGCATCTTTAGAAATACCAGATTTCTCTTGGAATTCTTGGAACATTTCTGGAATGACACGAGCAGAAAGCAAGAGGATTTTCTTCCCTTTCATATCAAACATGAAATTGGTCTTCGTTTCTTCAGAGTACTCTTTTGGTTGATAAGAAGTCAGGCCTCCACGGATTTCAGTATCGTGAGCTCCTTCTGACCAAGTACGTTGAAGGCTTGCTATCACTCCCTTATCCTTGTCACTTGCTTGGAAAATAAAGGCTGCCGCCCCATCACCAAAGAGTTCATAACTTTCTTTTTGCTTTGGATTGAGACCCAAGCTACCGACTTCACTGGAAACAATCAAAACACGGTGGTATTCTCCAGCTTCAATCAAATATGACATCGTTGATAGAGCAGAGATAAAACTTGTACAAGTCGTATTGATATCCATGGCTGGGATAGAGAGCCCTTTTGCCACGCGCTCATGAATCAAAGCAGCTGTACACGGAATAGGTTGAACACCAACCGCACTAGCTGATACAAGGCAATCAATGTCTTTAACACTTAAGTTTGCATTGTCAAGCGCAGCTTGGATAGCTGCTTCTGCCAAATCTAGCTGTGTTTCTTCATTTTCTACGACACGATAACGCGTTTGGTCTTTAAATTGCACTGTGTTTTTTGGGAGGCAAACTCCATAGCCTGCAATTTCTACATGTCTTTTTACTTCTGTCATAATCTTTTGTCCTTTCATAAACGTTGGATACGCTTGAGCTTACGACTTGTATCCCAGTGATAATCTGAAAATCGGATTTCAGGTGCTTTAAACTCTTTTTGTTGAGCCAAGACTTGGAACTGCTCTGTAATTGCTGTTTCCAACTGCTCGTCCCTTCGACTCAGACAAACCTCCACTAACTCATCAGAATGTTGTTTGACTTGGTAATCTCCGACATTCTCCACAAAGAGAATGCAACGTCTGATAAAGTCAGGATAAATCGTTACCTGACCTCCATCCAGTCCTTCAAAGTAGAAGATATCATCAGAACGCCCTTCAACCTTGTCAATCCTTGTATAATGAGATCCACAAGGACAAGGTTCAGGATTTTCAACCAAGATATCGTTGAGCTGATAGCGATAAACAGGCTGACTGCTCCGCTTAAAATCAGTAATGACTGGATAAAAACGTCGGTCATCCAAGTAGTGCTTTTCCACAAAGATGATGTCTTCATTAAGATGCAGATTCCCAGCCGAACAAGTACAAGCTAGAAAACCTTCTGTTGCTTGATAGACCTGGTCAATAACTGGTAATGCAAAAGCCTCAGAAATCCGTTCTCTGTCACTATCTTCCAAGATTTCAGCTACCGAAACGATTTTTTGTGGATGAATCTTTAGCTCTCCAGCTTTTAGACGCTTACTCAATTCAATCAACATAGAAGCAGGCGCCACCAAGAAGGTCGGTTGATAATTGTTGAGACGCTCGATATGCTCATCTGTATTCTTGAAAATATCAAAGTACTCTAAACGAATGAGCGCCGTATTGATGGTCTGATACAATTCATTATCAGCTCTCAAAAAAAAGGCTATACGATGTCCAAAAAGGTGACCTTTGGGCAACATCTTTGCCAAGATAGCCGCCGCCCACATACTTCGTTCTTTTTCAGTTGTGATAAAAAGTCCCCGATGTCCAGATGTTCCAGAAGACAGCCCAACAGCTATTTCTCCCTTTAGCTCTGTAAAATTCCTGGTCTTTTCACTTTCAATAGCCAAAGCCAAGGCCTCATCTCTATCCACACCTTGAGTATTAAGCTCATTGAAATGCGTCATCATAAATGCTTTATCCATATGATCAAAATCACTGGGTACACCATTTTTAAAATAAGGTGACTCATGTTTTAGAAATTCCATATAGACATCTAGTTGCTTTTTCTGATAGTTTTCTAAGGCTTCTCGAGATTTAAAATTATGAAGCCAACGAGTTTGAATAAATGTTTTAAGAAAGGTTATTTTTTTCATACAAAATTCGCTCAATCCTTTCTATAGGGTCATGGCTGACAAGCGCTTCTATACCATCATTTAACACCTCTTCCAGCAACTCTGTTCCTTTGACATAGTCAGTCTTACTATCTTGAATCAAGGAAGGAATCAGATGCATCTGTTTCGTATAGGGTAAGAGGTCAATTCCCCAACAAAGATCCGCTGCGATAAAGAGATGATAATCTGGAATAAAGAGACAGGCTTGGCCCTTGGCATGCCCATCAATAGAAGCTACCAGGATACTTCCGTCTCCAAAAAGATCATTGGTGAAACGATAATTGAAGTTGGAGTTTTGCCGATCTGCCTTGATGACTGTCAATCTTTCCTCGAAGTCACTCGGCAAAAATTCTTTAAAAATTAAATCTTTTAGTTTTGGTTTCTTGTAAACATCATACACTTCCTGGGTTAGGATAAAGCTTGCGTTCGGAAAGAAGCTAGCCCCTCCTAAATGATCTGGATGTAGATGAGACAGCAGGACAAAATTAATTTCTTCTGGTTTAATTCCTTTAGCCTTCAGCAAATGCGAAATCTGATCCTGCTCCGTCATTTGAACGGGCGTCCCCAAGCGATATAAAGCATATCGTAACTTGGTCTTAATATCGTAGTGATAGCCAGTATCATAAAGTACATAGCCCTTATCCCTATGTTTGATCAAAAAGACGCCTGCTGGGAAAGTCATCTTTCTATTTTTGACACCCTTAAAAAGCAAACCAGCATAACTAGTACAGTATCCCGCTGAGAAATACTCAATGCTTTCGATAATCTTGGACATATTGTTCAATCCCTTCT
This sequence comes from Streptococcus infantis, assembly GCF_047464715.1. Lineage (GTDB taxonomy): Bacteria > Bacillota > Bacilli > Lactobacillales > Streptococcaceae > Streptococcus > Streptococcus infantis_S. Next base: position 45,921 of record NZ_JASHBJ010000008.1, read on the forward strand.
GAAATACTAATTTTCGGATGATACCCCAATTCCCTCATAGCCTTGCTAATATCCAGCGTTTGACTATAGCGGAGCAGATAATAGGTATATCGAGTTAGAGGTGGCTCCCCTTTAAGGTTCAAGGTCTTGTATAGAAATTCTAAACTACTTGCAATTCCTGATAAGAGAGATGCTGGAATTTTTCTATATTTGATTGGATAACCCAGACCTGTCAAACTTTCCTCTAACAAATCTCTAAAAGCCCTCGGTTCACCATTAGTAATGTTATAAACCTCACCTTTGGCTTCTGGAGCTTCTATGGCCAAACGGATTGCCAGAGCAACATTTTCCACGCAAGTCATGTCCATGAGCTGACGCCCATCTCCAATTAAAGGAATACCAATTTTTTGACTAAGATTGATCACCCGTGGCAAGATGCTAGTATCTCCAATCCCAAACAGTCCCCGAGGTCTCAAGATAATACTCGGAACATCTGGATAATCCTTAAAGAGTCTCTCCGAAGCCAATTTGCTACGGATATAATTATTGAGATTATTTTCCTCCGGAGCATCACTTTCTTTGATAGCCAACTGATCCTTAGGAGCAGCATAGACGCTTGGTGAGGATACATAGACTATACGTTGAATACCTGTTTGGCGACATGCCTCGAGAACATATTTGGTTCCTAAAACATTAACCTGATAAAAATCTTCCCAAGGCCCCCAAACTGTTGACAGTGCTCCCGCATGAACGACCAGATCCATCCCCTTGCAAGCCTCTAGCACATCATCAGCTTTGGTCAAATCACCCTGAAAATAGCTAACCGAAGAATTCTCTAAAGAGCGACCAACCTTACTGTTTCTACCAAAAGCTCGAACCTGATAGCCATGCTCGACTAATTCTTTTACGACATATTTACCCAAGAAACCTGTCGCTCCAGTTACTAAAACTGTTTTCATTTTTCTTTCTCCTTATCCGCTAGCAGACGATGGATTTCACTCTCTAAAATTTCCGTCGGATGGTAAGAATGTGCAGCTTGGCGTAAAATCTCTAATTCGGACCAATCCTCTTTAGCTAATAAACTATCAAAGGCTTGTCCAATTACCTTGCTATTATCTCTTTTAGCTGTAAAAGCAACACCCGCTTCCACCCCACGAACGGCATAATCAAATTGGTCATAATCATGAGGCAAAATCAAAGCTGGTTTGCCATAAATGATACATTGATAAAAAATCCCAGCCCCCCCGTGATGAATCACGTAATCCATCTGGGGAATGTACTCCTTATAGGGGAGATAAGAAACTACGGAAAGGTTCTCCATGAGACTTTCACATTGGAAGGACTCTCCACCTACACCACGAGTTACAAAAAAGTGACAATCAGGATGAGCTTTTGCAAGTTGCGTAGCTTGATAAATAAGATTTTCTTTGGCCCAAGCTAGTTGTGTCCCACAAGTCATCAAAACTTTCTTTCGCTCCATAAAAGGAGACAAATCTAAAGGATAATCCTCTCCTGCCTCAACTGAAGCACCAGAGGGCCCTACCCACTTGTAGTGTTCTGGGAATCCCTTTTTTAACTCTACCTCTTTCATTCCAATACCTAGAATAGAATAGGGAGAATAAATGGTCTCATGACCTAGTTGATTATACAATTTAAAATTATATCTTTTTAAGCTATCACGAAACGAAAAAGATACAATCCGTTTCACTAACCGAGTTGCTTTTCTACCTAAAAATTGTACTGAAACTTTCCAACGATTCTTGGGACTTCCCAGTCCACCAAAGAAACAAGGAGGACCATCTGTCGTTTCAATCGCAAACTGGGTCGCCATAGTTGATATCCACGGAATGCCAAGTTGATTAGCTACTAAACCTCCAGACAAGGTTATAAAATCAGCAATGACGATATCAGGGCGATTTTTTTGCCACTCTTCCAATAATTGATCTGAAACTAGATTAATTAAATCAATACTTGCTGAAAGTTGATGATAGGCTGATATAATTCCTAATTGCTGATCATTATTTGCGGCACGTTCAAAATCCTCTATGTGATTTTCTAATATTGGAACTACATTAAAACCTGCAGCATCAGCAACGGCTTTTTTTTGAAGACCAGTGAATAAACGAATCTCATATCGAGGGTTATTAAGTAAAGGTATTAATAAATTCATTGTTGGATACAAATGTCCACTTAAAGGGACAACTACAACATCAATTTTAATTCTTTTCATATATCTAGGATATCAAATTTTAAAAAAAAGAACTATCGATAAGATAATTCTTTACTTATTTATTAGTTTTGACATAAAAAGGTAACGAAACATTTAAGAAAGTGCAATATGAATTTACAGATAATAATGATAAAAATCAAATATAAAAATAAAAAAAAAGGCAACTGCCTCAATTTAAGTATTGACTAATCGGGAAGACAGGATTCGAACCTGCGACACCTTGGTCCCAAACCAAGTACTCTACCAAGCTGAGCTACTTCCCGAGTTAAATGTTTAATGCACCCTAGAGGAGTCGAACCTCTAACCGCCTGATT
>NZ_JASHBJ010000009.1:0-40343 GCF_047464715.1 Streptococcus infantis
CTCCTACCGATAACTATTTATTATCACTATACAAAGCTCCTAAATAAGTTTATAATAGCATGATTATTGATGAAGGAGATTTTCATGGATTATAAACTTATTTCTACTTACTTAGATTATTGCAAAACTCATAAACGTTTGAGTTCACATACGATTCGAGCTTATAAAAATGATCTTATGCAATTTTATAACTCAAACTATAATAATGTCGAATCCTATATCGAACACTTGACACAATCTAATATAAAAACGAATACACTAAGAAGAAAAATTGCTTGTATGAAGGTGTTTTATAATTATCTAAAATACCAGAACATAATTGAAGAGAATCCTTTTAATCAATTACGTTTTCAATTTAGAACTGAAAAAATATTGCCTAAAACGATTCCTTATGATATTTTGAAAGATATTTTTTTATATTTAGAGCAGAGAGTAGTTATATCTAAAACTGACTATCAAAAACAAAAAGCTGAAAGAAATTTACTAATTATTTCTCTTTTACTTTCGACGGGTATCAGAATTTCTGAACTTTGTCACATTCATCTCAAAGATATCAATCTTTCCAATAAGACACTCCATATTATAGGGAAGGGGAAGAAAGAACGTATCCTATTTTTAGGAGATCAAATAACATTTAGCTTATTAGAAACATATATAAATAACTACTGTTTTCAAGCCAGTGACTACCTATTCCCTGGAAAATATTCTCTCAAACCATTATCAGAGCAAAGTGTACGTTTAATTCTAAATAATCTTGTTGAACAACATAACTTAACTACACCTATTACCCCCCATATGTTTAGACATAGTTTCGCAACAATGCTTCTAGATAACGACGTAGATATTCGATACATTCAACAAATTCTTGGACATAGTTCTATCTCAGTCACACAAATCTATACTCATGTATCTCAATCAAAACAAAAAGAAATTCTAACTCTGTGTAATCCCATCGCTTCAATTCATTCACAGTGAAAAAATAGGGTTATTTCCATGGAAGTAACCCTATTCTGATGCCATCTTTTTAAAGATATTCTCTAGTGATTAAATATTAACGAAGATAACGATAATATTATGCGCGTTAATCATAAATCACTTTTATTTTAAACTCAACTCTTATATTCGATATATTCTAGATCCTAATAATTAGCTTATTCACTGTAAGGCTACTTATAAAATAAACTATGGGAATTTTTCCTCTAATTATAGTAATTAAACTAAGTCACAAATTATCTTTGTAAAAGTAATTTATAATTTTCTATCATCTAAATTAAACACTTTACTCATTCTAAAATTTCATTATCCTGACAGAAGAAATGTACATTCTTTAAATCAAGATGTTCTATCTGAATGTCACGGCGGACAATTGCCATTTATAGCAATCCTATATCAATCATAAACTCCACAAAATCAGGATTGTTTTCATACAATTGCAACAAAATTTCTTGACTACGGTGATATAATTCTTCTATATTATACTACAAAAAGAGAGCGTTTCCGCTCCCTTTTTTACTCTGGCAATTCTACCTTCAAACTCATATCTGTTGGTTGCAATACTTTCTGAACCGCTGCAAGAAAGGCTAGTCCATTATCCGATGGAGAATACTGGAAGGTAATATGGATGACTTTTTTGTCAAAGTTATCGCCATATCTCTCCACATACTGCTTGCTTTCGAGGAAGTAGATATAGTTGTTGAGTTTTTCTTGAAGCTTCAACAAGTGTTCTTCTTCCAGAGATTCTATCCATTTATTCTCATCAATCAACAACAACTCTAGATGATCATCAGAGACGCCCATCGCATCGATACTTGTAACGTCTAGTACAATTTCCTCAACTTCTTTAATAGACTCTACTACTTTAGGTGGATTGTCATATTTTTCCTTGAATTCCTTGAGAATCTTCTCCACCTTTTCTTCGTCACACTGTCTGTATAAAGGATCACGATCTAATGCATTACACAGCCCTTGATATAACCAATCTTTCTTCTGCTCATCTGATAGATTAGAAATACTCTCTATAATATTTCTTACTAACTCATCGGTCTTAATAACAAAGGGAAGGCTAATATATCTTTTCAAACGCCTATTTTGAATGAAAATATAATCAGTCACCTTATCTAATTTGACTAGGTCAATCGATAAGCTAAAATCTTTCAAGATTTCAAAAGTTCTTCTCACTATATCCTTATCACCTTCTGCATACAGAGGGAATAAGCAATATTCCATCAATACACTAATATCTGTACTATCCAAGTCATAAGAATCCCGTTCTCGTATACGATATTTTGCATCTGTACCTAAAAAAGCTTCTTTCTCTTTTCCTTCTCTCATCACATTACGATAAAAATTAATAAAAGATTCATAATCTTTAGGCTTTGGTATTTCAAATTTTTCCATTTATTTACTCCATTGATTAATTCTAAAAATTCCTTCAACTTGCTCAATTTCATTAGTGCCAGGCTTATAGACACGTGGATTTTTGATTTCATAATAACCTTGACGTTCAATCGCAGATAGAAAGTCATCGTAAGAATGCCCCGTTGTGTCAATCGTTGGCATAAGTAGTTCGCCTTTTAGAAATGCTAAATAATCTTTTTATAAATTTAGTCTCATTATACCACAAAAAGAGAGCGTTTCCGCTCCCTTTATTACTCTGGCAATTCTATCTTCAAACTCATATCTGTAGGTTGTAACACCTTCTGAACCGCTGCGAGAAAGGCTAAACCGTTATCAGATGGAGAATATTGGAAAGTGATATGGATGACTTTTTTATCAAAGTTATCGCCATATCGTTCTGCATACTGCTTACTTTCTAGGAAGTAGATATAGTTGTTGAGTTTTTCTTGAAGCTTCAACAAGTGTTCTTCTTCCAGAGATTCTATCCATTTATTCTCATCAATCAACAACAACTCTAGATGGTCATCTGAAACACCCATCGCATCGATGCTTGTAACGTCTAGTTCAATTTTCTCAACTGTTTTAATGGTTTCTACTACCTTAGGTGGATTGTAGTATTTTTCCTTGAATTCCTTAAGAATCTTCTCTACCTTTTCTTCATCACACTGTCTGTATAATGGACTACGGTCTAATACATTACATAGTCTTTCATAGGTATAAGTACGTTTCTGCTCATCTGATAATTTTGAAATACTTTCTATAATATTTCTTACCAACTCATCTGTTTCAATAACAAAGGGAAGGCTTGTATATCTTCTTAAACGACTGCCTTGCATAGAAATATAATCAGTCACCTTATCTAATTTGACTAGGTCAATCGATAAGCTAAAATCTTTCAAGATTTCAAAGGTTCTGCGCGCTATATCCCTATCACCTTCCACATACAAAGGATATAAGCAATATTCCATTAATACTCCAATATCTGTACTATCCACTTCATAAGAATCTCGTTGTCGAAAACGATACTTAGCATCCGTCCCCAGAAAAACTTCAGCTTCTTTCCCTTCCTTCATTATTTCACGATAGTCTTTTACAAAATTTTGATAGTTTTCTTTATTTTTCAATTTATATGCCTGCATTTATTTACTCCATTGATTTATTCTGAAAATTCCTTCAACTTGCTCAATTTTATTAGTGCCTGGTTCATAGACGCGTGGATTTTTGATTTCATAGTATCCTTGACGTTCAATCGCAGATAAAAAGTCATCATAAGAATGTCCCCTCATATCAATTGACGGCATGAGCAACTCGCTCTCAGACATATTAATGTTAGAACCAGCCCACGTTTTGGCCCCCGGGATATTTAAGGATGAAGAGCCTGGCGTATCCCCATTCGGAAATTGTATCCAGCCTTTTTTATCCATATTCTTGACAAGTTCCGGACTGTACTCATATTGAAACATACCTGTATCGTATGTATCATCTCCAACTCCTTTGACTGTCGCAATCTCATGACCTGATTTCAGAGCTCCATTCTTATCATACAAGAGGGCAGAATCTTCTACAATACTTGTTGTGAAGTTTCCTTGACCAATCCCATCTTGAGTTACACGCCCTACAGAAGAACCTTTTTCACCAAAAACGAAATCTTCTATACTTTGTCCATTTACAACAGAGGAAGCCCCACCTTCTAAATAAGGCTGCTTAATGGCCTCTTTGTATACTTCTGGATAATCGTACTGTCTAGCCTCATACATCTTATAAAAGGTTTCTTTATTTGGGACTGCTCCTTCTTTAACAGCACGTTCCGCATACATATCAAAAGTTTCCTTAAATGCCGCTTGTTTCTCTGCTGTATTCCACCTTGTTTCCCAACTTGCAAGTTCATCGAATTTTGCGAATGTCGCCTTTTTGATTTCTGGTGACACATGCTCAATTGAAATATCCGATGTTTTGTGAGAAATAATCTCAATTCGAGTTCCTGGTTCAATTTTAGTACCACCTACAAAACGACCTTTTCCTTCACCTACGATAGTACCACCATTTTTTGATAAATTATCCAGAATCTCTTGACGTTTAACGGATAAACCACCTTTTGCAGTTGTATAATCTTGAATGCGGATTTTTCCAGTTTCATCTATACCGACTGCTTTTAATTGAATACGCTGAATTTCACCTGCCGCATTACGAGTCTCAACGGTTATTTTCGTTTCGACATCTTTGAAATTTGTCTTGAAGTCACCAATCTTTTTAGTTGAAAACTCTTTATAGTTAGCAAAATTTGGTTCAGATACGTTATTTTTTACCTTATTGAGACTAAACTTGCTAGCTGCTGAGGAGGCTGCATATCCTCCTAAGATATTCCCAATAAAGTTTGCGGTTTGGGCATCTTCTTCGCTTCCACCCGCAAGCTTGGTCCCATGGTATGCAACCTGACCCGCTGTATAGGCACCTGCTTCCCCTATCGCAAACTGGGTCAAGCCTTGCACAACACTCTGGGTCTGCCCTATAGGAATCATGATAGCACTCGCTGTCACAAAGACATTCCCAACCTCATGATACAGCTTGTCATTGCCCATGAAAACTGTATCTCTGATAGGGTTCTTTGCCTTGGTCTGGATATCCCCTGCATTTCCAAGCTGAATATTATGAATCCCTTCTTCTGCATTAGATAACCCATAGACACTCGTCCCAAAACCCACGACACCGCCTGCAACAACTAATGGAGTCGCAGCACCCATAGTTGATACAACCGCTACAATACCAATCACTGCCGTGAATACGCCAATACCCAAGTCTATCCAACCCTTCTTGGCGCGGTCCTCGGCAGCCAAGGCCTCAAAACGTGCCTTATCCCTCTCCTGGGCTGCTTTCACGCGTTCAACGCGACTCTCCATCTGCTTGGCGGCTTGGTCATAAGCCAGCGCAAAGCGTTGGACAGATTTGAGCTTGCCAAAGTCTCCCGATTGATAGGTCCCGACATTACGAGATTTTCCTGCATGTTCTGCGATCAAGGCCTTGGTTGCTGCTAGGAGTTCCTTAAAGGCCACCAAATCCTGCCCCGAATGACTACTCTCATATTGAGTAATCGATGTATCCAAGTTCTTAAGCTGATTCATGAGGAAGTTGTAGTTCATGATCGTACTGGTATGACTGCTTCCCTCATAACTCACCAAATCAGAAATATCACTCTTGGTCGTCTTCAAGAGTTCAATCTCGGGCTTTAACTTATCCCTCGAGCCCTTTAAGTCACTATGAAGACGTGTAAACTCCTTGCCAGGTAGCTTTGTATGCAGGAAGCTATCTATCTGGTAGTAGCCGTCCTTGTACAGTAGGAGGTTGGTTGAGTAGTCATTCATCAAATTGACCAGTGTCTGAAGCAGAGTCCCATGCACCTCTACTAGGTAAGTGCGCATACTCGAGATAGCCTTACCTTGGAGGTTTTGATTCTTTATGAAGTCGTTCATAGCCTTGTTTAGACTAGACATGGACTCTCCCCAAGCATTCATTGTCTTTTGAGTTTCCACTTGAACAGAGGTGATATCATCAAATTTTATATTGTAACTCATGATACCTCCCTACTGCAAACCAGGAAACATGTTTTGACCCAAGACACTATCAGTTCTGTACATCTCTTTCCCTGTAGCCGTCATCAAAGCGAGATCCGCTCCCAATAGAGCCGTGTAGGACTTCACCAGCTGGTAGAGTTCGTTGAATTGTTCCTGGTACAAATCCAGTGCTTTCGACTCACCTGATGTATTGAAAGTTGGCTTCCCAACTCCTGCAAAACTCTCCTTAGCTTTGGACATACTACTGACATGCGAACCAAATATAACATCGGATAATTGAATGGTTCCAAACATATTTCTAGCCCTCCTTCGTATGTAGTAGCTTATCGATGAAATTCCCCAAATTATTAATCTGACTTTGGCACCAACCAATAATGCCATTTTCTTCGTTCTTTTTGTTCTCTAATCTAGTGATTTCATCACAGATGGCATCATAGAAGGTATTCATCTCTGTTTGAAAATTTGTATACTCAGTGGAGAAGGTCTCCCACTGCTTGAGGAAAGCGTCTTTTTGTTTCCCATGCCAATCCGGTTGGATATTGCGATGATTGATAGGATACCTGATATCGTGAACATTTCTTTGAATTTTGCTTACAGACTTCTTGGCAGTGCGAAGACGTTCCAATTGTTCATCGATGGAGGTGATTCGGGATTGAGCGGATGAGATACTAGAGTAGTGGGCATTCACTTGGTTTTGAAGAGAATAAATTTGATTGTAATCAATTTCTCCCATCTCTTAGCCTCCTAATTCATTTACTTCGTTCAATTCAGCCACATTTCCTTTAGGAATATCCGTTTCATCTATCACAGCCGCAATATTTTCTAACATGAGTTCATTCTCATCATTAGTATATCCCTCTTGAACAATCTTAAAAATATCTTCATGATTGAAGTAGATCAAATTTTCACCTACGACCCCTTCAGGATATAGGCAAGCACCGTAGTCAAAGCGATAAATATTTCCCTTAACAGGAACAGCAATCACTCGTGAGATAATCATCATTTTCTTTGTATTCCCTTTTAAAATAATGATACTCCCGAGTGGCAACATAGTCGTTTCTTTCATTGTATCCCTTTCTAAATTTCTAATAATTGAACAAATTCATAACGATCTGGATATAGAATGTGTCCTTGGTTAGGTTTAAGCGCAGGCTCATTCATGATATAAGGATAGCGAGTATGGTCTTGATCGCTAATACGTACACCAAGAAAGACCTGTTCTACTAACTGATTAGCTAGTTTGACAAAATTATCGTATCGATTTGTTACTAGATCCTGATAAGCACCAGCAAACACCAATGTTACTCCATAGCGAGGACCTTCTGTAAGGAGCTCTTTGAAGTCTACTTCATTCATCCCTGCTACCATAGCTGTCGCAGCAATGTCTGGTATCAAAATCAACCATTTTGGATAATCCTGATCTGGAGACGCAACGCGTTTCCTAAAGTCTTCCAGTATCGTCTTCATCACATCAGCAACCTCCAAAGAACTATCAAAACGCTGAATACCAGTAAAGAATTGACTACTAATACGTTGACTAGAATCTAGAATAACCGTATTATACTTGTCTGACAAACGTTTCAGATGATACTCTAATAATTTGTAGTAGTTTGTTACAAAGGCAGGACTGTCTGAAGCAATAAGAATAGGTCGGTCAAAGCTAAATGATGCTGGAACAACAGCTTCTCTTTCAAGCCCCAAGATAAAGTCTTGACTGTTTTTTAAGAGATCTGACATTACCTCTTTGGTTACCTTCTCTGGCAACATTGGGATACCTGCAGGAAGTGGTCCATCGTATGCTGCAACCATTGCTTCTTGTTCTTTACGAACTTCTTTTATGTAGTCCGTATAGTATTCACTGCTGTATGGCAACATCACCTGGAATTGGACGATGTCGTCAAATTTAGCTATCGCCCGACCTTTGATTTCATCGAGCGGAATATTAGATCGTCCTACTACTCCTGACAAATCACTATTGTCAAACAAGAATAGAGAAATCTTGGTCTTAAAGTTAGATTGTAACTGTAGACGCATGGCATTGAGACGAGAAAGTGTCACAACTAGATAGATTCCTAGAGAGGCACCATCGCGAGCAATGACATTTAAAGTATCATAAAAGGCATCTACGAAAACTGCATCCATAACGCTATCAAATCCATCTATCTCAATGAAAATCGTTGGGAAAGACTCATCAGACAACTGATTGTACTGCGTAAGGTTTGTAGCTTTTGCTTGAGAAAGAGCACGTTTACGAGTTTTTATCTCTCTATTCAAGAATCGTAGTGATTTCATGATTTTCTCAGTTTCATCAAGTGTAAAATAATCTGCAATATGAGGAAAATCAGAAATAGAGATTAACCCACTGGTACCAAAGTCATAGAGATAAAAGTGAACTTGTTCAGGTGTATGCTTACGAATGACATCCATCGCAAAGTTCTGAAGAAAAGTTGACTTCCCGAATCCTGGACTAGAAACTAATAAAATATGTCCTCTTTGTTCCATATTGAAATAAAGTGGCGATTGTTCCTGTCTTTCAGGAATATCTTGATATCCAACTAAAATCGGTTGTAGATCTTCTGAATGCCCCCAATAATCTTTGAAGTTAGTTGATTGTATATCTTTAGTATATATTTTTTCTTCAAGTGGTGGCAACCACGGACTTGCTACTTGATTTATATCAAGACTATCAAATACTTCGCGAGCATTTTCTACAATGGCATCTAATTCTGTTGGAATAGCCTTTGCTTCTTTTTTATTGACTAAACCACTCAAGTCTTTATTAATGGCATTATACTGACCATTACTTGTAATCTCATATACAGTTGTATTTTTTTGAACATGGTTTCGACCTTCTGGATTATAATCTGCACCCGACCATGCACTCTGGAACAGCTCATAAATTTCATTGTTCCCGACTTGAAGATAGGCTCTACCTGTCTGTGTGATTTCTGCGGCATCAGGTGTTTTAATTACTTCTCTAGAATCTGCAGCATCTTGTACCTTAAGAGCTATCTTAAACTTAGAGTTCGACCAAATTTGATCATTGACAACTCCACTTGGTTTCTGGGTTGCCAAAATTAATTTAACTCCCAATGAACGACCAATACGAGCAGTAGATACCAATTCATCCATGAAATCAGGTTGATTTGCCTTCAATTCAGCAAACTCATCACTAATGATTAATAAGTGAGGTAATGGTTCTTTAACCTTCCCTTCTTTGAAGAGTTTCATATACTGATTGATATGATTCACATCATTCTCTGCAAAAATACGCTGACGTTTCTTAAGTTCAGCTTTGATAGATACCAAAGCTCGATTAGCTTGGTTTCCATCCAAGTTCGTAATAGTACCAACAACGTGAGGGAGGTCTGCAAAGAGATTGGCCATCCCCCCACCCTTATAGTCAATCAATAGGAAGGCAACTTCATATGGGTGATAGTTCACAGCCAAAGAAAGAATATAGGACTGAATAAGTTCAGACTTACCTGATCCTGTAGTACCAGCAATCAAGCCGTGAGGTCCATGCGCTTTCTCATGAATATTTAGATAAAGAATATCATCCCTACCTCGAACTCCTAGAGGAACTGCCATTGTTTGGAAAGTTTCATTTTCTTTCCATCGTTTTAAAAGATTTAGTTCCTCAACTTTATTGACCCCATACATTTCAAGGAAGGTAATACTATTTGGAATAGAATTACGTAATGTCTGAATATGATGAATACCAGCGAGGTTTCTAGCAAAATTTTCCTTCTCAGATAAGCTTACGGGTGGAAGAGGTGTAATTTCTTTATTTGTATAATTCCCATCCTGAAGCAATAATGTAGCTTTTTTATCTCCTCGATAGTCAACAACCGTCTTAACATGTTCTGGCAGACTTTCAAGTACTTCTTCTACGAAAATATAATGAATACCTAGATAAGATAAGTCTTCATTTATATATTCCATAATATTGTGATCTAACATCAGACTTAAATCTGTAATAAAGAGAATATAATGAGGACTATATTGCTTTTCTTTTCCTTTGTCCTGCTCACTATCCAACTTTCTATCTTTAATAATTTGATAGAGGGATGTTAATAATTGGTCACGAGTTCGTTGATTGTATACAAAACCTCGGCTATTTAGTGCTTTTATTTTGGTATGAGATAACCATCGACTCCAATTCCATAGCTCCAACTCTTCCTCTCGAAAAATTGGGATAAACTGTAAATCATGGTAACTTTGGAAAGTCGCCAATTGCATCATCATTTGTTGAACTTGCTCAATTACTATTTGTCGTGTTCCTATATATCCCGTAGGATTTGTTAATGTATGAGTAATAGGTACCTGCTTGGTCACACGATAGTATGAAAGAAGTTCTTGAATTTTCTGGTTAGCAGCTGCATTATATTTAGTTAACTCAGAATTTGAATACTCAATAGAAAAACTAGAATCAATTTCTCCCAAACCTAAACGATAAGATAAAAAATCAAAGTGATAGAGTGTTTTTTCATAAATACGTCGGTCAGTTTTTTCTACCATTTCTAAAATCTGAGGCATATCAGGAAAATGATAAACAAGAGCTTCAACTTGTTCATCTCGTAGATCAGCTAATTGTGAATATTTGGTTTCCAAATATTTCATATACTCTGTAATCTTCTGTTCCTGAAGTTCTTTATGTGATTTTTTATCAGAAAAATAAGTATGAATAGAAGTCCCGATAGTAATGACAGACATCCCCATCATCATAAACATCATTCCACCACTACGTGTAAAGTAAACCGTTAGTAATGTAAAAATGATCATTGCTAAAGGAGTAATAATCAATCTTAGTAATGATTGTTTTTTCCCTTCATCATCTGTTGGCGCCGAAGCAATTGTTACTTTATCATCTGGTTCTCTCAGAATAATTCGTGGAGAACGATGAAATTCCTTTGAGCGATCTTCTGTCGATACTTCAGAAAAGGGCAATAAAGATGTCTCAACAGAAAACAATGAATGGATAGATAAAATTTGTTTTTGAACAGATAAACCGACCCCTTGTTCAAACACAATTTGATCCAGATCTTGAATGTTATGTTTTCCTGTTTTTCTTTCACCGTTAATATAATATGGACTAACACTATAAATTGTCTTATTTATCCCATCAAAAGTCAAAATGATTTCTGTAGGAAAATCAACTAAGCGAATGGTTGCTTCTTTCTTATCTGATAAATAAAGAATTCTCTCAGGAAGAAGATAGTACTCTGTATCCCCAACCACAAGTAAAGAAATATTTGTCTTCTCATCTATAGAAATTCGATGACTTCCATAAGTATAAGTTTTTCCTAATAATTCAACTCCAGTTTCCTTGACATCCAACATTATATTCTCAAGACAAGGAAGATAAATATTAGAATCAACTGAAGAACCCATTTGATAGGTATTTCCTGCATAGAGTGGATAGACATTGTCTTCAAAAAATAAATAATTCATACACCACTCCTATCTTGATTCTTTTGAAACCACATTCGACTTGCTAACTTCTGGTGTTAGGTAATTCTTCTTCAATTCTTCCAATTTACCCTTATAATTATTTAACTGCTCAGTACGTTGTTCTGATGTTAGATTAGGGTTTCTCTGGACTTCATCAATCTTTTTAGTAAGACCATACATCAATAATTGGGGGTCATCTAAGTAACTTGCAATATCCATTGCTTCATCAATTTTTGACTGGCCAATTAACACCCAATAACGCAGATAGTCTGTATTTGATTGAGTTGATATTTTTGATAACTCTGTCTTTTGCGCCTCCGTTAAGGGTTCAGTCTTAATCACCGAATAGGCTACCATATAGGAGTCATCCTGGCTAAGCGATTTAGAATCTGTATTTTTTACGGTTGATACGACCGTTGAATAATCTTGATGAACAAAAGCAAGACGCAAATCTGATATCATTTGTTGGCTAGGCATAGCAAACAATAGAAAATAAAGTACTCCAACCAATGAGAAAAAACCAATAAGAGATGTGATTAAGGTAGTTAACTTTAATCTAGATACTAGTTTATTAGGAACTCGTGAAAATTTTTCCTTATTTTGTTTCCTTTCTTCTAGGTATTTTTCTTCTAACAAAGATATAATTTCATCTAAGGTTTCTGCTTTCATAATAGTTTCACAGAATAGTTTTCCCTTATAAAATGGTGACTGTCCCTCTATCAATTTCTCATAACTTGTTTTTTTATCAAGCAAAGACACGATCATAGCCTTGAAGTTAACAGTAAACTCATCTAAACTTACAACATCATATGGTGGCACTTGTCCTTTAACACCGCGGAAAACAAATAAAGGATTCCCATTTCGAGAAAACACTAAATTATTAGGAGATAAATTATACGTGTAAATAGAATCTTGCAATGCATGAAACAATTGACCAATATTTATTAAATGACGTAACTTTTCTTCGTCAATCATGGTAATCAGCTTATCCCAGGAATAATATTCATCTGTCAATAGACTTTCAATTGTTAATTTACCTTCTTCTTCGATTACATTTTGATTAACAAAATAAGGTTGTTCTGCTACTAATAAAGCATACGCTATTTCACGATTACCTTTGATATCGCCAACTACCAATTCAAGTTTTTGCACTTCCATACTAACTCCCCTAATTATATTCTCTCTAATTTTAATAATACGCCGTCTTTCACTAAAGCTAAGCTACTAGTACTAGCAAGTATATCCCCAGACTGCTGATTTCTTACACTTGGATTGAATACCTTAACCTCTGCGCCATAAGTTTCTAAAACAATTTGTATTAATTCTTTTACGGTTAATTCGACAGGAACTCTTAAATCTAAAATTTTAGATAAAAAAGGACTACAATCAAGACTAATATTAATGTACTCTTCCATAAAAACCTCCTAAACTTAAACCTATTCCGTTATAATTATTATATCATGTGAAACATGATTATAAAAGAACTTTTCGCCTATAAAAAAGGAGATACGATTGTATCTCCTCAAAATATTTTTCTACCAAATTTTATTGTTTAGGTTTATGTAATTTTTTATATAAAAGAGAATAAATTGTGATAATCATTCCTAGTATAAACAATAAAATTGTAGTCCAAGAAATAGGAGCTTTTACGTTATTAAGCGACACATTCTTCTTATCACTACGGTTCATTTGAATTTGACCAGAAAATAAGGCAGATTGATACTCATCAACGATATTTCTGACTTCTACTTTAGTGATAAATAAGGTTGTTTGAAATGATTGATACTTTTCTCTATCATTTTTTTTTGCAGCATCAATAGCTTTGTATGTGTCAGGTTGAAATAACTTTGTTAAATTACTCTCCTGCTCAAAATATTGTATTTCTGTTTTCTTAGGATTTTTATCTAAAGACGTATCTATTTGCAAAGAACCATCATTTGCAAAAGCTACACTTCCACTCGTAAAAAATGAAAACAATAGAAAGATAAAGACGATAGTTTTTTTCATGTTAGTTATTGTCCTTAACTTGTCGATACAAGAAACTATTCCAAAGTCCCAAAGCAATCGTTAAAACAACGATTACAATCATTGACGGAACAATTCCACTTTGCTGATTAACAAACAGTTTCACAACACCTTCAAGATAAGTCAAAGGAGAAAGAGTTCCCAAAATAGGAGTTGAATTCACATAATATTCATCAAAGAGTTGGGTTGCAGTAATGATATAAATTAATATCAGACTAACGCTTATTAAAAATCCTAAACTTCTAAGCCTATCAATAAGAATATTAAGACCATATGTCATCATCAGACTTATTATGGAAAGAAGTACTACAAATGCACTCAATTGCGGAATAGAAAAACCAAGTTTAACTCCAGCAATAATTGCAATTATAAAGCCAGCAATCACAGAAATAAGGCTTAGGAAAAGCATCGGTCCAGAAGAATTTCTCCACGATAAACGATCTTTCAAATTCATGATTCTTTGCAATTCCACTTTGTCTGCATGTTGGAAAAGATAAGCAATAACCAAACTAACCAGATAGCTAATCAAAATAATCAGAAGACCTGATCTCTCATCTTGACGACTAGACTGTGACTGTGATTTAGTTGCGGCTGATACTACATTGCCAATTTTTGAAGCATCTACAGGATTAGATAAGTATTCATATACTGCATCATTTTTAGTATTACCTGTTTTTGTATTGCTCAAAACAGTAGAAAAGTTTTTAAGGAATTCTTCATTTGATCCATACTCACTAGACATAATATTTTTCAACTCAGAAACGCGAGTACTTAATGATTCTCCATCTTTTTCCAAATTATTGATATCTTTTACCAATTGAGAAATTGTCGAATCAATTGTCTGAGAAACAGCTTGATTTGCTTGTGTATTAGTCATCAAAGTTTGACTAGCTGACATTAACTTAACCAGGTCACTGTTCATATCCATACTAACTGTAACCATATTTGTATTGTCTACTTTTTCTGTTTCAACAAAGTTTGGTTTGGATTCAATAGTTTTATCTACCTCTGAAGCCTGTTCAATTAACTGACTCAACTGAGACGTTAAATCACTTGTTGTTGTTCTCAATTGTTCAATATTTGATGTCAACTTCTCAGCATTTGCTAATCGAGACTGAATCTCATTCATTTTTTCATCAGAAACTTTTAAATCAGATTTCAATGCTTCCACAGTAGCAGTTTTTATTAAGCTTGTCACAATTGTTTTAAGATCATCATTATTTACTAACGCTGCAAGAGAACCTTCTGCTGGGATAAACATATGTTCTGAATACGTATTTTTAGATAGATCTAAACCATAATATGCAGTAACAAGACCTGACAACTGTAAATAACCATCTACATCTTTATAAACAGCTTGAGTTAATTTTGTAGGACTATACTCCCAGTTCGAAATAACATCTTGCATTTCATAGTGACGATTCAAAACCTTCTTTTCTGTCTGATTCGTCTTAGTAATCGTGATGGTCTTCGTTATAGTGAGAACATCTTTTGGCTTCTTCTCTTCAGGTGTAGCAGCACTTGAACCTGTATCGGTAGTAGATGTAACAGGAGTATCTGAAGTAGCTGGTGCAGAAGGAACTGTATCCTTCTCTGTTTTCTCTGTTCTCTCTTTTTCTAGATCAGGGGCATCTTCCTTTATGACTTTTACATCTTCTGTCGTATCTAACTGATACTTAACAAACACAGGAGATAGTACACTGATGTCATTTTCATTCTTGATAGCCAGCGTATAAGAAACAACTGTACCAGTAGAAGCTTCACTGGTTATATTTATCTGATAGTTACCACCTCCAAGGTCGGAAAATCCATAGTTTGATTCTTTTAGGTAGTAACCACTTGGTACTGTTAATGTTAATTTTGAAATTTTTCCTTCAAATGATGGTAAAGATATCTCTCGTTTTGTTGTACTCTTGGATTTAATGTCATCCTTTAGGCGAGAAAATTCTTCATTTTCAAGAGTTGTAGCTTTCAAAGTAGGCAACTCTTTCCCCGTCTTCTTACTATACCACTGCATAAAAGCACTAATATTTTTCAAATGTTGTTTATCAGAACTAGACAAAGAAAGATTATCAATAGCTGCGTCATCATAATATACACTAGGCCATTTGCTTGTGATTTGATCCTGCATACTAGTGTTCAATGTTTTGATATAACTGCCGAGTGTTTTACTAGCCTCATCTACTGTTGAAGAATTTTTGGTCAAAGAAGATTCTACAGCGTCCTTAATTTTTGTATCATAATTTGACAAAGTATCATCAATATCTTTATTATTATTCTTTAGAATCTCAAGAAGAGAAGCGATATCTTTATTATAGGAGGCAACTGTATCTGAAGTTTCTTTCCAAATAGCAGGCTCAGATAAATTATCATTGATATGAGTATTTATACTGCCCAGTTTAGATAATTGTTCCTTAACAGATAATTTAGAAAAGTCTTTATCATAGTTTGACAAAGTTTGCTCTCTAGTATCCAAAGACTGTTGCCATTTTTCCTGTTGCGCTTTGATTTGTTCTATTGTTCCCTCATATGTTTTATCAACAGAAACAATTGATTTAAAAGCATCATTCGTATTTAATAAATCTTTATTAAAAGATGAATAAGCTGACAACAAATTATTCGGTGATGAGCTTAATCCATTAAATTGTTGACTGTATTGAGCAAGTGGACCTACTAACTTATTGTTAAAAGTTGATAGTGATTCTTGTTCATTTGTAACGACATCAGCAACCTGTCCTTGCGCTGTCTTCAAATTTCCAATAATACTAGTGAAATAAATATTAATTAAGTCCTTATTAAAAAGTTCTTTAAAAGCTACTACTGCTTGTTCTGCCTGTTTGACAGTTAGTTGATCACTTGATTGAATTTGATATTGAAACGTTGCCTGAACAGGTGAAGTTGACTCAATAGCTAAAGCTTCTTCTGAAAATTTACTTGGCAAGACTATCATCAACTGATAAGTATCATTCTTCAAACCACTTTCAGCAATTGAACGGGAAACCACTTCCACTTTGTAATTATTTTTTGAAATAAATGAATTTACTAAAGTATTAGCAATGTTAATCTGTTGTCCATTGTATACTTTTCCTGCATCTTCATTAACAACAGCAACTTTAATAGGAGCTTGTTGCACCGAAGATTCTGAGTTTGCCTGGCTGATAGGTGTTGGTTTTACAATGGCAAAGAAGGATACTATTATTGTAATAAATAACAATAATGCCCCTAGACTAAATAAAACTTTTTTATTCACATTTTCTCCTTAACTAAAATGTAAGAAAGGTTGAGGATTACTCCTCAACCTCGGCCTTAAATTATTGAAGACCAAAGTTTTTAGATAAATCTTGGTCATTTTGTTGCATTGCTTGAGCAGTCTTATCAAGTTGTGTATTGATTTGTTGCATCAAATCAGCAAAGTTCTCAACTTTTGGTTTCAATTCGAGGAATTGTTGATCAAATCCTTGGAAGGCTGCACCTTCCCACTCTGTACGCAAAGTATCTTGTAAACGTTGAAGATTGCTCAAAATAACTCTAATATCATTGGCTGCTTTTCCATAATCACGTGCACGTGATTGAAGCGTTTCTGGGGATACTCTGATTTGTCCTGACATATTGTTTACTCCTATGTTTTTATTTTATTTTTTACATTATTATTTTAACATTATTCCAATACTTACGCAAGTATTATATTAAATAATAGATACAAGTATTTTTAACAATGATTGTTTTGACGAGATAAGTTATTAAAACCTACTTAACGCATATTTAAGTGAAAAAATTCTACGATATAAATAAGCCTTCTATCATACTTTTCTGCTATCAAGCGTTGAACTTTTTCAGGAATCTTTACTAGCTCCTCCACTCGTTTAGCAAATCCGGTTGAAGATGTTCCAGTGCTATAGGGACCTGCTTGGGCATTGGTGTAATTCCCATACCCACTACTAGAGACTGTGACGTTTTCAGTAAGTCCCGTTATAGCTTGTTTCATACTCTTCCAAGTCGACAAATGAAGTTCTACATCTTTTGTCATTCCTCGCCTCCTCCTAACATGCCGAGACTATCTAGGTTTTCCACCAATTTAGGATTGGATGAAAGACCATTGAGGAAATCATCTCGTAGCTGAGCATCTTGTGCAATCCATTGCCCCATCATGTTTAAGATTTCACCATTTGCACGCCGATATAGATCACCAACTTCATTCACTTTGTTGAGCATGTCCGCATAGTGGTCCATGGCTTTTGAAGCTTCCAATTTATGAAAAGGCACTTAATGTACAGTTAAGTGCCAATATCAAAATTACAGCTGATTTTCTTTTACTTCCTCAAACCATTTTTCAAACTCTAGACGTGGAATCAATTCCTCATCCTTGTCATAACGCCCTTCATAACTATAGCGACTATCAAGACTGTTTTTCTTGGCATCATAAATCAACCACATCTCAGTTGGGTGTTCACGGTCATATTCTTGGCAAACATCAAGCATTTTCTGTATATCTTCAAGACCAAACCGTTGTACTGCTACCATCATATTTTTTGAAGTATCTACTTTTTTATTTAAAATTTCATTCACCGCATACATTTTTGTCACAGTTCCATTAATTTTATAAAAAACATCAAAAGAAAGTAACGCTTCTTCAGAGATACAATAAATGTATACTTTTTCTGCTTGATTTTGGACATATTCCATTGCTAATGAAATCATGCTAACCTGAACTTCCATAAATTTATCTTCAAATTGTGTCATTATATTCTCCTATTTATTAACATTTTTAATTATTTCAGTACGTACCTCACCATCAATACTGTACACCACTTCAAAACTAGTTGGCCTCATTGAAGAGCCATCGTAGTTAATCTTAATATCTACTTCAACTTTCTTTGGTGGATTTGATTTTAAAGCATCTGCCCAATCACGTTCAATACGGCGATATTCTTTTAAGTTGACATCTTTAGCTTGTGAAACAAGGTTATCCAACTCAGGTGATCCACCAAATAAATCTCCGAATATATGGCCTGCATGGTCTCCAATTTCTTTATCTGGAGTATTCGAATTATGAGGTAATCTACCTTCATGAAGTTTTAGTTGTAAATCTTCAGCATATGCCCGATCGATACGGCCAACCTCATCAGTACGATAAAGATAACGATGTTCTCCAGCCTCGTATACTACATTAGGTTTCAGAACTTTTCCATCCATATGGCTTCCGTCTGTCAATATTTCACCAGCATCTTCCAACCAATGTTTGGTCTGCGAACCACCAAACCTACTGCCAGATTTCCCTCCTAGCTCCATCACATCATCCACACTACCGTCTAGATTCTTCGCAAAGGCACTGAGATTATCTGCTAGATGCGTTAGTTTCCCTCCACCACTTGATAGGACTCCATCTGCTAGTTTAGGCTCTAGACCAATATTCATACGGAAATTCTGAGCCGCTTCACTGATTACATTATCAGCATGGCGTAAGCTGTCACTCAAAGCTTCTGCTGAATTTGATAAAATCTTACTCGGTCGAAGATTGTCAAGCTGTTTCCCATAGTTTTTAATGTGAGAAAGGACATTATCTCCCAAGCCCTTGACATTTTTCAAGAGACCTTTGAAATTATCAAGGTTCTTAACTCCTTGCTCCACTCCTTCTTTTATAGCTGTTTTGAGGCTGGTCTTGACAGCGGTGAGGCCTGCTGTCTTTCCTGTTTTGATCAAACTACTTAGATATTTAGCGGCTGGAATCAAGTCAAGCAAGGCAAAGGCTCCTCGCATACCTCGTTCGGTATTGTCCAACTCGCGACCTGTCCCCCAGTCCTTACCTGACACTGCCGAATACATATCTGCACTAGCTACAACGACACCGGCAACTGCACCTGCCGGGGGACAGAAGATGGTCAAGACAACCACTCCTACTCCAAGAGCGATATCTCGCCACATCTCTATATTGGCTTTCTCATCATCAATCGAGACATACTCAAAGGATCGAGTATGATGCATAGCCATCAGATATTGATCCTGAGTCAGCTTGTGATCTTTATAATCCTTGCTTTTCTTAAATTCCTCATAGCTTTTCTGCAAGGTTGCCTTATAAGGGCTATCAACCTTGTAGAGTTCATCAATCCCTATCTCATCTGGTGTCACTTGCATGGTCCCTATTGGATTACCATACTCATCTTTGAGAACATCCGTCCGCTTATAGCCAACTTTGTTTGTTGTTTTGTATTGTTGAATGCTGAGAGCTTCTAGCTTAGCCCCAACCTTGTCCATAGCTTCATAGAAAGGCTGGTCGATTTTATTCTTGATATAGTTGTTTACATTCTCAGCATAGCGTTCTAGGGTGGAGAGTTTGGATTGCAGCGTTTGGGCAGTACTTGTTTCGTCATGGTAGCTATAGGAAACCGCTCCATCCGTGTCCCTTTCCTTGATCATTTGCTGGACTTTCTCTGAAATCTTGACCAAGTCTTCCACTCGTTTAGCAAACCCGGTTGAAGTTGTCCCGGTGCTATAGGGACCTGCTTGAGCGTTAGTGTAATTCCCATAACCACTACTAGAGACTGTGACGTTTTCAGTAAGTCCCGTTATAGCTTGTTTCATACTCTTCCAAGTCGACGAATGAAGTTCTACATCTTTTGTCATTCCTCGCCTCCTCCTAACATGCCGAGACTATCTAGGTTTTCCACCAATTTAGGATTGGATGAAAGACCATTGAGGAAATCATCTCGTAGCTGAGCATCTTGTGCAATCCATTGCCCCATCATGTTTAAGATTTCACCATTTGCACGCCGATATAGATCACCAACTTCATTCACTTTGTTGAGCATATCCGCATAATGGTCCATGGCTTTAGAGGCTTCCCCACCTTCATAATATTTCGTTTCAGACAAGCTCTTTAATTTTGGAGCTAAGTTATTCTGAAAGGAAACTTCTACTGTTGTGATATAACGCATAATTGCTTGCATTTCATCAGGATTCATGACGATTTCCTTAGAACCTCCACCATCCATCGTAGCCACATCAATCAAGACCATTTTCAAAATCCTCCTCCCTAAATGGAATTTTCAACCAAGTATACAGTCTTTCAAGAAAATAATACTGACTGAATCTATATAGCTCTTCTTTCTTCACATCAAATCCGAGTAATTCTCCATTACACTCTACAAAGAGAAAAGAAGCTAATAGTAATTCTGCGTGTTTCGTTTGACTCATCTGCTCTAAAGGAAAATATTGTACCATTAGTGCTTGTTCGGATGCTAAAGCAGCCTCTATAGCGGAATTCATATTCTTTTCCTCAGTTAGAAAAGACTTTTCGTCTTCCATAGGATTCCTTGTTACTAGGGCAAGTTTTTCCTGAAGTAAAATTAAACGACTCATGGGACTTATCTTGGCAAGTTGATATCCTTGTCCAGTATCTACTATAAGTATAGAGAAATTACTGTCACGGCATTGCATAAAATAAAAATTATTCACAATGACCAATGTTGTTCCGATACAATATTCTCGTAGAGTTTCAACTATGACAAAACCTGATTCTGTTAAAGAACCATCCTCCTTAACTAATCCCTTTTTTTCAAGAGCTTCTTTGGCCATCGTCCACACCATCTCAGAAACTGTTACAATCTCATCTAGAGTGGGTAAGCCAGGCATCAATTCTCCGTCAAAGGCACCAATTAGATAATGGAGTTCGTGAATAGAAAACGTTTCTTTGTTAGACATACTTACAACCCCTTTATGGACGCAACTTCCGATGAACTGTTATAGTTATCAATTGATTTTTTCAAACTTGTTACTGCTTTTTCGTGTTCCTCCATAATAGATCTCAAATCTTTATGGTATTTATGGACAATGTCTAAATAAGATTCAAAAGCAACCTTAGTTTTGCCAGACCATTTAGCAGACTGAAGATATGTTTTTAATTGAGTGACTGTCTGGTATGAACTTGTCAATTCTTGATTAATTTCTTTTGATAATTGGATAGCTGTTTCTAAATCTTTATATTTTATTTTTAAATCTGCCATAGAACTCATCTCCAACTCTTATTTCTATTTTTACGTTCTTCAGCCTGACGTCTCGCTTCAGCTTCTCTCTCTTTACGCTCTTGTTCTGCTAAGCGATCATAGTATTTATATCGTTCATAGGCTGCATCAACTGCACTCGATAAATTCTTTGCATCACTAGATTGATTAGTTCGTACAGTATCAACTTTCCCTTTTACACGACCTTCGCTATCACTAAAGACATCCTCTGGAATATAACTGGTACTCATTGAAGGCCGAGAATTATTATAGCTATCGACTTTCCCTTCCATCGTTTTTAATTTAGCCTTAAAAGTTTTTAATTGACTGTTCAAATCATTATATAGGGTTCTATATTGTTCCCTTTTCTTTTCTGTCGGTGTACCAAACCATGCATCCCAAAAAGACATGACAAATAGCCTCCTCATAAAAGTTTATTAATTAAAATATATAAAAGAATACTACTATTCTATTGAATCCAAGGGGATAATATTAATCCCAAAAACAGAATTATAACTATAAAAATATACTTACTTTATTGTATCATAATTCTTAGCTAATTAAAATCAAACAAAAAAGGATTTAGTCTTATAAAACATTCAACTAAATCCTTTGGTTTAATCATCTTATTCTTCGACCATTTGTTTACAGAATGCACATTTCATTGTTTTACTCTTAATCCACGATTGTATAATCTTCGCTTTGCAGTAATTCTAATACTTTTTTTACAAATTGCATTGACAGCAATCCTTCAATCTTAGAGCCATGAGTTTTGAAATTTTCGTCGATTTCTTGAATTTCTAGATTAGTTTTCCTTTCAGCAATTTTCTCTGTAATAGGTGAATGAAAACTATATTCCCCAATTTCGTAATATAAGAAATATAGATATTTTTTTGTTCCTAGATGATAATCAAAAAACTCGATTTCCATATCTTTGTCGTAATCATAGTAACTATTTTCCCAAAAAATATCATTAGTTTTTTCTTTCAACAATTTCTCATAGTTTTTTTCATAACTATATACTCTTTTTTTCTCTTCGCCAATGAATTGTTTATGGATCAGATTCGGGGTAAATACTTTCAAAAATTCTTCTTTTAGTTGATAGTATTTCCCCATTTCCTCTTCCGCTTTTTCAATATTACTCTCCAAATGCTGATGGAACCTTCCATTTTTGTATTCTTTAATTTTATCACGATAATTTTTAGCTCGCTTATTCACAGAATATACACATTCTGCAATAATTTCATTGGTAATTTTTTTATCATTGATTAAATCATTATACAGCTTTGGAGTTTTCATTTCATTATCCCTTTCGACCTTTCTCTTACTATCAGATATTTAAAAAATAATTCACTTGTTTTATTGTAACGTCTAGTTATCGTTTTTTCAATAACTAGACGTTTCAATTTTATTCATAATCTCTTAATTTACCCGTTTTGTACTGTTCAACCAATTCCCAAAGATTATGAGTAGTTAAATCTGGTACAAACGTATACCATTTATTAGCCACGAACAACTCAACTAACATATCAATTGCGTATTTGAAATTTAAAATCTCATCCATTTCTGTAATACTATAATACAGTTTATCATGGCAACAGTGATAAATAATCAAATTCAACCTATCTTCAATGAAATCAAACTCTAGTTCTTCTCCTTCGCGTAATAATGTTAGATAAAAATTATATTCATCACGACAAAAATTAACAGTAACATCAAAGTCCTCACCTGTTTCAATTTCGATATTTACAGTCTCTAAAATTTTTTTACATAAATACTCTTTATAAATGTTCATATTTTTTCTCCTTTTGTTGTCCATTGAGTTTAAAAATGAATTGAATGATGCCAATGTCTGGAGGGCCAAGTTCATATACTAGCCCTGTAATAAAAAAAGCATATGTTTTATACATATGTAACCTCCTTTGTTTTTCTCCCTATATATAGTCTGCCACAAATTTCAAATTATAAAAATAAAAAAAACTGATAACGGTATTGTTTACTTCTCAATTTTTTCGTACTTATACCCTTTTTCTCTCATCCCTCTGTTTTTTTGCGATTCTGATTTTTCTGTGTGTTTAGCGTTGACAGAAACGTATGTGTAAGTCACGCTAAACACACAGTACCATGTAAAACTGAATAACGTAAAAAATCTTATCCTGATTTTTTTGTTTTGTTTTTTGTGGCATACTAATATTATAGAAATAATTGATTGAGTAGAGACGTAACTATTATAGCTACGTTTTTTTATGTTTGAAAGGAGGTAGCTATCGTGGAAACAGCAGGTTTAAGCTGGGTTAGGAAAGAACCAGTTTTGTATTTTATTTGCTAATAAAAATATGTATAAATAATAAAAGTAATGTCAACAGCAGTTTTAAAAAAAGTTTTTTAAACGTAACAAAGTAAATAATAAAAGTAGAAAATGAAAGTAAATAACAATAGTCTAAAAAATAGAATACAAAAAACTAGCTTAACTCAGTCGCCAGATTCAGAGCATTTAAACCTGAAAATTTCTAACAAGAAAAAACAACAGATCTTATCTGTAAGATGGAACTCTACATCTTATTTGAATTGAGTCAACTTGTCATGTTGTACAATGACTTGGTTATCTTTTTAGCCATCAATTAAGAAGCGCCCTCAGCAAAGGGAAGATACTAGACCAGTGAATATATGCTTTAAGTCACTGCACTACTTCAACTTGAATATAAAAAGACCTTAAGATTCTTCTTAAGATCTTCTTTAAATGTACATTATCTTCTATAGAAAGGAAAGAACTATGGCAAAGAAGAAACGTAGTCGTTCTGAACGACGAAAAGCTAAAGAGAGAGCTAAGAAACAACAAATTGATTCTCTAACTACTTTCGAAGGCCGTAAACAATTCGTCCAATCAAAAGGATTAACAAATTTAGTCACGCGCTTCAAGAAAGGAAAGGGAATCAAACGAAATGAATCCAAAAAAACAGGAGAGGATATTCATTTAATTCATACCGATCGAACTCTCCATAACTATGCTGGTTCCTGGAGCAGATTCGCTTCCTTTGTTGCCGCAACAGCTACTGCCGAAGAGTTAGAATCTCTTGATAAATCTAACGATATAGAAGGATGGATTGACTTAGTAAATCAATACTTAGAACATTGTAAAAAATTAGGACTTTCTGCTCCTACTCAGTCAACTTACAAGGCCGCATTAGCCAAAGTCTTGGGGGTGTCTTCTACTGCTTTTATTGCAACAGATATTCGATATCGAGCCAACAAAAAGAATAATCGTTTAAAATCTAATGACGACAGAATGTCTGAAGAAACGAATAATCGCTGGTTTTCAATCGTCTCTGCTACTGGACTACGAAAAAATGAATTAAAAGCAATCACTGGAGACTCCCTCTACCAACGAGAAGATGGACAATATTATCTTAAAATAAACGGGAAAAAACATAAAACAAAAGGTGCACGAGATCGTTGGGTTCCGATTATCACACGAGACAAGGAAGAATTAGAGAAACTCGTTGAAGAATTTAAACTAGCTGGTAAAAAGCGTGTATTTCAAGTTCCATCTGCTTTGAAACCTCATAAATATCGTGCTGAATACGCAAAACGTCTTTATCTTCTTGTCGCACGAGATCCTAAAGATATCAAGGATAAAAGGGAAAAAATTTATCTAAGAGGAGAATTAAAAGGCGTTGTCCTTGATCGAAAGGCTTGTTTAATTGTATCACGTGCTCTCGGACATAATCGACCAGAAGAGTTTCAAAAGTCCTATGCTTACAAGTTAATCTCACAAGCAAACTAATAAGCACTTCTAAAAATAATGGTATATCTCTTATTGAAATAAAAAATTTTTTAGTAGGCAAGTACCTACTTTTCCCCTTCAAAACCTTGTCACTACGCGTTTTTTAAAGCACTCAAAATTGAGGTTCTTTAATTTTTTAAAAATTTTTTCAATTGATTTTCTAAAAAATGGGCGTTTTCAACAACATTTGTGACATACTAATAATAGGAGGTGAGATGAGATAAATAAATAGAAGCTTAAAACATAGCTAACCTTTAAAAAATAGTGAAATTTTTAATGGTTTTATAAAAAAATAAAGAGTTTCGACTCTTTTATGGCATACTAACTAATGTAACAAATAAGGAGGTTTAATTTTAAAGAAAGTTACATTTTAGAAGTACATCTTCATTACAGATTTAACAACAAGGAGGAATATACATGGTAAGAAGATATAAAAAAAGTAAACGAGAAAGAGAAGCAGCCAAGAAACGTCATTTATCCCCTGCAGAAAGAAGAAAAAAGGAAAAGCATAAGAAAAATAGAGAACTCAGACAGAGAAATTTACTAGAACTACAGCAAAAAAACGAAAATAATATAAAATCTTGTTTCTCAGTTACCCCAGCTTATTGGGGTATTGATAACTGTACAGTCTCAATTCTTAGCCCAGAAGTAACTTATGACCCTATTGTTTTTGATGATCGAATCTTTAAAGAGACTGCTTCTTTAGAATTCAATTCCGAAGGAGAACTAGATAAAATCACCATTCAATCAGTAGATTTAGGAAAAGTAACAATTAGTCTTAAAGAAGAAGATTACAAAAAGAAATTTGCTGCAATCCAACTTAACGGTCCTTCTCCTAATTTTCAAACTACAGGCATTAATGGGATTAAATTAAGATTACTAGAGGTATTACATAAGTTAGAAATAGATTATAAGATTAAAATCAAATTTAATCTGGATTATGTTAGGTTTAAGAAGATTGAATTAGCATTCACAATTGCTTTTGATAAATTACCGTCTTTACCAACTCGTCAATTATTAATAAGATCATTTGTAAAAGAAAAGAAAGCAGATTTGAAAAACCATAGAACAAGTAAAAATGCAGACGGTTTTTCAATGATAACGAGTGAAATTAATCAAAAAGAAATACACACTTTTTATAATAAAATTGAGAAAGCAAAAAAGAACAAACAAATCCGTAAAATAAATTCATCATTAAATAATCTAGAAATCTTCAGATATGAAATCGAATTAACGGATAGTAATATAGCTAATAAATTAGATTCCCATTTCTTAACAGAATTAACTGATGAAAAGATTATTCAATATTTGGAATCTGTCTTGTCTTTAGCTATCTTTGAATATGTAGAAATCCTCGAGGAATCAATTAGTTCGTGCAATAGGAAGCTAAAGAAGATTTATAGGGAATGTAAGCCTCAAGATTATATGACGGTATTTTTACTCTATGTTATTGATCAGCTATCAAATACTACAGTATCTGATTTAATTGATGAAGAAATCATTACATTTCTTCCATTAGAATTTTTAAAAACAAATAGGGGTACAACTAAAAGAAGAATCCTAGAAAGGTTTCAATCCCACGAAGTAAATACGGAAACAAAACATACATTAGGAAAAATGACTAGTTGGCATGTTTTAGAAATAATAAGAGTAATGTTCCATTCACTAGAAGAAGCAAAAAAATATGGCTTAGGTACTCGTATAAACCCTTCCACAACTTCTTATAAAACTTTCCCACTAAAAACATACTCTTTAGAAGAACGCAATAATATCTTCAATAACACAATTACAAAAAATACAAGAAAAAATGTTCAAGATAAAAGGTTAAAACTCACCTTAAAAAGATTAAGAGACGGAATATTAATTTAGCAATTATTTTAATAGCAAATATATTTTTCAATGTTAAAAAACGTTGATATATCAATGTGCATATAAAAATATGTACCGCGGCTACTATTCGAATATTTTCAAAAAGGATAAGGATATGAAAGTTACTTTAAGTAAAAATAAAAAAGAGCTTGTTTCTAAACTTTGGTCGGTATCAGAAACAAACTCAAAATATACCAGTAATAAAAACTATTACCTTCTACTATTATCGCAATAAAATATAGAAATTTCAAGAGGATTATATACCAGATTTTCTGGTAGGGAAGCAATCTATACATTCTATAAACAGTAAACAGAGAATGTACTTGATAATAGTTACTTACTAATGCTCCTATAAAAATTAACTGAAAGAAATAAACGGGACTTTTTATGAATTTATTTATTCCAGACGAAATGATTCGGCAATTTCAATTACTAATATCAGATACTGTTAAGAAAGAACTGGATAAATTTTTAGATATTAATGAAAATACCAATCAATTTTTAAATAAAAAGCAGACTTGTGATTATTTGAATATATCCAACAATACTTTAGACAGCTGGATTAAGCAAGGCTTACCTTGCATTAAGGTGGGAAAAACTGTTCGATTTAACAAAACAGAAATCAATCGCTGGTTACAAAAGCAGTAGAAATTCTATGGTGGTTTGTTATAATGTAACCATGGTATTTTCTAGCTCAATTCAAAAGGAGAATACTATGTCAATTTCAAAAACTAAAAATGGAACTTATCGCTTACGTATCTACATTCCTGAGGAAGTTAAGTCTTCTCTAGGAATTGATAAGAAAGTGATTGAAAAACGGTTCAAAACAAGGAGTGAAGCAAAAAGATACGAACTAGAACTTCAAAATAAGATTGATAAAATTCTTAGTGGAGGACCTGCTTCATTGGAGAATAGCGGTTCTATTCTCTTTTCAGATTTCTATCAAAACATTTGGTGGGAATCCTACAAAGCAGGTCAGACAACTTCTACCGCTAAACCACCTTCTCAAGCAACTATAGTTGGAACAGAAATTGCTTTTAGAAAACACATCTTCCCCTTACTTGGGAATTATTCAATAGACTTTCTTAATCAAAATAAACAAGTTGTACTAAATCTATTGACTCAAAAGGCTGAAGAATATGCAAATTTCAAAGTTATCAGGAGCTACGTTAACTCTATCTTTGACTGGGCAGAAGAATTAGAGTATATCGAAACTAATCGCCTATCAAAAACGATAAGCCGTATCAAAGCCACTAAGAAAATCAAGCTACAGGAATCAAAAAAAGATGAAGATTTATCTCTATCTCAAGAAGAACTTCAAGCATGGTTTACAGCTTTTGAAAAAGATTTAGAGACTGAAAAGATTCTATTCAAAGACTATGTTTTGTTCTATACTACTTTCTTCTTGGGAGATAGAAAATCAGAGAGTTACGCTTTGCAATGGAAGCATATCAATACACAGGAACAAGAAATTCAGTTAGTCCAAGCTTTAGATAAATACAAAAATCCAAAGTCTACCAAAGGAAATAAGAAGACAACTTTTCGAATTCCTAATGAGTTAACTAACTTGCTTCAGGAATGGAAAAAACAACAAAAAATTGAACTGACTAAATTCAATATTATCCAAACTCCTGATCAGTATGTATTTACGTATATTGATACAAAGGGAAATGTAAACAGTTGTCTCCATGCTGATTATCTTAACAACAAGATGAAATCTGTTAAGCGTCGTCATCCAGAACTTGCACATGCAACCCCTCATAAATTACGACATACAGGAGCCACGCTCGCTAAGAAAGCTGGAACCTCTATGGAAGCTATTTCTGAAGCACTCACTCACAGTGATACGATTACAACTAAGACTTATGTCAACACTTCAAATGTAATTCCAATGGCTGTTGGTGAAATTGCCTTTCGTAACCTTAAAAAATAATGGTGTGAATTTGGTGTGAAAAGTGGTGTGAATTTTGCTAAAAATCATCAAAAAAACACCCCATGGTGTGAACCATGAAGTGCTTTGAAACGTTGATATAATCGTATTGATTAACGTTTTGAGAATTGTGATGCTTTACGAGCTTTCTTAAGACCTGGTTTCTTACGCTCAACTTTACGTGAGTCACGTGTAAGAAGTCCTGCGCGTTTCAATGAATCGCGGAAGTCTGGGTCTACTTGAAGAAGGGCACGAGCGATACCGTGACGGATAGCTCCTGCTTGACCAGCGTAACCACCACCTACAACGTTAACGAAAACGTCGTATGAACCTGCAGTTGAAGTAACTGCGAATGGTTGGTTGATTACAAGACGAAGGTCAGCGTGTGGGATGTACTCTTCAACATCTTTTTTGTTAACAGTGATTTTACCAGTTCCTGGAACAAGGCGAACGCGTGCAACAGCGTTTTTACGACGTCCAGTACCTGCATATTGTGCTTGTGACATACTTTATTGTTCCTTTCCTTAGATAAGTCCTGAAATATCAAGAACTTCTGGTTGTTGTGCTGCGTGAGTGTGCTCAGCTCCAACGAATACTTTCAATTTCATACCTTGAGCGCGGCCAAGAGTATTGTGTGGAAGCATACCTTTAACTGATTTCTCGATCAAACGTACTGCATTTTTAGAACGAAGTTCACCAGCAGAGATTGATTTCAATCCACCTGGGTGGTTTGAGTGAGTGTAGTAGATCTTATCAGTTGCTTTTTTACCAGTCAATTTAACTTTTTCAGCATTGATAACGATTACGAAGTCACCTGTATCAGTGTGAGGTGTGAATGTTGGTTTGTTTTTTCCGCGAAGCACGCTAGCAACAACTGCTGAAAGGCGTCCAAGAGGTACATCAGTTGCGTCAACAACGTACCATTTGCGTTCTACTTGGCCTGGTTTAGCCATGAATGTAGTTTTGTTCATGATTTCTCCTATATGAATGTCGTTTTTGTTTACAGGGCGGATGTTCCGGTCCGCAAGTTATTTGAAAGGTTCCGGGGCCTTACAAATGGGGTAAACAATACCGCCTACTATTGTATCAAAATTCTCAGATAAAAGTCAAGCGGTTGGGAAAATATTTTTTTATTTCTGCCAGATTCGTAATCTTCTTTCACCCTTCTCCTCAAGCATGGTCTGAAAAGCTTTAGAGACTATGTAAATGGCGAAAGT
This sequence comes from Streptococcus infantis, assembly GCF_047464715.1. GTDB lineage: Bacteria > Bacillota > Bacilli > Lactobacillales > Streptococcaceae > Streptococcus > Streptococcus infantis_S. The sequence goes on from NZ_JASHBJ010000009.1 coordinate 30,243, forward strand.
CAAGAATAGGGTAACGACTAAATAATTGATCAAAGGACCGTGGTCTCCAACCAATGGTGGTTTTGTCAAAAAGCCATAATCTCCACCCGTCATTAGATTAACCACAAAGATCAGCGCATTAAGCGAAGATGTGATGATTAGGATTCGTTTGAAGTCCAATAAGCTAGCATCATAGTCCTTCAAAAGATAAATCAAGGAATTTCCAAAGAGGGCTAAGTGCCCGAAAATAAAGGACAGGATAGCGATGTGGGGGAAGGGATAGGGATCTGGCACTGGATAAACAAAGGCCGCCAAAGTCCCAAAGGTTCCGAGAACAGCAAAATACTGTTTGACTCTAGAGACACCCGGGGTCAAAAGCACTACAAACATTGCTAAACGGCAATGATAAAAGGGCAGACTTTCTGTTAGAGGCATCTGGTTGACCAAATACCAACCGTAGAGCAGGATTAACTGCAGAGCCTGTAAAATCTGGAAAAATCGTTGGCAAACTTTTTTATCACCATAACGATAGGCAAGAAATACAGTCAATGCCAATAAACTAAATAGACTTCCATACCAAAGAAGATCAAATCGGGGTGGCTCCGTCGGCTGCGTGCTAAATAAAGCATCCCAAACATTCATGTAACTTTCCTCATTTTCATATAAGCAGGCCTCTTACTCATCTCTATAGAGCCTAGCTTACATTTATTTCTTATAATTTTGTGTAAAAGAAACTGTCGATCTTAATATAAAGCAAAGCTTCTAATCGACATATTGTTCCCGCTCACCCTGATAGACCTGCCATAGAATTTCCATTTGTTCTTTGGTTATTCGTTTTTCAGATAGGGGTGGGAGATTCTTGATATCAAAAAATTCAAGTTCTGCAATTTCTTGATTTTCTTGAAATTGTCCATCCAATAACTGACAGTCAAAAACGAACTTGGCATACTGTTTGTTCTGAAGTTGAAAGCGGTTGGTATCAAAAACCGCCAATAAAGAACCTACTTCTGCCGAAAATACTGTTTCTTCCTGAACTTCTTTTCGGATATTTTCCTTGGGAGAATATCCTACCTCGCCAAAGCCACCAGGTAATGCCCAAGTATCCTCTCCTTGTCCTCTAACCAGGCAAATCTTCTGATTTTGAACAATCCATGCCCGCACATCCATCAAGGGAGTTGCATAGCTACCTGTTGGTTTTAAAATTGCAGTCAATTCCTCTTGATCGAGCTCCGTTTGATCCTGCAAGACACTCCATAAAATCTGACGTAAATCCTCATAACGTTCACGGTCATAAGGATCCTTTGAATAGGTCAACCCAGTATCAGTGATAGCTAACATTCTCTGAATAGCTTTAGCGAAATTAGTTGTGCTCATTTTCTAGGCTTTCTACTAGCTTGGCTAGATTCATAGAGTTCGAACCTTTAAGCAGAATTTGGTCATGTGCACCAAGACTTTCCTTGACCTGCTTAACCATGGCTTCAAACTGGTCTTCCTCAGCTGTTTTCTTGAAGTAATAGACATGACCAATTGGAAACATTTGACTGGCTAATTGAGCCAAGTCAGCAATGTCTTCACCGTAGAAAATTACAGTATCAAGGACATCTGGTGAAAGGCTCAAAATCATCTGATTGTGGAGTTGAACAGACTGGTCTCCAAGTTCTTTCATATCTGCCAGAACTGCGAGTTTCTTGCCACCTTCATTGGCTGGAATGGCAGAGAAAGTTTCTAAAATCAACTTCATAGCTGTTGGGTTAGCATTGTAGACATCTGACAAGATATCTGCTCCATTGGCAGCTTTTTTCCACTCGGTACGATTGCGGGTCAATTCAAGATTTTGGAAGGCTTGACCAATTTGCTCCTCAGTCACTCCTTCTTGCAAAGCAACATAAGAGGCAATCATGGCATTGGTCGCATTGTACTTACCTGTTACTGGCAAGTCGAGAGCCTGCTCCAAGAAATTAGCCTTGAAGGTTAAACTATCCTTACGCTCAATCAATTCTGTAATTTCGAGTTCTGCACCTGGACCAAAACGAACCACTTTTTGATCAGCAGGTAGATAATCTTCTACAATAGGATCAGCTGGTGCTAAAAGCAAGGCACCCTTTTCCATCCCATCAGCGATTTGCAATTTCCCTTTGGCAATTTCAGAACGGTCTTTAAAGAAGGCTAAATGAGCTTCTCCTATCAAGGTCACAATAGCTGTCTTTGGATGAGCGAGTTCAGATAAAAGATGGATATCTCCTAGGTGATCCTGCCCCATTTCTAAGACCAGCTTTTCAGTATTATCTGGCATATGGAGAACCGTATAAGGGAGGCCAATCTCGTTATTGTAATTTCCTTGCGTTTTGTAGGTTTTGTAGCTTGTAGAAAGCAAATGAGCCAACATATCCTTGGTCGTTGTCTTCCCATTTGAACCTGTAACAGCAAAGACATCTACTCCTGTCTTTTGAAGGTAATAAGCTGCAAGAGCTTGAAAGGCTGTCAAAACATCCTCTACTAAAATGTAAGGATGACCTGCTACTGCCTTCTCTGACAGGGTTACAGCAGCACCGTTTTCAAAAGCCGTCTCAATAAAGTCATGACCATCACGCGCCCCCTTGAGTGGCACAAATAGATCCCCAGCTCCAATCAAGCGACTATCAAACTCTGCCTTGACTAACGGATTATCCGCATAGCTTGTCACATCATTTTTTGCATCAACAACACGCGCAACTTCGTGAATCGTAAGTTTCATGTTTACTCCTTTAAAAAGGGGCAAGGAGTCCTTCCCCGCCCTTATGTCTGTCTTTACAATAGGTGCGCTTCACGCTTGTCAAAACTTTCCTTAGCAAGATCAACCAAACGCTCAATTAGTTCTGGGTAAGGAAGACTCATATTGTCCCAAAGCAAGGGATACATAGACCATTGGGTGAATCCTGGCATAGTGTTGAGCTCGTTTAGGAAAACTTCTCCCTTATCTGTGTAGAAGAAGTCACAACGTGATAGACCAAGTCCACCAATAGCACGGAAGGCGGCTTCTGCATTTTTACGCATGACTGCTACTACTTCATCACTAATCTTAGCTGGAATATCCATCGTAATCTTATTATCGATGTATTTTGCTTCATAGTCATAGAAGGCTACATCTTTGACAACTTCACCTGGAAGCGTGCTCTTGACATCGTAGTTTCCTAAGAGACCAACTTCGATTTCACGTGCATTGACTCCTTGCTCTACCAAGACACGGCTATCATACTTGAAGGCAAGTTCTAGAGCTTGATGGAGTTCCTCTTTAGTTTCAGACTTAGAAATACCAACACTAGAACCCATATTGGATGGTTTGGTAAAAACTGGGTAGGTTAATTTTTCTTCGACTTCTGCAATCTTAGAGGCCAAGTCATCCCCTTCAACAATCGCTACGTAAGGAACTTGGGCAATCCCAGCAGACTCCAAAACACGTTTGGTAGTAATCTTATCCATGGCAAGGCTTGAAGATAAGATATTGCAACCGACATAAGGTATTTTCAAGACTTCTAAGAAACCTTGAACGGAACCATCTTCTCCCATAGGTCCATGAAGAACTGGAAAGACAACGGCTCCTTCTTCGTAGATAGCACTTGGAGCAATTTTCTTGTCCCAATCAATAGTCGCATTGGTCATGAGACGTTCATCTTGTCCAGGAGTTTGGGTAAATTCTTGGGTTTTGATGAAATCACCGGACTGGCTGATAAAGAAGGTTTTGACTGCGAAACGATCATAGTTAACCGCACGCATCACACTCTCAGCCGACAATACAGACACTTCACGTTCTGCACTGCGTCCACCATATAATAAAATTATTGTTTGTTTCATATGATTGTCCTGTTTCTACTAGAATACTTGCTCTTTAGTATATCACATTTGTCTCTTTTTTTAAACTTGAATAGCAAAAAAGAGACTGGATTAAAAATAAATCCAGCCTCTTAATTTCTTAAAATCTTATCTATTAGCTAATTGCCTGTTCTATATCCTCACAGACTAGAGTTCTGTACGATTTTCGATGGCTCTTAAGAGCGTTACTTCATCTGCATATTCGATATCAGCTCCGACTGCTAGACCTCGTGCTAGACGAGTAACCTTGATTCCTGCGGGTTTGAGAAGTCGTGAGATATACATGGAAGTCGCCTCACCATCAGCAGTCGCATTGGTCGCTACGATGACCTCAGAAACTTCGCTATCCATGAGACGTGTCATGAGACTCTTGAGATTGATGTCATCTGGGCTAATCCCATTCATAGGTGAAATTAAGCCGTGTAAGACATGGTAAAGACCGTGGTATTCTTGAATATTTTCCATGGCAGCGACATCGCGACTATCTTCCAGAACCAGAATCGTGGATTGGTCACGACTAGGGTCTGTACAGATAGAGCAAGGATCATCATCCGTCAAACGTCCACAGATTGAACAATAGGTCAATTCTCGTTTAGCTGCAAGGAGATTTTTAGCAAATTCATTGACGTCGTCATCAGACATCCCAATGGTGTAAAAGGCCAGTCGGGTTGCTGTCTTAATCCCGATACCTGGAAGTTTAGAATAGCTGTCAATCAACTTAGCAATAGGTGTTGGGTAAAGCATGGCTTCCTTTCTAATTCATTGGATGGTGTTGGTTATATAAATTGATAATGTCGCGAGCAATTGCTGGCCCAACATTTTTGGTTAAATTGGTATTATGAGGAAAGACTACTGCAACTGCAATTTGAGGATTTTCTGTTGGAGCATAGGCCACGGCATTGGTATTATTAGCTTCTTGACCACCAGCTACATAGCTTTCAGCTGTACCGGTCTTACCACTGATAGAAACAGTGGCGCCATCTGAAAACGCCCGTCCTGTCGTAAGGGGACTAGTTCCATGCGATACTTGGTAAAATCCTTGGTGCAAGATTGCCATATCTGATTCAGAAATATTGACCTTGTTGATTTCCTTGGTATCTATTGCTTGGATTAATTCCCCAAGGCCACCCTTATCATTGTTGTCGTATATTCCCTCGACAATATGTGGAGCTAGACGAACACCATTGTTAGCAATAGTTGCAACGTACTGGGCTAATTGCATCGGTGTGTAGTTATCAAACTGGCCAAAAGCATTAGTTAAATAATTAGCCAAGTCAAATTTTTGGGGGATAAATCCTGTTGACTCCTCTGGCAAATCAATCCCTGTAGCAGCACCCAAACCATACTCACTAAAAGTCGCGCGTAGTTTTCCCATAGCAGACTCTAGTCGGTCTGTCTTGACTGTCATATCTGGTTGATAGGTTTGGCCCATCATTCCTAGGGCAGTTTGAATCATATAGGCATTGGATGAGTATTCCAAAGCCTCTACTGCTGTAATCGGGAAGGAACCGTAAGCAAGAGTATACCAAGAATTGATAGCTGGGGATCCTTGGAAAACGATTGGTTGGTCTGTCAAGGTCTGGTTGCCTGACAAGACCCCATTTTCCCAACCAGAACTGATGGTTGCTGCCTTAACGACAGATCCTGGTACAAAAACATTGGTCACTGTTCCTAGTGAGTCTGGTGTCAAGTCTCCAGTCTCTACATTGTGCTTCATTCCTGACATGGCTAATACAGCACCTGTCTTAGGATTAAGGGCTACTGCATAAACACCTTCTGAGTATTTAGCACCACCATTTGCAAGTTCAGAATTAAAATAACTCTTTAAGAGGCTGTCTACGCTATCTTGGAAGGCCAAATCAATGGTTAATTTGATGTTTTTTCCCTTGCTACCTTCTTCTATATTCTCTACGCTCTCCATGTCTCCATGCTTGTCCAAATGGATTTCCTTGACGGTCCGTTTCCCTTGCAAGACTTCTTCGTATTGTTTTTCAAGATAGGAAGTCCCGACGCGATCATTGAGCGAATAACCTTTTTTCAAATAAGCGTCTACTTCTTCTGCTGGAAGACCTGATTTTTCACTAGAAACAGTTCCGACAATAGATGAAAGAGAAGTTTCTAAGACCTTTCGATCCCATGAGGTAGAGATAGAAATACCTGGCAATTCCTTTGAAGCAGAAGCAATTACAGCTACCTGTGTATCACTCAAAGGATCTGTTTGAATATTTCCTGTAGCAAAATTTCCAACTGAATTGAGCTGGCTAAAGAGATAGATGGCCTTCTTTTCATCCTCGGAATAGTCCATCTGATTAGCTGCAATACTATTAGCAGCGTTGTTATAGAGTTCAGATTCAGAAAGTTGATTGCCATCTGAATCATACCGTTTATCTTTTGGAAGAGCTTCAACTGTTTTCTTATAAGTTTCGGCATCCGCCAAGTAGTAGTCTGCCATTTGTCGGTCCGTCAACTCTGGAGAAGTGACTGTGACATAAGTCAACAATTTTTTAGAAATATCCTTCAAATCAGCCGCAGTCATCTTGTTGCTTCGTGTAAAGGAAACAACTTGTTTAACGGTGTTTTGGACTAAAGGTTTTCCTGTTGCATCATAAATTTCTCCACGAGCGGAACCCATGGTTACTCGAGTTTGGCTAGCAGAAGCTAGTTTATTTTCATAAAAATCCTTATGAAGAACTTGCATATAAAGCAAACGGCCAATAATTGTTAAAAAAAGCAAAATGACGATTGCAAATAACAAATTAAGCCGTATCGGTATCGAGTGGCTATTGAATTTTCTCATACACATCAATCTCATTTCTAATCAAAATCACACTCTTCATTGTACCATAATTTAGGTAGAAAATTATGGAAAAAGAAAAGACTTTCCCTTTTTGGTCCAAAAATTATTTTCTATGATATAATGGAAGTGAGCGATATTTTATTTGTTAGATTTATCAAATAAGTTCTGGCAAATAGCTATCAAAGGAGTCCCATGAATAAGCAAGATATTTCTACAATCATTGAGCTTCACTTTGAAGAAATGACCGATTTAGAGCAAGAAATTGCTCGCTATTTTCTGCAGGCAGATACCATAAATGATGACTTATCCTCTCAGCAAGTTACTCAAAAACTTCATATTTCCCAGGCAGCGCTCACTCGTTTTGCCAAGAAATGTGGTTTTAAGGGCTATCGAGAGTTCATCTTCAAATACCAACAACAAAAAGACACTCTTTCTACTCCTCAACAGGATATGAATCCTTTGACTCAGAGAGTCCTTAGAAGTTATGCAAACCTGCGAGAAATTTCTCAAGGATTGATTAACGATGAGCAGCTGGAACGCGTGGCTCAGATGATTGACCAATCCGAACGCGTGTATTTTTTCGGAACTGGGAGTTCTGGTCTAGTCGCACGTGAGATGAAGCTACGTTTTATGAGATTGGGTGTCGTCTGTGAAGCCTTAACAGATCCAGACGGTTTTGCCTGGACGACTAGCATTATTGATGAAAAATGTTTGGTGTTTGGTTTTTCTCTCTCAGGAACAACACCATCTATCATCGATAGCCTATTAGATGCCCAGGATATGGGAGCTAAGACAGTTCTATTTACAAGTGCACCGAATAAGGATACCCAAGCATTTACAGAAACAGTATTAGTCGCAAGTCAAAGCCAGGCCTCTTATATCCAACGAATCTCTGCTCAGCTTCCAATGCTGATTATCATTGATTTACTCTATGCTTATTTCCTAGAAATTGATCGCGAAAGTAAAGAAAAAATCTTTAATAGCTACTGGGAAAATAATAGATTGAATGGTTATCGCAGAAACACAAGAAATAGAAAACCCTGAAATTGGAAACCATTCAGGGTTTTCTGTTTAAAATATTTTTCCCCACAAAAAGGAGTCCACAATGGGACTCCTTTTTTAGTGTTTCAAGATACTTCCTTTAGCGTTCTCTATTCTAGTCCTTCATCTCTTTTTTGAAGAAGAATAGCATCATTCCTGAAACAAGAGTGAGGGCAGGCAAGAGAGCTGAACTTACTTCTTCTCCTGTTGCTGGTAACTGTTTGCTTGTAGAGTCTGCTACAGTACCCTTAGCCTCTGCTAAAGGCTTATCTTCTCCCATAGGTTGTGGAGCAGGAGTTTCTACATTTGCTGGTTCACTTGGTTGAGCTGCCTCCTTGTAGACTACCGCATAGACACCTAGGTGTGGAGCTACAAATTCAAGTGCTGAACCTTTCTGTTCAAACTTCACTTCCTGCAATTCTTGATTTGCATTCATAGCATAGACATTGGCTACATCAGACGCCACAGCAACTTGAACAAGGGCTGCACCTTTCAATTGAACAAGTTCTCCTTTCTCATTCTTCAATTGAATTTGATAAGCATCGAAACGGCGACCTTCCAAGACCTGGTTAGTAACCTTATCGACCTCTAGAACAGAACCACCATTGAGGTCCCCTTCTCGAGCAATCAGTTTCAAGTTTGTTGATGAATCTTTCAAGACCTTCAATGTGCTATCAGTTGATGGACTTTCTTCCTTGGTTCCAACTTCGACGATGCGGTCTTGGGCTTCCTCACGTTCAACCTTAAGAACCTTACGGTTGTCACCATCGACTTCTACATAAGTCGTTACTTGTCCGTCTTTTCCTTCAGAAACAACTTGTTCCTTACCTTTAGCTAAATCAGCATTCTCACGGCGAACAGTCTTGAAGGCGATTGGTTCTTTCTCTACTTTTAGATTTGGTAGATTAAAGTCCAAATTCATAACGCCTTCTGTCGGCATAGCAGTTCCTTCTTGAGTACCGACTTCAACGATGCGGTCTTGAGCTTCCTCACGTTCAACCTTAACAACTTTACGAACGCTGCCGTCAACTTCTACATAGGTCGTTACTTGTCCGTCTTTTCCTTCAGAAACGACTTTTTCCTTACCTTTAGGTAGAAGAGAATTTTCACGACGAATAGTGTTGAAGGCAATCGGCTCTGTCGTTACTTCAAGGCTTGGTTGAGTTACACTCAATTCTTTAACACCTTCAGCTGGAAGATTTGAATGTTTCACTTCCTCTTCTGGCTTACTTGGGTCCTCTGGTCTTGCGGGCTCTTCTGGTTTACTTGGCTCTTCTGGAGCTGGTTCCTCTTTTGGTGTCGCCTGAAGATTGTTGATAGATGTCAGAGCGTCTTTCAAGGCCTTATCTACTGCATCCTGAGTTTTGGCTTCTTCAATAGCAGCTAAGGCTTGTTCTGCTAGTTCAACTAATTTCTTCTTAGCTTCCTTGTCATCACCCAACTCAGCTGTTTTACTTTTAATGGCTTCGGACAAGCTTGCCATAGCTTTATCGTAGTCAATCTTAGACTCTTCTGGTTTGCTTGGCTCCTCTGGTCTTGCAGGCTCTTCTGGTTTACTTGGCTCTTCTGGAGCTGGTTCCTCTTTTGGTGTCGCCTGAAGATTGTTGATAGATGTCAAAGCTGCTTGCAAGGCCTTATCTACTGCATCCTGAGTTTTGGCTTCTTCAATAGCAGCTAAGGCTTGTTCTGCTAGTTCAACTAGTTTCTTCTTAGCTTCCTTGTCATCACCCAACTCAGCTGTTTTACTTTTAATGGCTTCGGACAAGCTTGCCATAGCTTTATCGTAGTCAAGCTTAGGCTCTACTGGTTTGCTTGGTACCTCTGGCTGTGTTGGTTCTTCTGACTTGCTTGGTTCTTCTGGTTTTGCCGGCTCCTCTGGTTGTGTTGGTTCTTCTGGAGCTGGCTCCTCTTTTGGAGTTGCTTGAAGCTTATTGATGGATACCAAAGCGTCTTGCAAGGCCTTTTCAACAGCATCTTGGGTCTTCGCTTCTTGGATAGTTGCAAGAGCTTGTTCTCCTAGTTCAACGAGTTTTTCCTGAGCAGCTACATCATCGGCAAGTTCTGTTGCTTTTTTCTCGATAGCTTCAGTCAAATCTGCAATTGCCTTATGGTAGTCAACTTTAGACTCTTCTGGCTTACTTGGCTCCTCCGGCTGTTTTGGCTCTTCTGGAGCTGGTTCCTCTTTCGGAGTCGCTTGAAGCTCATTGATAGATGCCAAAGCAACTTGCAAGGCCTTATCTACTGCATCCTGAGTCTTGGCTTCTTGGATGGCTGCCAAGGCTTGCTCTGTTAGTGCGACTAGCTTCTTCTTAGCTTGCTTGTCATCACCGAGTTCAGCTGTTTTTCTTTCAATCGCTTCGGTCAGACTTGCCATAGCCTTGTCATAGTTTGGTTCTTCTGGCTGTTTTGGTTCTTCTGGAGCCGGCTCCTCTTTC
>NZ_JASHBJ010000010.1:0-12235 GCF_047464715.1 Streptococcus infantis
ATCAACCGCAATACACCCATAGTCCGTACGGGATTCGAACCCGTGTTACCGCCGTGAAAAGGCGGTGTCTTAACCCCTTGACCAACGGACCCTGAGCTTGTCAACTCTTTCTATTATACCTACTTTTAGAATCTTGTCAAGATATTGAGTTTATTTTTTTCGTATTTTTTATTTTTTTCAAAGCAAAAAGCCCACTGTTGTAGGCTTTCTGTAACATATATCTTAAAATTAAAGCATTTTGTTGTAGAATTCAACGATAAGTGCTTCGTTGATTTCTGGGTTGATTTCATCACGTTCTGGCAAACGAGTTAATGAACCTTCCAATTTTTCAGCATCGAATGATACGAATGCTGGACGTCCAAGAGTAGCTTCAACTGCTTCAAGGATAGCTGGAACTTTCAATGATTTTTCGCGAACTGAGATTACTTGACCTGGAGTTACGCGGTATGATGGGATATCAACGCGTTTTCCGTCAACAAGGATGTGACCGTGGTTTACGAATTGACGAGCTTGACGACGAGTAGTCGCAAGGCCAAGACGGTAAACTACGTTATCCAAACGACGTTCCAAAAGAAGCATGAAGTTGAAACCAAGGATTCCGCCTTTGATTTTTGTAGCTTGTACGAACAAGTTACGGAATTGTTTTTCACCTACTCCGTAAGTGAAACGAAGTTTTTGTTTTTCAGCCAATTGCAAACCGTATTCTGACAATTTAGAACGGTTGTTTGGTCCGTGTTGTCCTGGTACGTAGTTACGACGTGCCAATTCTTTACCTGTACCTGTAAGTGAAAGGCCAAGGCGACGAGCTTGTTTCCAAGATGGTCCTGTATAACGTGACATATGTATGTCCTCCTAATATAAATAAAATTTCGGCGGAAATAGTCACTTAGAAAGCCCTGATTCGTGCAGATGCCCTTCGCCTAAACAGCCAAGGTTACTTGTTATAAGACACCTGTTGACGAGCTTCATGCTTTCCTGCTGCTATTTCACACAAAGGCTATTGTACCATGAAATACTACTTTTGTAAAGAGAATTTCTTAGTTTTATTTCAAATCGAGGCTGAATGTAAACTTGCTTCCTAATCCATACTGGCTTTCTGCTGTTATTTCACCACCTAGTTGATGAGCTAGTTCTCGCGCAATCGCAAGTCCTAATCCATGGCCACCTGTCTTCATATTACGCGAAGTTTCTACACGATAAAGTCGGTTAAAAATTTTTTCCAAATCTTCAGGAAGAATACCCTGCCCCTCGTCTTTCACACTGATTGTCAGCTCTTCTTCTGTTAATTGGGCAAGAACCTCGATTCTGGTTCCTGGTTCTGAATATTTAAAGGCATTGTTTAACAAATTGACCAGAATACGAGAAAGTTTGTCATAATAACTCTTGATTTTCGCCGACTCAGGTGATACTTGAATGTAAACATCTCGCTCCTCTTGTTCAATCTGGAGTTGAAATTCACTCATTGACTCAATCAACAGCTGATCTAAAAAGACCTCTTCGACTTCTTCATCAGCAGTATCTTGAGGCTGAGCGTTCAGAGTCAAAACATCCAATTCCTCCACTAGTTTGTTTAGACGCTCAGTTTGCCGACCAATCGTGGTTAAATAATGGAGTCGTTCCTCTTCCTTAATTACTCCATCTAAAATTCCCTCCACAGTAACCTGAATGGAGGTAATGGGAGTTTTAATATCATGAGAGAGCTGAGCAATCATCATTCTCTTTTCTTGCTCACTCTCATCAAGTGATTGAAAGGTATCTTGTAAATTGCGGGACATGTCATTAAAAGCCTGGCCCAACTCTTGAAATTCTATCGGCCCTTTGGTTTCAATTTCTGTGCTGAAATCTTTGCCAGCTATATTCTGAGCTTGTTTTTTCAAATGTTTCAGAGAAGAGAAAACAGGTGACAAAAGAAAGATGCTCACTGCAGCGCCAATGAAACTTGCAATCAAGGTCATTCCAACCAGAAAGTAAACTTCACTTTTCTCAATCAACATTCGTTGGATTGCCCAGAAAACGACCAAAATCGTTAGTAGAGTCGAAACTAGATACCCCACTAAAATATAGTTTTTTAATTTCATTTTTTACCTCTCGGTCTTTCCATCTTATAGCCCAATCCCCAAACAGTTTTTATAGCAGGAGTATTTAAATTCGTAAACTTACTCAATTCTTGTCTCAAAGCATGAATATGAACATTGAGTGTATTGGTATCATCCACATAGTCCTCTTGCCATACCTTCTCGTAAAGTTCAGTCTTTGAAAAGACTCTCTCAGGATTGCTAGCTAATATCCATAGAAGTTCAAAAGATTTCACTGTCAATTCCAAAGGCTGTTCCCCAATGCGAACCTCATGAGTCACATGGTTGATCACTAAGTCACCAAACTCAATCTGGTCGGTCTCTCCGCCACGACTAAGGCGGCGCAAGATATTATTTACTCTCAAAACCAATTCCCGTGGGCTAAACGGTTTAGCTATAAAATCATCCGCCCCCAAACTTAATCCATAAATCTTATCCTGTTCGCTTGTCTTAGCAGTTGTAAAGAGAAAGGGTTGATCAGGAGCAATATACTGAACTTCGCTGACAAAGTCATAACCGTCCATATTAGGCATCATGATATCTGTGATAATGAGATCGATAGATTTTTTTCTAAAAAGTTCTAATCCTTCCTTACCGTCATGGGCAACTAAAACATCGTAACCTGCCTGTAAAAGATAGCGATTTTGAATATCTAGAATATCTATCTCATCATCAACCAACAAAATTGTCTTTTTCATCTGACACTCCTTTGACAAAAACAGTGTTATACTTGCTTTAGTATAACACTATTTTCCGTAATGTTTAAATGATTTGAACCTTAATCTTCTCTTTTGGTTTTCCAACCCAAAAATCCAACAAAGCCTGCCAAGGCTAGGCCAAGGATTCCAAGTCCAGCTGTATTCGTTTGAGCTTCACCAGTATTTGGTAGCATCGCTTTATCATCTTTTTTCATCATATTAGCCATTGGGCTAGAAGCCGGTTGATCTACTTTCATCTCTGACATATGATGATTTGTACCCATCATACCCTCAGTCGTACCTGTAGAGCCTGTTTCAGAAGTCTTCGTATTCATCTGACCTTGTTGAGATGGTATTGTCGCCATTTCTTTTCCACGAAGCTGAATCGTTACTTGACGAGTAACAACCAGATTGGTCAAATCAGGTTTGCCGTCTTTAGAGCCATACACCTTGATGGTAGCTAGATATGTTTGGCTTCCGTTAGCTCGAAGTTGCTCTAGCAAGGCCTGACCATCTTTACCAACCGTATTACCATTCAAATCTACTTCGTAGAAATATTGGCCTTTAGCCAAGCCTTCAAGTGGTAATAGAGCAGGATTTTTTGCTGTTCCATTGTCTGACCATGGGGCCTTGTCTGAGGCTTTCAAGATAAGGCGAGTCAACATACCATCTCCACCAAAAGCTTCATATGGGATGACTTGGTTTACGCCGGCCAAGAATGGTCCAGGAACATTAGCCTTGTCAAGGTAGCTAGCCGGAACATCAATCATGTCTTTGACATTGTTAACAATAGACTCTTTAATCTGAGTTGGAGTGGTTGAAGCGTTCAAATTAACAGTCAAATCTTTAGTCGCTACTAGGTTAGTCAAATCAGCCTTACCATCTTTCGCACCGTACACCTTAATAGTAGCTTTATAACTTTGAGTACCATTTTGTTTCAAGAGGTCAAGGAGCTCTTTATCTGATTTTCCTTGGGTGCCTGCCAAGTCCACTTCATAGAAGTAAAGGCCTTTACCCAATTTCTCTACTGGTGGAAGAGCAGGATTTTTAGCTGAACCATTGTCTGACCATGGGGCCTTGTCAGAAGCTTTCAAGATAAGACGAGTCAACATACCGTCACCAGCGAAGAATTCATATGGGATAACTTGGTTAACACCGGCTGTGAATGGGCCTGGGTAATTGGCCTTGTCTAAGTAAGAAGCTGGAACATCTACTGTGTCTTTGGTATTGTCAGCCACACCTTTTTGCACTTCAGCTGGAGTGGTCAAGCCATTCAAGTTGACATCCAAATTCTTAGTCGCTACGAGGTTGCTCAAATCTGCTTTGCCATCTTTCGCACCATACACTTTAATAGTAGCTTTATAGCTTTGAGTGCCGTTTTGTTTCAAGAGGTCAAGAAGCTCTTTATCTGATTTACCTTGAATGCCGGCCAAATCCACTTCATAGAAGTAAAGGCCTTTGCCCAATTTTTCTACTGGTGGGAGGGCCGGATTTTTGGCTGAGCCGTTGTCTGACCATGGGGCCTTGTCAGAAGCTTTCAAGATAAGACGAGTCAACATACCGTCACCAGCGAAGAATTCATATGGGATAACTTGGTTAACACCGGCTGTGAATGGGCCTGGGTAATTGGCCTTGTCTAAGTAAGAAGCTGGAACATCTACTGTGTCTTTGGTATTGTCAGCCACACCTTTTTGCACTTCAGCTGGAGTGGTTGCTGGTTGAGCTTCACTTGCCTCACGGTCTTGTCCAGAGACTGTAGACGCAGGACTTTCCACAGGTTTAACTGCATCTTCTGTTGGTTTCTTAGAGTCAGGTTGTGCTTGCACTTCTTCTTTTGGTGCTACTACTTGGTCTTTGTCAGCTACATCCGCTTTTTCTGGAGAGCTTGTAGTATCCAAATTTGCTTTAGATACTGTGTCTGATTGTTCTGAAGGAAGAACTACATCGACTGCTTTTTTTAGAGCCTCTGCTGGTAAGTCGCTCTTTTCACTCACCGAAGTGTCGTTTGGCATGACTTGGGCCGGTGTCGGATTGACGATATCTGCACGTACAGAACCTGGTTGACCGACTAGGACAAAGAAGCCACTAGCTACAACAACTGAAGCAACACCGACACTGAGACGGCGAATAGACCAACGAGTATATCTCTGATTTGGATTGAATTTCATAGGATTCTCCTTAGAGTTTTCTTTTTTTTGATAGCTCTAGTATAATCTCCTAAAATTAAAAAGGATTAAGAAAAATTTAAAATTTTTCTTAAATCCTTCTTATAAAATACTTATATTGACTCAATAGTCACTAGAAAAAAGAATAGTTATTTCTCTTTTAATCATTGAGGCGTGCTAGATTGTCCAAATATTGGTTATTGATTACTGCCATCATATAGCCATCAGCTTTCAATAGATCATTCGGTCCAAATTGAACATCCAAGGGAGCATTTTCGTAGTCACGAAAACCAAGAATATTGAGATTGTATCGTCCTCGAAGGTCTAGTTGACTTAGGCTCTTGCCTGACCATGATTGCGGAATTTTCATCTCAACAATAGAGACATTTTTGTCCAACTGAAAGACATCTACGCTATTATTAAATAGAATCGTCTGTGCTAACGAGCGACCCATCTCATACTCTGGGGAAATGACTGAATCCGCGCCAATTTTTTCAAGGACTTTTTTTGCTGTATGACTTTTAACCTTAGCAATAACAGTCGGCACTCCAAGGCTCTTGCAATGCATAACTGCAAGCACACTAGATTCTAAATTTTCCCCAGTTGCCACCACAACTGTATCGCAGGTATCAATTCCTGCTGAGAGCAAGAGCTCTTCATCTGTTATATCTCCAACAACTCCACGTACCAAGACTGGTTCGAACTGATTGATTCGCTCCTCATGGTCATCAATGGCGATAATATTTATATCATGCTGAGCGAGAGTTGTAAGAACACTACTTCCAAAAATACCCAAACCTAAAATTCCAATTGTCCGATCCGCCATAGTCTATCCTTTCTTATCCTATAGTAATGTCCGCTTTCATATAGTGGATTGTATCTTTCTTATCTGGTTGATACTCAGCCAAACTGACTAACAGTGTGAGTGGCCCGATCCGGCCAATAAACATCAGTAGCATGACGACGCTAAGAGCTAATTTACCTAACTCTGGTGTCAGATTAGCAGTTACTCCAACGGTAGCAAGCGCAGAAATAGTTTCAAACATCAGGTAGATGAATTTCGGATTCCCTTCTGCTGTTATTCCTAGTAGGATTAAACCCGATAAAAAAGTTATCAAGAAGATGATGAAGACACTGAAAGATTTTTGGACTGTCCGAGGTTCAATCGTTCTCCGAGCCACATTAGCATGGGGCAATCCTAAAAGTTCACTGCGCGCAAATACTAACAATACAAAGAAGGTTGTGATTTTAAGCCCTCCGGCTGTTCCACCAGGCGCCCCACCGAGAAACATTTGTAAGATATAAATCAGCAAAGTGACCGATCTAGCTTGAGTATAATCAATAGAAGCAAAACCTGCTGTCCTCATGCTGACAGTCTGGAAAAAGCTAACCAGCAATTTATCAGGCACGCTAAGATTGCCAATGGTCCCTGGATTGTTCCACTCAATCAAGAGAGTTGAAACTGTTCCAGTAAATAAAATCCCCACTGTTAAAAGAAGAACCAACTTGGTATGAAAACGAAGACGGCGTTTTTTCTTCTTTCCTAACTGGGTTGCTAGATCAAACCAGACCATAAATCCTAGACCACCTGTGATGATCAAAGCAGCAATTACTAGATTAATCAAAGGGTCGGTCTGAAAAGCTACCAAACTTGTACTTCCAAAATTATCAAATCCAGCATTACAGAAAGCTGAAATAGCTACGAAGATAGAGGTAAAAATCCCTCGGCCCCATCCAAATTCAGGAACCAAACGAAAACTTAACAGGACGGCTCCTAGCCCTTCAATGAGAAAAGTCGTCAAGAAAATCGAACGTATGAAAACCATTAAAGACTGAGTTTCTCCATAATTAAAGCTCTCCAGAATTGTTTCACGGCTACGAAGACTTAGCTTATGCTTACTTTGAATATAAAAGACCCCTATAAAGGTCATGAGACCCAAACCACCAATCTGGATCAAAAACATACAGATTAACTGACCCCAGATATTATATGTTGCAGCTACTGGTTGAGTAAAGAGCCCTGTCACACAGACCATGGATACTGCTGTAAATAGATGGTCGAAATAGGTCGCTTGGGAGCTTGTTGCTTGCACAAATGGCAGACTCAAAAGGAGAGAACCTGCGAAAATAACCAAAGCAAAACTTAAAAAAATTCGACGAGCAGGTGATAAACGTCCCAAGGTCGTGTTTGTTTTTTCCGAAAATGATTTGAATAACATAGTTACATTGTACCATAAAACAGTTAAAGCAGTCACATATGACTAACGATTTCAAGACAGAGTTCTAAGGCCTTGTCAAAAGCTTCTGAACCCCAATCGCGGCTATCATAATTTTCTAAATCCGCTAGAGAGTCGGCTGTAAATAGAAGTTGACCCCAAACTACTCCTCGAAGCCGGGCAACTGCTGCAAGAGCTGCACACTCCATCTCCACAACTGCACAGCCTTCTTCCTTACGATAGGCAATTTTTTCAGCTGTTTCTCGGTAAAAGCCGTCTGTCGACCAGGTCATAACTTCTTCATAAGGAACGCCTAGTTGTTCCAAGACTTCCTCGATAGCAGAAATCGCCTCTACATGTACATCCATATAACGAGAAGGCGCTGCATAGTGGTAGCTGGTCCCCTCATCTCGCAGAGCGCGAACAGGGACGAGAAAGGCATTTTCCTCTATATCGGCTAGGACTCCACAAGTTCCAGTGGAAATGATTTGCTCCACACCATAGCCAATCAACCAATCCATAAACTGGGCCGCAGGGGCAGAACCGACAGGAGCTTGGGCTAGACACACTTTTTCGCCTTTGTAGTCCATGACATAAACCGGGTAGGTCTTAGTGGCAGAAATGAACTCGCCTGCGCACTCTGCTCCTACTTCTCGAGCATAACGATCAATCTCCTCCTCCAAAAATGCATAGATGCACTTCTTTGGCAACTGTAAATCCAATCCTTCGTGATTTGGCATGATGACTGCCTGAGGATTATCATCAAACTCTAAAATAGGAATGACGTGTTTTTGAATCATAGAGCACCTCCTCTAAATTTTTACTATTATATCAAAAGCTAAACGAAAGTCAAGACGGGAGGCTAAGTCAAATCAGAAAAACCTACCTTAAGTAGGAAACAACAATTAAATGCTTTTTTCGTCATAATAAAATTGCTATAGCTTAGGAATTAGTTTATAATAGATTGAATTTAAAAAAGGGAGAAATCTTATGAAATTCTATTCATATGACTATGTTCTCAGTCAGATTAGTCAACAGAATTGGACCATGATTATTGTGTCGACGCTCTTAGTGATTGTGACTGGATTCTTTGCATTTAAGGCTTTCAAAGATAAAAGAGGGAGTAAGTTCCGTGAATTATCGCTCATTTCTATTTTGACGTTAATTGCTTTTGTATTGATTAGCATTACGAATTTTCAAAACAGCCAATCCAATGATAATCAATTTCGTAGTTCCTTACACTTCATCGAGATTGTATCAAAAGAGTTAGGTGTTGATAAAAAAGATATTTATGTCAATACTTCAGCTACTACTGATGGAGCTATTATTAAGGTTGGCGACAATTTTTATCGCGCCATTAGCGGGACTGACCAAGATAGCTATTTGTTAGAAAAGATGGAACTCTATAAATCAGACGTTGAACTCGTGGAGGTTGAAAAATGATAAGCTTTTTTGCTACGATTGCAATTAAATTGGCCTTGGGGCTACTTTCTCTTGTTTTTGTTATTAACGTAACAGGTAAAGGAAATTTAGCACCAAGTTCTGCAGTAGATCAAATCCAGAACTTTGTTCTCGGGGGTATTATCGGTGGGGTTATCTACAATAGCTCGATTACCATCATCCAATACGTAACAATCTTAATCATCTGGACTATTCTCATCCTGCTCCTTAAATGGTTGAATACCAATATTTCCTTTTTCAAACACTTAATTGACGGGAAACCAACTATTATCATCAAAAATGGTAAGTTAGATCCTGAAGCCTGTCGCTCAAAAGGTCTTGCGGCTGCAGATGTAGCTCTTAAATTGCGCTCTCAAGGAATCTTCCAACTGAAAGATGTCAAGCGAGCTGTGATTGAGCAAAATGGACAATTGATTGTCGTAAGAATGGGTGACGAAAATCCTAAATACCCAGTCATTACAGACGGTGTTGTCCAAGTTGAAATTCTAGAAACTATTGGCAAAACTGAAGAATGGCTAACAGAAAAATTGAAAGAAGAAGGTTTCGAAGAAGTCTCAAATATCTTTATCGCTGAATATGATAAAGGTCAATTGAATGTTGTAACCTATTAAGAAAATAAACTGATGCTTTTCGTATCAGTTTTTTGCTTTTTAGTATAAAAGGGTATATACTTAAATTAATATCTAATGTAATTTAGATAATACAAAAAATTAACGGAGGTATCCCCCATGTCAATCGAAGAAAAATTCAACCAAGCTAAAGGTTCTGTTAAAGAAGGTTTTGGTAAACTAACTGGCGATACAAAAACTCAAGCAGAAGGAGCTGCAGAAAAGGTAGCTTCAAAAGCTAAAGAAGTTGCTGAAGATGCAAAAGAAGCTGTCGAAGGTGCAGTATCTGGCGTAAAAAACATCTTTAAAAAAGACGGAGAATAATTCTTTCTCGTCCTAAAAACATAAAAACTCTCCCTTCTCTTTCGAGAAAGGAGAGTTTTCTTTTATGGCTGACCACCAGAGCCATCATTCCCTTGAGGGCCACCACCAGGTGCTCCTCCGCCTCCAGGCATAGAATTAACAATCTCAGTTTGTTTCTCACCATTGAGGTAGATATCTCCACCTGTATAGCTAGCTGTTCCATCAAAGTCAAATCCTGTTTGACCAGTCATCTTAATAGTTCCACCTGTGACAGTGATATTACCATTTGAGTCAATCGGATCAGTGTCTCCTTGACCAACTTCAACGGTCAAATTCCCTCCATTCATGGTGAAGAAAATTTCACTTTGTTGGGCATTTTTGTTGGCTGCATTGACACCATCGTCTGTTGCGTAAATAGTAATGTCTCCACCGTTAATAGTGATAGACTTACCTTCAAGCCCTTCTGTAGAATTCTTAACAGTATAGGTACCACTATCGATAACCAAATCACCTGATGCGTGGATACCATCATCACCGGCAGTAACAGTAATAGTATTGTCAGAGAGATACATGGTCCCAACAGATGTATCGTCATCATTGTCTACCTTGACGCCGTCCTCCTTGGCATCGACGGTCATGGTTGTGCCAGTAATGTTAAGTTCATCATTGACATTAAAGGCATCTCCGACTGCTGTGATATTATAAGTCCCACCTGTGATATGAAGCGTATCGTTTGCTTTAATACCGTTATTTTTCTTACCATCTACATTGAGGGTACCTTTACCATTGATGGTCAAATCTACTTTAGAGAAGAAGGCTGCATCGGCCTTTTCATCACTATTAGTAGCATAATCTGACAAGCTATTTGTAGTTCCATCTACTAGGGTCACATAAACATGACTTGCTGATTTTGCAGAAATAGCAGCATTGGTATTGGTCATGGTCACACCGTTTAGTACGAGATGCACATCATCTGTTTTTTCAGCTTCAATCTTGATTTGAATACCGTCAGATTGGCCAGAAATTACATAGGTACCTGACTTAGAGATTGTAACGGTAGATCCTGATACGGCAACTCCTTCACCAGAAACAGTTGCAGATGACCCTGACAGAGTTACAGTTGCTGCCGTCTTTTCATCGTAAGAAGTATCATAGTCTTTATCCGTAAAATAGCTAGTTTTCTTAGCGTTTGTAGTTGATGTGGTGTTTGTTGCGGTATTGCTAGCTGTTGTATTTGAAGTTGACTGGGTACAAGCTGTCACCAGTGCTAGAGTTGCTATACTCGTTAATAAGAATGTCCATTTTTTTGCTTTCATGCTCAGTTCCTCATCTTTCATTTACATGACCCTAGTCTACGGGAGTTTCCTAAAAGAAGCCTGAATTTTTTCTGAAAATTTTCTTAACCACATCCGAACTTCATTAATACTCATTGCTTATGGTAAAAAAAGAACAGCATCTTGCTGTTCTTTTAATTTTCTTCTTTGACTGGAATTTCTTTGATAACTCGTGCTGGGTTGCCTGCCAGAACTACATTATCACCAAAAGATTTAGTAATGACAGCTCCTGCTCCTGCAACAACGTTATCACCTAGTGTAACACCTGGAAGGACAATAACCCCACCACCTGCCCAGAAGTTTTTCCCAATCGTGATAGGCTTACCAAATTCTATCCCCGAATTTCGTTCGTCGGGATCCAGGGGATGAAGAGGTGTTAAAAACTGGCAGTTAGGACCAATCATAGCATTGTCACCAATGGTAATTGGACAAACATCCAACATGGTTAGATTCCAATTGGAATAAAAATTTTCTCCCAAATGAATATTGACACCATAATCCACCACCAAACGAGTATTGACATAGAGATTTTCACCAGTAGAACCAAACCATCCTTTGATGATTTCCATACCTTTTACTGGATCGACTTCTGCATTAAAAGAAGCTTGCTTTTGTCGTGCTGTTTGTGCTAGAGCACGAAGTTCTGGATCGAACGGGTGATAAGGTTCTCCCGCAATCATTTTTTGGTATTCACTTTTCATTTCTTGATGTCCTTGCTTCTTTTAGATGATTGTAGCATAGTTCGATTCTTAATACAAGCAATCAAAAAAACTAGTGCATCATTTGATACACTAGTTTTTAATTAGAAAGTTGACTTTTCCACTACTTTACAGAATTAATTAATCTTCTTTCTTTTTACGAGCCATAAGTCCAAATCCACTCAAGACACCTACTAAACCAAGGGCAGCAAGGCTAGCATTATCCTTAGTACCTGTGTTTGGCAATTGAGGAGTATTTTCCTTAGCTGGAGCTGGTTTAACTGGAGCTTCTGGTTTTTCTGGAGTTACAACTTTCTTGTAGATGTGTTGGATGTTTCCATTTGCATCTACAACAGTCTCCACAAACTCATAACCTGGAATTTCTTTCTTAGGTTGTTCTCCATCCTCAGTTGGATATCCTGGAATTGGGTTTCCATTTTCGTCAACGTGAGTTGTTGTGATCTTTTCGTAGACATGTACTGTATCACCGTTTGGCAACTTCTTAGTTTCAACGAAGCGGTATCCTGGAATGTCTTTCTTAGGATTTTCGCCGTCTTCTGTTGGATATCCTGGAATTTCATTTCCGTCTTTATCCTTGTGACTAGTCTTCACTTTTTCGTAGACATGTTCTGTGTCGCCGTTTGGAAGTTTCTTAGTCTCTACGAAGCGGTATCCTG
>NZ_JASHBJ010000011.1:0-2500 GCF_047464715.1 Streptococcus infantis
TCTCAGTTCGGATTGTAGGCTGCAACTCGCCTACATGAAGTCGGAATCGCTAGTAATCGCGGATCAGCACGCCGCGGTGAATACGTTCCCGGGCCTTGTACACACCGCCCGTCACACCACGAGAGTTTGTAACACCCGAAGTCGGTGAGGTAACCTTTTAGGAGCCAGCCGCCTAAGGTGGGATAGATGATTGGGGTGAAGTCGTAACAAGGTAGCCGTATCGGAAGGTGCGGCTGGATCACCTCCTTTCTAAGGATAAGGAATGCACATTGGTCTTGTTTAGTCTTGAGAGGTCTTGTGGGGCCTTAGCTCAGCTGGGAGAGCGCCTGCTTTGCACGCAGGAGGTCAGCGGTTCGATCCCGCTAGGCTCCATTGGTGAGAGATCACCAAGTAATGCACATTGAAAATTGAATATCTATATCAAATAGTAACAAGAAAATAAACCGAAAACGCTGTAGTATTAATAAGAGTTTATGACTGAAAGGTCAAAAAAAATAAGGTTAAGTTAATAAGGGCGCACGGTGGATGCCTTGGCACTAGGAGCCGAAGAAGGACGTGACAAACGACGATATGCCTTGGGTAGCTGTAAGTAAGCGATGATCCAGGGATTTCCGAATGGGGGAACCCAACAGGTACTACCTGTTACCCATATCTGTTAAGGATATGAGGAGGAAGACGCAGTGAACTGAAACATCTAAGTAGCTGCAGGAAGAGAAAGCAAAAGCGATTGCCTTAGTAGCGGCGAGCGAAACGGCAGGAGGGCAAACCGAAGAGTTTACTCTTCGGGGTTGTAGGACTGCAATGTGGACTCAAAGACTATAGAAGAATGATATGGGAAGATCAGCCAAAGAGAGTGAGAGCCTCGTATTTTAAATAGTCTTTGTACCTAGCAGTATCCTGAGTACGGCGGGACACGTGAAATCCCGTCGGAATCTGGGAGGACCATCTCCCAACCCTAAATACTCCCTAGTGACCGATAGTGAACCAGTACCGTGAGGGAAAGGTGAAAAGCACCCCGGGAGGGGAGTGAAATAGAACCTGAAACCGTGTGCCTACAACAAGTTCGAGCCCGTTAATGGGTGAGAGCGTGCCTTTTGTAGAATGAACCGGCGAGTTACGATATGATGCGAGGTTAAGTTGAAGAGACGGAGCCGTAGGGAAACCGAGTCTGAATAGGGCGTCTTAGTATTATGTCGTAGACCCGAAACCATGTGACCTACCCATGAGCAGGTTGAAGGTGCGGTAAGACGCACTGGAGGACCGAACCAGGGCACGTTGAAAAGTGCTTGGATGACTTGTGGGTAGCGGAGAAATTCCAAACGAACTTGGAGATAGCTGGTTCTCTCCGAAATAGCTTTAGGGCTAGCGTCGACATCAAGATTCTTGGAGGTAGAGCACTGTTTGGGTGAGGGGTCCATCCCGGATTACCAATCTCAGATAAACTCCGAATGCCAATGAATTATGGTCGGCAGTCAGACTGCGAGTGCTAAGATCCGTAGTCGAAAGGGAAACAGCCCAGACCACCAGCTAAGGTCCCAAAATAATTGTTAAGTGGAAAAGGATGTGGGGTTGCACAGACAACTAGGATGTTAGCTTAGAAGCAGCTATTCATTCAAAGAGTGCGTAATAGCTCACTAGTCGAGTGACCCTGCGCCGAAAATGTACCGGGGCTAAAACAATTTACCGAAGCTGTGGATACCTTTATAGGTATGGTAGGAGAGCGTTCTATGTGTGGCGAAGGTGTACCGTGAGGAGCGCTGGAACGCATAGAAGTGAGAATGCCGGTATGAGTAGCGAAAGACAGGTGAGAATCCTGTCCACCGTAAGACTAAGGTTTCCAGGGGAAGGCTCGTCCGCCCTGGGTTAGTCGGGACCTAAGGAGAGACCGAAAGGTGTATCCGATGGACAACAGGTTGATATTCCTGTACTAGAGTATGTAGTGATGGAGGGACGCAGTAGGCTAACTAAAGCAGACGATTGGAAGTGTCTGTCTAAGCAGTGAGGTGTGAATTGAGTTAAATGCTTAGTTCTATAACATTGAGCTGTGATGGGGAGCGAAGTTTAGTAGCGAAGTTAGTGACGTCACACTGCCAAGAAAAGCTTCTAGCGTTTAAACATACTCTACCCGTACCGCAAACCGACACAGGTAGTCGAGGCGAGTAGCCTCAGGTGAGCGAGAGAACTCTCGTTAAGGAACTCGGCAAAATGACCCCGTAACTTCGGGAGAAGGGGTGCTGACTTTAGGTCAGCCGCAGTGAATAGGCCCAAGCAACTGTTTATCAAAAACACAGCTCTCTGCTAAATCGTAAGATGATGTATAGGGGGTGACGCCTGCCCGGTGCTGGAAGGTTAAGAGGAGTGCTTAGAGGTAACTCGAAGGTATGAATTGAAGCCCCAGTAAACGGCGGCCGTAACTATAACGGTCCTAAGGTAGCGAAATTCCTTGTCGGGTAAGTTCCGACCCGCACGAAAGGCGTAATGATTTGGGCACTGTCTCAAC
>NZ_JASHBJ010000012.1:0-3217 GCF_047464715.1 Streptococcus infantis
GGGTCGTCTTGGATTAGAATGAGTATGCTTGCCGAATGGGGTAGGAAACTTAAAGGTATTGCCAGACCTCAAAAATGCTCAAATCCTAAAGGGTTAGTGCGATATTTTACGCATATTGATAACCCAGAAAAGTATCAGTATAACCGATCTGATATTAAGATTATAGGTCAGTATGATATTGAACCTTATTTTAAATCTACAATTGGAGAGGATCAGGAAACTCGTAAAGAGATTATGCATTTCATTATTGATAATGATGTTCTGGAGTTTGCTGATTTGGTGGAATATTGCTTAGAGCATAATGAGACATGGGATGACTATCTAGCTAATAATACTCTGTATATCAAAAATTATGTTTCGTCTCGTAGATATCGGGATATTGAACGTAAACGGGAGCGAGAATTAGCTAAAATGGAACTTTTAGAAAAGGAAGTGGAGCAACTAAAAGTTGTAAGATCTATCGAAGCGAAAGCCTGATTATAGGCGGAGGAGGGAGGGTGGGTTCGATGTCCAAAATGTTGCGAGCATTTTTGGATTAGTGTATAATAACAGTATGTTAGGAATGTAAAAAGGACTGTCGCCAAACAGTCCAATTTCCGAAACAGCCACGCCAATGGCTATCAATATTTTTCTTATTTACCTTAATATTCTATCGCATTTGTGGTAGGAATTCAAGCATTTTATGCTATTCTCTATGATTTAGAGGATTTGTTTAACTTTGGAAAAATAGATAGTCGCAATTGACGTGGCCCCTCTTTAGAGGGTCTCTGTTGATTGCGACTTTTTTGTGTTCTATATGGATAATTGAGGACACCGGCACAAAAAAGCGTTGTAATTGTACGGTGTGTAGAAATATGGCGAAAGCTAAAGATCTGTTGAATAGCTTTGAAAAAGAAGCTGTTGTTGTTAAAGCGGTAGTGGTTTACCTTGGTGCAGAAGTGCGAGAGAGTACGGATGGGCAATATACGCATCAGTTTGCTTTGTTGCCGTCTAAACGGGACCCGAAAGGTGGAGTGGTCAGCATTAAGCATAACAAGAAACTAACTTTGGAAGAAAATGCTGTTTACTATGTAGAAGCTGAAGCTAGTAGTGAGCGTCCGGATAATCATTTTGGGGTATCTATTTATTGGTTGCGTAACCCTAAATCGATTAAAGTAGTATCTGCTTTCCGAGAAGTGGAGCGTACTAATGGCTAAAACTTTTAAGCGTAATTATCGAGGCAGGATGGAGTGGGTGCTGTATCAAAGGCCCTTATTCCTGAATGGTGTTGCTTTTCTTGTGTTAGTCTTTGCTTGGCTGGTCCGAATGCTTACGGTTGCTTTAGATCGCTTAGGTGTGGTTCTGGATTGGTTGTCAGTCTTTAGCTTTTGGTTTTTACTGGTAGCTTTTCTTGTGGTCTTGCTTGTATTGACTGTTAGGGTTGTAAGGTTTGCTAAAGATCTGAAAACCTTTGGCGGTTATAGCGGATATATGACGCATAGACGTGCGATTAAGGACGTAGAAAAAGGTTTGTTATCAGCTGGACTTGTGCGGAAGATTGTAGGCGAATCAGTTGTAGATGTCCCAGCGTGCGATTTCCTCGTAGAGGATAATCGAACGGTACTGCAGGTAGAGAAGTTGCCATCAGTATCAGATGTCGCAAAAGTAGCGGAAGCGGTAAACTCTTCTTTGAGGACCGGTAAATATGCTGGTTATGCGGTGTCTGAACCGATACAAACCGCTGATGGTTTGTACTATCGCTTTGAGTTAGCTGATGTAACTACTGATTTGTCATACGTTCCTCGATCGATTGAAGATCTGGTTCCAGAAGACCCTTATAGGTTGCAACTGATGGCTGGTAATGAGCCACTTTACTGGGATTATCCATCGCAGCCACATGCGATTATTTCGGGGCTTACAGGATCGTATAAAACAACTACGGCATTAGCCTTGCTTGCCCAAGCACTAGGTGCTGGAGCTGATGTTTATATTCTTGACTACAAACAAGAGTTGAGCGGTTTTAAAAAGATTTTAGGGTCCCAAAATGTAGCGTCTACACCTGATGACATTCTTGATCTGCTTGATCGACTAGTACAGGATATGAATATCAGGAATGAGCGTATAGGGTCAGAGATCGCTTCTAGAGGCGTTGTAGGCTTGAATGGTAAAGATCTGAATGCTAGACCGGTATTTATCTTCTGTGAGGAATTAGGGGCCTTATCTGAGGCGTTAGGTAAGGATAAAACCAAATTACACGCTTACTTGAAGAATATCGCAATGGTTGGCCGTAGTTCTTTGTATATCCTTATTGATCTCCTGCAGGTAGCTGATGTTAATTCTGCTCCTGCTGGGATCCGCAGTAATGCTTGTTTGCGTTTATTGCTCGGTAAGTCTACCTCAGAAATGGTTACTCAGATTTTTTCATCTGGGTATGCTGATAGGGTTACTAATAACCCAGGGAAGTACAGAGGATGGTATTTCCTATCTGGACATAGCACGCAACCAAGTATGTTCTTCGTCCCGAACTTGTATCAGAATGGGCTAAATACTCTCGATACGTTCCAAAAATTGTATGACATCGGACGAAAGCGATCGTATAACAATTTAGTGTGATTTGAGCTTATGCCGCGAAAGCCACTTGATGGCAAGCTGAGCAGAGTACGCTAGCACGTGCCAGCCGAGAGGCTTTAGGCCGACGGGTGGACACGTCAGCAGGACGTCAGCGAAGGTTACTTGCTGTCAAGTGGACCGTGGAATAAGTCAGCGAAAATCTGGAAAGAAAAAAGGAAAAAAACTATGTTTAAATTTGTGTTGGATAGAATCCGAGAACGTAGAGAAGCTAAACTTAAAAATTATTTGGCTGAATGGTCTAAAAAAGAACCGGAATTGTTCACGGAGTGGCAAGATAAGAAAAGGGAAGCAGATCGCGAATTTGCTCAAGGTATGCAGTATGCCATGGGTGATTTCGGAGGTTCAGATGTCCATTTTAGGCAGGCGGAAAAGCTGAAGGAAGAGGCACTGAAGGCGGAAAGGGAGCTGATTAATAAAGGGTTTGATCCTGATAGGTATCGGGATTGACTCCCTTGGGGGACTACGACACCCCAAAGGGAGAACTGAGAACTGAGAACGGAAAATGGAGAAATTGAATGGTTGAAGAATTGATAGGTGTAGAGGAAAACCTAGAGCCAGCTTGGGCTTATGAGACCTATCCGAATACTGATAGGGCGAAGAATTATAC
>NZ_JASHBJ010000013.1:0-3076 GCF_047464715.1 Streptococcus infantis
ACTTCGCCTGTATATTCTGGAAGTTCTGGCTGAATAAGAGATTCACCCACATGACCTTCCTCTTGAGTACCCTTGGCTGTCACTTCGCCTGTATATTCTGGAAGTTCAGGTTGGATTGGAGATTCGCCTACATGGCCTTCTTCTTGAGTTCCTTTAGCAGTTACTTCGCCTGTATAGGCTGGGAGTTCTTCCTGGACAAGAGATTCGCCTACATGGCCTTCTTCTTGAGTTCCTTTAGCTGTAGTTTCCTCGGTTTGAGCGGGTTGATTCGGTTGAACAAGAGGCTCACCTTCATGAGTTTCTTCTTGTGTTACTTGACCTGTAGTCAATTTTTCATCATGAGTATTATCTGGGATAGAGACTTTCAAGTCTGCTTCTTTGAAGTACCCAATGTAGTCATACCCATCAATTTGAATAACTCCATTCGCTAAATCTTCTTTACTACATGAAGAGAGTGTCTGATTATAAGATTGTAGGACCTGATTTTCAAAAGCCTTAGCAGTAAGAGGAATAAAGTAACTACCTCCAAGGGCACCAATCAGTAGGATTCCAACTACCTTATTGCGATATTTCTTAGATATTAAGAGGACCGCTAAAGAAGCAGTTGCAAAACCGAGCCCCGCTAGCGCT
This sequence comes from Streptococcus infantis, assembly GCF_047464715.1. Lineage (GTDB taxonomy): Bacteria > Bacillota > Bacilli > Lactobacillales > Streptococcaceae > Streptococcus > Streptococcus infantis_S. The sequence goes on from NZ_JASHBJ010000013.1 coordinate 631, forward strand.
AATTCTTTAGTTCCAGTACTTGGTAACTGCTGGCTTCCAACTTCTTTTTTTCTATAAACAAGATAAACAATATCATCTTGTTCTAAATTCGACGGAAGCTCTCTATGAATAAGGGCTTTTTCAGCTTCTGTCAGCTCTTGCTCTGCCAAATAGCGATAGTGTACCTGATTTGGCTCACAAACTTCATTAGCTGCTACTTGATCAAGCAAGAGGTTATTAGCACCAAAAAGCAAGGCCCCGATGATAGCAGAACCCACTCCAACAGAGAACTTTCTAATAGAATATTTTATAACCTTTTCAACTTGTTTCTTTTCCATTTTACGATTTCCTAATAGCATCTTGTGGGTATTGAGCACGCGCCCCTCCAATCAGTTTTGGACGACTAGCGAGCGCAGTTACGTGGGCATGGCCGATTGATTTTAAAACTGGACGTATAGGTACTTGAACATGCTTGATATGCATCCCAATAGCCGTATCTCCAATATCAAGACCTGCATCAGCTTTGATAAATTCGACCTCAACTGGGTCTTTCATATAGCGAAAGGCCGCCAATTGACCAGAACCTCCCGCATGCAGAGTCGGTAGAACGCTCACAATTTCGAGATTGTATTTGATAGCAACCTCTCGTTCCACTACCAAGGCTCGATTGACATGTTCGCATCCTTGAACTGCTAGATGGATACCTTTCGCTGACAGAATCTCTAATATTTTTTGAACAATCAATTCTCCAATTTCTTGACTAGAGGCTTTCCCGATGTGTCCTCCTATCACCTCACTGGAAGATAAGCCCAAAACAAAGAGAGCTCCCTCATGGAGAGAAGCTTTTGCTAATACATCTTCTAGGATTTCCTCTACCTCTTTTTGTAATTGTCCTTGGTCCATACTTTACCTCACTTACTCCTTTCTATGATATCGTTTTTTCATCATTTTAGCAAGCTAGGGGCATAGTCCACGTTCTGTTGACTCACCTATTTTCTAACCAAAAAAGACAGAGAATGTCCATCTCTGTCTCATTTATAACCATCATTATACTTTTTGGAGTCCTTGAACAGCATCATGATTAATGATAACTTGGCCGTATTCTTGAAGAACTGAACGGCTGATATCACTATCATCAGCAAATTCACGCATGCGAGCCAATAACCAAGCTGGATAAAGACTTGGATGATCTTCCACATCAACCAAGACTGTTAGATAGTATTGGTCGTTCATTTTGTAAAGTTCTGAAGTCTCCATTTGGTAATCAACTGTTTTCGCAAAAGAAACCAAACTAGTTAAGTCGTCAAAGCGTAGGATGTAGTAGATATAAGGTTCTCTTTTCCCTTCATTCACCTCAGCAATTTCATCAATCGCCGCTTCTTCCTCTTTCTCAACCTGCTCTAGAGATTGGATAGCTTCAATGTCTTCTTTAGTTTTCTCTGCCATGGTTTTTTCCAATGTTTTCAAGAACTCATCTGGAGACATTTTTGCTAGTTCATCCATGTCAGGAAGGTCTGCCAAGTCCTCAAAATCCAAATTTTGGTCAATCTTTGACTTAGTTACAAAGACATCAACCTTGTCAGGCTTTGGTGTCACTCGGAAGCTAAGCATGCCTGTATCCAAGAAACTGTCTGGCATTTCTAACTCATCCAAAATGGCGTAGAAGAACTCTTCTGTTTTTTCTTGTGGAACGAGAAAGTCTGCGATTTCCATTCCACGATCCATCAAATCTTCTAAAGACATAGTGATTTTTAAAGTCGTATCACTGATTTGTTTCATTTTCATAGTTCGTAACCTCATACTTTCAGTTCTATCTATTATACAAGATTTAAATGATTTTATCAAAAGAATGGCGTTGGAATGTTCATTGACATCTAATATAGAACACTAATTATGATTTAGAATTCTTTGTTATCAAAGATAAAACACTTCACTATGCACTAAATCTAGTTCGTGCTAAAATCAAACGAAGTTAACAAAACACCTATAAAGCTTAAGCTTTATAGGTGTTTTTATTGTAGAAAAATTTAATTATAATTTATTTAGAAACTTAATTCTTCTCTTGGCTCGCTTGTGTCTCAGGTTCAGTAGATTGATTTTTTTCCTCAGACGTTACAGATGAGCTTTCTGTTTGTTGAGTTCTCTCTACTTCTGTTGTTTCGAAAATGTGCCCCTGACTATTTGCTACCGTTTGTTCCTGAGTTGTTACCTCGGTTGTAACAGTCGTCCAAATTCCATCTGCATTGAGCTTGTACCCGTCAGGACTTGTTCCATTTCTTAGGAGAGAACCATTTGTTTGGAAATAGTACCAGTTACCATTCAGTTGTTTCCAACCAGTTTGCATAGCACCGCTTGCGTTCAGGTAATAACGGGAACCATCAATCTCTTGAAACCCTGTTAACATGACTCCTTCTTTGTCTAGATAGTACCAGAGTTCCTTGTCTTTGAGCCAACCTGTCTTCATAGC
>NZ_JASHBJ010000015.1:0-688 GCF_047464715.1 Streptococcus infantis
AAAAAGTAGGTATAATAGAAAGAGTTGACAAGCTCAGGGTCCGTTGGTCAAGGGGTTAAGACACCGCCTTTTCACGGCGGTAACACGGGTTCGAATCCCGTACGGACTATGGGTGTATTGCGGTTGATGGAAACAGGTTATAAAAAAAGTTAAAAAAACCTGTTGACAGAGAAAAATGACTGTGATATACTAATATAGTTGTCGCAAGCGCGACAAAGACCTTTGAAAACTGAACAAGACGAACCAATGTGCAGGGCACTACAACTGATGTTGTAGTACTGAACAATGAAAAAAACAATAAATCTGTCAGTGACAGAAATGAGTGAGAACTCAAACTTTTAATGAGAGTTTGATCCTGGCTCAGGACGAACGCTGGCGGCGTGCCTAATACATGCAAGTAGAACGCTGAAGGAAGGAGCTTGCTCTTTCCGGATGAGTTGCGAACGGGTGAGTAACGCGTAGGTAACCTGCCTGGTAGTGGGGGATAACTATTGGAAACGATAGCTAATACCGCATAACAGTAGATATCGCATGATAGCTGCTTGAAAGGTGCAATTGCACCACTACCAGATGGACCTGCGTTGTATTAGCTAGTTGGTGAGGTAACGGCTCACCAAGGCAACGATACATAGCCGACCTGAGAGGGTGATCGGCCACACTGGGACTGAGACACGGCCCAGACTCCTAC
>NZ_JASHBJ010000016.1:0-525 GCF_047464715.1 Streptococcus infantis
CGAGCTGCTCCATCCCGCGTTAATAATAAATAAAGGAGGATGTGGGATTCGAACCCACGCACGCTTTTACACGCCTGACGGTTTTCAAGACCGTTCCCTTCAGCCGGACTTGGGTAATCCTCCATCAAAATAGTCCGTACGGGATTCGAACCCGTGTTACCGCCGTGAAAAGGCGGTGTCTTAACCCCTTGACCAACGGACCATATTTATAAAAAATGGGCACGAGTGGACTCGAACCACCGACCTCACGCTTATCAGGCGTGCGCTCTAACCACCTGAGCTACGCGCCCAAGTTAAAAACTTGGTATTTGAACAAAGTTCAAAGCGGGTGACGAGAATCGAACTCGCGACAACAGCTTGGAAGGCTGTAGTTTTACCACTAAACTACACCCGCTTAAATGGGAGTTAACGGGATCGAACCGCTGACCCTCTGCTTGTAAGGCAGATGCTCTCCCAGCTGAGCTAAACTCCCTCGAGCTAAGCGACTTCCATATCTCACAGGGGGCAACCCCCAACTACTTCCGG